>JBBIRU010000031.1:0-63981 GCA_037441645.1 Bacteroidota bacterium
TTCAGATATAGAATAGCTGTTTAATTCAAAATTAGCTACAAAAGCAGTATCAGAAACGACGGTAAATTCAAGTGTATCATTCGTTGAAATAATATTCCCATTTTCTGTCCAGTTTGCAAAGTAGTAGCCCACATTTGGTGTGGCAATTAATGTAACGGTTTCGCCATGGTTGTATGTGCCTGCTCCGCTTATTGCTCCTGAACTTACAGGATTTACATTTGCTGTAACCGAATAACTGTTTAATACGAAATTCGCTACAAAAGCAGTATCAGAAACAAGGGTAAATTCAAGTGTATCATTTGTTGAAATAACATTACCATTTTCGGTCCAGTTTACAAAGTGGTAGCCAATATTTGGTGTGGCAACAAGGGTTGCATTGGTTCCCGTGGGGTGATTTCCCGAGCCGGTTACCATTCCACTGTTTGAGGGGCTAACTGTAGTTGTTATCAATTTTGTAAAATACCGGTTGTACAGGTACAATTCCACAGAGTCGCGTTGTTCAGGTGTAAGCACAGCACTGTAAATAAGAATTTCGGCCATGTCGCCGTTAAAACAATAGGCAGTTCCTTGCCGACTACCAAGAAATAGATTTCCGGCATTTGAAGAAAGAATATTACTGCTTGTTGTTACACCATCTGTTTCATCAACACGCACTGCTCCACCGCTTGCCGATGCTCTTGCTCCAAAAATATGTGCATTTCCATTGGTATAATCTCCGGTAATTCCTTTATCCAAATAAATTCCGGTAGTTGGAATAAACCTTGCGCCTACTCCGTTGAGATGATATTCGAATTGCTCATAACTTGCACCGGAAATCAGAAACTGAATGTTTCCCGAACCGGATTTTGCCACTATAAACATTTCATACGGATTATTATAAACTCCTAATGCACCTGATGATGGCAGGTTTAAGGTGGATGAGGTTCCATCGAAACGAATTACCGGATGCCCGTTTATCACATTTTCGACTAAAACAGGTTGTTTGGCTATAATACTCTGATTGGCATTATTCGCGTTACCCGAAACATCGCTCCAATGTGAAACAGAAGACCCGCTTGTGGTTACATTCATATCGGCACGAAGACACATTTTGAGGTGAGTAGTTGGAAGTGACGATAACAAAATACTCTTCATTGCACTTTGGTTCGTTCCTGCAACCAGCTTAAAATAGTACACCGTTTCGGGTGTTAATCCGCTTACTGTGGCACTTACCGTGGCATCCTGAGTTGACATTATGGTGATTTGTTGCGATGCTGTGCTTTGGTTCAAATTATTTGGGTCGGTGCCGTAAATAAAATAATAATCCAGTGTTTCGTTTTGAGCGGGATTGCAATTTATGATTCCATTAGCGGTAATTGCTGTAGTTGAACTAATCATAAGTGATGTAATATCCGGCATAAGTGGAATTGTTGCTGCGGGTGTTGCGGTGGCCAATTTTAATTTGCCGTTAATGGCATAAGCAGGATCGCCAAACGTTTCGCCAACAAGTGGTGCAACATAATATATACTTGCCGGATATTGATCATAAACAGAAATTAACACATCCCATACTTCTTTGGGAAGGGTAACATTGTAGCTTTGGTTTGCGGAGACAGTGTAACTGAACTCATTTCCGGCTGCATTTCGCATTACATAGGTATGCGGTACATTATCGCGGTTGTACAGCTCGAAGGTGGCGGTGGTTGATGTTGATGAAACAGGGGTAACATCTAACCAGGTTGACTCTTCGTACGTAAAATTAGATGGACTGGCAACCGCAAATGGAACTCCATTATAATCAATTTGCATTTCACCTATTATTCCGGTGGCAACAAATGCTGCCGAATTAGCCGGAATGGTCCTGGTATAGGTATCAGCAACTATTTGAACATTCACTGTAACGGGATAGTTATTTCTGTTTTCTATTTTATAAAGATGCGATTGACCGCTATTAAATCTACCTAAAGTGTAAATAAGTATTTTCTTTTCGGGGGTTTGAGTTTCTGAGCAAAGCTGGTCGTTAGTTATAGTCTGATTAAACATGCAGTTTTCATAGGTGAAAGCCGCAATGCTGCCTTTCGGCACAAAAATCTGCTGTATTTGCTCAACACCTATTATCACAGTTCCTGTATAGCCGGCCCCAGCGTTATAATATACAGTAACATCTGATGCCGGGTTGTGATTAACTATATCAAAGTTTGCCATGGTTGGGCTATCTGAACAGGGTGCTATTATTGCAATTCTTCGGGAAGGATCAAAGGGTGCGGCAATATAGTTGCGCCCGTAAAATGTGCCGTTGGCATTTGTAACCACCAGGCGGTAGTGTATTTCTCTTCGCGGAAGCCCGTAAATACTGCTAACCGAAACCGGAGCACTTACAACATTATCGGTGCTTCCGGTAACTGTGCCTACTGTTATGGTATTGCCATAACTTATTGTGTTACCGTACTCAAAACTTACGCTGCAAGTGGTACCGTTGGCATTCACTATTCCCTGTAAAGTGGCATACACAGGACTGCTCGCTATGCACGCAGGGCCCGTACTTATAGCAGTCGCACTGCGGGTTAGTACTATGGGTGTTTGGGCTTTAAGTTGTGTTGCAAACAAAACAATGACCAGTAAAAATAGGTTTTTCATTTTAAATATTATTTTAAAGCTGTAAATATAGAGTTGTTTTACCATTTATTCATGAGATTCGGCATAAAACCAAATCTTTTTATTTTCACTGTCATTCTCAGTGTCGTGGGCTTTTCTTCGCCTTCTGACTAACGGTCAATAATAAATACTGAAAATCAACACGTTGTTATTCCGAGATCAGAATTTGTAATTTCAAATTTAGCAATTTGTTTTCGAATTCTTTTTACGATTCCGAGTCTTTTTTTTTCTACGGACTTTTATGTGCCATTGCGTAAACCGGTCTTTACAAGGAGCTCGTCTTGCAAAGCTAACTCGTTAGCTCGATTTTTCAAATGTTCTCCGGATAGTAGAATGATTGTTGGTAACAACCAAATATCACCAACATTAACTATTTGTAAATATTAGAAAGTAAATATTGTTTGTTATTGGTGATGCAATGTACTAAAATTTAAACTTATACAAAACTGTTTTTAAGATTAAGTATAAAATGGAATATTTCGGTTTTTCAACCTTATTTGATTTAAGATTTATTGGGAATTTGGGTTTGAGTATTTTTTTACCTTTGTTTACCATTAAAAAAAAAATTAAATGCGCGTAATAAAAGTATTTGCATTCCTGCTGTTAACCTCAGTTTTTGGCTATTCACAAACCGAAAAACTATCGAAAGACGATTACATTATTTATTCTGTGAAAGAAGGAAAAGTTGTGGAACCTTCGGTTATTATTGCTGATTTGGCAAATTACGATGTCTTGTTTTATGGTGAGCAACACACCGACCTGATTACTCATAAAATTCAGTCAATGCTTCTTCAGATGGCCTATGAAAAATACGGAGAAAAAACTGTTCTTTCCATGGAAATGTTTGACCGTGACGTTCAGTATATTGTCGATGAATACCTTAATGGCTTTATCAAAGAGGGTTATTTTAATAAAGATGCCCGTTGCTGGCCAAATTACAATGATTACAGACCCATGGTTGAATTTGCCAAAGCAAAAAAACTCCATTTGATTGCAGCTAACGCTCCTTTCCGATATGTAACCCTGGTAAATAAATATGGTCTGGACACCCTAATGTTACTTTCTGAACAGGCAAAAAAAGCCATGGCTCCAATTCCATACAATCTGGCCTCCGGTGCTTATGCAGAAAAACTGAAAAACCTGGGAAAAGAAGATTCTGATAAAAAGAAGAAAAAAAGAGAAATGCCTGACTCTTCCAAAACAAAAAAATACGATGTAATTCCAGGACATTCTCTTTGGGATTGCACCATGGCGTATTCAATTTTTCAATATCATAAAGAACATCCGGATTCAAAAATATTTCACCTTAACGGAAGTTTTCACACAGAGGAATATTTTGGAATATTTCAACGATTAAAAGAATACGATCCAAATATTAAGTTGCTGGTGATTACAAGTATTGCTTATGGAAAAAAATTGACTAACATAGATTTCGAAAAAGATAAAAAAATGGGTGATTATATTATTTATACTAAAACAAAACCTGAATAAGTCTATATTCTTATTCCTAAAACAGTTATATCGTCAATTTGTTCATGATTTCCCTTCCAGTTTTCTATTGCCGTTTCTAGTATTTTTTTCTGTTCTGTCATTGGTTTATCGTAGTTCTGAAAAAGAATTTCTTTAAATTGTTTGTACATAAATTTCCTGCCTTTGGGGCCTCCAAACTGATCGGCGAAACCATCAGAAAACAAATAAACACAATCACCTGTTTTCAATTCTATTTCGTGATTTGTGAAGTCCTTCATTAAAGGATAAATAGCTATGGGCATTTTGTCTCCCTTAAGTTCATAAAGCCCAATGTCGGAAAGTTGAAAGTTGGTTTCAACTGACTTTTCACTTTCTGACTTTATGGACTTTCTGACTATGTAAAGAGGATTATTTGCTCCTGCCCATTGTCCTGTTTTAGTTTCTGTATTAATTACAAGTAAAGAGATATCCATGCCATCTTTTTGTTCGCCACTAATACCCCTCTGTTGAAGAGCGTTAATCACTTCTTTTCTTAATTCATTTAACACCTGATTTGCCTGATTAATTTCCTTCTTTCTTACAATTTCAGTTAAAAAACTTATGCCAAGCATAGACATAAAGGCACCTGGTACCCCATGACCCGTGCAATCGGCAACAGCAATTATCAACCACTGATTTACCTGTGAAGCAAAATAAAAATCGCCACTTACAATGTCTTTGGGATTAAATAAAACAAAGTGCTCCCCCATTACCGATCTTGCAGAATCACTGATTGGTAATAATGCTTCCTGAATACGTTTGGCATAATTTATACTGTCTTTCAATTCATGGTGAATTTCTTCGATCTGATCTTTTTGTACAGTTACCAGGTCTCTTTGTGCTTCTATTTCATCACGTTGAGTCATGATTTCATCCCGTTGAGCTGAAATTTCTTCTTTTTGCTGATTAATTTCTGCATTTTGTTTCGCAAGTAATTGATTAGCTTTTTTCTTTTGAAGAAATAATCGATAAAGAATAATTGAAAAAAACAGGATTAAAATAAAACCGGCAATAAATGAAATTATTAGTATGCGTTGTTTTTTATTCTCAGCCGTCTGAGCTATAATAGTTTGGTTATCTAATTCTTTTTGTTTCGCTAATTTCTCAATTTCAAGCTGTTTTTTATCGCTTTCGTATTTTTCCTTCATTTCAGCAAACTGCCTGGTATTTTCTTTATTATAAATACTATCCTTATAATCTGTATATAATTTATGATACGTATAAGCTAATTTAAATTCATTTCTTTTTGCATATAAATCTGAAAGCATTAGTGAATGAGTATTAATGTCGACTATGGATTCTAATTCCTGGGAAATCTTAAGAGCTTCTTTCATATACTTTTCAGATTCACTTAATTTATTTTGTTTCATTAATGCATTCCCTATGGCACCAAGAATCTGACATTCATTATGCCTGTTGCCAAGTTTTTTGACGATTTCGAGAGCTTGTTTTTCCATTTTAATAGCATTGTCATATGACTTATTCAACTCCATAACAATACCCATGTTCTGCAAACACATTCCAACGCCTTCCAGATCTTTCTGATTTTCAAAAATTATTTTGGCAGATTGATACGCATCAATAGCCTTATCATATAAAGTGTCGCGTTTATAAATGATACCCATATTAATAAGGCATCGGGCGACAATGTTGCTGTCTTTTAGAGAAACCGCCATGTCTTTTGCTTTGTTGAAATAAGACAACGCATTTTGATTATCGTTCATGTATGCATAAACGCTCCCAAGATTAGTATAACATGCCGTAACTTTTATCAGGTAATTTTTATTTTCCGGATTGCTTTGCAATAAATTCTCAACTTTCTTAAGTCCCAGTATATAGCATTGCAAAGCCTTGGGATAATTTCCTTTATTTGTATAAACATTTCCCAAGTTATTATAACATCCTGAAATATTTGCCAGTTGAGATAAATCTCCTGGATTTTTCTTATAAAGTAACTGATACATTGAAAGAGACTGATTCATATATTCCAATGAAATATCATATTTACTTATGTCCTGATACAGCCATCCGGAAATAATATAAGTTTTCGCTAATCCGGGAATCCATTGTAACGATTTGCCTAACGTTAAAGCCTGACGGTTATAATTCCATGCTTTTGCAGTATCGTTGTATTCATAATACATGCTAAGTTTATTCAATGCCAGAACTTTATTTGTATCTTTTCTGTTGCTGTTTGCAATAGATGTAAGACTATCAATATTATTCTCTGCAATAATCAGATTATTGAATAGTATTGCTGTTACAAAAAGTAAAAAATAAAATTTCATTTTTTAAATTTTTAAATCCTCATACCTATTATTGTTACATCGTCAATCTGTTCAGTTCTCCCTTTCCAGTCATTGAATGTCAGTTCTAAAATTTCACCCTGTAAAAGCATTGGTTTATCACAATTACTTTCTAATACATGTTTAAATTGTTTATACATGAACTTTCTACCTTTCGTACCACCAAACTGGTCGGCATAACCATCAGTAAAGAGATAAACACAATCGCCTTTTTGCAAGGAAAATTCATGGTTAGTAAAATCTCTCATTTCGGGATAAATGGCAATGGGCATTTTGTCTCCCTTAAGTTCATAAAGCCCAATGTCGGAAAGTTGAAAGTTGGTTTCAACTGACTTTTCACTTTCTGACTTTATGGGCTTTCTGACTATGTAAAGAGGATTATTCGCCCCAGCCCACTGGCATTCATTTGTATCGGTATTTATTACCAGTAAGGAAATATCCATACCATCTTTCTGTTCCCCTGACAAACCTTTTTGCTGAAGAGCGTTTATTATTTCAATTCTAAGCCGATTCAAAATCTGGTTTGCTTTATTTATTTCCTGTTTCTGAACTATTTCATTTAAAAAACTAATACCCAGCATCGACATAAATGCGCCAGGAACTCCATGTCCGGTACAATCAGCAACAGCTACAATGAGCCAGTTTTTTATTTTTGTTGTAAAGTAAAAATCTCCGGAAACGATATCTTTTGGTTTGAATAATACAAAGTGTTCACCCAGAATTGATCTTGCTGAATCGCTTACCGGCAATACCGCTTCCTGAATTCGTTTGGCATAGTTAATACTATCCGTAACTTCTTTGTAAATTTCTTCTATTTGTTCTTTTTGTAATGTTACCAAATCGCGTTGAGTAGAAATTTCTTCTCTTTGTTGCCGAATTTCAGTATTCTGTAATGCAAGTAAAATATTGGCTTTTCGTTTCTGACGAAACAATCGCAAAAGAAAAATTGAGAACGCTAAAATTGTTATAAATCCAGCTATGGCAGAAATAATTATGATTTGTTGTTTACGATTTTCTGCTCTTTGTTTTCCAAGTTCAAGGTCTTTTATTTCTATTTTTTTTGAATGAGCAATACTGTCGATTGCCGCTTGTTTTTCATATTCGTATTTTGCCTGTTGATTTGCAGATGCTTTAATACTTGAAATAGAGGCCAAACTATCACGCATTAGAATTTCCAGATTCCTCATTTCATAAGCTTCTTTCCAAAGACCTTGTTTAATTGCAATCTGACTTAAGAGCTTTGCATTTAATTCAATTATTGACGGAAATCCTATTTCCTTCGCCAGAACCAAGCCTTTTTCGGCATATTTCTTGGCTTCCGAAACCTCACCTGTTTTAAATTTAAGACTTCCTATTCTGTGAAAAGTATAAGCCATTCCTTCCTTATCTTCAATTTCTTCATACTTCTTTAATGCTTTATTAAAAAAATCCAACGCCAAAGTCATGTTCCCATGATCATTGTGTACAAGCCCGATATTATTAAAAGCATAAGCCACTCCTTTTTTGTCGTTGGTTTCTTCCCTTATCTTAAGGCTCTTATTGAAATATTCGAGCGCTAGCAATATTTTACCTGATTTATGATATATATTTCCAATATTATTGAATGACTGAGCCATCCCATTTTTATCTCCAATCTCCTCCCTAATCTTCAGGCTTTTTTCATAATAATCTAACGCTAAAGGAAAATTTCCCTGGTCAAGATACACATAACCAATATTATTATATGAATAAGCGATTCCCTTTTTGTCCCCGTACCGTTCTTTTATTTTCAGACTTTTATGATAATATTCTAATGCTGAAGGAATATCTCCTTTGTTAAAGTATATCAGGCCAATGTTATTATATGCACTTGCCAGTCCCTGAATATTTCCATTATCTTCTTCTACTATTATACTCTTTTTGTAATATTCCAAAGCAAGTGGCAGGTTCACCTTATTCATGTGAACATATCCCATATTATTAAGTGCAGCAGCAAGAGAAATTTTAAGTGATTTTCTAATCTTTAAGTCTGATTGATTTGACAGATTCTTTTGAATTAACTCCTGAGCTTTAGTACATAAATATATAACTGTATCAATATTTGAAGCAGCCAGCATTTCACTAAGACTGATATATGCCGCAGCAACCAGGGTATCGTGACTGGATTTATTTTTTATGATGGTATTGAGTGAATCTAACTGATTCTGCTCTTGCCTGGTAAATTGAGCATAGGAATTATTACCAAGAGCCATAATCAATAATATATAAAAAACTAATCCTTTTATTTTCATTTCAGCAAGATAGTTATAAATTATTCAGCCTTTATTAAATGCTTCTTTTTAATATAGTTCCATTATCTATTTACTTCCTGTTTCTTTTCTTTTTTATAGAACAAGATAATTTTGTTCTACGTTAGTTTTAACTGTAAGTTTTTACTTTTAAAAGTATCATTTATTCTTCTTCATTCTATGCCTTTTATCTGTAATTTTGGTCAATATCTGTCTAAGGTTGTTCTTTTAACTTTTTTGTTCTGCCAAAAAAGAAAAATATGTTTAATTCCTGTTTTTAGATATTTATTAATTCAAATAATTAATTAATTTTACACGCTATATTAATTTTTTAATAGCTAGAAACTTGAATAGCGAACGTTAAGAACAAAAAAACAGATTGTAATAAAAATGTTTTAAAAGAACAACGAACATTGTTATGAAGTATAAATTAGGCATTGATGTTGGCGGAACTTTTACAGATTTTTTTCTCGTTGGTGATGATGGCTCCTCATTAATTCACAAAACCCTCTCTACGCCTCAGGATTCTTCCATCGGATTTATTACCGGAATTAAAGAAATTGCTGAAAAATTAAATCTCGAACTTAGTTCATTTATTAAAGATATCGACACTATTGTTCACGGTACTACGGTTGCTACCAATGCCTTACTCACCATGAACGGGGCAAAGACAGCTCTTGTTACAACCAAAGGTTTCAGAGATGCTTTGGAAATGCGCAGAGGAATCCGTGAAGAACGTTACAATAATCATTACCAGAATGTAAAACCGCTGGTTCCCCGGCACCTGAGATTTACCATCGACGAAAGAATTGACGCTATGGGGAAATCGCTAACCCCTGTTAATACAAAAGAATTAGACGAAATAATAGAGAAAATTAAGAAAGAAGAAGTAAAAGCCATCGCTGTCTGCTTTATGAATTCTTATCTTAACACAGAACACGAAAAAATTGCCACTGAATATTTACGAGCTGCGCTGCCTGAATTATTTATTTGTGGTTCTTATGAAGTTCTACCTTCGGTCCGATTTTATGAAAGGGTAAGCACAACCTGTATCAATGCATATATTGGTGTTGTTATCGACAAATATCTTGAAGCATTGCTTAGTAAATTAACAGATATAAATTTCACCGGAAAATTAATGATTATGCAGTCAAACGGCGGAGTAGTAACTCCTGACGTTGCCAGAAAAATTGCAGCCGTTACTGTTCTTTCCGGTCCCGCTGCTGCTCCAATTGCCGGTGCATATTATGCAGAATTACTAGATTTTAAAAATTGTATAACAATGGACATGGGCGGAACCAGTTTCGATGCCTCCCTTGTGGTAAATCATAAATGTGTTACCAGTACAGATGGCGATATTGACCGTCACAGAATTGCATTGCCAACCTTAGATATTATTACCATTGGAGCCGGTGGTGGAAGTATTGGCTGGATTGATAAAGGAGGATTACTTCAGATGGGACCCAAAAGTGCCGGATCGTTGCCCGGACCTATTTCCTATAACAGAGAAGGCGTTGAGCCTGCCTGTACAGACGCAGACCTTATTCTTGGATATCTTGACCCAAACTTTTTTGCAGGCGGAAAATATATTCTGAATAAAGAAAAAGCAGTTAAACTGACCGAAGAAAATTTAGGAAAACCTCTTGGACTTGACGCTATTAGAACCGCTGCTGGAATGTATCGTGTAATAAACATGAATATGGCTCAGGGTGTTCGCCAGGTTTCGGTTGAACGTGGTTATGACCCCAGAGAATTTCTGATGATCTGTGCTGGTGGTGCGGGTTCCATTCATGCCGGAGAAATTTGCAGAGAACTTGAAATCCCAATGTTTGTGGTTCCCGATGTTGCTTCTATTTTCTGTGCAGCAGGGATGCTTCTTGGAGATCTTAAGCATGATTATGTTCGTTCGTACATGACCCGTTTTTCAAAAATCGAAAAGAAGAAATTCCTCGCTTTTTATGATGAAATGAAGGCTGAAGCAATCTCAACCTTAACTGAAGAAGGAATTTCAAAAGACAAAATAGAGTATTATCCATCGCTTGATCTTCGCTATGTTGGACAATTTCACGAAGTTCCACTGGAAGTTTCGATGAAAGATATTCTGGATTTCAATACCAGTTCCATTATGGAAACTTTCCATTCTGAACACAACCGCAAATATGGTTATGAGCTTAAAAACGAAGGCACTGAATTAGAAATTATTAATGTAAGATTAAGGGCACTGGGAGTTACCGAAAAACCAAAATCTCTTTCCGGACACAAACAAAAAGGAGCCGAAACACTTGAGAAAGCATTGAAAGGTAGCAGACTAGCTTATGTTCCTGAAACGGATTCAATGCAGAAAGTTCCTGTATATGATGGCGATATACTGATAAACAATTTTAAAATTGAAGGTCCGGCACTGATAGAACAGATTAACACCACCATTTTTATTGGTGCATCTTATAACTGCGAAACCGGAATTGGCGGTGCCTTTATCGTATACAATAAATTTCTGATGCCAAACGGCTTCGAAAAAAATATTTCAACCCAGAAACTAGTAACAATGAACAACAATGTTTGACAATGTTTGACAATGAATGACAATTGTATGGCCATGTATGACAAAGTAAAACTAATAACTTCAACTGTTTACAATGAGCAAAATAAAAATAGATAGCATACTTCTCTCCATTTTTCAAAGAGCATTCCGGTCTATAACCGACGAAATGAGCATTTCGCTTACAAAAACCACACGCTCTCCCATTCTATGTGAGGCAAAAGATTTTGTAACCGGTTTATACGATGCCGAAGGAAATATGCTTGAACAAACCGAGAACCTTCCTATCCTCAGTTTTTCACTGGGACCTGTTTGCAAAGTTATTTTGAATCAATACGGTAAAAACATTTTCCCGGGCGATGTTATCATTCACAACGACGTCTTTTCCATGGGAAATCAGAATAACGATGTGGCCATTTTTAAACCCATCTTTTGTAATGATGTTCTGGTGGGCTGGTCAGCAGCAAAGGGACATCAGGCTGATATCGGCGGTGCCGTTCAGGGTGGCTACAACCCAAACGCAACAGAGGTTTGGCAGGAAGCATTAAGAATTCCGGCTGTAAAATTATACGAAAAAGGAGTGATGCGACAGGATGTCTGGAACCTGATTTTTGCCAATATCCGCTTAACCATGGTTCAGGAAGACATTAAGGCTCAGATTGGTGCATGCAGTCTTGGCGAACGCAGATTAAATGCATTGATCACAAAATACGGTATCGAATGTTTTGAGGCTCACAAACAGGAGTTATTCAGAAGTACTGAAAAAATGATGCGTTCAGAAATAGCCAATGTTCCCAACGGTACATATTATGGAAGCAGTAAAGTGTATTACGATGGTAAACATCTTGGTTCTGAATTTGAAATTAAAGCAAAAATTATTGTTGAGGACGAAAACATCACTTTCGATTTTTCGGAAACGTCACCTCAAACCAATGGCTTTGTGAATGGAACTTATACCTCATCTTGCTCTGCCATTACATTGACTTTTTTACAAATGGTGAATCCTGATATTCCTCACAACGAAGGAATGATCAAGCCATTAACCTATATTGTTCCCGAAGGAACCATTCTCAACGCTTCTTACCCAAAAGCAACCACTTTCGGAAACCATCTGTGTCCGCAAATAGCAGATTCCATTTTTAAAGCACTCGGCCCAGCCATGCCTAACAGGGTTACTGCCGGTTGGAATCATTTGTTATGTTCGCTGTTTACCGGTAAACATCCCAGAACCGGAGAAAAATATGTTGACATTTGTTTTATGGGATTAAAGGGCGGTTCAGGAGCTCTGCAAGGCGATGACGGTTACGATCACATAGGTATGATTGATGCTTCCGGCGGACTCCTCGATCAGGATTATGAAATGTATGAACAGCAAACTCCGCATCAGATTTTAAAACACGAATTTCTTACTAATTCCGGCGGAGTTGGAAAATGGAGAGGTGGTTTAGGTGTTGAAACCATTATTAAAATGCGTGGAGACAATGCAACCATGGTTGTTTTCGGCGATGGTGATGTTGAATCAAATTATGGTTTGTTCGGAGGTAAAGGAAGCGTTCTGAATAAGATTGACTTAACCTATCCGGATGGAAAACTTCATACGCCATTAAGCAAAGACTTAATTGAAGGTATTCCCGATGGAACTGTTTACAAACAAATTGCAGGAGGTGGTGGCGGATTTGGAAATCCAAAAGAAAGAGATTTGGTTTCAGTACAACACGATGTTCAGAATGAAATAGTTACTAAAGATCAGGCAGCAAAAGAATATGGTGTTATCTTTAAGAATGAAATTTTTGAAATTGATATCAATGAAACAAATAAACTCAGGACAATTTAACAATGTATCAACAATTGTGTGACAACGTATGACAATTTACTTTAAACAAAAGAGATGACAGAATTTAATAAAAAACACGAATTTATCCTTCCCGATGGCTGGCCTTCACCCAAGGGTTACTCTAATGGAATCCTTGCACAGAAAGGCAGAACACTCTATTTAGGTGGCCAGGTGGGTTGGGATTCGAATGAAAAATTTAACAGCGATAAATTAATTCCTCAATTTGAACAGGCTTTAAAAAATATTATAACTGTTGTTACAAAAGCAGGTGGTAAACCTGAACACATTGTTAAAATGACTTGTTTTTGTAAAGACCGTGACCAATACCTTGAATCAAGAAGAGAACTGGGAAAAATCTGGAAAGAGCTTATGGGAAGCCATTATCCATGTATGAGTATGATCTTCGTGGTGGACTTATTGGATCATCCTGCGCTAATTGAAATTGAAGCTACAGTAGTTATTCCTACAAATTACGAATAATCGAATTTGATATGAATAACCTATTTGAAAAAAATGTTATAGATGACTAGATTAACGAAAGAAGACTTATTATATCCTGAACTTTCTTTTAAGATTGTTGGGATTTTATTCGAAGTTAGCAATACTTTGGGATATGGTTATTTAGAAAAATATTATCAAAAAGCAATTGCTGCACTTCTTAAAAAATCTAATATAGAATTCAAAGAACAGGTAAAAGTTGAGGTGAAATTTGGAGACGATGTTGTTGCTGAAGGAAGAGCTGATTTTATTATCAAGGAAAAAATAATTTTGGAAATTAAAAAAGGGAATACATATAGAAAGAATAATATTGATCAGTTAAATAGTTATTTAAAAATGACCGGTCATCAGCTTGGGATTCTTGCTAATTTCACTACAAAGGGATTGCTTTATAAAAGAATATTAAATATTCCTAATTACAAAAAAAGTAATTCGCAAATTTATAGTACTGCAAATAATAATTCGTCCATTAGTAATACGTAGAATATGAATTTCGAATTATCTGAAATACAAAAACAGATTCAGCAAACGTTCAAAGACTTTGTTGACAGGAAGGTTATGCCCAACGCTCAGGAGATAGATGAGAATCATGAATTTCCCAAGGAATTGTTTAAAGAGGTTGGCGATCTTGGTTTTTTCGGAATGAGATATCCCGAAGAAGCAGGTGGAACCAACATGGATATCGTTTCCTATACCTTAGCCGTAATAGAGCTTTCGCGTGGTTCACTTTCCCTTGCCGCAGCCTGTACCATGCAATCGTTAATGGCAACTTATTTCCTTTACCGCTTAGGCGATACTGAAGTAAAATCCTATTTCAACGAAGCGTTAAAGGGAAATAAAATTGGCGGAATCTGTATGACAGAGCCCAATGCCGGAAGCGATTTGTTTGGCATCCAAACAAAAGCTCAGGTGCTTGAAGATGGCTTTGTACTTGAAGGTCAAAAGACATGGGTTACCTCTGCACCGGTTGCTGATTTCTTTACCGTACTGGCAAAAACGGATACGGCTGAAGGTCTTTCAATTTTCTTTGTCCCTGCAAAATCAGGCGGAGTTAAAATTGGCAAAACCATTGAAAAGCTTGGCGCCAGAGGTTCTGTAACCAGCGAGGTATATTTCGATAATGTTAAACTTCCAAGAAATTATCTTCTTGGAAATCTTGGAGATGGCACCAAATATCTGACTGAAATTCTCGCCGAAATCCGCATCATGACAGCAGCTCTATCCATTGGAATTGCTACTGCAGCATTTGAAGATGCCTTAAAATATGCTAAAGAAAGAAAGCAATTCGGTCAGCCGATTTATAAATTTCAGGCTGTAAAAATGAAGTTTTCAGAAATGGCCGTACAACTCGAAACGGCTAAACTCTATACGCTTTATGCTGCATCGCTGAGCGATGATAACAAATCACGCAAGAAAGAGGCTATGATTGCAAAATTATATGCATCCGAATGCGCCAATTCTATTGCCGATAATGCTTCCCGTGTACTTGCATCATACGGTTATGCTAACGATTATCCATTACAACGATATTTAAGAGATGCCCGTTTTACTTTAATTGGTGGCGGCACATCAGAAATATTAAAAATTAACATTGCAAAAGAATTAGAATAATGAAAATTTTATTGTCAAAACCCGGACTCGACGGTCATGATGTAGGTGTGAAAGTACTTGCACATGCTTTAAAGGATGCAGGATTTGAGGTGGTTTATACAGGTCTCAGAAAGTCACCCGAAGAAATTGTTAAAATGGCTATTGATAAAAACGTTGATGTTATCGGACTTTCAATTTTATCAGGAACCCATAACATAATAACACAAAGAATAAAAGACGTGATGGCTGCTAACAATTTACACATTCCCTGGGTAGTGGGAGGAAATATTCCTGCTCAGGATGTTCAGCCTCTTCTGAAACTTGGTCCCAATGCGGTTTTTGCTACGGGAACCAGAGTTGACGATGTGGTTGCTTATTTTAAAAACATGAAGAATAACTAAGAAGACATGGAAACAAAAGAAAAACCAAAAACAACCGTGAAACCTGTATATCTAGAATCGGGAATTGAGGTTGAACCATTATATACCAAGAAAGATGTTGGCAATGAAATTGAAAACGAGCAGCCGGGCCAGTATCCTTTTACCCGCGGGATTCATCCTTTGATGTATCGCAAAAGTCCCTTCACTATTCGCCAGTATGCCGGATTTGCCACACCTGAAGAAACAAATGAACGGTTTCATTTTCTTCTTAACAACGGTCAGTCAGGATTGAATGTTGCCTTCGATCTACCTACTCAGTGCGGTCTTGATTCTGACGATTCTCGCGCATTTGGAGAAATCGGCCGAGTTGGTATGACCATTGATACGCTGGAAGATTTTGAAATCGCCTTTAAAAATATTGATCTGAATAAAATTACTGTTTCTCTTACCATTAATGGTTCCGCTATTGTTTTAATCGCTATGTATATCGCACTGGCAGAGAAGTGGGGCTATGATATTAAAAACCTCAGAGGAACTGCTCAGAATGATATTCTTAAAGAATTTATCGGTCGCGGAACATGGATTTTTCCTGTAGATAAATCAGTAAAGCTTGTTATTGACACTATTGAATATTGTGCACAAAATGTTCCTAAATACAGCCCTGTCAGCGTTTGCGGATATCACATAAGAGAAAGCGGTGCAAACCCGATTCAGGAAATGGCGTATGCTTTCTGTATTGCCAAAGCATATTCAGACGGTGCATTGCAGAGAGGTATTGATATCGATGAATTTGCTTCCCGCCTTTCGTTCAATTTTGATATTTATGGTAATTTGTTCGAACAAATTGCAAAATTCAGAGGAGGGCGCAGGTTATGGGCTAAAATAATACGTGAAGAATATCACGCTAAAAACGACAATTCCTGCTGGATGAGAATGATTGCAGGTGGGGGCGGTGGTGGACTAACGGTTGAACAACCCGAAAATAACATTATACGTAGCGCATATTATGCTCTTATCTCTGCTCTTTCTGGCACTCAAACTATGGCCCTTTGCAGTTATGATGAGGCATATACTATCCCTACTGAAAAAGCTGCAGAAATTTCACTGCGTACCATGCAGATTCTGATCCATGAAATGGGAATTTGTGATACTGTGGATCCTTTAGGTGGTTCATATTACGTAGAATCATTGACTGATCGTTTCGAAAAAGAAATAAAAGAAGAAATGAAAAAAGTGGATGACTGGGGAGGAATTATTAATGCAGTGGCTACCGGAAAAATTCAGGAATCCGTATCAAGACAAGCCTATTGCAGAGAAATGGGAATCCAGCATGGTGATGTCCCAAAAGTAGGTTTAAATATTTATACCAGAGAAGAAGAAGCTAAATCTGTTGAGTTTCATCCATACAATGAAGAAGCTGCAAATAAACAGATTGCAAAACTTCAGGGCATTAAAAAATCCAGAAACAACCAGAAGGTGACCGAATTATTAACACAGGTTAGAAACGATGCGCAAAATGACAAAAACCTGATGCCATCAATTATTGCAGCTGTAAAAGAATATGCAACTGTAGGTGAAATAATTCAGGTTTTAAAGGAAGTTTACGGAGAATATAAAGAACCTATTTTCTTTTAGCCATGTCTGAAATTAAAACCATATTAAGCTTAGAACAGGCCCTTGCGCTTCCATACGCAACACAGCGTTTTGCGCAATTGGGCTGGCGCGTTATCAGAATCGAATCTCCTGCCGACGATTCCAATGCCAAAGCAGGAGACCCGAACAGATATATTGGCGAAGATACCGGTATTGAAGACTTGCATTCCTATTTTATTACTCCCAACATTGGAAAAGAAGCGATAACTTTAAACTTAAAAAAGAAAGAAGGACAGGATTTATTAAAAACCCTCATCAAAAAACTTAACGTTGATGTCTTTCTTTGTAACACCTTGCCCATGCGCTATAAACAACTGGGAATTGATTTTGAAACATTAAAAGAAGCTAATCCGGAACTTGTCTGGTGCGGAATTTCTGCCCTCGGACCCGATTATCCGGATAGAGCAGGTTACGATCCTGCTATGCAGGCGATGCTTGGTTATATGTATTTAAATGGTGAACCCGACAGAGATCCTATGCTTTGCGGCTTGCCAATCATTGACTTAAAAGCTGGTGATGAAGCCTTTTCACAGGTGTTGGTTGCCATGCTGGAAAAAAATAAAAATGGAAAAGAAATCCATATTTCTATGGGACAGGTTGCTTCTTCGTGGCTGATTACCGCTTTGCCGCAAATTCAGTTCGTGAAAAACGAAAGCGATCTGCACACCCGTTGTGGTAACGAAAACAGGAGTTTTGTGCCCTGTAATTGTTATCCGACAAAAAACGGTCACGTATATCTTGCCATTGGTAACAATTCACAGTGGGATAAGTTTACAAAGCTAAAGGGATTTGAAACCTTGGATCAGGAAAACTGGAAAATAAACCATGGTCGTGTCAAAGATAAAGAGCTTCTTTATGAAGAGATCAGAAAAGGCATGAAGAATTATACTACAGAAGAATTTGTTGAAATTGGCACAAAACTGGGTCTGGCTGTTTCTCCTGTAAATTCTACTGTTCAGGTTTCTAAACTGGAATTTGTTCATGTTAATATGATGAAAACAACCATGCCTTCAGGCAAACAAGTTGAATTAGTCCCCGCAGCGGTTAATTCTGACTTTTTAAAGGCAAACGATTTTACTTTCAACTGCGCTCCCAGATTGGGCGAACATAACAATGATGTTTATAAAGATGCCGGATTCACAACCGAAGAAATCAACAATTTATTAAACAACAAAATCATATAATGTACAGGTTAAATCCTTAATCAAAATTCCTAAATCCTAAATTTTAAAATGGCTGATTTTAAACAAATAATAAATTCCCCGGCTAACACCAAATTAATTCTTGATGGGAATACCGCTTTTGCGCTGGGATGCATACATGCCGGCTATAACGCTGCAACAGGTTATCCCGGAACACCGAGCACAGAACTTATTGACAAGTGCCTTGCTTCAGTTCAGGATAAAATTAAAGTGGGCTGGTCGGTGAACGAAGCCGTAGCAGTCTCCGTTGGTTTAGGCCATGCTATGGCTGGTGATGACACTCTTGTTACCATGAAAATTCCCGGAGTTTTTCAGGCCGGTGATGCCATAACAACGTCCGCATTTTTCTCTGCAAAAGCCGGAGCATTTGTTATTTATGCAGCTACAGATTATGTACCTTCAAGCACTCAGCATGTAATTGATGCAAGATATTTTTTCGCATCGTCACGCTTGCCCGTGCTCGAACCCAGAAGTCATCAGGAAATGTACGACATTGCAAAAACAGCTGCCGATATCAGTAAAAAATTCAATACTCCTGTTGTTGTTCTTGCCTCTGGAATCATTGCTCATTCTGAAGCATTGGTTATAACAAAGGAGCCACATGAAAATCCTCGGCTTGAACTTCGTGAAAACTTAAAAGACTGGATGCTGTTGCCCGGAAAGGCAAGAGCTAATTACAACAACGCTACTCAGGAAAGAATTCCAGGCATTAAAGAGTGGGGAGAAACTTCTGACCTTATCACAGCACATTATGGTAAAGAAGACTGGGGCATAATCGTTAATGGAGAAAGCAACATAACTGTTAAAGAAGCCTTGAACATTGCTGGTCACGACCCTTCGGTACTTTCTATTTCATTAAGCTATCCATTGCCGGATAAAAAAATTAAAGAATTTGCAGGAAAAATAAAAGGAAAACTTTTTATTGTAGAAGACGGTGATAAATTTATTGAAGACAAAATCCGACTCATGAACATTGGTCTGATTGGCAAAGATGAATACAGCACCATTACCAACTGGACGCCCGACGATGTGCTTGAATTCCTTTCAACCCATGGAGTTCTTTCACATAAAAAAGATGACAAAGAATCTTCTATAACACCTATTAACCGTCCACCTTCTATTTGTCCCGGATGCCAATACAAAGCTTTTGCTCTTACTGTTAACAAATTGAAAAGGAGAAAGAAGATTTATGCTTCCTTTGGAGATATTGGTTGCTCTACATTATTGTTTTTCTTAAACGGGATCGACACTGTTTCCTGCATGGGAGCATCTGATTCAATGCGTCAGGGCTTTGTGATTTCACGTCCCGAAATGGCGTCTAAAGTGATCAGTGTTATTGGCGACTCTACTGAATGTCATTCCGGATTAGATGCAACCAGAAATTCAGTATTCAGAAATGTGCCTGGTGTTAAAATAATTTTAGACAACTATATAACTGCTATGACAGGAGGGCAGCCTGCACCGAGTTCCGCCGTAAATCTCGAAGGAAGACCACACCGGTTCAGCCTGAAAAAAGCCGTGGAAGCAGAAGGCGGAAGAACCATTGTTGTAGATTCGTATAATTTAAAACAAGTGGAAGAAGAGCTTATCAGATCACTTGAAATGGCAGAACAGGGAAAATATTCAACCTTGATTTTTGAAGCTCCCTGCATTCACGAAATAAGCAATAAATCTAAAATCAGAACTGTCGAAATAGATTACGAAAAATGTAAAAAATGCAGGCTTTGTGATATGTGTCCAGGCATTGAGCTGGATGCACAAAATCTACCACATTTTACGTCATTATGTACTAATTGCGGCTCCAATAAAGCGGTATGTATGCAATGTTGTCCCCACGATGCCATTAAATATATTACCGAAACCGGTGAAAAGAAGGATATGGTAGCAATCCCTGCTCTTCCTGAATTACCAAAACAACTTACAATAAATATTGCGAATCTGCCGAAATCATTGCGTGTTGGAATCCGAGGAATTGGCGGACAGGGAAATTTATTTTTTGGTAAAGTACTTTCAGAAGTCGCACTCAGAACACCCTACGCAAACACCAATATTGTAAAGGGTGATACTCATGGAATGGCGCAGTTAGGCGGTCCGGTTTTATCTACTTTCAGCTGCGGTGATGTAAGTTCCTCGGTGCTTGCTCCAAACTCTGCCGATGTTCTCATTGTTATGGAAGTGAGCGAAATATTGAGACCCGGATTTCTTGGTCTTCTGAAAAAAGGAGGAAGTATCATTATAAATAAATTCACTTCACTTCCTGCCAATGTAAAGCTGGAACAATACCCAAAACTGGAAGAAATTGAAAAGGCTATTGTTGGATATAACATTATAAAACTGGATGCTAATAAAATAACTTTCGACATGGGCGATATTTTTGGAAAGAGCGCTAATCTTGTTGTGGTTGGAGCACTTTCCATGGTTGAACCATTCAATCTGATTCCTGAAGACGTTTGGGTTTCGGCAATTTTAGCCGTTTCTCCGTCAGAAGCCTCTAAGTCTTATAATTTATTAGCCTTCAATAAAGGCAGAAGTGAAATAGTTGAAAAAATAACAAATTAAATAATATGTCGGACAATTTAACACAAATCAGTTTCACAATCAACGGCGAAAAAACCGTCAAAAGAGTGAGACCCTCTTTATTGCTCATCGATCTCATCAGAGACGAATTAAAATTAAAAGGAACCAAACCCGGCTGTCTTGAAGGCGAATGTGGAGCATGTACTGTTCTTATTGACGGTGCAGCTGTTAATTCCTGTATTTATCTGGCAATAAATGTGGAAGGCAAATCCATAACAACTATTGAGGGCCTCGGAACTATTGAAAAACCATTGGACCTGGTTCAGGAAAAAATGCTGGAACATGGAGCCGTTCAATGCGGATTTTGTACTTCTGGAGTTGTATTAACAATAAAAGCATTCAGCGAAAAATGTAAAAACGAAGGTAAGGTTCCTTCACGCGACGAAGTTAAAAAAAGCCTCGAAGGTCATCTCTGTCGCTGCACCGGTTATGTTAAAATTATTGATGCTGCTGAAGCTGTCTATGAAAAACAATAGATAAACAATAGACATACATTGAAAAATACTTTTATAAATAAAATCTCCAAACAATGTGCTACAGTGGTTAACCATGTATGACTACTGAATAACAATTGTTTGACAAAATTAAATATATGGCAAAAGAACTCAGTATAATCGGAAAATCCACTAAAAAATTAGACGGGAAAGAACGTGTTACAGGAAAAGCTGTTTACGGACACGACATAGAACTTCCTAACATGCTGTACGGAATGATACTCCGCACTAAATACCCATGCGCTAACATTCTCTCTATAGATACTTCGGCTGCAAAAGCATTAGAAGGTGTAGCTACAGTAATTACAGCAGGAGATGTGGATGTAAACATGATCGGCTATAAAAGAGATCATCCCATTTTAAAGAGCAAAACCGTCAACTGTAACCGCGACGAAATTGCTGCCGTTGCTGCTACTTCAAAGGAAATCGCCAAGAAAGCCCTCTCTCTCATAAAAGTAGAATATGAAGTAAAAGAAGGAGTTTATGATCCCTTTGAGTCGTTAAAAGAAGAAGCTCCCAGATTAAATGCATTTGGAAAAGGGCAGGAGCAATTCGGAAATAAAAACATGGCCGAATCAATGCATTACGAACACGGAAACCTGGAAGAACAAAAGGCAAAATCTAAAGTAATTGTAACAAAAAGATATTCTACTTCCCGTGTTACACATTGTTGTCTTGCAACCAGTAATATTACTGCAGACTATTCAACTCTTAACGGAACGCTTACTCTATGGGCTTCAACTCAGGTTCCCTTTTTATACCAGAGAGATATTGCTCATGCATTGAAAATGGATCCATCTAAAATCAGAATCATTCAACCCATCATTGGTGGTGGATTTGGAAGTAAATTAGACATGCATCCGTTCGAACCTATATGCGCGTTGTTATCAATAAAAACAGGGAAACCTGTTCAGCTAATTTTTAATCGTGAAGAAGAGTTCATTGCTTCTCCAACCCGTCAGCCCATGATTATTGATTTAACCACAGGCGCCGATGAAAAAGGAAAATTTACTTTCAGAGAAGTAAAATTAATTCTGGATAACGGAGCATATACCTCATGGGGTGCAACTACGCCATTTGTTATGATGCAAACCTATTCTTCGCTTTATCAGGTTCCGGCCTGTTCGTTTCAGGCTGATGCGGTATACACAAACAACCCTTTTGCCGGCTCATTCAGGGGTTACGGAAATCCACAGGCTACTTTTACTATCGAAACAAATATCGATCTGATGGCAAAAGAACTGGGAATGGGAAAAGATGAAATACGATTATTAAATGCCAATTATAAGGGTGAAGTAACCGGACAGGGATTGATTTTCAAAACCTGCGGTGCTATTCCAGCCTTAGAAACAGTTATTAAAGAAAGTCATTTCAAAGAAAAAGTAAACAAAAAAGATACTGGAAGATACAGAAGGGGAATAGGTTTAGCGTCAATGTTGCATGTAGGTGGTGGTGCGAAAATTTATCGTTCCGATGGTTGCGGAACAAGATTAAAACTCGATCATTACGGATATTTAACAATAATCACAGGATCGAACGAAATCGGTCAGGGTTCAGAAACAATTCTTGCTATGATTGCTGTTGAAGAGCTTGGCATTCCTATGGAAAAAATAAAAGTGATTAATACTGACACCGATGTTAAACCATGGGATGTCGGTGTTCATGCGTCCAGAACCAGTTTTGTTGCAGGTAATTCCATGCTCGGTGCGGTAAAATTATTAAAGGAAAAACTGAATAAACATGCCACCAAGCTTTTGTGTATGGAAACCGCTGAATTTGAGTATAAAAACGGCTCCATGTTTGCCGGTGAAAAGGAAATAAAAATTGATAAGGTGGCAAGAGAAATGCACTTTGCTTTCAATGAATTGTGTGTGGTTGAATATTTCTTTGAACCGACAAGTAGTTTTCAGGACAAGAAATTCATGGGCGATGTTTCGGGAAACTATGCATTCGCTTCACAGGCCATAGAAGTTGAAGTTGATACAGTAACAGGCAATGTAAAAGTTCTCGATGTTTGGGTTTCACAGGATGTGGGCAGAGTGTTAAATCCGGTAGGATTACAGGGACAAATGGAAGGCGGAGTGGCAACAGGAATTGGTTTTGCGCTGACCGAAGAAATGATTTACGAAAAAGGTAATCTTGTTAATCCAAGTTTTCATGGGTACAAATTGTTAACCAGCATGGATATGCCCAATGTACATTTTTATCCGATAGAAACTTTTGACGAAGCAGGACCTTACGGTTCAAAAGGAGCCGGCGAAGCACCTTTAATTCCTACCGCTGCAGCAATTGCCAATGCAGTTGCAGATGCGCTTGGAGTTGAGTTTTTGTCGCTTCCGATCACTGCCGAAAAAGTTTTGAAAGCGTTAAATAAAGTAAAAGAATTAGTACAATAAAATATAGACTATGGAATTTGATGTAATAAGTCCGAAAACTAATAAAGAATTACTCGAGACTCTCGGTAAATATCAGGACAAAAAATACAGATTTGGTGCCGGTTATACCGATCTGGTGAATGATCTTAACAATAAACCACAGGAAGGATTAACGGTAATAAATCTTGCCCAATTAAAAGATGATTTATTCCAGTTTTTAACCGTTACGGAAAAGGGAATCAGAATCGGGACACTTGTTACAGCTTCTCAGGTATTAAAAAGCGAAACCATTAAAAAGGATTACCCTGTTCTGTGGGACGCAACCAACTCTGTTGCCTCTTCTCAAATCCGCCATACAGCGACTTTGGGTGGAAACATCTGTCAGGCTTCACCTTCCGGCGATATGTCTTGTGCATTGGTTGCATTAAAAACAACTTGCGAAATACTTGATTCAAATGGCAATGTTCGTGAAGAATTATTGACCGATTTTTTCCGCGGAGTTAAAAAAACATCTCTTAAAAATAATGAGGTTTTAAGAAGCATTTTTATTCCATCAAATACTGGAAAGAAAATAAAATCGGGATATATAAAAATCGGAACCCGTTTGTCTATGGAAATAGCTATCCTTTCTATTGCATATCATTTTCAGACAGATGAAAAAAATAAAATTACAGCTGCCGGTGTTTCCATTGGCGCTGTCGCTCCCGTAATAAAGTTCACTAAAGATGCCTGTGATTTTTTAATTGGCAAACAGCTAGACACATTAAGTTCTGATGATGTGCATAGTTTTGCCTGTATGGTAAAAGACCATGCCAGTCCAATTTCTGATGTAAGGGCCACCGCGTGGTACAGAACCGAAGCACTTTTTAACTCAACAAAAGCAATATTCGAATAAAATGAAAGAAACCAAAGCTCCGCTATATGCAAATATAGCATATGCAAGTGATGTGATAAGGCTGGCGCAGAATGAAAATCCGTATGGAGTTTCGCCAAAAGTGATTGAAGCCATTCATAAAAACATGAACTCTGTTTCCTTGTATCCGGAGGTTGTTCTAACTGAGCTCAAAAACAACCTGGCAGAATTAAACCAGGTTTCATCAGAACTCATAACGGTTTCCGCCGGATCTTGTAGCATGATTGAATTGTTAACATTCAGATTAGTAAAGGAGGGTGAAAACATTGTTATACCCGAAATAACTTTTATTGCTTTCAAGTTATGTGCAGATATTCATCAACGTGAATACCGTCTGGCAAAAATGGAGAATTATGCTATTTCTCTAAAGAATATTTTAGCCCAATGCGACAATAAAACCAGATTGATCTTTTTGGCAAATCCTAACAATCCTACTGGAACTATTTTTACTCACAATGAGATTATAGAATTTTTAAAACAAGTTCCCAAAGAAACCTATGTTGTTTTAGATGAGGCATATTTTGAATATGTTGACAATAAGGATTATCCTGATTATCAAACTATTATTAAACAGTTTGATAATGTAATTATTCTGAGATCTTTTTCAAAAATTTACGGAATGGCGGGATTAAGGGTTGGATATTGCATTGCAAAAAAATCAGTTGTAGAAGATATCGATAAAAACAGAATCCCTTTTACCATTACAACCCTTTCGAATTATGCTGCATTAGAAGCAATTAAAGACACTGATCATGTTAATTTTTGTGTTGCCAGAAATGCAGAAGGAAGAGAACTTCTTGTTAATGGATTAACAAAATTAGGGTATAATGTTATTCCTTCACAAAGCAATTTTGTTTACATTTATTTTTCCTCTTCCGAAGAAAGAGATGTTCTATATAACAAATTGTTTGAAAATAAAATTATTGTCCGTAAAATGGAAACCTTTGGCGATGGCAATTCTCTGAGAATAAGCATCGGAAAAACCGAAGAGAATCAAAAAATAATGGAATGTCTGTTAAAATAACTGCCTGAATATTTACATCGAATTAAACCTCTTATTGTATTCTTCGGGTGTATTTATATTAATTAAAACAGAAGGCTCGTTAATTTCGATTTTTTCTGAAGGCAATTGTTTAAGAATTTCTTTCAGGTTTCCCTGATCAGAATTGTACTCTGCCAAATAGCTTATCACTTTATTTCCCATAAGAATAGGATGACCTCCTTTACCCTGAATGGCCGGGATTATAATACCATTTGCATTTTTGTGTGTAAATAATGTGTTTAATGTTAATTCTCTTGTAAAAGGATTATCAGCATCCTGTAAAAAACAAAATAAAGATTCCTTTATTTGTTGAACTCCCAGTTTAACAGAATAAAACCGTTCGAATTCAATATGTTCGTTCACAACAACCATACAGCTTTCAGGAAAATTTAAAAAAACAGGGTGTAGTGAAAGTTCTTTGTTTGTGACTATGGTAACTTTATTACAACCCCAGTTTAAGTACGTTGTTATAATTTTTTGAATAAATGTTGTGTTCGCATCAAAAGCCAGTAGTGGCTTTGGGGTTTTCATTCTGGATGAATGACCTGCCGCAAGAATAATGGCACCAACCTTTTTATTTTCAATCATTTTTGGTTTTGGTTAATGAACTCCTAAACCAAATATACAAAATGATTGGTAACAAACAATGATATTTATATTATTGAATTTATTTAAACGCTGATATTCCGGTAATATCATTTCCGGTAATAAGTAAATGCATATCATGAGTTCCTTCGTAGGTAATTACCGACTCAAGGTTCATCATATGTCTCATAATCGGGAAGTCATTTACAATTCCCATAGCTCCTAAAACCTGTCTTGTTTCTCTGGCAATGTGCAATGCCATTTCCACATTGTTACGTTTTGCCATCGACACCTGACCCGCAGTTACTTTTCCTTCGTTTCTTAATTGTCCGAGACGTAAAGCAAGTAATTGCGCCTTTGTTATTTCGGTAATCGCTTCGGCCAGTTTTTTCTGTTGTAACTGAAAAGAAGCTATCGGTTTGTTAAACTGTTGTCTTTCCAGGGAATATTTTAACGCGGTATCATAACAACTCATTGCTGCACCAATAACCCCCCAGGCGATACCGTAGCGCGCGGAATTCAGGCAGCTTAGTGGTCCGGTTAATCCTTTAATATCAGGAAACATATTTTCTTTCGGCACAACAACATCATCAAAAACCAACTCGCCCGTAACAGATGCACGTAACGACCATTTGCCATGTGTTTCGGGAGCAGAAAATCCTTTCATACCTTTTTCCACAATCATTCCACGAACAATTCCCTCTTCATTTTTAGCCCAAACAACAGCTATGTTTGCAACTGAAGAATTAGTAATCCACATTTTTGCACCGTTCAGCAGGAAATGGTCTCCTTTGTCAGCTATTCGGGAAAGCATTCCTCCGGGGTTTGAACCATGATTTGGTTCTGTTAGTCCGAAACAACCGATAATTTCACCAGACGCCAAACGGGGAAGATATTTTTTCTTCTGCTCTTCGGTTCCGTATTTAAAAATTGGAAACATAACTAACGAAGACTGCACCGAGGCCATAGAACGAATACCAGAGTCTCCCCTTTCGAGTTCCTGCATTATTAATCCGTAAGAGATATAATCCATTCCCGAACCACCATATTCTACCGGGATAAATGGACCAAAAGCACCTATCGAACCCAATTCTTTTACAAGATGAAAGGGAAATTTTGCTTTTTCGTAATAATCTTCAATAATTGGCATTACCTGACGATTTACCCAGTCTCTGGCAGCACTCCGAACCATTTTATGTTCGTCATTTAACAGTTCATCCATTAAATAATAATCGGGGGCTACATATTGAGTTGAATCCAGTGACATAATTAATTTTTTAGTTATTATTTTAACAGGGTGCGAAATTAATTATAAATTTCATTATGTATGATTTCTCATTACGTTTTAATTTCTATTTTTGTCATTATTACCGGATAATTAAGAATTTTTAAAATATGACTGAGACTAAACAAAAAATTGGATTTATTGATAATTCAAGACTTATAACCGAATCGTTGGTTAGAGCTGGTGCAGATGTTTTTGTTGGTTACCCTATTACACCCGCAAATCTTTTGTACTATTACTCCAGTAAACGTTTCCCTTCCTTTTTTGCTGCGCCAGATGAAATCACTACTGTTCAGTTGATGACCGGATTTGCAGCCAGCGGAAGGGTTCCTGTAACCGCAACTTCCTTTCCCGGCTTTGCATTAATGATTGAATCCATCAACATGGCTTATATGATGGAATTGCCCATGGTGGTTATCCTGGTTCAACGACTTGGACCGGCAACCGGAACTGCTACCGGCGGAGCACAGGGCGATATTTCCATGGTTTCAAACATTATTTCCGGTGGATTGTCAATTCCTGTCTTAAGCGTTTCTGATCCAAAAGATAACTGGAAGATCTCTGCAAAAAGTGTGGAAATGGCGGTGAAACTGAGAACACCTGTTATTCTGGTTACTTCTAAAGAAGAAGTTATGACTTTGTTTTCTTTTGATCTGAATGAACTGGATGAAATTAAGCCCATCGAAAGAAAATATTTTGATAAAAACGAGACCTATAAACCCTACCTGGCCGACGAATCTTTAATTCCTGAATTCCTTCCGCTGACAAATACAAAACACCAGGTAAGATTTACGGCGTCAACACACGATTCCAAAGGAAATTTACAAAACACATCCAAAGAAGCGCTTGATAATACCGAAAGATTGCACTTTAAAAACATTAAGCACATTAAAGAGTACACTTACTTTGATTATGACAAACAGGAAAATGCAGATACCATAATTTTGTCGTATGGAATTACTTCTATGGCTGCTAAAGTTGCTGTTGAGGCTTTGAGAAAAGAAGGAATAAAAGTATCACTATTAATTGCCAAAACTCTTTTCCCAATTCCTGCTGAATATTATAAAATTACAGAAGCCTATAAACATCTGATTATTGCCGAAGAAAACCTGACCGGACAATACCGACAGTCCATGTTCGGAAATCAACATTTAAGCAGAGTTTCCGGTGTAAATAAAATGGGGAAAATGATTGGTCCCGAAGAAATTGTATCAAAAGTTAAAAGTTTAAAAGAAGAAAGTTGTAAAGTATAAAGTAAGCTCTTACAACTTTAAAAACATTACAATAATCAAAAAACTTAAAACGATGAAAATTGAAAGATTTGAAGACATTATTGCCTGGCAAAAAGCAAAAGAATTAGCAATTCATATTTATAAAGATTTTTCCGACAGCACGGATTTTGGCTTTAGAGATCAGATAAGGCGTGCATCGGTTTCAGTAATGAATAATATCGCAGAGGGTTATGAAAGAAAAACAAATAAAGAATTTAAACAGTTTCTTTTTATAGCAAAAGGTTCATGCGGTGAAGTTCGTTCAATGCTATATCTAGCAAAAGAATTGAATAAAATTTCAGAAAATAGTTTTAATAAACAATTTAAACTTGCTGAAGAAATCTCTAAAATTTTATCCGGCCTAATTAAAACGTTATAAACTTTGTGACTTTATGAACTTTATAACATTATAAACTTATGTAATGGAAAAAAAATATTTAAACAACAACCCTCTCCCTTTTTGCAAAGGCTGCGGACATAGTCTTATTTCTGAAAATACTGAAAAAGCACTGAACAATATCGGGCTTAAACCCCTTGATGTAATTCTGGTTACCGATATTGGTTGTCACGGAATTATTGATAAGGCTTTTCAAACTCATACCGTTCACGGATTACATGGAAGATCGGTTGCTCTGGCTTCGGGTGTTTCTGCAGGATTAAATAATCCCAACAAGAAGGTGCTTGTGTTTTTAGGCGATGGTGGTGCTACCATTGGAATGCAACACATTATTGATGCTGCTCACAACAATTATAATATGACGGTTGTTATACATAATAATTTTCTTTATGGGATGACAGGCGGCCAGCCCAGTGAATTTACACCTTTAGGCTTTAAAACTCCAACCTTATCGGAAGGTGCAGACCATAATAATTATGATATCTGTAACATTGTTACAGCAGCCGGAGCAAACTATGCAAGAAGACTCATCGGCATTGGTGATTTTTCAGAACATTTAACAGAAGCTTTTTCTGTAAAAGGATTCTCTCTGCTCGAGATCATTGAAATGTGTCCCAGTTACGGCGTAAAAGCCAATCCCGGAATGAAACTCGGAAAAGTTGCTGAAGAGGCAGGATTGGTTGCAAAACTTTATGTAAAAGAAGATAAGCCTGCTTTTGTAACAAAGATTAATAATAATTCTGAATCTTTGATTGATCAGATTAAGGTAATGTCTGTAACATATCGTTCTGATATTAAAAAACCTGTCAGAATAATGCTTAACGGCTCCGCAGGTGAAGGAGTTCAGGTTGCAGCAGAACTTCTTGCAAAATCAGCAATTATATCTGGCCTAAATTCAACCAAAAAGGGAAGCTATCCTGTTACTGTTGGTGTTGGGTTTTCTTCTTCTGAAGTTATAATTTCACCTGAACCTATTCAATATACCGGTTTTCCGTCGCCGGAAGTAAATATTATAACCTCTCAGGACGGACTTGAATATGCAAAAGCAGCCTTAGCCAAAATGACGGAAAATGATTCTGTTTATTTAGACGAAAGCCTGCCAACTCCTGAAACAAAAGCTAAAATCATTAAACAGGATTTCAGAAATAAAGCAGGTGGGAAATTTGCAACCATGTATGCTATTCTGGTTTATCTAAATTCTGCTAACATATTACCCAAAGAAGCATTTTACGATATCTTTAACCAGAATATGAAGGGTTCTAAAGTCGATATTACAACGCTGTTGAATTAGTTGAGCAGATATTATTCTTTACCGTGCAGGAAGACGGAAATTCTTTCTCCTTTAAAAAAATGTTTTCAGCAGGTTTTAACAGGGAAGGCCAGTGCTTCTGTTAATACAAAAGCTGCCTGCAGATATGACGTTGGACAAAGCGGGAAACACTCCATACATGCTTTGCATTCTTTAGCTGCAATTTCGGGAATAAAACTTATTTCTTTATTAATTCCTCTGTCAACAAACCCTACAGCATTCAGTTTCTTCACTTCGTTACAATATCTTACACACAATCCACAGTGAACACAAAACGAGGCTTCTTTTTCGAAACGGTTTTTGTCGGCACCATAGGTATGGGCCAGCTCCTGTAATTCAGGAGAATTCGGTGCATGTGCGAGTAAAAGTTCAAGTATCGTTTTTCGGATTCTATCAATCTTTTCCGAACGGGTTTTCACTTTCAGGTTTGCTTCTGCCTGATAAACACAGGAAACAACAAGTCGTGACCAGCCACCTGATTCAATTTCTACAATACAAAGCCGGCAGCCTCCAAAGGGAATAAGTTTTTCGTAATGACAGAGTTTTGGAATAGAAATCCCAGCGCTTTGTGCTGCTTCCAGAACAGTCATACCATCATTGGCTTTGACTTCTTTACCATCTATATTCAGGTTAAATATTTTCATCTAAATAATGTTATTATTAAATACCAAGATCCAAAATTGTTGTATCATAATTTATTAATAATTGAAGCAGGGATTAGTTTTAACTCAGATGATTCTTTTACCAAATATTCACTCATATTCATATCGCCAATTTCTAACTGATTAAATATTCTCAAAAAATAAATTGACTCCCGCATTTCTTTTAATGAAATACCAATTTTTGTTTTTACATCAGGTTTTGTTGGTGAACCCTTTGACTCTTCATAATTAGCACCACTTGATGTTGAAGCTTTCACAAGCTGTCGTTTCATATCCATGGTTTCTACCGTATTTTTCACCGTTCGTAAATACAAAATCACATCAACGGCAAACTTTTGTAGTCTTTCACAAAGATCATTTTTCTTATCCATTTCTTCCTTTCTTTGGAATTTGGGTTTTGTGATTTGGTATTTGGATCTTTTTAAACAATCATTCTATCTTCTTCAAGTATCGGTTCGGGCAGTGCTTCGCCGGAAATCTTTTTAACAGCTCCAAATTTAGCCGGACAAACTTCGAAGCAGGTTCCGCAATTGGTACATTTTTCCTGATCAATTACATGAATCTTTTTCTTTGCACCATCAATTGCATTAACCGGACATTTTTTAAAGCAGATCATACAGGCTGCACACTTTTCGGCATCAATATGATATTTAATCAGATTTTTACAATACAGTGCCGGACATTTTTTTTCTTTAATATGAGCCTCATATTCATGTCTGAAATATTGCAATGTGCTTAGGAATGGATTGGGAGCGCTTTTACCCAAAGCACAAAGCGAAGCTTCCATAGCTGTTTCGGAGAGCACTTCCAGAAGTTCAATATCTCCTTCTTTTCCCTTTCCTTCTGTGATATTTGTTAAGATTTTATTCATCTGTCTTAATCCTTCGCGACAGGGAATACATTTTCCGCAGGATTCTTCGGTAAGAAAATTAATGAAATACCTTGCAACATCCACCATACAGGTATCTTCGTCCATCACAATCATCCCGCCTGAACCCATCATAGAACCAGCTGCCGTGAGTTCGTCGAAGCCCACTTTTAAATCAAGTTTATCTTCAGGAATACATCCACCTGATGGTCCTCCGGTTTGAACAGCTTTAAATTTTTTACCTCCGGGAATTCCACCCCCTATCTTATAAATAATATCTCTCAATGTCATTCCCATGGGGATTTCTACTAGTCCCGTATTGGTTATTTTTCCCACCAGTGAGAAAATTTTTGTTCCTTTACTGCTTTCGGTTCCAATTTTATTATACCAGTCGGCACCTTTGTTAATAATTAACGGAACATTTGCCCATGTTTCAACATTATTCAAAACACTTGGTTTATTCCAAAGTCCGACAATGTTTGAACGTACATATTTTGGTCTTGGTTCTCCAACCCGGCCTTCCAGAGCTGTCATCAGTGCTGTTGATTCCCCGCATACAAAAGCACCTGCTCCCTGATGCACTTTTACTACAAAATCGAACCCCGAACCAAGAATATTTTTTCCAAGCAAACCATATTGTTCCGCCTGTTTAATGGCGAGGTTAATATTAACAACAGCCAGAGGATATTCCTGACGAACATACACATATCCTTCCTGAGCACCTACCGCATAGCCTCCAATGATTAATCCTTCAAGAATAGAATGCGGATTACCTTCAAGCAAGGCTCTGTCCATAAATGCACCGGGATCTCCTTCATCGGCATTTACAATAACATATTTTGTTTTTTCAGGGTCTTTTCTTGAACCTTCCCACTTTTTTCCGGTTGGGAAACCGGCCCCACCACGTCCTCTCAGGTTGGATTTTTTTACCTCATCCAAAACCTGTTCAGGAGTCATTTTGGAAAGTGATTTAACAAGAGCTGAATATCCATCAATAGCGAGATAATCATCAATGCTCTTGGAATCAATTTTTATATTGTTACAAAGTACATTTCTTTCCTGATTTTTATAAAAGGGAATATCATATTCGTGAACAGCTTTTTCGCTTGTAACATTATCTACATATAAAAGGCGGTCAACAACTTTTTTGTCTTTAATGGTTTGTGTAACAATTTCTGCAGCATCGGCCGGTGTAACCTGAAGGTAACAAATTTCTTCCGGGTAAATAACCACAACAGGTCCTCTCTCGCAAAAACCGGGACAGCCTGTTCCTTTAATATCAACGGTTGCATTTAGTTTTTGATTTTCCAGTTCTGATTTGAAGGCGGCAATAACTTCGCTTGCTCCTGATGCCAAACATCCGGCACCTGCACAAACAGAAATACACGGTTTATTCGGATCTCTTTTGGATAAAATATCTTGTCTGAATTTCTCTAACTCCTCAACGGATTTAAACGACATCATAATTTTTTGTAATTTATTTCTGCACTTTACTAATAAATACCAAATTCCAAGAGAATCTGTTTTCAATATTTGGGATTTGGGACTTGGTATTTGGCTCTTGGTACTTCATTTTCACTTTTTTTATTTGTAGCTGTTAAGAACATCTGCTGTTTCGCTTACCGAAATCTTACCATGTGTTTTTCCGTCAACTTCAATTACCGGTCCCAAAGCACAACAACCCAGACAATTCACAGTTTCAAGGCTGAATTTCATTTCCATATCGGTTTCGCCGGGTTTAATTCCGGTAAGATCTTCCACTGTTTCGAGTACACGTTTTGCACCACGCACATGACATGCCGTACCCATACAAATATGAACTTCGTGACGACCTTTGGGAACCAGGCTGAAAGCTTTATAAAAGCTGGCAATATGCATGGTGCGGGTTAAAGGAATCTGTAATTTTTCGCTGACTCTTTCCAGTGCTTCTTTAGGCAACCAGTGATTTTCACTCTGAATTTCCAGCAAAACCTGAATAAGTGAACTGGCCTCTCCGTGATGTTTTTCTATTATCTGATCTACAATGGTTAAATCCATGATTCTTCTTCTAAACTTATTTTAAATACCAAATTCCAAGAACCAAATACCAAATTCCAAGGTTGTTTTACCTGGTATTTGGATTTTGGGATTTGTTTCCTGGATCTTCATTTATTAATCTTTAATTTTAAAAATCTACATTTAGGCGAGAGCATAGCATTTACTCTCAACATCAAACCTTACCATTCCCAGTTTTGAGGAATCGTGCATGTGTTTTGCCACTTCTGACGGACTCAAATGTAATGCTTCAGCAATTTCTCCGGTCGACATATTTTTTTTCTCGAGCAATAGCGTGATTTGTGCTTTTGTTAATTTATCAAGTATTAATTCATTAAATAAATTATCGAATTCCTCACTTGCAAAAAATTTATGATAGGCCTCTTCAGTTCTCTCAGAAACATGTAGCCTTTGTGTTAATACAAGTTTAATATATGGTATTATCTTTTTTATAGCTTCCATTCTTAAAGCCAGTGTTTCTTTATCAATTCCTTCAGCTTTTCCAATCGGTCCCAGATTTGTTAACTGAGCGCTGTATTCATTCATAAAATTTGCAAAACGGATTCCTTCGCCTGCCGATACCCATTCAATTCTTAAACGCTCCGGATAAATTCCGATATGTTTTAATAATTTTCTGAAAACCTGCACCATGCTGTATGCATTGAAATTTCCGTTAGTAACATAATGACAATCGCAGAGATGACATCCGCCGACAAAAACTCCGTCTTGTCCGTTAACCAGAGCCCGGTGAATATGGAACATATCAACCCGGGCTGAACACATTACCCTGATAAGTCTGATATGAGGCGGGTACTGAAAACGGGAAACGCCGCACAAATCTGCTCCACCGTAACAACACCAGTTACATATGATCCCTATTATTTTAGGTTGAAAATTGTGATCTGCACTCATTCCTTTGTTATAAGTTAAAAAAACCAAAACCCAAATACCAAATACCAAAGATTTCTTTTTGGAATTTGGAGCTTGGAGCTTGGAATTTGTGATTTTTAAACTTCATTTTTAATTATTTTTATCAAGCAAGGGCAGCATCTATCTGTCCAAGCAATTCATCATCTGTATAATGTTTCAGAGATATTGCCGAGGTAGGACAAACTACATTGCACAAGCCATCTCCTTTACAGAGAACTGAATTTACTTTTGCTTTGTTATTTTCATCGAAAGCAATCGCTCCATAGGTACAAACCGAAATGCACGCTCCACATGACACACATGAATTCACATTCACCTCACACACCGAACCGGAAGCAGTAACTGTATCCTGGGAAAGTAAAGCCACCGCTCTACCTGCAGCACCATATGCCTGATTTATTGCTTCAGAAATATGTTTAGGATAATGTGCAGAGCCACATAAATATACACCTTCGGCAGAAAAATCAACCGGACGCAATTTCATGTGAGCTTCCTGGAAGAAACCATCCTGATTCAATGCTACTTTAAACTGCCGTGAAGCATCATAACTTCCTTCGGAAGAAATAACCGCTGCTGCCAGTGAGATAAAATCCGGTTCTATCACAAGATCTTTTCCTAAAATAGGATCTGAAACTGTAACTCTTAATATTTCAGCACCCCCTTCACTTACTTTTTCAACCAGAGGCTTTTTTGCAGGCTCGTAACGGATAAATTTCACATTCTGACCCGCTGCTTCGCGGTAATAATCCTCACTGTAGCCATAGGTTCTTATATCTCTGAAAAGAATATAGATGTCCAATTCTGGATTTGTCTTTTTAATTTTTATTGCATTCTTAATGGAATGTGTACAACAAACACGACTACAGTAATTTCTGTCTTCCTGACGGCAGCCAACACACTGAATCATCACCAGGCTCTTAGCTTCATTAAGATTCTGGTCTCCTGCCGCTAATTTTTCGCCCATTTCAACCGAAGTCATTACTTTGTCAGTTGTTCCGTACAGATATTCTGTTGGTTTATACTCCACAGCGCCAGTAGCTAAAATAGCGGCACCATGTTTAATTACTTTAATTCTGCCTTCAGTGCTCACTGTTGTAACAAAGTTCCCAACATAACCGGAAACATCTGTAATCGTTGCACTATGTGAAACATATATTAACGGGTTTTTATAAACTTTTTTAATTAAGTCATTAATAAACTCCCGTACATCAAGGCCTTCTAATGTAGTTGGTATTCTCATCGCCAGTCCGCCCAGATTTGCTTCTTTTTCAATCAGGTGTACCTGAAAACCCTGATTTGCGATACTCAAAGCGCTGGTCATTCCCGCAACGCCACCACCCACTACAAGAGCCGTTTTATCTACCGGCAAATCAAATTCCTGTAATGGTTCCAGATGTTTAACACGCGCAACTGACATTCTTACCAGATCTTTTGCTTTTTTAGATGCTTCTTCCTTTTGTTTGGAATGAACCCACGAACAATGTTCACGAATATTTGTAAAATCAAAGAAATACTGATTCAATCCTGCTTCTCTTAATGTATCACGGAATAAGGGTTCGTGAGTTTTTGGGGTACAGGCAGCTACAATAACACGATTTAGTTTCTTTTCTCTGATTGTTGTTGAAATCTGCTGAGCGGCGTCGGTTGAACAGATAAACAATCCTTCTTCGGCATGTACAACTGTATCAAGACTCTTAGAGTAACCAACAAGTCCGGGGATGTCTACAACTCGCCCAATATTAGCACCACAATGACAGGCAAAAACACCCACTCTGAGTTCTTCTTCAGAAACATCTCTTTCTTCGGGATAAACACGTTCCTTGGAAAGCTTTCCTTTTCTTGCACTCAACAACTCACCTACAAGAGCATTGGCTCCACTGGCTCCAACAACAGATTCAGGAATATCTAACGGACCCTGAAAAGCACCACTGATAAAAATTCCGGGTCTCGAAGTTTTTATCGGTGAGGTTGGATCAATATTGCAAAAATGATGATGATTCAATTCTATTCCGAAAATGTCGGCAAACTTCTCTACATTTGCCGGAGGAACAAGTCCCACGCCCAACACCACCATGTCAAATTCATCTTCTTTTACTCCATCATCGGGTGTGGAATAACGTATTGTAACATTTTGTGTTTCGGGTATTTCTTTTCCAACAGTTACGTAACTTCTCACAAAATTAACTCCCGTAAGATTTTCTGCACGTTGGTAGAAACGCTCAAAATCTTTACCATAGGAACGGATATCGTTATGGAAAATCGTTGCTGTCATATCCGCATCATGATCTTTTGCAAGAATCACTTGTTTCTGAATATAGGTGCAGCAAACAGAAGAGCAATAGCTATTGCCACCTTCGGTTGTTTGTCTTGAACCAACACAATGTATCCAGGCAATTTTATGAGGATGTTTATGGTCAGATGGTCTTAAAATTTCTCCTGTATGAGGACCGGTAGAACAAAGCAAGCGTTCAAAATCAAGACTTGTAACAACGTTCTTATATTTTCCATAGCCGTAGTCGCCACGAACTTCGGGATGATAAACATCGTATCCGGGAGCCAAAACAACGGCACCAACTTTTACAATTCTTTTTTCTGCTTTCTGGTGAAGATCGATGGCATTGTTTTTACATACACCAACACAAATTTTACATTTTCCGTCTTTTAAGAAAGCACAAGCATCGTCGATATAAGGAACCAAAGGAACAGCCTGAGAAAAATAAATGTGTGTGGCTTTGTTTGTAGAAAGTTTCTGATTGAAGGGATCGGGAATATTAATCGGACAATACTCTGCACATACCGTACAACCGGTACACTTGTCCTCAATAATATATCTTGGTTTTTTGTTCAATGTTACTGTAAAATCTCCTGCCTCACCTTCTACTTTTTCGACTTCAGTATAGGTAAGAATTTCGATATTTGGATGCCTGTCACATTCAATAAATTTAGGCGATTCGATACACATCGAACAGTCGTTGGTTGGGAAGGTTTTGTCGAGCTGAGCCATTTTTCCTCCGATAGTAGGAGCTTTGTCGACCAGAAAAACCTTAAATCCTGTTGTGGCAAGATCGAGAGCAGCCTGAATTCCGCTTATCCCTCCGCCGACAACAACAACGTCCCCAAAGTTATTCTCTGCCGTATTGGTATTATTGTTAAGTTCTTCTTTCATCTTCTCTTATAAATTTCAAGATCCAAATTCCAAGATCCAAATTCCAAAAAAATACTAGTTTTCAAATCTTGGGATTTGAAATTTGGGATTTGGTTTTTGGTATTTATAAAAATCATTCTCTTTTTAGTTTTCAATCATCAGGAAATCGCTTCCTGAATTATTTCTGTAATATCTTTAATTACTATGGTTTCTTTGCTCTTGTGAGACAATAAACTATCTTCAAAATTGGCAATACAATATGGACAGGAAGTTACAAGAACTTCGGCTCCAACAGCCGCCGCCTGATCAAGTCTTAGATCTGAAAATCTTTCCCCCTTGGGCGTATCCATCCAGATTCTTCCACCACCGCCACCACAGCAAAGGCTGTTTTCTTTTGAATCTGCCATCTCGGTCAATAGCAATCCTGCAATTTTATTTAATACCAAACGTGGTTCTTCGTATATATTGTTGTGGCGACCCAGATAACAAGGATCATGATAGGTTACTCTTTTGGCAAATTCTTTATCAGTTAACTTAAGTCTTCCTTTATTAATCAGTTCAAATATATACTGAGCCACATGAACGATTTCGAAATGAACCATAAACTCAGGATACTCATTCTTAAAGGTATGATAACAATGTGGAGAAGAAACCAGGATTTTCTTTACTCCGTTATCGATAAATGTTTTAATATTTTCTTTTGCCAGCTGAAGATACAGTTCCTCATCGCCTGTTTTTCTGATACTTTCACCACAGCAATTTTCCTTAGAACCAAGAATTCCGAAATTTACACCTGCCTTATTCAGAATGTTAGCAGTTGCAATAGCCACTTTCTTTAACCGTGGATCATAGCTCAGATAACAGCCTGGATAATATAAAACCTCCATGTCTTTTGTAAACTCTTTTACAGAGTGATCCTTTGCCCAATCGCCTCTTTTAGTCCGTTGTTCAAAAAACGGATTTCCTTCTCCACTAAGACCAGACCGGATGGCACGAATCGGATTCACCGAGGCGGGGTAAATTCCATATTCTGTGGCTATTCTGCGTAATGCTATTCCTGCCTGTACTTGTTTTACATCTCTCGGACAAGCCTTTGAACACATACCACAAGTGGTACATTTCCAGACATCTTCACCTTCAATTTCCGTCATACCAAAAGTTGCCTCACGCACAAGCTTACGCATACTGAAGCGACTCTGGCGGTTCCAGGGACAAACAGCATCACATTTACCACATTGGTAACAAAATTTAAAAGAGTCGCCTCCTTTATCTTTTATGATGTCACTTATCTCTTTATAGTCAATTACTTTTTCCATTCTTATTAAATTCCAAATTTCAAGCTATTTCCTCCTTACCTTTTGGGACTTGTAACTTTTGTTATCCTTTCTTAGATTCAGACATTTTAGCAAGAAGTTCTTTCATTTTTTCCAAGCCATATTTATTGGCAAGTGAATCCAGACCTATTTCCAACTCATCTTGTTTTACCTCATCATCTACCTCCACTTCTCTTTCTTCAAAAATAAGGGCATCGTTCAAACACCATTTCACACACATGGGTTTATCAAGAGTAGGGTCGCTTTCACACATATCGCATTTCAGTGGGAGACCGGAATCCGGTTCTTTAAATAATCCTCTGGAAGGACAAGATGCCCGACAAAATGCACATTCGTCGTATTCTTTGCCGTCAATAATATATTTATCCCTTCCTGCACATTCTGCAACAGCGTATTCACCGGCATACACAGGAACATAAATGTCATTAATCGGGTCTCTGATAACACGGATGCGCGATCTGTTGGGATTGTTGCTGCTATATTTTGGTGAAGCATGAAATGCAGAACAGATAATTTCGCAAGCCATGCAACCATTGCACTTATTTACATCAATTTTGATTGTCTTAATCTTTTTTGTCTTTTTTTCGCCCTTCATGTAATATGATTGTAGGTTTACTTTTTTTAAGGTATTTTATGCTTCTATTTCCTTTTCGTTATATATTCCTCTCTTTTCCAATTCATCGGCTATATAACCGAGACCAATCTCATTCAGAAATTCTTTGGTAGGCACACCTTCGTTATTCCATCCTTTGTATTGGTAATAACGATCGAGTAGTTCTTTTTCAAGTTCCGGGAATCTTTTTTTCCAATGATCTTCCGGCGGCTTCTCGTCTTTTCGTCTCATTCCGCGACTAATATTTATTGCTCTCACGAGCGTACGGTACCTTTTTGCTGCCAGTGATAATTTTTCTTCATCCATTTCGATTCCTGCTCCTACTGATAAAAACTGTGGAATATTATGGATATGATAAGGCGGTTTCATGTGAAATGACGACAATCCGGCACACATCCCAAGTGCATCATCAATATAATGCATTCGCTCCTGCCAGTCGACAATATCGCAGCACATTTCAGGTGTCGGATAATATGGCATTGATTTTTCTCCGCGGGGTTCCCAATCCAGAACAATTTGCTTGAATTTTTCGTCGGGTACCTGAAACCAGTCTTTTACAAAATCTTCTCTTTCTTCTTTGGTTGGCCATGGACCCTGGGGAAATTGTCCTTCAATCTGTGTAATACTGATTTTTTCACCGGTACAATACATGAGGAAATAAATCGGATTCAACATTGAAAGCTTAAGAGGTAATTGTTCCTGTTTTTTTATATTGTTATGGGCAAATTTTTCTGCTCCTTTTCCAATCTGTTCGGATGCCCAGTGTGTTCCATTGGCAAGTATGTCGCCAATGCCTTCACGATTAACAATTTTGTCGAGCAGGTAATAAAATCTGCTTTCAGTATCTTTTGGAAAGTCTGGTAATTCCACATCTGTTAAGATTCCGTTTTCATACAACTCAACAGTATATGCCATTACCTGTGGACAGGAATAACCGTCGACACCGTATTCTGTTGCCTTCTGTGCTATTCTCAATCCAAAGTCGAGATCGGAAAAAGCTGCCATTGTATAGGTAAGCTTTGAGAAACACTTCATCATATAGGTTGATTGTCCCGGAGGAGTTATTGTGGCTCCACAGTGCATAGGACAATTATAACAACTGATTAGCCTGCCACGCATAGAATCCATCGTATCGTGCCAGTTTTTTGCAATCTCTTCGGTCCAGAAGTCTTTCCTGCGTTCACGGGCATTGCCCCACATAAAATTTTCGGTATGCCATTTTTCATCATGAATCGCCATTTCCTGAGGGGAACCTAAAACGGCCAAAATAGGAATTACACCCGGAATTGGATGATCCTCCCTCCATTTAATATAATCAAGTACTTCCTGACAAAGCTTATAATATTCCAACGGCTTTAACACATTCACATCTTTAGTTCCTCTTACAACAATAGCCTTTACGCCTTTATCGCCCATTACCGCACCTATCCCGCCCCTGCTTGCACTGGAACGACCCTGTTCTATAGAAGCAAAATTTATTCTGTTTTCCCCTGCCAGTCCAATGGCTGCAACCTGAGCTTTCGGTTCGTTCAGTTCCTTTTTTAAAAGCTCCTGGGTCTCAACGGCTCCTTTTCCTTTAAGATGAGAAGCGTTACGAATTTCAACCTTGTCGTTGTTTATATAAATATAAACTAATTCCGACGATTTACCGCGAAGAATTACTTTATCGTACCCTGCATATTTAAGCTCTGGTGCCCAAAAGCCTCCCATCATGGAAAAAGCCAGTAAATTTGTATTTGGCGAAATAGTAGTAACTATGGTTCTGTTACATCCGGGCGCCGGAGTCCCTGTTAAAACACCGGCAGCAAAAATTAAAAGATTTTCAGGATCAAACGCATGAGTTTCTGGCAGCACCCTGTCCCAAATAATTTTTGCATTTGTGCCCAATCCACCTAAATACAATTCAGTATCTTTAGCATCTGTGGCAACTCGTTCTATGCTTCCCCGGGTAAGATCAATTTCTAAATTAAAACCTGTTTCCGCGTATCTCATTTTAATTATTTAATGTTTTATTTTTCAAATTCTTCAATACATTATTTATTTTAACATCTCCTAGAAAACATATAACAAAATCTAGTTATGTCAATATTTATTTAAACAGTAAAGTTAATATTTTTTTGTAAAATATACAGAACAGAGGTCATCTTAATCGATAAAATTTGTTAAAAAACGGCAAATATAATATGCGTTTCAACATACAATGTTTCAATGGATAAGTGGATATATTGTTAATCGATTTTATCTGTAAAAAATCTGTTATATTCTTCCGGTGTATTAATGTTCACCAGAACAGATTTTTCCATTAATTCTATTTTCTTTTTCGGAGTGTTTTTTAGAATTTCTTTCAGATTTCCAATGTCAGCAGGATGATTTGCGATATGATCTATCACGTTTTTTCCAAGCAATACCGGATGGCCTCCTTTTCCCTGAAAAGCAGGGATTATATATTTTTCCGAGTCTTTCTGTAAATATAATATGTCCAGTGTTTTGGCTGAAGTAAAAGGATTGTCGGCATCCTGCAAAAAACAATATGAATAATCCTGCATTTTTTTGCACCCAGTTTTGCTGAATAAAAACGCTCGAATTCAGGATGCTCATTAATAACAATATAACAATTTTTTTGTGGTTTTAAAAATAATGAATGAGCCGAATTTTGTTTGTTCGTTACAACAACCACTTTACCGCAGCCCCATTCAAGATATAACGAAATTATTTTTTGTATAAAGGTTGTGTCTTTGTCGAAAGGTAAAAAAGATTTGGGCGTTTTCATTCTTGACGAAGAGCCTGCTGCCAATATTATTGCGCCTACCGATTTTTGCATTAAATTCTCTTATTTACAACAAAACTACTCTTTTTTGGCATTTGAAAAAGAATTTTGGTATTTTTTAAAAAATTGAAAACAGAATATAATTTAGTTTTTTCGATTTCTGATTTCCTGCATATCTTTTTTCAAATATTTTGATATATTTGCTAGTCTTAAAAATTGTTGTAGAACAGAAAATTTAGCGTTTTCATTAGGAATAATAAAAAGAAATTATCGGCAATTGTATGAATAACAATCTGAATGCTCTTTTTGAACCAAAATCAGTAGCCTTAATAGGTGCGTCAACAAAAGAATATTCCATTGGTAATATCATCATTAAAAACCTCATTCACTATAAATACAAAGGACCCATTTATCCCATCAACACCAAAGGTGAAGATATCCGCGGAATAAAAGCATATACTTCCATTATGGATGTTCCCGGAGAAGTTGATTTAGCGCACATTGTTATACCGCCACCTTTCGTTCCACAGGAAGTTGAAAATTGCGGAAAAAAAGGGGTAAAAGCTATTATTATTAATACCGCTGGTTTTAAAGAAATGGGCCATGACGGAGCTGCTCTTGAAGCCGATTTTCTTGTCCGTGCAAAAAAATACAACATCCGTATTTTTGGTCCTAATTGCCAGGGAATAATAAATTCTGATCCCGATCTACAGGCATATTGCAATTTTACTTTTACTTTTTTTAAACCCGGATTTATTTCTATTGTTGCACAGAGCGGTGGCGTAGGAGCCATTATCATGCAGGTGTTTCACGATATGGGCATAGGCATGCGCCTGTATGCGTCCAACGGAAATGGTTCCGATATTTCCATTTCAGAAATAATCCGATATTACGGCGAAGACGAAAAAACCAAAGTGGTTGTATTATATCTCGAAAGCCTTTCCGATAGCAAAGAATTTATGGAAGCCGCCATGGAAGTGGCTGCAAAAAAACCAATCCTTGCGATTTCTGCCGGTAGAACAGAAAAAGGTGCTGCTGCATCAAAATCGCATACCGGCGGACTTGCCGGTGGTATGACCATGGAATTAATTTTCAGAAAAGCAGGTATACTTTCGTTTACCAACCTCGAAGATCTTTGTCATGCTGCCGTTGCCTTTGCTACCCAGCCAATTCCCAAAGGAAATAACGTAGGAATGATTACCAATACAGGGGGGCCTGCTATTATTGCAACCGATGAACTTTCAAGTTGCGGACTTAATATTCCTCCCCTCTCAGAAAATGCCAAAGCTCAACTTAAAACAACCATGCTCGAAGCCGCCTCAATAAACAATCCTTTAGACGTTGTTGCCACCGGTGGTGCGGTTCATTTTAAAAGCGCATTTGAAACCCTCATGGCCGAATCACATCTTGACAGTATTTACCTGACATTTGTTACACCTCCATTTGTGGATTGTGTTAAAGTTGCCAGAGAAATTTCTGAAATCAGTAAAAAACAAATAAAACCCATTGTTTGTAATTACATTACCGATAAACAGGCGTGGGGCGAAACTTCTGCACTTTTAAAGGATGGTGGAATCCCTTGTTTCGATTATCCTGAAACTGCAGCCAAAGCGCTTTCTGCATTAGTAAATTATAATAAAATCAGAACCCGTAAAAAAGGTGTCGTTAAGAATTTTACTGATGTAAATAAAGATTCTGTTCAGGCTATTTTAAATAATGTTACTAACCAGAAAAGAGAAATTCTCTCTGCTTCTGAAGTATATGAAATATTAAACGCATATAAAATTCCTGCTGCCAAATGGGCCATTGCCAATACCGTTGAAGAAGTTGCCGGCATGGCAGAAAAAATCGGTTTTCCTGTTGTAATTAAGGCTGATTCGCAAAACATTGTTCACAAAAGTGACGTGGGTGGTGTGGCTATAAATATTAAAAATAAAAAAGAAGCCCACGAAGTTGTACATGTTATGCAAACAAAACTTTCCCAGCCGGATCTGAAATTTTTTATTCAGGAATTTTTACCTTCGGGTGGCCGGGAATTAATTATCGGAGTTAAGGCAGAAGAAGGACTCGGACATTTAATTATGTTCGGGCTGGGTGGAGTAATGGTAGAAGTTTATAAAGATGTGGTTTTTAATTTAACACCTGTTACAGATATTGAAGCTGCTTCGATGCCTGAAAAGATAAAAGCAGTTGCTTTGTTAAATGATTTCAGGGGAAAGGCAGGAATTGATAAAGTTAAAGTGGTTGAATTAATTCAGAGGGTTTCTCAGCTGGTAAGCGACTTTCCGCAAATAAAAGAACTTGACTTAAACCCCATTATGGCATATTCCGATAAAGTATGTGCTGTAGATGCTAGAATTATTTTATAAATAACATAACAAATCAACGCTATGGATCAACATCAGTACAAAATCGGAGTCATCGGAATGGGACCTGTGGGTCAGGTACTTGCTACTTTTTTTAAAGAAGCCGGATGTGAGGTTGCGGTAACAGATCTTGACAAGGAAAAATTATCTTTAATCCGACATGATGGTGTAGAGCTGGTTGAAAAGCTGGAAAAAAAGGTTTATTTCAAACATGTTTATAATTCCATTGAAGATCTTCTTGATCACGATTTTGATATTCTTGTTTGTGCAGTTAAGGCATATCATGTTGATCACATTATAAAACAAATTGAAGCCAAGCCCACCAAAAAAAATCTTTTTCTTCTCAGCGCCCAGAACGGTATTGATGTAAGAAGAAAATATATCAGTCATTTTGAGGAATCAAGAATTTTCAGAATGGTGGTAAATTATGCCGGAAACTTACAGGCACCAAACGTTACTGCTGTTACTTTTTTTAATCCACCGAATTATGTAGCCAACGTTGATGATAAACATCATGACGTATCTGCATGGATTGCCGGAGTTCTGACATCTGTAGGATTGCAGACAGAGAATGTAGATTCGTTTTGTGTCGCAAGTAAAGTATGGGAAAAAACCATACTTAATGCCGCCCTGAGTCCTTTATGCGCCATTTCGCGCCTTACCATGAAAGAAGCAATGAGTCATCCTGATACTCTCGAAATAGTGGAACAGTTAATTTACGAAGCGGCTGAAGTTGCCAAAGCGGAAGAAATAAAACTCCCGGAAAACTTCGTAAAACTTTGTATCCGTTACCTGAATAATGCAGGTAACCATATGCCTTCACTGGCCATTGACTTAATTAACAAACAACCTACCGAAATTGATTATATGAATGGCAAGATAGTTGAATATGGCCGAAAGCACTATATTAAAACCCCGCTGAATCTTACTTTGACAAACCTGGTAAGAGCTATTTCGCATAAGAATGGTTTGGGGTAGTTTAAAGGAAAATAAGGAATAAGTATATAGAGTAACTGTTGATTCCGGGCAAATACCTTGGCATTTTTTATTTCGCTACTATCACTTTTTTATACTGAACATTGTTGTTTGATTTTATTTCAACAACGTACAAACCGTTTGAAATAATTTCTGTATTTATTCTTGCCAGATTCCCAATAAATGATTCCTCTTTTATCAATGTTCCTTCGATAGTATAAATTTTAATGGTCTTTCTGTCATTGATATTATTACATTTTACATCAAAATAATTTTGAGCCGGATTTGGAAAAATATTTATTTCTTCTGACATTATTTTATTTTCTTTAACCCCTATACTAAATGTACCACAGGGTGTCTTTTGCGTTATAAATGCTTTGCGGACTGAATCGATGCGCTGTTGCATATTTATAACTCCGGCCCAGGGAGAAGGATTGGTAAAATCTCTTCCAAAAACAAAGGCTAAATCAACATTGTGCACACTACCCGGTAACATTGTAAATGGTCCCATCGCTCCTACACCTCTGCGATCGGCTGGAGGATTGTTTTCGGTAGCTTCTGACCAGGCCGGACGTGGAATACCCTCTGTTCCCCAACCACAGGAATCTGTAACATCTGGAAACATAAATTTGCAGTAAATAGAATCCGAAAGATGCCCCGTCCCTCCATAAGTCATATGAGTTCCATCTTTCCAATGGGCAGTTAAATAATTATAATATTCCGTTGCTAAAGTAGGATCGCCCATTTGTCCTCCTGAATTATTAAAATAAAGAAAAGATGACATTCCTAATCGTTCATTATCAATAATACCATCATTAAAACCTAATCCGTTTATACTTTCATCGCAACCATCAGCAATTCCGGAAGTTCCAAAATCACTTCCATCGGCATCCATAGTTGGACCTCCTAAAAACGTTACTGACTGAGCAGGAGGATAAGTACCATAAGTAATCCCCTGTCCATCTCCATCATTAGCATCTCCGTTATAGCCATAAAAAGTCCCACGTTGTACGTCACAACCAACATAATCATCTTGCGCATCGCCAATATCAAAATCCATAAAAGTGCCAACAAAAGAAGAATCATATGTGTTCTGAGATTTGTTAATTATTTCATAGCTTAAGAAAAGGGTGTTCCAAAAAGCAGAATCTCCCGGACAATCGAAAGCATATGCCATGGCATGTATTTCTAAACCTAATTTACTGCCGGAAGATTCTGTATGTGGTTTCATGTCGTCATTAAAAACAAAGAACAGGGCTTCGTCACCTTTTATTAAGGGATAATCGCCCTGTTGCGGAGAATACAAACCATCGCCATTCACATCATAATAGGGTGCAATTTCTGCCATTTGTCCTTTGGCCGGATCTCCGTTTCCAGGCCATTCGGATATATTGACGGGCATTACATAGCCCGGTGTTGCCCCATGTGAAATATGATATTCTATTTCAGCCCTGGTTACTTTCCACATTCGGTTCCACAATTCCTGATCCTGTAAATAATAAACTGAATCCATAACAGGTCCCGGGAAATAGTCGTGACCATAAAAACTATATCTGTCTCCCGCCAAATGAATCTGTCCTGAATTGTCTTTCCCACCAATCCACAAAGCCCCTGCAAACAGAGACATTTTGCCACTTCCTTTGGGTACTTCAAAATTGGCATTGCTAATCATGTCCCAAAATAATGTACCCCCTGTAAATAATCTCGCTTTAATATTGCTAGTTGAAATAATACCATTGTCAGAATAGCCTCCTCCGATTGTTGTCTTTAAAACGGTTCCTGAACCTCCTACGGCAAATCCAGTTAAGGCATTCGTAAAGAATACTGCATTTATGGTGTTGTCATTACCTATTGCCTGTGCCGTCCAGCTTATTCCACCATCTATTGTTTTAAACATATCTCCGAAAGCACTAACTGCGTATCCATTATTAAAATCAGTAAAATAAAGTGAGTTAACTGATTGATTTGATAGCGTTGACCAGCTAAGGCCTGCATCTACTGTTTTTAACAGCACACCTGAACCTCCTATAAAGCCAGTAGAATTATCTACAAAAAAAATAGACTTTAAATTTGCTGCCGTACCTGAAACTTCCTGTGTCCATGTAGTTCCCGCATTAACAGTTTTCAATAACTTGCCAGAAAACCCAACTGCAAAACCTACATTATTATTAATAAAATAAACAGAAATAAGATGGCTTGTTATACTACTTGTCAAAGCCGACCAGGTTGCACCGCCATTAATTGTTTTGATAATTGTTCCATTATATCCAACAGCATAACCATTATTTAAGTCGACAAAGTAAACTGATTTTAGCCACTTTGTTGTGGGGCTTATTTGGGCTGTCCAGTTTATTCCACCATTTATTGTTTTTAAAATGGTTGAGTTTGTTGCTCCACCACCTACAGCATAACCAATATTTGTATTTATAAAAAAAACAGAAAACAACGCATCGGTCGTACCAGTTGTTTGCAAATTCCAGTTTAAACCTCCATTCATTGTTTTGAGAATAGTTCCCGATGTACCAACAGCGTAACCGGTATTCGCATCGGTAAAATAAACAGAGTTCAGGGTCTGGTTAGTTCCGCTTACAAGGGTGTTCCAAGCATTAACCTGAAAAAAAATTCCTGTTAAAAAAAGAATCGCAATGGTAAAAGTTGTTGTTTTCATGGTTTTCGGCTTTTTTTAACAAAGCTATATTCAGTATTTCTCTGAATCAACCAGAAATTTCCCTGAGGAGAGATTTTCTATACCAACTGTAAGTTTGAGTTTCCCTTTGGGGTGAAAAAGAAATTCTCTTTATTTCAAGATTTATAATGGGAAATAAGGTATAGGGGAAACGGTATAAGAGGGAATAAACCATTGAAATTATAATTAACCATATACCTTAAATATGTCGTCTTCGATTATTCCTTCTTTCCCAAGAGGCAAACCACAGGAAAATGGTCGCTTAAGTCCACATCGGGAATCCGGAAATCGTAAGCCTTAAACTGAGGACTATGAAAAATAAAATCGATTCTCAATAACGGTATTTTTCCGTTATAGGTTCTTCCTGTTCCTTTTCCGGCTTCGCAATATGCATCTTTTAATCCGCTGCTCATACGGTGATAAGCATAAGAAACAGGAGTGTCGTTAAAATCGCCGCACAAAATCACAGGATAAGGACACGAAGAAATATGTTTTGCTATAATATCAACCTGCCCGGCTCTCTTTATATAAGCCCGTTTCAGTCGTCGAAGAATGCTTTTGGTGTCTTTCACTTCTTTTTTATCAACATCAAGGTCAATCTTGTCGATGAATTTATAATCTTCATAACCCAACCTGACACTTTCGAGATGGTTGTTATAAATACGGACAGTATCGCCCCATAGCAGAATATCAGTATAAATACTCATGTTGGTGGTTCCCTTAAAGGTTATTTTACCTTTATTCACAATAGGATATTTGCAAAGTGTTGCTATTCCAAAAAAATATTTGTTTTTATTAACAACCGAAAACGCCTGGTGTACGTTTTTTGTCGGAAGAAATTTCTTTAAGGTATCTGTGGTTGGAAATTTTCCATCGTTCTGATAATAATATTCCTGGAAACAAAGAATGTCTGCATTTTCCTTATCTAAAAAACGAAATATACGATTCTTGTTTTTATTGTTGTTTTTCCAGTTATAAAGATCGAATAACCGTACGTTATACGAAAGGACTTTAATTGTTCCGCTATCGGGTGTCTTCGAATTAAAAAAACCGGGGTGATAAAAACCACAGGCAATATAAAAACCATATAAAAGAAAAGGAAGGAAAATCAATAAATGCTTTTTATATCCTCTTAATAACATCAGGATATAAAATACAAGAAAACCAAAAAAGATATAAGGAAAACCCAGTCCGGCAAAAGCGGGTATCCACAGGGTTTGTGGGCTAATAAACTGCGAAAGGAAGGCTAAAAACAAAATAAACAATAACAGATAGGCTGAGATCAGAAAAGAATTCTTAATCAGTATTCTGAAAATCGATTTTCGTTTATTTTCTTTCACTTACGATTGCTCGAGTTGAACAATATCTCTTTTTCTTTTTTACTTAAACTCTCGTACCCCGAACTGGCAATCTTATCAAGTATCATATCAATTTCTTTCTGCTGTTTTGCCTTTTCGTAATTATAGTCCATATCGCTCTTTCCCTTGGCGGTATTGCTATAAGTTGCTCTCATTTTAGGTTTTGGTTTTAGCATTTTTCCTATTCCCGAAAAGAACTTCTCGAACCATAACAAAGCATTTTTGCCGTTTTTAAACTGCATGGCATAAACAAAGCCGAAAAATGCGCCTCCCAGGTGAGCAATATGTCCTCCGCTGTTCTCACCTGCTATGCTTAAAAAATCAAGAACAATTGTAAAAAGAGCAATGTATTTCAGTTTTACAGAACCAATAAACATTAGATTTACCTTGTGGTCGGGAATATAAAATGAAATGGCAACAACAACCGCAATAACCGATGCAGAAGCACCTAACGCTTTAGCCGCGGAAATTACGGGTGCAAAAACCGGGAAAAGGTTAAACGCAGCTACATAGAAAAGAGCGCCAAAAAGACCGCCGATAATATAAACCCCGGTAAGTTTTTTTGCTCCGATATAATCGATAAATATTCTACCAAACCAGTAAAACCATAACATATTGAAAAGAATATGCAGAAAATCTTCGTGAAGAAACATGTAGGTGAGCGGTGTCCATGGTAAAAATTTAATCTGGTGAAGATCGGCCGGAAGCGAAAGATAATTTACAGGGTAATAAAGCCCCGCATCTCCAACCTTCATTAGAAAAAGAAAAACTTTGAAAATGTTTACCAAAACATAAACGGTAATATTGATAAAAAGAAGTTTTTCATAACTCCCTCCGCGTTTAAATTTAAGCCAAAGTGTTTCTACTATATTCATCGAACTAAAAACTCTAATTCAACCTTCGAAATTGTTTGTTTTTCCAGTATTTTATCAAAATAAATCCAAATAACATTCCTCCGATATGGGCAAAATGTGCCACGTTATCGCCGGCCTGGTTCATAACCCCGCTATACAACTCAAAAACACCATAAAGCATGACAAAATATTTTGCTTTCATCGGGAAAAAGAAATAGATATAAAGCATGGTATTGGGAAAAAGCATTCCGAACGCAAGTAAAATACCAAACACAGCACCCGAAGCGCCAACCGTTGGAATGTTTATTCTTGTTTCCATCTGGCTTTGAACAAACTTAAATGTTTCCTGTAAATAACTTGGGTCGCTCAGATTTTTAGACCAATTATAGACGAAATCAGAAGCCGGGGCCTGAATTTCGGGAAAATGTTTGCTTATCAGTGCTGCAAATGCCTGGGGAGAAGGAGTATTCTGATATGCTGTTATAGCAGTTTGTAAATCTGTTATTCTCCACCAGCTGATTAGTAAATGGAGTCCGGCAGCGCCCAACCCGGTAAACATATAATAAAGCAGAAATCGTTTAGATCCCCATATATTTTCAATAGCGGTACCAAACATCCACAGGGCAAACATATTCGAAAAAATATGGGTAAGATTGGCGTGCATAAACAAATGCGTTACCAGCTGGTATGGCTGAAACAAACCGGAACCCGGATAAAACAATCCCAGGTATTGGGAAAGATCAACGCCAAACCTGGATTCGACAATGATGGATCCCAAAAACATCAGCCCGTTAATAATCAGGAGGTTTTTCACCACCGGGGGCATCATCCGGAATCCCATAGGAGAATAATTACTCATTTTTTATTTAAATTTTTTCTCAATCTCATCGGTACTTATAATCGAAAAAATTATTTTTCCGGAAGGCGAATAGCTGGGGTTTGAGCTGCCAAAAAGACGGTCGATCAGGTGTTGCATTTCTTCTCTTTCGAGATTTTTACCGTAAGGAATGGCATTGGTTTCTACAAGGGCAGCCAGGGTTCTTTCGTGCTGATTTTCACTGGGAAGATTTTGCAGGCTTTGATATGACGCCAGAAAAGTTTCAAGGAGATGTTCCGGTTCCATTCCCTTTAATCCGGAAGGAATGCCATGAATAACAAAGCTGTTTTTCCCAAACTCATCGATATCAAAGCCAATTTGTTTCAAATCGGACAGCAGTTCCAGCATTAAGGCAGTATCCTGAACATTCAGTCCGATGTTTTTCGGATACATAAGCTTTTCAGTTACAACTCCATTTTCCGATATGGCCGCCTTAAAATCATCGTAAAGTATGCGTTCGTGCGCTCTGCGCTGATCCACTATCATCATCCCCGATTTAACAGGAACCAGTATATACCGGCCCTTCATCTGCATAAACTGTTTGGCCTGAACTTCTTCTTTTTTCGAATCGGAACTATCGGGAAATAGTTTTTCTTCTTTTTCCGTCTGTTGTTCTACTACTTTATATAAATCCTGCCACCCTCCCGTATTTTTTTTGTGTTCGGGAAAACTGCGGCCGGAAGAGGTTTTTTCGTTTTCAAAAGGATTAAACGAGGGGTTTATTTTTATTTCAGGTTCAACTATGTCCTGCCCTTTTCGCAAAGGAGGAATATCAAAGAGAGGTTCATTATCAAAATCTATCGAGGGAATCATATTGGTTTTGCCAAGCGTTTGCCGGATGGCGGCAGAAAGTATCTGGGAAACCGTTCTTTCGTCTTCAAATTTTATTTCTGTTTTCGTGGGATGAATATTGACATCGATAAACTTCGGATCGGTTTTGAAATTTATAAAAAAAGAAGGATTCAAATCGGGCTGTAAAAGATTCTGATACGAATTTATCAATGTTCTGTACAAAAAAGGATGGCGCATAAACCGCTGATTAACAAAAAAGAATTGAAGGCCACTTTTTTTCCTGGCATTTTCGGGTTTACCGATAAATCCTTCTGCCGTAATCACTGTTGTTTCAACCTGGAGAGGCAAAAGTTCGGTAGAAAGATTTTTTCCGAAAAGATTTATTATGCGTTGTTTAAACGATGACTGTGGCAAATTATATACTTCGGAGTCGTTGTGCGTAAGACTGATTGCTGTTTCGGGATGGGCCAGTGCAACCCTGTGAAATTCATCAAGTATATGCCGGAATTCCGAGGCATCGGCTTTTAAAAACCTGCGGCGTGCCGGAACATTATAAAAAAGATTTTTAACACTGAATATGCTTCCCACCTGGCACGAAACAGATTCCTGCGATTCGAAATCGGTTCCGTTAATACATATTTTTGTTCCTACCTCATCCTGTTTACGACGGGTACGTAATTCAACTTGTGCAATAGCTGCTATTGAGGCTAATGCTTCTCCCCGGAAACCAAAGGTTTCGATGGCAAACAAATCATCTGCCTTACGGATTTTCGAAGTGGCATGACGTTCAAATGCAAGGCGCGCATCCGTTTCGCTCATACCCGATCCATTATCTATTACCTGAACCAGTGTTTTGCCGGCATCTTTAACCACTACTTTTATTTGCGTTGCGCCGGAATCAACCGCATTTTCAACCAGTTCTTTTACTACCGAAGCAGGTCGTTGAATAACCTCACCGGCAGCTATCTGGTTGGCAACAGCATCGGGCAATATCTGGATAATATCGGACATTCTTATTTAAAAAGTAAACGACAAAATTAATAAGGTTTCCGTCACTTTTTTACAAAAGTACTTAAATCCCCCGTTCTCTGCAAACCGATTAATATTCCTTAACATGAGTTCTGTATATAGAAAGAAATTTAAAACAAATAACAAAGTATATTTATTTAATAAGCTAATTCTTTACATGTGATTTTGATATTTCTAAAACATCGACTGGCTCTATATTATAACTGTTTTTTTAAGTTACCTGATAAATTTCAGGCAACGAAAACAAATAGTAGTTTGTCTTACTAACAGAATACCCAAAAACTATATTTTATGAAAATCCTACTTATTAATTTATTTTTCTCCATAATATTATGTCATAATGTTATTGCGCAATGTACAACCAATGCGGGTATAGATGAAGTGGCATGTGGTCAAACATTTTTTTTGCAAGGCGGTCTTTCACAGCCGGGATCTACAGCCTTTTGGACCACCACCTATCCGGGAGTTGTTTTTAACGACCCGACACAACCGGCAACATCTGTATATATTCCTGCATATAGCGGAAGCTCGGTTAATGTGACATTTGTTTTTACAGAAACTAATACCGGTATACCATGTACCAGTAGCGATACTGTTGTAATTACATTTATTAAACCACCACATACAGAAGCTGGAGCATATCAGTCTGTTTGTGGAACAACAGCACATCTCTATGCAGATACCATCGGCAGCGGAATGGTTTCTGCTTTTTGGACATCAAGCATACCTGGCATCTCGATAAATTATGCTGGCGGAGATCCATATCCATGGAATGCCGATATAGATGTTTCTCCTTTAATTCCAAATTTCTGGATTAACAGCCAAAGAGAGGTCTGGTTTTACTGGCATGGACAAAACTGGGCAAGTTGTTCGTCAACTGATAGCGTTAGAATTACTTTTTACGAAATCCCTGCCGCTAATGCTGGAATTGATACTGCTGTTTGTGGAAAAAATTATACCATGAACGCTTCTTATAGTATTGATAATGCTATCGGCATTTGGAGTCATATTACATCGCCACCGCCTCCGGGCGCTGCAATCATTGATACTTCTTCATATACTAATGCAAATATTACGGCTTCGTCTTTTGGTGATTATTTTTTCGCATGGAAAGAAATGAATAATGGAAATACTTTATGTTTCGACCGGGATACCATACTTCTTACTTTCCTTACGGTTCCCATGCCTGATGCGGGTCTGGATTTTTCGATTTGTGGAAATTGTGCTCACATTCAGGCAATAACAACCTTTCCTAGCGGTCATTGGAGTAGTACTCCTGGTATTGCTTATTATGATACTTGTGGGGGAATATATTCAACAAATTATCAGGATTCTGCCAGTGTCTACATTAGATATGGTTCAGAAAATGATGCTGTAACGATGTATTGGACTGAATATAATGGAACTTGTATGGGCTATGATTCTGTAAATGTTTTTTTTGGAGCTATTAGCCCGGCTGTCGAATTAGTTGATCCAGCCGATTCTATGGTCTGCGGACCTACATATACCTTACTTAACGCACAGCCACCTGCTTATGGTTACGGTTATTGGATGGATACTGTAATGAATACCCAATACTCTCCTTTGCCAACACATATAAGTCCGATCGTAACAATAGATACGAGTGGGGGCTATGGGTATGGCTGTCACCATTTCTACTGGATAACAGTAAATGGCAATTGCAGAGATACTTCAACCACAGTAAGGGTTAAATTTATTGAAAAGCCGGTTGCCAATGCCGGTGGAAATTACTGGCCAGGAATCTTCGGATTAGCTTCTCATATTAAAACAGACACTGTTTGTGGGTTAAGTTACCAGATGGGAGCAATTCCTTCAGTTGGTACCGGATTCTGGTATACGGTTTATTTAGCTTCACTTTTTGATTCTACAAATACCACCGTTACTCCCGATCCAACTGACAGTTTATATTTAAATTGTGTCGGATGTTATTCAATATTTAATACTACAGATCCGCAATATTTTCAGTATACCTGGCAGGAAACTAATGAAATTTGTGTCAGCAGCGATACTTTAAGATTATATTTTGCCCCAATACCAAGCGGTATCTTTACAACTTCACCCCCTACATGTCCACAAAATAATTTTGAAATAGTTGCAAATACATGGGCACTTCCCAATAATGAAGATTACGGTATTAATTACTTTAACTGGAATTTTCCGGATGGAATATTAGATTCAATAATAACTTCACCAACCATTTCAGATACTATTTTTGTTCGTTGGCCAACAGGAAATGTACACACTGTTACACTGACCGCTGAAAATGTTTGGGGTTGTAACTCTCTGCCTGTTTCTCATATTTTAAACGAACCACCATCAGGCATTGTTCATGGCCAGCTAACGTCATCTCCTGCAACAGATTATTCGGCTTTTGAAATAAAAGTATACCGCGAAGAAGCCAATGCAGAAGCTCCTTTAGTTGAAACTGTATTATTAAATAGTAGTGGAAATTATAATTTCGGCGTACCGGGTGCAGGAAATTTTTACCTGCTGGCAAAACTTATTAATCCCGGTGCAAATATTCCTTTTGCCAACTCCTATTACAATAATGCCTTTGAATGGGCAAATGCACAAACGGTTACATTAACCTGTCAGGATACTGTTAATCTAAACATCCCCCTTTATGGTTACGCACCCGCTACAGGAGGCCAATGCAGAATTTATGGACTGGTTAGATATGATGAAACGTTGGCGCCGGTTCAAAATACCACAGTATATATGAGATATCAGCCGAATCAGGATCCTGCCCGGTTTGAGTTAACAAATCAGAATGGATACTATTCAATTAACAATGTTCCAAATGGAAATTATAAATTATTTGTCGACATGCCCGGTTTGCCTCAAATAACAAATCATCATATTGTTGTAAATCCAAACGATACCGTTTTTGCAAATGTTAATTTTATTGTCGATACTTCTTCCATACATAAGCAATACGGTTTTGGAATTTATGCCGATACCACTGGTTATATTAACGTGCCTTTAAATAATACAGATTTCTTAAAAATTTCTGTTTTTCCGATACCCTTTCATCAGCAATTAAATGTTTTGGCCACACTTTCAACATCAGAAACAATTAGTGCAGAAGTTTTCGACAATCTTGGAAAATTAATGATAAGCTATCCTGAGAAAAAATACGAATGCGGTGAGATGAATTTGTCATTCCCAACCTCACAGCTCCCTTCGGGTATTTACTTTTTAAAGGTTACGGTTGGCAAAAGTATTTATATTAAGAAAATTGCCAGGAATTAGTGTTTGATTTGAAAATCTGTATTTCCTTACCTAAAAAGTAAACGCCAGTTACCAGCGGTCACCTTGAAATACCTCAAGCGTGATTCGCTGGTAATGATTAGCTTAATTAAGCTAATCTTAAAAATATTTAATAATTGTTAGTTTAGAAAAGCGAACAGAATTATTTTGTAGTTTTGCAGCCCTTATTATATTCATTTTTGTAGAATATACTAATATTTATTGATTTCTAATTAATTATACTCATGAACAAACAATCTCATTTAACCAAAATCGGTGTTTTTTACGATGGGAATTACTTTTTACATATCAGCAATTATTACAATTATAATCACAATAAAAAGAGCAGGATAAGCATTTCCGGATTACATGAATTTATCCGGCATAAAATTGCTGAATCTGAATCAACAGGGATGAATCTATGTCATATCGTTGACGCACATTATTTCCGCGGAAGATTAAGCGCACAGGATGCAAGCCAGAAAGGAAACCTGTTATATTACGACCGGGTTTTCGATGATATTTTAATGTCGGAAGGCGTGATAACCCATTATTTACCGGTTCGCACTTTTTTCGGAACCAAAAATGAAAAAGGAATTGACTTATGGCTGGCCCTGGAAGCATTTGAACTGGCTTTTTACAAGCAATTCAATGTTATTGTTCTGATAGCTTCCGATGGTGATTATGTTCCTCTTGTCCGTAAACTGAATACACTCGGAACACGTGTCATGGTTCTCAGCTGGGATTTCGAATTTCTGAACGATGAGGGACAAAAAGTAATTACCCGCACTTCCCAGGATTTGCTCAACGAAGTTTCTTACCCGCTTCACATGCACGAACTTATTGATAAAGGATTGTCCGAAGAAGACGAAAATGTACTCAAACTATTTGTTCCGCAAACTGTTCAACGCCCGATAAGCGTTGAGCCTCACGAAATTTCCGGCGACCGTTTAAACGGCAATATTTTAAGCCTCAAAAATGGTTTCGGGTTTATTAAATACCCGCCCAATAATTTATTTTTCCACTACGGTAATTTAATTGATACTGATTTTAACGACTTAAAAGAAGGCGATCCCGTTGAATTTACTATGGGGTATAACGACAAGGGCGAAGCTGTGGCAAAAGACGTGCGAATTGTAAGTGATGAAGTAAATGGTAACCTTTTTACATAAAGAACTTTTCTTTCTTACTTTATTTCAACTTTAAAATCATCTATCCAAAGGGTGTTGTTCTGGTTATTCCAGATGTAAATTTTTATTACATCATCTTTTTGTAATTCTTTGTCGGGAACAATGGTTGCAATAATCTTTTCCCAATCCGTTTTTCCTGTATAATAATCATTAAGGTCTATTCCCTGCCAGGAATAATTTGTCTTATTTCTTTGTACTTCCATTACAAGCATAGCCGATTTATCTTTCCGGAATTTCAGCTTACCTGAAATTTCAAAAGCTACTTTTCCCTTCTTATTCAAATCCTGAAACAATGCAGAAAAAGTAGAACTGTAAACGTTTTTGCTGTCAAGCTTTTCACTTCTGTTTCCTGAAAAAGCAAATGTATTATCCAGGCTATAACTTTTTGTCCAGTTCGGGTATTCTTTTTCGTAATCATTAAAATAACACTGCGAACCTGTTTCTTTTCTGCCGCTTGCTACTATTTTATATGAAAACGTACTGTTTTTTACGTAACTAATTACTTTAGCCCGTTCATCAAAAATAATATTATAAAGATTGTCAATATTCGGAATGCTTGCGTTATTTGTTTGGAAATAACACAAATATGGTTTTTCGTTCACAAAAGAAATAATTTCTCCGGCCTTTTTCTGGTAGTTGCTATTAATGATAAGAGTTTTGCTTATATTTTTAATTTCATTTACCTGGTATGCATTAGATATATTAAAAACATACCTTACAGAGTCTTTATATTTCAAATTCAATGCTTCAATAATGGGCGAAACTTTATTATAAAATTCTTTATTCTTTTTGAAACGATATATGTTATAATAAGAAAATTCCTTGTTAACTGGTTGGATGTTATAATCCGAGTAGCCTTCTAATTTCCCGGGAAAATTAGAAATAACAAATAAACTTTCGTTACGGGCTAAAAGAGTATCAAGTTTTTTGGCGCTTCTTGTACGGATATTGAACTTATCAAGATAATCAGGCAGGTCGTGTGGCTCACTGCCCATAAGAACCAAAATAGTTGTATCGGTATAATAATTTTCTTTAAAATATTTCAAATCCTTAAATGGATGGTAATGCGATAAATAATACTGGTAATACAAATCCTGCATTTTTTCGCCGGTTTTTATACATTCCAACAGTTTATTATCAATCTTTTTCGTTTCCATGGCAAAAACAGAGGTCGAATAAATAAGCACTGATAACAGAAAAACCCATTCGAATTTTTTTAACCTTACCAGCAGGTTCCAGAACGAAAAAATTCCAACGGAAATAAAAAGACAAAACAGGGGAACTATAAACTCGAAAACTCTCACGGGAGGATTATCGTCTCTTATATAAGTAAATAAAAACGGGAGAAATAATGTAAATATCAAGAACAACATAAAGAAACCGCGGGCTTTATATTCTTTAAAATTAAATACCATTCCCATGACAAAAAACCCCACTAAAACCCAGCGTTGTGTTGTAAAAGATAAAAACACATCCGGTAGAAAATAGGTCAATTGATTGTGTTGGCTTATGGTGTAATTGTCAACATAAGAATTCATAAATACATTCGAAAAAATAGGTGCGTATAAAGCAAGAGAAAGCAGGGAGCCTGCCGTTAAGGCAATCAGAATATAAAAGACTTGTTTAATCTGAAAAGTTTGTTTTTCATTTTTGCTTTTTTTACTAAACCATAAAATCACCAGGCAAATGCTTAAAACGGCAATAATACTGGCAATAAAAAAAACATTGGATGGAATGGTATATATGATTAATGCCGACGAAAGACTGATAATTACTAGTGAAATAAAATTCTTTTTATGTAAATACTTAAATACATAATATGTAATAACAGACACAAATAAGGTGCTTAAACCATACCCCCTTATTTGCAAGGCAAAGTTGATGTAAGGAATGGTTGTAATTAAAATGATAACCGAAAGAAAAGCTATACTGTTGTTAAAAAATTCTTTCGCTGTTTTAAAAACAAAAATAATTGTCAGGACTGAAAAAAGTAAGGGTAAAAGCCGGAGTTTATAAGGCAGGTCCATTAAATCGGACATATTATCAATGCCGATGAGTTTTAAATAAATATTACTTAATAAATTAAAAAAAACATGGTTGTTCGGTACGGGGTAATCAGAAACAGTATTATTTAAGGAAGTAAATACAAAATTTTTCAGTGTGAATATTTCATCGTTCCAGAAATCAATATTTATATATCTCCATTGCAGAATTCCATATACAAATAACAACAGAGCTAAAATAATGTACTCTTTATATTTCGAAAACAAACCTGTTGGCATTATTTCTAAAACTTTTTTTTAAAAATTATCAAATAAAAACAGACGGGTTCTTTTTAAACCATTCCGACCAATGCAAATCTGCCGGATGAGTAATTTTTATATTTTCTTTCAGTCCGTACACAAGATTTATTTTATTACCCGCCGCTTCCATCACACTGGCATCATCGGTAAAAGAACCGGTATAGGGTTGAGCATATGCTTTCTTTAGTAATTCTACAGAAAAAACCTGGGGGGTCTGAATTATTTTTATTTTATTGCGGTCTACCGATTTATTATCATCATTGCTTATTTCTCTTAAAGATTCGGTAATTGAAATACAGGGAACTGCATTTCCGGCTTTTTCAGCTTCTTTAAAACAGGCTTTCACCCATTCCGAATTAATATTTGGCCTGACGCTGTCATGAACAGCAACAAAACCTAAGTCGGGAACCGCCGATAACCCGTTTTTTACAGAATGGAAACGGGTTTCTCCCCCCTCGATAACGGCATGTTCCACGTGAAATGAGTAAGCGTTACACATTGTTTGCCAATTGTTAATATGCTCTTTCGGCAACACAACAACCAGTTTAATATCGGGGTCAAAATCAATAAAAGGCTGAATGGAATAAAAGATAACCGGCTTGCCGTTTAATAAATGAAACTGCTTGGGAATTTCACTTCCCATGCGCTTTCCCAAACCTCCCGCAACAATAATTACCGAATTCTGCATTTTACTTATTTATACAACCTTTTTGTATAGCCTTTATTCTAAACCATTGCAAATTATCAAATTTTATTGTTTTGACAGAATCTGTTTCGAATTCCTTAATGGGACCAAACCAGTCGCCCAGGAAATCATTTCTCGACAAATCGTCCCTGTCGTAAACACCAATTTTGATGTGGTCGCCGGATGAAAAATGATACAGGTACACCGTATCAAAATCGTGATAACCTGTCGAATTTGTTGCTTCGCGGGACCTCCAGTAAGGAAACGAAAAATCTCCCTCGCCACAGGCCGGGTAATATATTTCCCAGTATATGTCAGGATATCCCTCGCGGAAGGAAAAGTCCATACCCCGCGGCGTAAAAGTTTCATCGTCTCTCAGTTCCAGGCCAAATCCGTAAAGGGTGGTCAGATATATTTCCGGGATATCAAGTATAAATTTAATCTTACCGCGAATAATATTATATGGTATTTCAAGATCTTCCATCTGGTTATTGGTTGTATCATAATGGGAACCATAAAATGTATTTGCAAACAATTCGCCTTCGAACCGCTGTTTACCTTTTTTAAGCGTATGAAAAACTGTTAAAGGTATTTGTATCTCGTCGTGATAAGCACCTTTAAGGCTCTGTTTCCGGAAAGGAATAATAAAACAATCCGTGTCGGGAACGGTTCCTGAATAGCCTTCATATCCGGCCACTCTTTTATCAACAACAACAGGTATATTATTGCATTTCAGCTGCAAAAAAAACTGTGTTTCGGTAAGAGTATCGCCATAAAAGCTATCGACCGGATACTTAAAGTTTGGGGGAGTTTTATAATCCAATGTCAGATATAATATTTCTTTGTATTCTTTTATCTTCAGGCGAACATTTCTGGTAGAAAAAAAAGCAGAGTTGTCTGCAACCTGTGTATCAATCGATTTCTCATCAAGTTTTCGGTCCCAGTCGCCTACACAACCTATTAAAAAAAGAAAAAAACAAACGGAGAAAAATAAACTTTTCATATTAAAACAGTGTATTATCGCGATTCAGTAAAGGAATTCCCAAATGCTTATAGGCAAATTCAGTTACCTCTTCCCCCGTGGCGTGCGTTTTAAAAATCCTTCCTGGATTAAAAAGGGTTCGTACACTTCTTCAATCGTTCCGGCATCCTCTCCAACAGCTGTAGATATTGTATTTAAACCTACAGGTCCGCCTTTAAATTTATTGATAATGGTCTGCAGAATTTTATTATCCATTTCGTCCAGGCCATACTTATCGATATTAAGAGCATCGAGGGCATATTTTGATATTTTTAAATCTATCAGGCCGTTTCCTTTAACCTGTGCAAAATCTCTTACACGACGAAGCAGTGCATTGGCTATACGTGGCGTTCCCCTGCTCCTGCGGGCTATCTCGAAAGAAGCATTTTCGTCAATAGAAACCTGCAAAATAGCAGCAGATCTTTTAACAATCATATCGAGAATTTCGGGGCTATAATATTCCAGGTGCAAACGGATACCAAACCGTTCGCGAAGAGGACTTGTTAATAAACCCGAACGGGTTGTGGCGCCAATCAGCGTAAAAGGGTTTAATGTTATTTGAATTGATCTGGCACTGGCTCCTTTATCAAGCATTATATCGATGCGAAAATCCTCCATGGCAGAATAAAGGTATTCTTCAACTACAGGACTAAGCCTGTGAATTTCGTCGATAAACAAGACGTCACCGGGTTCGAGATTTGTTAACAGGCCTGCCAGGTCGCCGGGTTTATCAAGCACAGGACCGGAGGTTATTTTCAAACCTGCACCCAGTTCATTTGTTATAATGTTCGCTAAGGTTGTTTTTCCCAACCCCGGAGGGCCATGTAAGAGAACATGGTCAAGCGGTTCGCCTCTTAATTTTGCTGCCTGCACAAATACTTTCAGGTTTTCAACCACTTTTTCCTGCCCGAAAAAATTTTCGAATTCAATGGGACGTAATTTTTGTTCTACTTCCTTTTCGTTTTCGCCCTGATTCTGATCTCTTATGTCGAATTCGCTCATATTAAATTATGAAGTTGAAACCCTATCAAATATATACATTTTTTATCATTTTACTTTTTTCGCCGGAAATACAGACCGGTAAATGTCACCCAAAAATATCTTGAATTTAATAACATAAATGGGAGTGTTAAAATTTTCTTCGTTTATCAAGCACAGGACCGGAGGTTATTTTCAAACCTGCACCCAGTTCATTTGTTATAATGTTCGCTAAGGTTGTTTTTCCCAACCCCGGAGGGCCATGTAAGAGAACATGGTCAAGCGGTTCGCCTCTTAATTTTGCTGCCTGCACAAATACTTTCAGGTTTTCAACCACTTTTTCCTGCCCGAAAAAATTTTCGAATTCAATGGGACGTAATTTTTGTTCTACTTCCTTTTCGTTTTCGCCCTGATTCTGATCTCTTATGTCGAATTCGCTCATATTAAATTATGAAGTTGAAACCCTATCAAATATATACATTTTTTATCATTTTACTTTTTTCGCCGGAAATACAGACCGGTAAATGTCACCCAAAAATATCTTGAATTTAATAACATAAATGGGAGTGTTAAAATTTTCTTCG
>JBBIRU010000032.1:0-63712 GCA_037441645.1 Bacteroidota bacterium
ATTGCTGCATATTCTTTTTTTCCAAAAAAACCATCAATAAAAAAGGATATTCAGGAAACTAATCCGCTATTATTACAAAGCTTCAAAAATCAATTACAACTTTCGGCTTAAACCGAACTCAGGTTGTAAAATAATTCCTGAAATTTATCACAGAATAATTTTTTTACAACCGGATTTAGCGTGCGGCTATTTATACATAATATGAATTATAGGATAAAACGCCAGAATATAAGCATATTAACTTATTATGTTTTGTCTCATAATTTATATTATGTTAAATAGATAAAAAGAGGAATTTTCAGAAGTAAGCAATAAAAATTATTTTTTTGAAGATAATTGACCCCGGATTTCGCTTACTATCTTGTAATTCGTTTCCTACCCAAAAAAATACCGCAAAACAATTGACTTGTTGATTTAAAAAACAAAACGATACCCTACACCTTTGATAGTATCGATATGCTCACCACCCAGTTTTTCGCGTAATTTTCTAATATGTACATCGATAGTCCTGTCGCCAACAATAACATCTTCTCCCCAAACAGTATTATAGATTTCATCCCTTGTAAATACTTTTTCGGGTTTTGATGAAAGTAGTGCTAATAGTTCGAATTCTTTTCTGGGTAAAAAAATCTCAGTATTATTCTTAGTTACTTTATATTTTTCTTTATCAATTACAATGTTACCAAAATGTAACGGCATACTCTCCGATTCTCTTTCATTATTATGAATCTCAAATCTTCTTAGCAAAGCTTTTATGCGACTGATCAGTAATCTGGGCTTGATGGGTTTATTGATATAATCGTCGGCTCCGGCCTCAAAACCAGCGATCTGGGAGTAGTCTTCCGATCTTGCAGTTAAAAAGGTAATAATGGTACGGGAAAGAGAAGGTATTTGTTTAATCATTTCGCACACCTCAATCCCATCCATTTCAGGCATCATAACATCGAGTAGAATTAAATGAGGAGTTTCTTTCTCTGCTAATAACAGGCCATCCTTTCCGTTAGAAGCGCTTAATACCTGGTACCCTTCTTTCTTTAAATTGTAACCGAGAAATTCAATAATATCCGGTTCGTCATCAACTAAAAGGATTTTATAATTATTGTTATCCATAATATTATTTTGAATTTGAAGATTTGTCTAATGTAAAAGAAAAAGAGGAACCTTCTCCTACTTTACTTTTTACGTGAATAGATTGACCGTGAACTTCCAGGATATGTTTTACAATCGCTAATCCCAGCCCTGTTCCTCCTAATTCACTCGAACGGCTTTTGTCAACTCTGAAGAAACGTTCAAATAACCGGGGAAGATATTTTTCTTCTATTCCTATGCCGTTGTCAGTTACTTCCACCAAAACCCTGTCGTCCATGTCATATAACTGAATGGTAGTTTTTCCGCATACTTTTCCATAGATTATAGAATTCACAATCAGGTTATTTAATACATCTTGTATTCTCGATCTGTCTGCATTTACAATAAACGAAGTTTCGGGAGGTATTAACTGAATTTTAATTTGTTTCTGAGAAGCCCTCATTTCATGCATTTCTGCAACTTCCCTGATGAGCTGTAAAAAGTTAAACTCTTCTTTTTTAATCTCAAGTTCACCTGATTCGAGTTTTGAAATGGATTCCAGATCTTCAACAATGGAGATCAGCCGGTTTATACTTTGATCAGCCCTTTCAAGATACTTACGGTTTATGTTTTCGTCTTCAAGGCCTCCGTCGAGTAAAGTTGAAACATAACCCTGAACATTAAAGATAGGCGTCTTTAGTTCATGCGAAACATTTCCTAAAAATTCACGCCTGTACTTTTCAAGTTTCTTAAGGTTATCTATTTCGTTGGTTTTTAATTCTGCCCAATTGGCTACATCGTTGCTTGTTTCTTCTACGATATCCTTTTCTTCGAAAATATCTTTTTCATTTAAGCCAGGATTTGATACCTGCTGTATGATTTTATAAATAGGAGTGATCTTATTGAGTAAAACTTTTTTAACAGAATAATATATTATCAGATAAGATAAGATAAAAACGAATAATACCTCAATAGTTATATATCTCCAGAGATTAGCCTCATCAAAAACAAAGCTAAATATTGAAAAAAGAAAAACGACTATCGCTAGTATTAAAGCAGTTAAAAATGAAATATTTTTTGTTGAATACAACTTCATATCAAAGAAATAATATTCGAAAATTAGTGAAAGATTTAAGAAACTGTTTGGAATTAAAAAAAAAGAGTTACAATGTCAATAAAAATATTTACAACTATTTAACGATCAATTTATTAATTGAATATACTAATTATATCTTTATGATTATTAATCAAATAAGTCATTTAGACATGAAAAATTATCCAACCAACCTAACTGAAAGCCAGTGGCAAGTTATAACAAAAATTTATTCTGATGAAAGAAAACGCAAACATAATAGCAGAGAGATTTTTGATGCGATTTTCTATTTGCTTAAAACAGGTTGTCAGTGGAGAATGTTACCAATAGATTTTGCACCATGGAATACTGTTTATTATTATTACAGGCAATGGAAAAATAATGGTTTAATCGAAGAAATACATGAAGCATTGAGAAATATTGCTCGTAAAAAGCAGGTCGTAATGAAAGCCCAAGTGTTGCTTGCATTGATAGTCGCTCAGTTAAGACTACTAGATCCGGAGGAGAATGCAGAGGTTTTGATGGCGGAAAAAAACAAAAGGGCGAAAACAGCATTTCGTTACTGATACTCTTGGTTTGCTTTTAGTGGTTGTTGTACATGCAGCAAATGTTCATGAAAGTAAAGCTGCACAAGATGTTATAAATCGTTTAAAAGGCAGATTTTGACAGGCTTTCCAAAATATTTGCAGATGGAGGATACAGAGGAGAACTTATTGATAATGTAAAAAAAATGTTTGGTTGGATAATAGATATTGTTTTAAGAAATGATCATAATAAAAGTTTTCAGGTATTACCTAAGCGTTGGGTTGTGGAAAGAACTTTTGTCTGGTTCGAAAGCTACAGAATACTTAAGTAAATATTATGAATACCACATAGATACAAGCGAAACCATGATTCAATTAGCAATGATTCGACTTATGCTTAATAGAATTGAAAAATAAATTCAAAACAGTTTCTAAGTATTATCAGGAAAAAAGCGAATGTGAAATTTGCCTTTTCAGATATCGCAACAATAATACGCTTGCATTTAATAAGCTATGTGGATATTATTAAATTCCTGAAAAAACCTATATTTGCATGGAGAACTAATAATTCCGTTCAAGTTTATCAGTATAAATTATTCTGAAAATTTAGTCGGACAGTAGTGAAAAAAAATATATATTAAGGAATGGTATTAAATTATATATGGATAGCCTTTTTTCTGGTTGCCTTTGTGGTGGGCCTGATAAAATTAATTTTTACGGGCGATGTTGAAATTTTCGGAACCATGATGAATGGTGCTTTCGAAAATGCCAAAACTGCTTTTGAACTTTCTTTAGGATTAACCGGTGTTATGACCCTGTGGTTGGGCTTGATGAAGGTAGCCGAAAACGGTGGAATGGTAAAAATTCTGGCAAAAATTGTTCGCCCGTTATTTGGGAAATTATTTCCTGAAATTCCAAAAGATCATCCTGTACATGGCTCTATTATGATGAATATCTCCGCCAATATGCTGGGACTCGATAATGCAGCTACTCCTTTGGGATTAAAGGCAATGAAGGAATTACATGAATTAAATCCAAACAAGGAAACTGCATCCAACTCACAAATTATGTTCATGGTGTTAAATGCTTCGGGACTTACTATAATTCCTATCAGCATTATGGTTTACCGGACACAACTTGGAGCAGCCAACCCTGCGGATGTTTTTATTCCGATCCTGATAGCAACCTTTTGTTCAACTTTAGCAGGCATTATTGCTGTAAGCCTGGTTCAGAAAATAAATCTCCTGAATAAAGTAGTCATGGCTTACCTTGGAGTTTTTACCCTGTTGATTGGAACGGTTATTTGGTATTTTTCTACGCAAACTCCCCAAATTGTAAATACCATTTCAACCTTAACGGCAAATCTGATTATTTTCGGGATAATAGTTAGTTTTATTTTGCTTGCTTTAATACGGAAAGTGAATGTTTACGATTCGTTTATAGACGGTGCTAAAGAAGGTTTCTCGGTAGCCGTTAAAATCATCCCCTATCTGGTTGCAATCTTAGTTGCAGTTGGCGTTTTCAGGGCATCTGGGGCAATGGACTATGTAGTTCTTGGTATTAGTAAATTTTTCGCTTTATTTGGCTCTAATGGTGATTTTGTTCCTTCCCTTCCTGTTGCTTTAATGAAACCATTAAGCGGGAGTGGCGCCCGGGGATTGATGGTAGATACAATGACAACTTATGGAGTCGATTCGTTTGTAGGACGCCTTTCCTGTATTTTTCAGGGAGCATGCGATACTACTTTTTATATAATAGCCGTTTATTTTGGCGCAGTAGGCGTTAAAAATACACGTCATGCGATTTCATGTGCTCTTATTGCCGACCTGGCCGGAATTATTGCTGCTATCCTGGTGGCGTATCTGTTTTTTGGATAATTTTAATTTGTTATTTTTTTTAAACGAATGAAGAATGATGTACTAACATTTTGAATTTTTATTCGTTTAAGTTATATTTACATCTTATAAGTATGATCTTTATTTGAAAAAATAGATTTAATGAAAGTTATTTTATTTAACACACATGAGATATTGCATTCTTACTATATTAGCTATTCTTTTTAACCTATCCGTTTTTTGTCAGTTATCTCTTTCCGTCTCATCGCAGGTAAATACAAAATGTAACAGCTCAGATTGTGATTATACAGGCCCTTCAATACTCATTAATGAAATAATGTTAAGTCCTTCTTCTTATGATGGATCTCTCATAGGAGAAGATGAATTAAGACAAGGTGAATGGATAGAACTGTATAACCCGGATTTATGTAACCCGGTAGATATTTCCTGTTTTATTTTCGGAAATAATACTCCCGATATTCCTTACGGTTATGAAGAAAATTATGGAGGAGGCTATGTTATCCCTTCAGGTTCAGTTGTTCCTCCGGGTGGTTTTGCAATAATCCGGGGAGTTAATGCGCCCGGTGTTGCATCCGGCTACCTGGTTCAGAATGGTGGTTCAACTATTGAGATTACAGTAGATTGGAGCAGGGTTTGCTTAGGAGGAGGTAATCGTTTCTGGTTACCCAATGCAGGTGGATGGCTCGCATTATATAACAGCCAGGGAGTGCCCCAGGATGCCATCTTATGGAATAACTCATATAATTCATGTACATATTGTCCACCATGTACGCCTGCAGGACCGGACTGTTCTTATACCGGAACTTTAGATACCTACGATGAAATTCCGGCTGGTAAAAAAAACTATATAACATTCTTTGATCCACAGTTATATTCAGGGCAAAGTTTCAGACGCATTCCTGACGGAGGAGTCTGGGAGAACGACCCTGATTATGATACCTATGGTACCTGTAATCAGTTTCCCTGTATTACACCTTCTGTTTTATGCGATGGTACTGCCTCTGTTATAGTAGCCGGTGGCGCTGCTCCATATACCTATTCCTGGAACGACAGCCGGTTGCAGCATACCGCTACTGCTACACAGTTATGTGCAGGAACATATTGTGTTACAGTTACTGATGTAAATCAGAATACCGCCACTGCATGTGTGACTGTTTTAGATTTTAAACCTGATGTAAACCTGAATTCATTTTCAGGAGTTTGCGCAAACAGTCCCTCGTTTTATTTAACAGGAGGCACACCTCCCGGTCAGAACATAAATGATCTGGGAGTGTATAGCGGGAATGGCGTACAAAACAATACTTTTATCCCATCCCTGGCCGGAACTGGTGTTAGTAACATCATATATACATATACCAATGAAAATGGCTGTTTTAATTCAGACACATCTTCCGTTACTGTTTATCAAAGACCATCTCCCTCTGTTTCAGGTGAATTATCAATTTGTTATGGCCATTCCACCACCTTAGATGCAGGCGCAGGTTTCATAAATTACCACTGGTCTACCTTGGAAAATACTCAATCTATCCTGGTAAGTTCAGCCGGAGTTTATAATGTTACAGTTACAGATAATAATGGGTGCACAGGTACAGATTTAGCAGTTGTGGCAGAGAATTCTGCTCCACCGGTAATAAATGGAATGTTTGAAATTTGTTCCGGAGATTCAACTATTCTTGATGCTGGAAACGGGTATCCGGTATATGAATGGAATACTCAGGAAAATACACAGAATATAGTAGTTACAACTTCGGGTTCTTATTCTGTAACGGTTACTAATACTATTGGGTGTACATCTGTTTCGACAGTTAATGTTATTGTAAACCCAATTCCTGATGCCAATTTTACAAGCGATGTGATCCAGGGATGTGAACCGCTGACCGTTGCTTTTTCGCCGATGAATCCTCAGCCGGATATAAATTATTCGTGGAACTTTATTGATGAGCTCGAAGATCAGACATCTGCAGAAATGTACCCGGTTCATACCTTTACTCATGACGGAATATATGATGTGAATCTCACTGCTTTGAGTACGGCAGGTTGTAATGCCTCATCCTATCGTAACGACATGATTACGGTATTTAAGCAACCCCGGGCTGTTTTTGATTTTAATCCGCCTTTTGCCAGCCTTGCTGATCCTGAAATCTTTTTTTCCAACCATTCTCTTTATTCCGATAATCATGTTTGGATTTTTGGAGATGGTGAATTTTCGTATGAGATAAATCCATCTCATACTTATAATAATATAGGGAATTATGTGGTTCAACTCATAGTAACTACAAATAAAGGTTGCCTGGATACTGCAATAAGTATTGTAACAGTAGATGAACTTACCTTTTATGCCCCTACCGCCTTTTCTCCGGATAATTTGTTGCAGAATAATGTGTTTTTTATCCTTGGAAACGGAATCAGTATGGAAGATTTTACATTATTTATTTTTGATCGCTGGGGACAGATACTTTTTGAAACTCATTATTATTCACCCGATAATCCGGCTCAATATGGATGGAATGGTTGTTTCAGAAGTGGTGAAAAAGTACCTGTCGGAAGTTATACCTGGCTTGTTTATTATCTTGATAACAGGAATAATAAGCATGAAAGAACCGGGGTTGTGAATGTTATCAGATGAAACAACTCATTTACAATGAACACGTTATGATTAATTTTTAAAATACTGCTCCGATTCTGCCTTGTTATGTGCAGGTTGTTTTTAAGTATCCTGTTCCCCTGAGGCTGTACAGTTCCTTTTTTCGAAAACCTGTATATGATTTTTTAAAAACTATCTGTTAAAAAATAATTTAAAATTAGTTTTTCGTGAAAAATACCTACTTTTAAATCCTTTTTTGAAAAATAAAAATTAAAAAAATATGGGAAAATTAAGTCAGTTAAAGCCCGCACAGGTGTGGGAAAATTTTGAAGCGATCTGCAATATTCCTCATCCTTCAAAAAAAGAAGAAAAAATTATTCAGTTTATGAAAGCCTTTGGCGAAAACCTGGGCTTGAAAACGATTGTTGACGGGGTAGGAAATGTAATTATTAAGAAACCGGCTACTCCCGGGATGGAAAATCGCAGAGGAATTATTTTGCAGGGACACCTTGATATGGTTCCCCAGAAAAATAATGATAAAGTTCACGATTTTGAAAAAGACCCCATCGAGCCGTGGATAGATGGCGAATGGATTAAAGCAAACGGAACAACTCTGGGAGCCGATAATGGTTTGGGTGTTGCTGCTGCCATGGCTGTTATGCAGGCAAAAGACTTAGCTCATGGCCCGGTAGAATGCCTGTTTACAGTAGATGAAGAAACCGGCATGACCGGGGCATTTGAATTAAAATCCGGTGTTTTGGATGGAGAAATCCTGTTAAATTTAGATTCAGAAGATGAAGGCGAACTTTATGTGGGCTGTGCCGGTGGTATTGATGCAAACATAAACTATACCTTTTCAAAAGAAGCAGTTCCCGCCGGGAATGTAGCTTATAAGCTTTCTTTAACCGGTCTTAAAGGAGGTCATTCAGGACTGGAAATTATTTTAGGAAGAGGCAATTCAAATAAATTAATGAACCGTTTTCTGAAATACGCCCAGAAGCATTTTGGTCTTAGAATCTCAACAATTGACGGGGGCAGTCTAAGAAATGCTATTCCCCGTGAATCGTTTGCCACTGTTTGTATTCCGGGAACGTACGAAAATGAATTTACAAAAGCTGTTTCTGTTTTTGGCGTTACTTTTTTAAAAGAATATTCAGGCGTAGATCCCGATATTAAATTTACAGCAGAAAAAACTTCAGCGCCAGCCTTTGTTATTGATCAGAAAACACAAACAGCGTTAATTCATGCTATTTATGCCTGTCCCAACGGAGTAATCCGTATGAGCGATTCCATGCCCGGACTGGTAGAAACTTCAACCAACCTGGCATTTGTTAAGTTTAATGAAAACAATATCAATATTGCATGCCTGCTTCGCAGTTCAGTTGATTCAGCAAAAGAAGATCTGGCCGAAGCCATTGAAAGTACATTCTTGTTAAGCGGAGCCGATGTTCAGTTGGAAGGCGGTTATCCCGGATGGAAACCTAATATGAAATCTGCGATTTTAAAAACAGCAGGGGAAGTATATCAGAAAAAATTTGGGAAAGTACCCGATATCAAGGCAATTCATGCCGGATTAGAGTGTGGACTGTTAGGCGGGGTTTACCCGCATTGGGACATGCTTTCTTTTGGACCAACTATCCGCTTCCCACATTCTCCCGATGAAAAAGCAAATATTCCTTCGGTTCAGAAATTCTGGGATTTTCTGGTGGATGTATTAAAGAATGCACCTTTAAAGTAATCTGTAACATTTTTATTGAAAAGTCAATGTGATATACCGCATTGACTTTTTTGTTTCGTATGAAATAAATAATCCAAATTTTAACAACTAGCAATAAAATATTTTTTGACGCAATACTAAAATATATTGATGAAAATAGCACCTAAAATATTTTAGGTCTCATAGTTTTTTATAGCTTTGTGCGTTTTTTAAAAGTTTGAAGATTCTTAGTTTTAAATCTCAATATCAAATAAATTATGGTTGAAGTAATTCGGAAGACTCTCAGGGACAATAAAGCTGCACGTTGGACAGCTTTAGCAGTAGTTGCTTTTACAATGCTATGTGGTTATTTTCTTACCGATGTAATGTCGCCCTTAAAACCCATGCTTGAAAGCACTAAAGGTTGGAATAGCGAAGAGTACGGATTCTTTACCAGTGCATACGGATGGTTCAATGTTTTCCTTTTTATGCTCATTATTGGTGGAATTATCCTTGATAAAATGGGTGTTCGTTTTACCGGAATGATGGCCGCTATTATTATGGTATTGGGAACGGGTTTAAAATATTATGCCATTTCTACCACCTCTTTGGATGGAATTACCTGGCATGTATTGTGGTTTGACATGAAAGCTCAGGTTATGCTTGCAGCTCTTGGTTTTGCCATATTCGGAGTGGGTGTTGAAGTGGCCGGAATTACAGTATCGAAAGTTATTGTTAAATGGTTTAAAGGAAAAGAAATGGCTTTGGCAATGGGGCTCGAAATGGCAACTGCCCGTATCGGTACCATGCTGGCTTTAGTTGTTACCCTTCCCTTTGCTGAATATTTTCATAATTCGGTTTCTGCTCCCATTCTTTTATGTTTAATTCTTTTATGTATTGGACTATTAGCTTTCATGATGTATACATTTATGGATAAGAAACTGGATAAGTCAATCAGCGATTCAGAACAGGCTGCTGGTGACGATGAAGCTTTCCGTTTGTCAGATATCATGGTAATTATGAAAAGCAAAGGGTTTTGGTATCTGGCTTTATTATGCGTACTTTTTTATTCAGCTGTATTCCCCTTCATCAAATATGCAACTGATTTAATGATACAGAAATTTCACATCAGTTCAGATTGGGCAGGATCAATTCCGGGAATGCTGCCATTTGGCACTTTGTTTTTAACTCCCTTTTTTGGTAATTTATATGACCGTAAAGGCAAAGGAGCTACCATTATGATTATAGGCGCTCTCTTATTAATTTTTGTTCACGTAATGTTCTCAATTCCTTTCCTGAATCAATGGATTGTTGCTCTATTATTAGTTATTGTACTTGGAATAGGTTTTTCGCTGGTTCCTTCAGCAATGTGGCCTTCAGTTCCAAAAATTATCCCTGAAAAACAGTTAGGTACAGCTTATGCTACCATTTTCTGGATTCAGAACTGGGGCTTAATGGGAGTTCCTTATTTAATTGGATGGGTACTCGAAAAATATTGTATCATTGGACATCATGATGAAATTATGAAAGGAACAACAAACCCTATAAGCGTTACAGAATACGACTACACTATTCCAATGTTGATTTTTGCTTTCTTAAGCGTATTGGCTTTAATAGTTGCTTTACTGCTTAAAGCCGAAGACAAGAAAAAAGGATTTGGATTACAACTACCCAATATCAAGAAATAACAATCTTATTCTTATTTGAAAGGTGTCCTGAAAAGACACCTTTTTTGTTTCTGACTATTTGCCTATAGAGCAATAGGGATTTTCAGGAGTAAGCAATAAAAATTATTTTTGGGTAAAATCGTCTTTAGATTTTACCCTTTTCTTGCGTTCTTTGTTCATAACCTCATTTTCACTGTTAATTTCACAGAAAAACGATCATACTTCTCCTATGAAATAAAATATTTTTAATGTTTCTGCGATTTGTTTTATGCAGCCTTTTGCTTTCGGGTCGCCATCTTTTTATGGCCGTATCAATACATAATGTTGATATGTAATGTGTTATTTGACTACTGAAGCTCCCTAATGAAAATAATTAAAATTTTTAAATTATTGCCCTGTTCGAAATATTAAATTATTCCGAACCAGGCTTTCCGTATTATTTCATATTATCTAATTCTGTTTTCAGCGCATCATATTGCTCCTTCCTCTGGAGTCTTTTATAAATATCAAGTAAACACATCATCGTATTTCTGTTGCTCCTGTCTAACTGATGCGCTTTTTCCAAATATGGCGCTGCTTTTTTAATTTCCGTTAAGAATAATTCTTTTTCGCTGTCGTATTTCTGTTTATTTGAATTTAAAAATGAATCGGCTGTTTTTAAATGATTTATGGAACTGTTGTAATACATAATTCCCAGGTTATAATTTGCTTCCAGGTGATTCGGATTCAGATCAACCGTTTTTTTGTATCCTTCTATTGCTTTGTCGTCTTCATTTAGCTGTGTATTGAGACTTGCTTTTATATAATTCAAATCTTCGTTATCGGGATATTTAGCTGTTCCTTTATTTAAATATTCTACTGCATCATTGGTAAAACCTATATTCAGAAAAAGTTTAACAATTTTCACATATAAGATAACGGAATTATCGGTAATTGTATTAATGCCCCTTTTGTATGTCTCTATGGCGGCTGAATTATTGTTCTCAGCTTTATATACTTCGGCCAGATAATTATATACTTCTATTTTAGGATAATTCTGATCGGCCAGTTGCGAGAAGTATTTTTTTACTTTAGTATTATTATTACTCAATGCAGCTGCCATTCCTATATAAAAATAGATTTCAGGAACGGTAACGGATGGTGTTACCAGGTTCCCTATATCGGCAGCCCTTTCGAAAGAAAGCAACGCGTAATTATATTTTTGATTGTTGAAATCGCTGGCTCCTTTGCTGTAATATAAAGTTGACAATAATTTTATTTGTGCTGCAATTTCTTTTGACAATTCTTTTTTTGTATCAAGCGAACTTGATTTCATTAACGACATATATGCAATTTCAAGGCTACCGGGATTCTCCTCCGGTTTTTTGGAATATAAGGCAGAATTTACTTCACACCTGTAATACCATGCCCTGGCATTAGATACCATGTCGGGCTGGGTTACAGCGCTTTCGATTTCTTTTTTTGCATTTATGTAATCGCCTGATTTGAAATATTTCAGATAATTATCAAAAGAAATCTGTGAAAATCCGGGGCTGTATAAACAAAAAACGACAAATAAAATAAAAAATCTTTGTAAATGTAAAGATTTTATATTCTTATTCTTATAATTCACACGTTAATTAAACAGGGATTATTTATATAATTCTTTTTCTATCGCTTCGGCCTTACCGGTTTCGTTCAAAGTCTGGTAAGCTTTCATTAACATATTCATTACATTTTTATTGGTAGCATTATATTTATGCGCAGTTTCGAGGTATGGAACGGCTTTTTTAAATAAATACTCGTATTCCTGTTTGTTATTTTCGCTCTTGTTCTTATATGCCTGAACAGCAGGATTGTAATACAATATGCCTAAATTATAATTGATGTTGAATAATACCTGGTTATCGGTCGGATTAAGACTTAACGCTTTTTCATATGCTTTTATGGCTTTGTCCCTGTATTCCAGCGAGGTTGCCTGGTAACCTTTTTTTACATAATCTTTGGCAATGGTATTATAAGCGCCTGCTAATATTACCAGCATTTTTGCATTGGTAGGATTATTCTGAATGGCTAACTGGAGAAAATCCGACATCTGATCGGGGTTTTTGGATTTACTGAAAATGTCGATGGCGTCCATAATCACGTCAGCATTATCGGGATACAGCTTTGCACCTTTTTCAATAACTTTCTTTGACGTGGCCGTGTCGCCTGTGGCAAGCAATAAATCGGCATAATACATATATCCTAACGGAACTCCTGCCTGTTTTGCTTTTTCATTGGTTTCATTTAATAAAACAGTCTGCGAATAATACTTTTTTGCTTTTTCGTTATCGCCGGATTTTTGTGCACAATAGCCTGTATACACCAGGACGGAGTTTTTATTTATCTTACTTATTTCCATTAAATGATTAATTATAGCCTGGTCACTTCCAAGTGTTTGTACAGTCTCGAAAAAATTCTCGAAATTCACTAATGCAGTAGCATATTCACTTTGATTATTCGATTTTAACGCTGAGTTATATGTATTAATTCCCAGGTTATAAAACATGGTACTTAAATCAAATAACAGGTTGATACAATCCGATTGAAATTTCTTTTCCGTATCCAGTTCTTTGCATTTTTCGATGGCAGATAACGCGTCTTTTGCTGCATTGGGAGCCAGTTTTGCATACACTGCACTTTTGGCCAGTTCAACATACACATACCCTTTTAAATACCAGTTTTCGGCGCTTTTACTACCATTTGGATCAGCACAGTTTTTATCAATGCTTATTTTTGCTTTATCAAGCTTTCCTTCAATTTGTTTGATGAAATTTTCGCCTTTGCTTGTAGTAGTTGTTGGCTGAGCGTTACTGAACGGTATGGCCAGTATTAGTAAGCAAATTAATAGTAATGATGTCTTCATGTACAAAAGTAGATTTAGGAAATAAAAATACTTTATTATTGCGATTTATCCAATTTTTTATTGATTTCGCCCAGTTTTTCGTCTTGTTTTAAAAGAGTATAAATAGTTTTTAACATTTTCATTATCTGGATATCGTCCGGGGTCTGGGTAAGTATTTTTTCCAGGTAAGGCTGAGCATTGGCATAAAGAACAAAAGCTTTGTTCTGTTCGTCTTTATTGGTAGCTTTTTTAATAATATCAGTGGCATTATTATAATACAAAACGCCAATATTAAATAGCGCATCCGGGTATTCCGAATCAAACTCCAGGGCGCTTTTGTATTCTTTTTCGGCATTCACAAAGTCTCCTTTCTGATCGAATAAACTTCCTTTTACAAAATGAAAGGCCGGATTGTTAGGCTCCCGTGTCAATCCTTTATTAACCCATAGAAATGCGTTTTCATTATCTCCTTTCTCGAGATAGTGATTAATGATTTCTGAAACCAGGTTAATATCGTCATTTGGATAGGCTTTGATTCCGTCAATTAAAGTTTTAAAATAGTCTTCTTCCTTTCCTGTTTTTTTTAACAATGTAGCCAGGTCGAGGTACATTTTTGATCCTCCAAAACCAAATACAATTAATTGGGAATAATAGTCGATGGCTTTTGCATTTTCCCCGTTTTTTTCAGCCGATAAGGCAGCATTATACATTATAATAGTATCAATCTGGTTTATCTCGGGCAATTTATTTATTTTCAGGTTATTTTCGAAAGCTGCCAGAGCCTGCTTGTAATTGGCCGAGTTAAAAAACTGAATACCTTCATAAACAAACTGGGAAGCTAAAACGCGTAACGCTTTTATTATTTCGGAATTGTATTCTTTTTTTGTATCTAACTGTATTGTTTTCGAATAAGCATTATAAGCCTCAAATAAAGGATCATTGGCCAACGATTTAATATTCTGATCCGGGCTTTCGTAAATGGAATGATATGTAATTGCCCTGTAAAACCATGTTTTTGATTCCTGGCTTAGCTTTGTAACGGCAATAGATTTATCGGATATTTCTTTAGCTTTCTGAACATTACCTGCTTTTAAATTGGTAATTATATCCTCTGTTTTTATCTCCTGGGCAATAATTAAGAGAGAGTGAGAGCATATGAGTAAAAAAGGAAAGTTAAGAGTTTCATGGTATTATTTATTAGTTGTTATATAAAAAATGGGAGAAAATATTTCTCCCATTAAACTTCCAAGTTACCGGTTTATTTCTTTATGGCATCAATTTCTTTCTTTATGGCTTCCATTTTATCTGTCATTCCAAGCCTGTAATAAATATTTTTCAACGATTCCATAGTAGGAATATCCTGGATATTGATGGAATGCGCTTTTTCCAGAAATGGAAGAGCTTCTTTTAATTTATCATCTGCTTTTGCTTTAGCAGCTTTATAATCTGCTACTTTATCTGCCGGAATTAAATTTGCTTTATTCATAAGATCTGCTCCATCGTTAAAATATAAAGCACCCATATTATAATTGGCATCAAAGTAATCAGGTTTAAACTGGATAGCTTTTTTATAACAAATAATTGCATTTGCCGGATCTTTCATATTTCCATCATACATACTTCCTTTTGCAAACCAGTATGTTGAATTTGTAGAGTCGTTTTTAATTGCCAGGTCCAGATAATCGATAGCGATTTTTGAATTTTCTGCAGCTTTAACATTAGATTTGGGAGTTGAAACGGAATATTTTACTTTACAATCCTTTTCGATTGCAGCTTCAAGGTTTGCTGTACAATTAGCTCCGGAACAGGATGTTTCTTTAACCATTTTATCATCAAAATAAATCTGTAATGTTAAATCCAGTCCTTTTATTAACTGGGCTGATAGAACAGCTTTGCCGCCTTTTTTCATAGGTATTCCTCTTTCCCAGTTATTGGAGCCGTTATCCTGCGAAGAAGCATTACCGGCATCATTAAATGTAACCTTAAAGTTTGTGATATTGGAAGTGAGATAATAATTGATTAATTCAACAACTAATACAGTATTATCGGCAGGATACTTATCAATTCCTTTCTTTAATGTTTCGAGATACTTTGCTGTATCTTCCTTGCTTTTATAGGTTTCGGCTAACTGGTAATAATTTCCTGCTCTTTCTTTATTATCTTTTCCGTAATTTAATTGTGCAACAACTTTAAAAAGCTCAATAGATTCGTCATATTTTTTCGCTTTCTGAGCAGCTAATGCAGCATAGTATATTACAGGAGTATCAATAGTCATCGACATTCCGGATACAAATAATGAGTATTGAAAATATTTAAATGCTTTTTCATAATCTTTTTTATTCTGGTATTCATCCACTCCTTTATTTACAAAACTATTGGCAAGGGCAGGAAACTGGTTCACTAAAATTTTCTCCAATATTTCTGAATTGATATATTTTGTTTTCTGATCATTCAGGGCAGTGAAAAATTTTATCTGGTCTGCTTGTTTATTTACAATATCAAGGTTTTGTAAGGCAGGGTCAACAAAGTTGTAAAGCAAAGCTAATTTATATGCTTCAAAGGCTTTATCGACTGCATCCGGATCAAGTTTACCAAATTCTTTACTGGTCTGAATACCCTGATAAATCATTCCCCTGTAAAACCAAACCCTGGGATCGGTCTTGCTTTTTTCACAAGTAATACAAAAATCAATTGCTTCTTTTGCTTTATCAAGCTCCCCATAATTCAGGTAATTGAATGAACTTGTCCTGCACGAACTGCATACCTGGCCGTAAATATATCCTGATGTGAACAGGATTAACAAAGTAAATAGATGTATTTTTTTCATGTTAAAATATGTTTTGATTTACAAATTTTCTTTTTTATCGTCGGCGGAATCATCAAATTCTTTGCCATTGTCGGTTTTCTCATCATTGCCTCCTGCTTCATCTTCTTCCACTTCATCAATGGTTGCAGTATCATCGTCGAGATCAGTCATTTCTTCCACTTCAGTAATTTCCAGAACTTCAGCTTCCTGGGTATTATCTTTTTCACTGGCATCAACATAGGTTATAGAAGCAATGGCATCTCCATCGCGAAGGTTGATTAACCTTACTCCCTGCGTTGCACGGCCTAATACACGAAGTTTCAGAACAGCCATTCGTAAAGTGATTCCTGATTTGTTGATAATCATTAAGTCATCCGTATCAAGAACACCTTTTATGGCGATAAGCTTACCTGTTTTTTCAGTAATATTCATGGTTTTAACACCTTTTCCACCCCTGTTGGTTACCCTGTAATCTGCAAGCTTGGAGCGTTTACCATAACCGTTTTCAGATACTACCAGTAAGTCTTCCTGTTCATTTTCAATACAAACCATACCAACCACGCCACCATTAACAGGGTCTACCAGTTTAATGGCTTTTACACCCGTTGCATTACGACCCATCGGGCGAACCTTGGATTCGTTAAAACGAATGGCACGACCACCGCGGTTTGCAATAATTATTTCATGGTTTCCATTGGTGAGTTTTGCCTCAAGCAATTGATCTTCTTCACGGATATTGATTGCGATAATTCCATTGGATCTTGGCCTGGAATATGCTTCAAGAGTGGTTTTCTTTATTATTCCCTTAAAAGTACACAGAACAATAAAATGAGATTTCAGGTATTCTTCATCATCCAGTTTTTTTACATGAACGTATGCTTTTACTTTATCATCAGGGTCAATGTTGAGAATATTCTGAATCGCTCTTCCTTTCGAGTTTTTAGTTCCTTCAGGAATCTGGTATACTTTAAGCCAGAAACATTTTCCTTTTTCGGTAAATAACAAAAGGGTATTGTGCATCGAAGCCACATATACATGTTCAATGAAATCTTCGTCCCTGGTGTCGCTACCCATAGAGCCTATACCTCCCCTGTTCTGAACCCTGTATTCTGTAAGGTCAGTACGTTTAATATAGCCCAGGTGAGAAATTGTAATTACAACATCGTCATCTGAATAAAAGTCTTCAGGATTAAAATCCTCGGATGCATAAACGATTTCGGTTCTTCTTTCATCGCCATATTTGTCACGTATCTCAGTGAGTTCAGTCTTGATTATTTCCATTCTCAGACTTTCATTTGAAAGAATTTCATTCAGATATTTAACAAGCTTCAGAAGCTCTTCGTATTCCTTTCTTAACTCATCAATACTCAGGCCAGTAAGGGCACGCAGACGCATATCAAGGATAGCCCGTGACTGAATTTCAGAAAGCCTGAATCTTTCCATTAATTTACCCAGCGCTTCATCTGTAGTCTGTGCCGAACGGATAATTTTTACAACTTCGTCGATATTATCAACGGCAATAATTAATCCTTCTACAATATGTTTTCTTTTCTCAGCCTGATCGAGTTCATACCTGGTTCTGCGGATAACTACTTCGTGGCGGTGTTCCACAAAATAATGAATCAGGTCTTTTAAATTCAATTGTTTTGGACGTCCATTAACAAGGCAGATGTTATTTACATTGAACGATGTTTGTAACTGGGTCAGTTTAAAAAGAGTATTAAGAACAACGTTGGCATTGGCATCTCTTTTTAATTCGACAACGATACGCATTCCGGTACGATCCGACTCATCGTTAATATTTGAAATACCTTCAATTTTTTTATCATTTACCAGTTCTGCAATTTTTTTGATAAGCTCGGCTTTATTTAACTGGTAAGGTATTTCGTTAATAATAATAAGTTCCCGGTTATTTTCGGTTTCAATGTTTGCTTTTGCTCTTACCACAATTCTTCCCCTGCCGGTTTCAAAAGCTTCTTTTACACCCTGGTAACCATAAATAATTCCACCGGTAGGAAAATCGGGGCCTTTCACATGAGTAAGCAATTCACTCATCTCAATTTCCCGGTTATTAATATATGCTATGGTAGCATTTATTATTTCTGTAAGATTATGCGGTGCCATGTTAGTTGCCATACCTACGGCAATACCGGAAGCGCCATTAACCAGGAGATTAGGAATTTTTGCAGGCAAAACAGTAGGTTCTTCCAGTGTATCATCAAAATTGAGCCGGAAATCGACCGTGTTTTTTTCAAGGTCAGCCAGCATTTCTTCAGCAATCTTTTTTAATCTTGCTTCTGTATAACGCATAGCTGCAGGGTTATCACCGTCAACCGACCCGAAGTTACCCTGCCCGTCAATCAACGGATATCGCAACGACCATTCCTGGGCCATACGTACCATGGCTTCGTAAACGGATGAATCGCCATGAGGATGATACTTACCAAGCACTTCCCCTACAATTCTTGCTGATTTCTTATATGGTTTTCCAGAACCAGTACCTAATTCATTCATTCCAAACAACACTCTGCGGTGAACCGGTTTTAGTCCGTCACGCACATCAGGAAGAGCTCTCGATACAATTACCGACATGGAATAGTCGATATAAGAACTCTTCATTTCCTCTTCAATGTTTACTTTAATAATTTTTTCGCCTTCAATCATTTGTTTTGAACTCTTTTTTAATCAATTAAATAACAATATTTTATTTCAAAAATTTAAGATTGCTAAGGTAGTTTTTCTCTCCCTAAATAAAAAATAAAATCTTATCTATATTATTAACATTATCGTGTTTATAATTGATATCCCGGAAATGCTTAATTTTGCAAACAAATAAGGTATTTTTGGATGATATTAATTAATTGATAATTATCAAAATTTGTGAACATGGATTCTAAATTTTCACAACGAATAAAAGATGTTTTAGCCTATAGTAGAGAAGAAGCTGTAAGGCTTGGTAATGAGACAGTTGGAACCGAACATCTTTTCCTTGGAATGCTCAGAGACGGTGAAGGAATGGCTATTGAAATTCTGACTTCGATGGGAGTCAATCTTACCGATATAAGAAAGTCGATTGAGAAAAGAATAAAAGCATCTGATGCTTTAAAAATGTCGGAAGTCGATAACCTCCCCCTGACCAAGCATGTTGAAAGAGTATTAAAACTGATTTACCTGGAAGCAAAATCATTAAAAAGCAACGTGATGGATACAGGCCACCTGCTTTTAGCCATTTTGAAAGATGATAACTCGTTTATTCCTGCTTTATTGGAAGAATATAACATAGATTATCAGACAGTAAAAGGAATAATGCAGGGTGAAAGCCCCAAAGATTCTGCTGATGATAATTACGGTGATGATGAAGATCGTCCCGGTTATGGTACAGGTTCCGGCAAAGGCAATCCTTCTTCAGGAAAGTCAACTTCCGAAACACCTGTATTGGATAATTTCGGAATAGACTTAACCAAAGCAGCCGAAGAAAACCGTTTAGATCCTATCATCGGCAGGGAAAATGAAATTGAGCGCCTTTCGCAGATACTCAGCCGTCGGAAAAAAAATAATCCTATTCTTATTGGTGAGCCAGGTGTCGGAAAATCTGCCATTGTAGAAGGTCTTGCGTTAAGAATTGTGCAACGGAAAGTCTCCCGCGTATTATTTGCTAAACGGGTAATCACACTTGACCTGGCTTCTATAGTTGCAGGAACCAAGTACCGTGGACAGTTCGAAGAAAGAGTAAAAGCTATCCTTAATGAACTGGTAAAAAATCAGAATGTTATACTCTTTATCGATGAAATTCATACAATTGTCGGAGCCGGTGGCGCCAGCGGATCACTCGATGCCGCAAATATGTTAAAACCTGCTCTTGCACGTGGAGAAATACAATGTATTGGCGCCACTACCCTCGATGAATATCGCCAGTATATTGAAAAAGATGGTGCCCTGGAGCGCCGTTTCCAGAAAATAATGGTTGAACCAACCTCGGTTGAAGAAACATACGAAATTCTAAATAATGTTAAAGAACGTTATGAAGACCATCATAATGTTTTGTATACCAATGAAGCAATAGAAGCCTGTGTTAAACTTACAAACCGTTATATCAGCGACAGACATCTCCCCGATAAAGCTATAGATGCTTTAGATGAAGCAGGCTCCAGGGTTCATATTTCCAATATTCATGTCCCGCAAACCATACTTGACCTGGAAAAAAAGATAGAAGTGGTAAGAAAAGAAAAGGTAAGTTCGGTTAAAAACCAAAATTTCGAATTAGCTGCCAGTCTTCGCGATCAGGAGAAAAAACTCCTGGAATCCATCGATCAGGAAAAGGTAAAGTGGGAACGTGAAATGAACAAACACCGCCAGACCGTTACAGACGAAAATGTAGCCGAAGTTGTTGCCATGATGACAGGCGTACCCGTTCAGCGGATTGCCCAGGCGGAAGGTCAGCGCCTACTTAAAATGCTGGATGAAATAAAAGGAAAAGTTATTGGCCAGGATGAAGCAATTAAAAAAATTGTAAAATCAATCCAGCGTAACCGTGCCGGTTTAAAAGATCCTAACAAACCTATTGGAACTTTTGTTTTTCTGGGTCCTACAGGCGTTGGAAAAACACAATTAGCCAAAGTTCTCGCAGAATACTTATTCGATAATGCTGAAAATCTCATTCGTATTGACATGAGTGAATATATGGAGAAATTTTCTGTTTCGCGTTTGGTGGGAGCTCCTCCGGGATATGTAGGATATGAAGAAGGCGGCCAGTTAACAGAAAAGGTTCGCCGTCGCCCCTATTCAGTTGTATTACTCGATGAAATTGAAAAAGCTCATCCCGACGTTTTTCATATTCTTCTTCAGGTTCTGGACGAAGGTCGTCTGACAGATAGTCTGGGTCGTAAAGTTGATTTTAAGAATACCATTATTATAATGACTTCGAATATTGGTACCCGTCAATTGGCTGAATATGGCCGTGGTGTTGGCTTTGACACAAAAGCTCGCGTTGATAACTTTAACGAACATGCAAAGAGCATTATTGAAAATTCCCTGAAAAAAGCTTTTGCGCCCGAATTCCTGAACAGAATTGATGATGTTATTATGTTTAATTCATTATCAAGAGAAGATATTCACCAGATCATCGATATTGAATTAGTAGGCTTATATAACAGGGTTAAGCAAATGGGATATGAAATTAAAATTTCACCTGCCGCCAAAGATTTTATTTCCGACCGGGGTTTTGATGCACAATTTGGCGCCCGTCCGTTAAAACGTGCCATTCAAAAATATCTTGAAGATCCTATGGCCGAAATTATCATCAAAAACCCTCCTTCTGTTAATGATGTTATTATGGTAGGATTCAGCAAAAAAACAGAACAGATTACTTTTAAGGTAACTCAAAAGGCTTCTTCTGAAGCATAATTGAAAATACTTAAATTTAGTATAAATAACCGGGGTATGATTTAAATTCCCCGGTTATTTTATTTTTTGCACTTTAATATAATGCTTCAATTTTTATTTGAAAAACATTATCTATTTTTGAAATCAGAATTAAATATAAAAACAATAATAATATGGGAAAAAGAACAATTGTAGCAATGCCTGGTGATGGCATAGGTAAAGCAGTATTGGAAGAATGTATCCGTGTATTGGATGCGGCGGGATTTGAAGCAAACTATGTTCAGGGCGATATTGGTTGGGAATTCTGGTGCAAAGAAGGTAACCCGCTTCCCGACCGTACAATTAAGTTATTGGAAGAACACAAAATCGGACTTTTTGGTGCCATAACTTCAAAACCTAAAGATAAAGCAGCGGCAGAATTAGATCCTGCATTACAGGGTAAAGGATTTACCTATTACAGCCCGATTGTCACCATGCGACAAAAATTTGGCCTGGATATTTGTATGCGTCCTTGTATAACCTTGCCAGGAAATCCTTTGAATTTTATTCGTCGGAATGCAAATGGCAGTAACGATGAGCCGATAGTGGATGTTATGATATTCCGTCAAAATACAGAAGGATTATACGGCGGGGTTGAATGGACAAATCCAAACGATCAGATATATGAAGCATTTATGACTCATCCAAGATTCAAAGAAAATTTTGCATGGTGTCCCAGACCCGAACTGGCCATTTCGACAAGAATTGTAACAAAAAAATTCTCAACAAGAATTATTAAAGCCGCTTTTGAATATGCTAAAAAACGTGGTTTTGATAAAATTACTGTTTGCGAAAAACCAAATGTGATTCGTGAAACTTCAGGTATGATATTAAAAATTGCCCAGGAAATGAGCAAAAAAGAATACCCTGGTATTTGGGTTGAAGATGTGAATGTTGATGCAATGATGATGTGGTTAACTAAAAATCCTGAAAATTACCATGTTATAGTTTCAGAAAACATGTTCGGTGATATAGTTTCTGACGCTTTTGCTGGTCTTATCGGAGGTTTAGGTTTTGCTACTTCTGCCCAGTTTAATCCAGAGTCCGGAGTGGCCGTTTTTGAACCCACCCATGGCTCTGCACCAAAATATGCAGATTATAAAACAAGCATTGTCAATCCAATCGCTATGGTTTTATCTGCTGTTTTGATGTTAGAACATATTGGCGAAACCGCTATAGCAGAACGAATAAAAAAAGCAGTTGCAGATGTTGTTGCAGAAGGTAAAATTCGTGCCTACGATATGTTGAAAATGAAAGGTTCGCCCGATGTTATTAATCAAGGTGCCGCAAGTACAAAACAAATGGCTGATGCTATTATTGCTAAACTTTCTTAAGGCTTAAAAGTTAATAAGCTATTATATGTGATTAATAAATAATAGCTTAAGTAACCTTGCACTAAATAATTTAATAAAATTAAACATGGAAATACAGGCTAAATATAAAGAACAGGCTAAACAACTCTGGCCTGAACTGGAATGGATAAAAAATGCAGATATGAGGGAAAAAACAATGAATACATGGGCGCTTGCTCTTCAAAAAAGTGTTCTCACACCCGAAGATCTGAATGTAATTCCATTTACACTTCTTTGCGGACCCGATTTTAAAGTTTCATTCATGGATCATAAACGTGCCGTCGTGCATATATCGCGCGATTGCGGTAATCAAATGAATAAATTTTTTAAAACCGACCTTCCGGTAGATATGGATGTTCTTATTGCAGGTGCAATTCTTGCTGATGTTGGCAAATTACTGGAATATGAACTGAAAGACGGAAAATCAGTTCAGGGAATGTATGGCAAATATTTAAGACACCCTTTTTCCGGGGTTTCATTAGCAGAAATGTGCGATGTGCCTGCTTCCGTATGCCATATAATAGCAACCCATGCAGGAGAAGGAAATATGGTAAAAAGAAGTACAGAAGCGTATGTGGTACACCATGCCGATTTCATGACTTTTGAACCATTCCGTGAAAGATTGAAATAGTTTATTGTTACTTATTAAATTTCTTTTATCTAAATAAATAATTATGACGATTATAGAAAAAATAATTGCCAACCATAGTAAGCAAAGTGTTGTAAAAGCCGGAGATATTGTGGATGTTTTTATTGATACACGCGTGGCACGTGATTTCGGAGGCGCTAACGTAGTGAAAAACCTGGTTGATAATGGCTTAACTGTTGCTGATTCGTCAAGAACATTCTTTACTTTCGATTGTAACCCAACCGGTTCTGACCAGAAATATGCTGCCAACCAGCAATACTGCAGAAAATTTGCACGTGAAAATGATATTAAAATATTTGACATTGATGCAGGTATCGGTACTCATATTGCTATGGACAAAGGTATTGCATGGCCTGGAAGCACTATTGTGTCAACCGATTCACATGCAAATATTTTAGGTTCTATCGGTTCATTCGGACAGGGAATGGGCGATCAGGATATAGCTGCAGCATGGGCCAACGGAGCAATATGGTTTAAGACTCCCCCATCTATAAAATTAAATTTCACAGGAAAATTAGCAAAGGAAGTCTCAGCAAAAGATTTTACTCTTAACCTGCTGAATATTTTTGGCGCCAATAAATTATTAGGCTATTCCGTTGAATTTTATGGCGATGTAATTGACTTAATGTCAGTTTCTGACAGAATAACAATAGCCTCAATGGCAACTGAAATGGGAGCCATTATTTTTCTCTTTCCTCCTAACAAGGAAGTCATAAGTTTTAGCGAAAAAGCAACAGGACGTAAAGTTGAACCTGTTTATGCAGATAAAGATGCTTTATATGAAAAAGTAATAGACATTGATGCGACCGGTTTTGAAAGAATGCTTGCGTTACCCGGACATCCGCACAACAATGCACCCGTATCAAAAGAAAAAGGAAAAAAAATAGATTCAGCTTTTATTGGAAGTTGTACCAATGGCAGAATTGAGGATTTGCGCGAAGCTGCAAAGATTTTAAAAGGGAAAAAAGTGGCACCCGGTGTTGTTCTAAAAATTGTACCTTCTACGGATGAAATCTGGCAACAGGCATTGGAAGAAGGATTAATCAAGGTATTTAAGGATTCAGGAGCAATGTTGTCAAATGCCGGTTGTGCCGGTTGTGCAGCTGGTCAGGTTGGACAAAATGGTCCCGGTGAAGTCAGTATAGGTACCGGAAATCGCAACTTCGACGGAAAACAAGGCAAGGGTGCATTGTACCTCGCCTCTCCTGCCATTGTTGCAGCATCTGCCATTGCAGGTCTTATTACAACACCTGAAGAACTCCCTGTAAAAGCTGCCGAATTCGGAAAACTTAGTTCCAAAGAATTCACAAAATCCGGAACTAAAAAAGAAAAAGTAGAAAAACCATTGACTGTTGAAGGAAAAGTATGGATTATACTTAAAGATGATATCGATACTGACATGATTTTTCATAACCGTTATCTTGCCATCACAGATATTAAGGAAATGGGACAATATACTTTTGATAATCTGAAAGGATATGAAGATTTTGCCAAAAAAGCACAACCCGGTGATATTGTTATTACTTCCAAGAATTTTGGAGCAGGAAGTTCGCGCCAGCAGGCAGTGGATTGTTTTATTTCATTAGGCATTTCCTGTATTCTGGCAGAGTCTTACGGAGCTATTTATGAAAGAAATGCAATTAATGCTGCCATGCCAATTCTTACTTACAATCCCGAAATGCTAAATGCCATTGAACTTAAAAACGGAAATAAAGTAAGGGTTGAGATGCAAAGTGGTAAAATCACTAATATTGACAATGAAAAAACAGCTGACATTAATAAATTTACCGATGTTCAGATAGCCATCTATAAAAACAACGGTTTGTTGTAAATCAAATATATAAAATGTCATGTTGAGCGTAGCCGAAACATGAATATAAATTAAAGTAAAAGTATGGGACAAACATTCGCTGAAAAAATATTAGGCGCTCCTGCCGGGGCTATTGTTTTCAAAAAACCTGATCTTGTATTAACTCATGACAATACTGCAAGTATTAAGAAAACGTGGGAAAAAATGGGTGGTACAAAGGTTTTCGATAAAAACCAGTTATTGATCGTGCTTGACCACAATGCACCCCCAACCGATGCAAAGCTGGCCAACGATTACAATGTAATCAGGAATTTTGCCAGGGAACAGGGAATTAAAAAATTCCATGATGCCGGAGATGGTATCTGTCACCAGATTATGTCGTATTACGCCAAACCCGGGATGGTTATAGTGGGTAGTGACAGCCATACCTGCACTGCCGGCGCTTTCAATGCTATGGCAGCGGGTATTGACAGAACAGAGTCTGCAGGCCTATGGAAAAAAGGCGAGACCTGGTTCAGGGTTCCTGAGTCAGTTAAAGTGACACTTAAAGGAAAGCTAAATAAAGGAGTATATGCTAAAGATATAAGCTTATGGATTATTGGTAAAATAGGAACAGATGGTGCAAATTATATGTCTATAGAATATCATGGAGATGGTGTAAAAACACTTTCGGTTTCTGCCAGAATGACTTTAGCTAATCTGGCTTCTGAAATGGGCGCCAAAAATTCTGTTTTTCCGGCCGATGAAGTCCTTGCCTGTTTTATTGGTAACCAAAACGTTAATAGTGTATGGGCTGATTACGATGCTGTCTATGCAAAAGAAATTGAGATTAATTTATCAGAAATATTTCCGGTTGTGGCAGCACCCCACAGTCCCGAAAATGTAAAAGCAGTATCTGAAGTTCAGGGAATTAAATTGAATCAAGGGGTAATTGGTACTTGTACAAACGGGCGACTTGATGATCTGGAAATTGCAGCTCAAATACTGGATGGAAAAACAATTGCTAAAGATTTTCAATTACTGGTAATTCCTGCTTCAAAAGATATTTATATGCAGGCAATTGAAAATGGAACTATCACAAAATTAATGAAAGCAGGTGCCACAATTCTTGCTTCTTCATGTGGTCCATGTTTAGGAACAGGACAAGGAATTCCTGCCGATGGTTTTACAGTTATTTCTACTGCAAACCGTAATTTTTTAGGGCGAATGGGCAATAAAAATGCGAGTATTTACCTTGCTTCGCCAGCTACGGTAGCCTATTCTGCTATAAACGGTGAAATTACAGACCCAAGAGGTATAAAAGCAAACAACAAGTTCATTTCTGAGATAAATGTTGCTACAACAACCTCAATTCCCAAAGGTGAAAACCGCAAAAATGATAATGTATGGAACTATGCAGATGCTGATAATTTAAATACTGACCAGATGTTTGCCGGTAATTTGACATATAGTGTTACCAGTTCAGATGCTACAGGAATTATGCCTCATCTTTTCAAAGGTTTCGACGATAGTTTTGCCGAAAATGTAAAAGAAGGTGACATTATTTTTGCAGGCGATAATTTTGGATGTGGTTCCAGTCGTGAGCATCCTGCTGTAGGACTTGCCCATGCAGGTGTTAAAGCGGTTATTTGCAAATCTGTTAACAGGATTTTTTATCGTTCCTCTGTAAATCAGGGTTTACCTATATTGGTAGTTCCTGAAGCAGTAAATAATTTCAGGCAAGGTTCAAAAGTAAGCGTTGACTTTGTTAAAGGTGAAATACAGATAGATTCTAAGATTTTTAAATTTGCTCCACTTCCACAGCAATTGATGGCTGTATTTGAAGCAAAGGGGTTGGTGAATTATTTAAAAAACGTATAATCATAACAAAGCCCTTTTTCGGTAAATTTGTTATGATTATACATTGTTATGCATAATCAATACCCAACTGGTTTATTTCTTTTATAATTGATTCTACAACTTCCTTGAGTTCCTCGCCCATTTTATTTAATTCATCTGGATGAGAATCTTTCATAAAACTCATAAGGGCATAATAAATGGGTTTATACCTATCTTTTAAGTTGTATTTATTTTCTTCGAAAAGTTTGTAAGTAAAATTGTACTGTTTTTTTGCAATTAACATTAATAAGAGAAGTTTAATTTCGCTTTGAAATTTATCTATAAAGATCTGTTTATTAAACATTTCTTTTGCTAAATTATTTCCTTCTTCTATTAAATTATTCCATAACAAATTATTAATATAATTAAAATCCGTTAAATTACTTTTTTCTTTTTCAATATATAATTTTGAATAATTTAGAGCATTTTCTTTTTCTTTTTTCAATGTGAAATACATCAAAGACAAATTAGATAATGATTCAACATCCTCTTTTTGAATTGCCATTAAATAATATTTCTCAGCATTATTATAATCTTTGAATTTATTTTCGTATAATAATGCTAAAAAACTCATAGCAATAACTTCCCCATTTTGAATTGCCATCAGATAATATTTCTCAGCTTTTCTATAATCATTCATTTCCAATTCATATAATAAAGCTAAGTTTAATATTGCATCTGAACTACCTTTCTCTATAGCCATAAGGTAATATTTTTCAGCTTTTACAAAATTCTCTAATTTGGTTTCATATAATATAGCTAAATTACTAGTAGCAAGAACATTTCCTTTCTCAGCTGCCATTTTGTAATACTTTTCAGCTCTATAATAGTTTTTTAATTCGTTTTCATATAACAATGCTAAATTATTCATTGCATTTGAATCTTCTTTTTCTATAGCTTTTAAATAATATTTTTCTGCTTTTTTATTATCCTTTAATTCTGTTTGGTAAAAAAAACCTAAATTATATAATGCAATATCATTTCCATGTTCAATTGCCATCATAAAATATTTTTCAGCTTTTATTAAATTTTTAAATTCTATTTGGTAAAGCAAAGCCAAATTGCTCATTGCTTCTGACTGATTTTTTTCAATTGCTTTTAAGTAATATTTTTCTGCCTTCTCAAAATCTTTAATAAAGGCATCATAAATTTCTGCAATAGTTCTCTCAATAACGCCTGTATTTGAATTAATTGTTAAAAGTTTTTTAATTGCTTTTTGATAATCATTACTTTTAACTATTTCATCAACTACATTTTTTAAATAGTCAACATCTGGTTCTGAAAGCTCTCTACTTAATTCACTACCAATGGATGTTAAATATTTTTTTGACTCATCTAATAATTCTTTTTGTAAGTCAGCCGAGGATACTATCCTTGCATAAGCTTCTGAGACATGATAAGCATATTTGTCGTATAGTTTTTCACTTCTAAGTTTATGAATATGTGATTTTATCATATTTTCTAAATCACCTGAATTACACCAAACTTCAAGAAACTTTGTAAGCCACTTTATTTTCGATTTATCAGAATTTCTTCCATTACGCATTAAATACCAGATATTAAAAAAACGTTCTTTAAGTTGATAATAATTGTTTTTAGTAGAAGTCGATTTTTTAATTATAATGTTATTTTTTTCAAGAAGATTAAGCTGCGACGAAACAGCTTTGCTTTCATATCTTGTTTTTCGTACAATTTCTTTTACAGGAATAGCATCCCAGTTTAAAGCTATTACATCCACAATTTCCTGTTGTTGGGTTGATAAATCGTCCATTCTGTGTTTATATAATGGTGTAACACTATCGAGCAACACTTCGAGATTATGGAAAGAATCACCATTGCTGTCTTTCACAAATATTTCATATAGTAACACCATCGTTCGGGGAATTCCACCTGTTAGAATTCTTAATGCCTCTATCCTACCTGGCTGATTCTTAATTATTTCTTCAATAGTTTTTTCCTTATTGTCTTTGTCGAGTTGCAATAAAAAAGTTTTTGTTTCTTCTTTTTTTAACTCATTAAGGTTGATTATTTTAAAAAAATCATAAAAAGCTTCTTTGTAGTTATAAGTGCTCTCAAGAACTACCGATGAAGAACCTATAAGTCTAATGTTATTATTGGTAATTAGTACTTCTCTTAGTCGTTGCTGTTCTTTTTTCGAAAATTTATCAAGCCTGTCGCCAATGTTGTCAATAAAAACTATTATTTTCTTTTTATTATCTTTTAGTTTTTTAAATAGTAAATTATAACAATGTTCTTCATAATTATCGTTTTCAATAGATTTTTGCATTTCATCTAAAAGTCCAAGATAAGTATCATCAGAATTTTCTAATTCGTTTGCAATGTTTTCCCATAGCTTATACAATTTGCTAATACCATATTGTTCTTCATTAAACCTGATAGGAATAAGCCATTTGTTTAATTTTTCATTTTCGATAATTTCATAATAAATACGTAACAATAAAGTTGTTTTACCGCTTCCCCTCACACCTTGAATAATGAAATGCTGTGGAGCATTTTTCATAACATCAGTTTTAATAACATTATAAATCTTCTCAAATTCATTGATTCTTATAATGAAATTTTCAACAAGTTCTTTTTTAGTCTGCTGATTGGGATTGTAGATATTTAAGTGTTTCATAATTTAATTTGCTACGTTAATGTACCACCACATTCTTAACAATGGAGAATTAAAACGGTATGTCTTAGAATCGTCATTGTTGTTAATATAACCATCATATACCAATGAATTAAGAATATCTTTATAGCTGTTTTCTATTCCTAACTTTACAGCTAAGTCATGAATTTCATTTGAAGATAAGATATTATTTTCAGAAATTCTGTTTAAAAGTTCCTTTGAGAAATTATAATTTCCCTGTTTATATGCCTTTCTTAGACGTATATGCCAATGTTCAAAGTAGCTTCTTTTCTTTAAAGCATTAACGAAGGCGCTATCAATTATTTTTTCTATTATTTCGGTTTTATCAAGTTCAGTGCAAACTTCTTCAATCTCTTCTAAAAGAATATTTATAAAATATGGAATAAGCCACTCTATTTTATTTATCAGATATTCTATTTTTTCCTCTTTAAAAATTAAAGACGTTCCTACGATGGCATAATTTGAAATATAATCTTTTACTTCAGGCTTGGTAAGTGGTTTTACAATAAATGTATACAAATCATTAATGGTACTTGCAGAATTCAGATGACTAACAATATTTTCTAATCCTATAGAACCTGCATAAATAAACTGAACTTTGTTATTTATTTCTGGATTTATACGAATTTCCCTGTTTGCTTCCAGAAAATTGATAGCCTTTTTATCATCTTCATCCTGCATAATATTCTCAACAGTTTGTGCAAATTCATCCACCATTATTATTAGTTTTTCATTCTCTAATTTCAATTGTTTTACAATATCTTGAAATTCATTAAAGTAATCAATGTCTTTGTGTTCTATTTCAATACCTTTTGGGCCGATTGATTTTATAGATGTAGATTTCTTTATTTGACCTAATGCGTTTGAAAACCTTTTCCCTGTACTTAATTGGTTATAAATTTCGTGCACTAGTTTTCGGAAAAATTCATTTTTATTGTTTACCGATTCAGTAATAATATAGATAACCTTATAACCTTCTTTTGGGTTTTCTACAAGCTCGAGCATTAATGAAGTTTTTCCAATTCTTCGGGGAGCAGAAATTAATATGTTGTTCCCTTTACTAATATTCTCCCATAATTTAGCTGTTAACTTATCTCTTTTATAGAAGTATTCGCCTGTTGCGGCCTGACCAATTATTGTTTTCATGTTTATTTTTTATGCAAATATAATAACAAAAAATATTTTGTCAAAATTTTTAACAAAAAATATTTTGTGATGTTTTCTGAAAGCAAGGATTTGTGAATTCACAAATAAATTAAATATTTGAATATTTAGATTTTTCGTTCTTATTTTACGGCATGAATCAGACTGCCGTAAAAAATCCGTTTAATATAATCGTTTTAGTAGCCGCATTAGGTTACTTTGTTGATATTTATGATCTTATCCTGTTTGGTATTGTTCGTGTTCCCAGTTTAAAAGGAATTGGAATACCCGAAGATATGTTGCTGGAAAAAGGGATATTTCTTTTAAACATGCAAATGATAGGAATGCTTGTTGGTGGAATTATCTGGGGAATTATGGGCGATAAAAAAGGACGTTTACCGGTTTTGTTTTTTACAATAACTTTATATTCCCTGGCAAATATAGCCAATGGTTTTGTTGTGAATATGGAACAATATGCCATTCTTCGCTTTCTTGCAGGTCTTGGTTTGGCAGGTGAACTTGGAATAGGTATAACCCTGGTTTCAGAAGTTATGACGAAAGAATCCCGCGGATATGGAACAACTCTTGTTTCGGGAATTGGTATTGCCGGTGCTGTTCTTGGTTTTCTTGTTGCCGACCTTTTCGACTGGAGAATGGCTTATTGGGTTGGCGGTGGTTTGGGTATTTTACTCCTGTTACTTCGGGCTTCTGTATTTGAATCAGGAATGTTTGAAAAGACAAAACAGCAAAAAATAAAACGGGGAAATTTTTTAAGCATTTTTACCAATAGAAAAAGGTTTTTTAAATATTTGTACTGCATTCTCTTAGGAATACCTATCTGGTATGTTATCGGAATATTAGTCATCCAGGCTCCGGAATTTTCCAAAGCATTACATATTACAGGTGACATTAGCGGTGGAAAGGCTGTAATGTATCATTATATCGGGGCATCTATAGGGAGCTTTGTTACAGGATTGCTTAGTCAGTGGCTGCATTCGAGAAAAAAATCATTACTGATTGCTTTAATTTCATTGCTGATAGTAACCGGGGTTTTCTTTTCATCTTTTGGACTTTCCCCTACCCTTTTCTATATAATAATTGCATTACTCGGAGTTGCCCAGGGATATTGGGCTGTATTTATTACAACTTCCTCTGAACAGTTCGGAACTAATTTGCGGGCGACTGTAACGACCACTGTACCTAACTTTGTCAGGGGAGCTACAGTTCCCATTTCAGCTTCAATTCTTATGCTTAAAAACCATTGGGATTTATGGACAGCCGGCGTTATTGTCGGAACAGTTTGTATTGCTTTGGCTTTTTTGTCGTTGTTCTTTCTCGAAGAAACCTATCACAAGGACCTCGATTATGTTGAATGATATTGGACTGCATTTAATTCTCTTCTTTCAAGGCTCTCTTCCCTTTCACCACGGCAATCCATTTGGGTACGGCATCAAAAATGATGGAGAAAACACAAAACATAATTACCAAAGTCAATGTTAAATTAATAACACCTTGTACATGTTTATCATCGGTAAATATCTGGGGCCAGTAAATATTTATAATGTTCTTAATTCCAGCTGTAACAGTTGTAATACCTACAAAAATTAATGGCAATATGGTAACCCATGAATATTTTGCTCTCCCCCTGTTTATAATATAACTTGTTCCAACAGTCAGAGCAATGGTAGCTAATAATTGATTGGCTGTTCCAAACATGGGCCATATGGTAGAAACACTTCCGGAATAAATAAAATATCCCCAGGCAAAAACAATTAATCCGCTGGCCAGTAAATTTCCCGGAAGCCAGTTTGGACTGGCAAATGGCTTATATAATTTACCCAATGTTTCCTGTAAAACAAATCTTCCTATTCTTGTACCGGCATCAATAGTTGTAAGAATAAATAACGCCTCGAACATAATGGCAAAATGATACCAATACGACATAAGTCCTTTCAATCCCGGAATAGCAGAAAATATTTGTGCCATACCAACAGCTAAAGAAACTGCTCCTCCTGTCCTGCCTATAATATTTTCGCCAACTTCTTTAGAAAGTTCCTGAATATTTGAATCAGTAAAACCCATGGAATGCAATTGCGGTAAAATAGCCTGAAATTTATCCGGACTAACGTTTATCTGAAAATAATCAAGTGGTAAAAGGCTTGCAGCAGCGATGAGTGCAAGAATACTCACAATACCCTCTGATAACATAGAACCAACGGCAATGGTTCTTATATGTTTTTCACTCATTATCATTTTAGGCGTAGTGCCGGAGCTTACAAGAGCGTGAAACCCGGAAATAGCACCACAGGCAATGGTAATAAATAGATACGGAAATAATGTTCCCGGGATAATTGGGCCACCTCCATCTGTAAAAACAGTAAATGCAGGCATTTTAAGATTAGGAGCAATTACAATTACTCCAATTGCAAGCATGGCTATAACTGCAAGCTTCATAATAGAACTTAAATAATCGCGGGGAGCCAATAACAGCCACACCGGTAATACAGAGGCAAGAAATCCATATACAGCAAGAAGAATGGTTAACCATTTATGATCATATGTAAACCACGGAGCAAAAGATGATTCAGGAATATATCTGCCATAAATAACAGCCAGAGAAAGAAGAATTACACCAAAAATGGTTGCTTCGACAGTTTTTCCTTTACGAAAACGGAACATCCACACTCCCATCAATAAAGCGATTGGTATTGTTGCGGCAATGGTAAATGTTCCCCAGGAACTTTCGGATAAAGCATTTACAACAACAAGCCCAAGTCCGGCCATGGCTATTACAATGATAATAAGTATTGCAATCGAAGTAACCCCTCCGCTAATTTTACTGATTTCAAACCGGGCAATTTCTGCCAGCGATTTTCCATCATGCCTGACAGAAGCAGTAAGTATAACAATGTCATGAACCGCTCCTGCCAGTACTGCTCCAACTATCATCCAGAGAAATCCCGGAAAATATCCAAACTGCACGGCAAGCACAGGTCCTACCAACGGTCCTGCCCCGGCTATTGCAGCAAAATGATGTCCAAACAATATCCATTTACTTGTAGGATGATAATTCTGACCGTCATATAACCGCTGAGAGGGTGTAGCTCTCCTCTCATTTATCATTAAAACTTTGGCAGCAATAAAACTAAAATAAAAACGATATGCAAGAGCAAATATCGCAATTGCTGCAATCACCAGGGGCATAGCATTCATTTCTTATTCTTTATAAAAGTTTACTCTCAAAATTAATTAAAACAATTACCTGAATCTATAAATATTAAAAATAATTCAACAAAAAATAAAATGTAATAATTGAAAAGTTTACCACGAAGTAAAAAAGCCACTTAGAGTTCTTTGTGGTAAGTTTCTCGATTAGTATTTCAACCCAAGTTTTGCAATCAGGTCTTTTCTTCCGGTTTTCATCAGTACCGTTATAATTTCTTTCCGATACTCGGGTTTGTAATAAAAAAAGAAATTCTTCTGCATTTTTTTTTCATCCATATTTGTTGGAACAAAGATTTTTTTCCCTGTATATGGATCTTTGCCTGTGTAGTACATAACCGATGCCAGGGTCATGGGTGTTGGTGTAAAATCCTGTACCTGTTCGGGTCTGGTTAAAGTTTGTCTATTCGCGATAGCAAGTTCTGCCATATCATTTACCGTACATCCGGGATGGCTTGAAATAAAATAAGGAACAATTTGCTGGGTTAAATTATTTTCTGCATTAACCGAGTCGAAAACTTTTTTTAGTTCAATAAATAAATCGAACGAGGGTTTGCGCATCAGTTTAAGAACCTCGGGAGAAGAATGTTCAGGCGCTACCTTTAACCGGCCGGATACATGATGTTTTATCAGCTCTTCTAAGTATTCCCTGTGTTGTTTTTTATATGTGGATTTATTATCCAGATGAATGTCATACCTGATTCCACTGCCAATCGTTGCTTTTTTTATTCCTCTAATCTTCCTTACTTTTTTATAAAGCTCAATTAATGGTTCCGGGTCTGTTTTTAAGTTATTGCAAACAGACGGGCAAATACAGGATGGGCGTTTACACTTTCTGCAAATATCAAAATCGAAGCTATTCATTCTGTACATATTAGCCGAAGGGCCTCCCAAATCACTCAGGTGTCCTTTAAAATCAGGTGCGGATACCACTTCTTCAACTTCTTTAAGTATAGAGTTTTCGGAACGGCTTGAAATGAACTTTCCCTGGTGAATAGCCAAAGAGCAAAACGAGCATCCTCCAAAACATCCACGGTGAATTGTTACAGAATTCTTTATCATTTCAAAGGCAGGAATATAACCCTTATTCCGGTATTTTGGGTGAGGCTGCCGTGTAAAAGGCAAATCAGAATAACTGTCTATTTCCCCAGTTGTTACCGGTGCATAAGGTGGATTCACAACAACCCACTCATTTTCGTGTTTCTGAATTATTGTTGAAGCGTCTGCAAGATTTGATTGAATTTCAATAATTTTATAGCTCTCGCCAAAAGTATCTTTATTTGATTTACATGCTTCGTAAGAGGCAATTTGAACAATATTATCACCTTCCGGCTTATTTTTAGTCAGATATGCAGTTTGTGGTATTTTATATAATTGTGATAGTGAAAATTCTTTTTTATAAAGGTTGGCTATTGCAATCATTGTTTTTTCTGCCATTCCATAAACAAGAATATCTGCATTACTTTCAAATAAAACAGAAGGCTTAAGTGAATCAGACCAGTAATCGTAATGAACCAACCGTCGTAACGATGCTTCAATTCCTCCTATAATGACAGGAACATCCGGGTATATAGATTTAACAATCTTTGAATAAACAGTTAGCGCATAATCAGGCCTGAAACCGGCTTTCCCTCCGGGTGTGTATGCATCATCTGACCGTAAGCGTTTGTGAGCTGTATAATGATTTACCATCGAATCCATATTTCCGGAAGTAATGGCAAAAAACATTCTGGGTTTCCCCATTTTTTTGAAATCGCGCAAATCGTCCTGCCAATTGGGTTGAGGCACTATAACAACTTTCAGTCCTTCTCTCTCAAGAATTCTTCCTATAACAGCTGCTCCAAATGAAGGATGATCGACATAAGCATCACCGGAAATAATAACAACATCTACTTCGTTCCATCCGAGATAATCAACTTCTTTTTTAGTAATAGGAAGCCACTTTTTTTCGTTCATATTATTCAAAAAAAAACGACTTTATACAAGTCGTTTTTAAGTTATTTATGAATGATGTTCTTTAAATAATTTTAGCCGTTCCTCAAAGACCGGCATTTGATCCATTCCTGTTTGCGATACACATGCCCTTAATCCTTCCGTTCTTTCACTTCCCGTAATTTCAAGTGAAATGGCAGATATTCCATAATACAGGAGTTCGGTCAATAATTCACTTCCCTGCATCCCCGGGTAAGAAAATGTAAAATAAAATCCGTCAGCTAAGGGTTTGCCTCCGTCGCTATCGTAAACAATGTTAAATCCATATTTTACAAGAAGCCTTTTCATTTCCTTTGCCCTTGTGCCATATTCCCTGACATTTTCAACAAAGTTCAATCTACCTTCATTAGCAGCTTTAAGCATGGCTGCAAAAGCATATTGTACGGAATGAGAAGTTCCTGAAGATAAAGAATATATAGCCCTGTAAATCAGTGCATATCCGAATTTTTCACTTCGGAAATTTGTATAAAGATCAGGATAAACACTATCAAATAATTTTTTTGATATTGCCATCATTCCGATTCTTTCACCGGCATAACTAAAGGCTTTGGAACTTGATACAAGTAAAATATAATAACCTGTGTATTTAGCAACAGTTGGTTGATATGGTGGTACTCCCGGCTTTGATAAATCTGTCCTGAAATCCATAGCAAAATATGCCAGGTCTTCAATAACAACGACTTTATACTTGGTTGCCAAGCTGCCAATCATTTTAAGTTCTTCTTCGGTAAAACAAATCCATGATGGATTGTTAGGGCTGGAATAGATAATCGACGATATATTTCCTTTCTTCAGATAGCTTTCAATTTTATCGTAAAGTTTTTTGCCCCTGTAATTATATACATCAAATGATTCGTACGGAATGCCCAGTGCCCTGTGTTGTTGTTTCTGAACAGGAAATCCCGGATCAAGGAATAAAGTTGTATCTTGTTTCTTTCTGCACTTACTGATAAGTAAAAAAGCTGCAAAACCACCCTGCATAGATCCGACAGTTGGAATGCAGCATTCCGGGGAAAGTTCAATATCTGCAAATAACTTCATGAACCGGGCAAATTCCTCTTTCAGTTCGGTAACGCCATCAATCATTGGATATTTCGAAGCAACTCCGTTTTTCAATGCAGCAATTTCAGCATTGATTCCGATTTCTGATGGTTCTAATCCGGGAACTCCCATTTCCATACGAATAAACTTTTTTCCTGAATCTTGTTCAAGATCATTTACTATTTTTACCAGTTCCCTTATGGTTGCTTTCGCTAAATCAGGTATTCCACATGAATTTATTTTATTTGTAACTATATCAAAATCGATAGGAGTATTCTTAACCATAACGTTATTCATCTTCTATTCTAATTAGAATTATGCTTACAATATTAAATATTATTGGGGAATTTAGAAATAGCAAAATTCATTATTGAAAAAAATAATTAAATCAATTCCCATATTTCCCATGCTTTATGCGCTTGTTTTTTTAACATTTCCATTCCATTGTACGCTGCAGCTCCCTGATCCATACATTTTTGCATAAACAATGTTGTTTCAGGATTATAGATAATATCTATAATAATATGTTGGTCCCCGATTGCTGAATAACATATATCCGGATTCATATTTATTTCAGGAAACATCCCTAAAGGAGTTGTGTTAACAATTAATTTGTTTTTTTTAATCAAATTTTCGGTAATTTCTTTATAGCTGATAATTTTTTCTGATTTATATATCCTGGATACAAAGGTTACATTTATTTCCAGATTACGCAGTGCATAAGCAACTGCAACGGCGGCACCCCCTGTTCCAAGTATAAGTGCATTTTTATTTCCGGCTGGAAAAAAGTCTTTATATGCTTCCATGAAGCCATAAACATCAGTATTATACCCGGAAAGAACTGTCTTCCCTTTCGGCTTATCTATCTTAATGGTATTTACCGCTCCGCATTCATCTGCTACAGGATCAATATATGTTAAGTATGGAATAATTTCTTTTTTATAAGGTATTGTTACACTTAATCCCTTTAAATCAGGATGATTATCAATATATCTCGTAAGATCAATAATATTATCAATTTCAATGAGTTCAAAAGGAAACATGGTGCCAAACTTTTCTTTGAAGAGTAAAGCAGAATATGAATGTGACAGTTTTTTTCCTATTAATCCGTACATGGGTAATTAAAATTGAATATTGAAAACTCTCTTAGATTTTCTCCAAAAGTATAATAAATGATAGTTAACTTTGCTTAATGAAAGGAAAATTATATTTAATCCCTACCCCTTTAGGAGAACATTTTTCCACAGACAGTTTTGGAAAAGAATACATGGATTGTGTATTGATGTTAAAATACTTTATTGTTGAAGAGCTTAAAACCGCCCGAAGGTTCCTTAAAAAAATAAACCCGTCCTGCCGAATAGATGACATTACTTTTTTTATATTAAATGAACATACCCGGGAAAAAGATTTCGAGAATTTTCTTCAGTATGCCCTGTCCGGAAATAATATAGGTTTATTGTCCGAAGCAGGTTGTCCCGGAATTGCCGATCCTGGTGCACAGGTTGTCAGAATCGCCCATAAAAACCAGGTTCAGGTGGTACCGTTAACCGGTCCTTCATCCATAACATTGGCCTTAATGTCATCCGGGTTAAACGGACAAAACTTTAGCTTTGCCGGCTACCTGCCTGTAAAGCCCGAAGAAAGAAAAGCTAAACTATTACAGATTGAGAAACGATCAAAACTCGAAAATCAGACCCAGATTTTTATCGAAACCCCTTATCGGAATATTTCTTTGTTAACGGATATTATTAAATACTGTAACCCCAATACCCTTTTATGTATAGCCAGTAATTTAACACAACCCGATCAGTTTATCAGAACATTAAATATAGCAAGCTGGAAAAATAATCTTCCGGATATTCATAAAAAACCGGCTGTTTTTTTAATTATGTCAGTTTGAATAAGGCGTAATTTTTGATTCAGAAAACCTAAAAACAAATAATATGAAAAGTCTATTAACCACTTCCTTATTTTTGTTTTTTATTTATTTAAATTCATATTCACAGGTGCAGGAAATTGTATTTCCTGTGAAACACGCTTCTTCCTTAACTTGTCTGACATACTCTTCGGACAAAAAATATATTGCCACTTCTTCTGAAGACCGCACAGTAAAGTTATGGTATGCTTCCAATAGCTTGCTTTTAAAAACTTTTACCGGACACAAGGGTACAGTTACATGTGTCGACTTTTCTTCAGATACAAAAATGCTGGTCTCAGGCTCAGCAGATAGTAGTTTGATTGTATGGAATATAAATAATGGGAAAAGGATAATTGACCCTGTCTTTCTTGGCGGAAAAATCACTTCTGTATGCTTTAATCCAAATAATCAGAGTGTTATTTCCGGAACAGATGCCGGAAAGATAGTTGAATTAAACATTTCTTCCGGAAAAATAGTAAATGAGATAACTTATACCAATTGTAAGGTAACAAAGTTGAGTTTTTCAAAAGATAATACAAGGTTTCTTGTTTCAATTACCAGGCAGCCTGGAAAAGAGCAGGTAAATTTTCCGGGTTCTTTATTGCTTTTCGACCTTAAGTATTTTAATAAACCCTTTCCTATCAGTACATACAAAGAGGATGTTTCGTCGTTTTGCAAAAGCCCTGACAGTTCTAAAATAATTTCTTCAGCCAATAACGGAATGGTCAGAGTATGGGATGCAGAAAGCTTTACAGAAGAAATCTCTTTTAAAAACAATAATTTAGTTCCCGGAATTGTATTTATGTCGCGAAGCGGGAAAATGATAGGTGTTGCCGGTCAAAACGATAACAATATAAATATATGGAGAATCAGCGGAGAAAAACTTTTTGATTTTACTATTGACCAGGGGAAAGCTATTTATGCAGAATTTAATGAAGATATAACCCGGATTCATATTTGTAATGACTTTGGCAAATTCCTGATTTATGATTTAAACGCCCGTGAACGCGATAAGATTGGTGAGTATCTTAATACTAACTCACAGGTAACAGCATTTTCAGCTTCGCCACAATCGAATAAATTGGTCATAGGTTATAAAAACGGAATGCTGATAGGTTTTGATTTACAAACCTCTCTCCCATTTAAAATATCTTCCCCGCAAAACACAAAGACCTTATCTGTTGCATTTTCCTATGATGGAAAAAAAATATTCGTTTCTAACGATCAGACTGTTTATTTTGTTGAAAATAGTTCTGAAACCAAAGTTGGCGATGCGTATCTCTCATTTATGGATGCAACTACCGGTCTTAAAACAAAATTTATCAGTTTAAAGAATGAATATTCTACCTCTTTAATAAGTTCGGAAAAATATCTTATTGCCGGTTTTAATAATGGACTGTTTAAATTTTATGATTATGCTTCAGGCAAAGAAGTTAGTGTTAGTCAGGGACATGATTATGACATATTAGATATACAAATTTCCTCCGATCAGAAATTGCTTATTTCAGGATCAATGGATGCTTCCCTGAAAATCTGGAAAATTGAAAACAGTAAACTGGTACCGGGTCAAACATTCAATTTTAATTCAGATGTTACTCATGCCCGATACTGTAGTTTAAACAATAATATTTTAGTTTCTACAAAAGATAATGGTTTAAAATTAATCAGAAATCTGAAGCCGGAAAATATCGAAAATATACCCGTTAACTCAGAGGTTACCGGGATGGATATTTCAGAAAAAGATTCAGTCTTTTTTGTTTCATTTAAATCAGGTACAACAGAGTGTTCTGCTTTTTCCAGTGTCAGCGGGAAACAACTCTGGAATTTTACCAAAGCCGGGTCAAAAATCATTAATATTAAATATTCTGCCATTTATAACACCTTAGCTTGTTGCCTTGAGAATGGAAGCATTATTATTCTCAATGCTAATACCGGCAAAGAAATCCTTACGATAATGATTTTCGATAATGATGAATGGTTGGCATATACCCCGGACAATATGTTTGATGGTTCATTAAAAACAATTCTTAACATAAATATTATCGAAAATTTAAATTTCACAGACAGATCCCAAATAGATAAATATCATCAGGTTGGGCTTATAAAATCAGTACTTGTTAAAAAATAAATAAAAATAACCTGAACATTGTAATAACTTATAATAAAACATGCCGTATAACATTAAAATTATTCAGCTATGAAACAAGTCTATGGATTAATTATTTTCATTGGAATATCTGTTTCAGCTCTCTCACAAGGTGCAAGTGGTGACAGTATTCTAAAGCCAAGTGTATCTTTCTATACATTTCAACAAATCGAAACGGTAAATATTTATTATAATGCTGTGAATTCAAAATTTATTATAGAAAACAATACAAAACAAATGCACAATTTTTTTGTTGGTATTTATGACTTGGCAGGTAATCCTATTTCAGAATCCCGTAATGAATGCCTGACAGGCAAGAGTATTGAACTGCCTTTAAATTTAAATCCGGGGCTATACATTGTAAACGTTGTTGATAAATCCATTGTTCATACAAAAAAGATTCTGGTTCCCTGATTAAGGTGCTTTTATTAAATTCAATGCCCTCATATTTACTATGCTAGTATTTTTGTAATAGAATTGAATAATATCTTTATAAGAATAACCGGATTTTGACATCTTCATTGCACCTTCCTGGCACAAACCCACTCCATGCCCATACCCTCTCCCATTAAGAATAATATTTTCTCCAACTTTATTTACATTAAAATAAGTCGATCTTAAATTCCAGTCAGTTCTTATTTTTCTTAAAGAAATGCTATCATTAAATACCGTATAAAATAATTTTCTTGAAATTTGTTTTAGTCTAAAGTTCGAAGAATTAGTGTCAGTTACAGTAATTCCATTATATGATAAATATTGTTTCCATTTATCAAAATTTATTGTCTTCTCCCATGTTGCACTACGCTGGTGTATGCAAAAAGTATCATTAATAGACTTTAAATAAGATTTAGGTTTAAGCCATACATCTTCCGAATTTGCAGTTTGCCCGCCACAGTTAGAATGGAAACCTGCCGTTATTAAATTTAAAGTACTATCCACTATTACAAGTCCCGAAGTTGCATATGTTGCATCAGGAATATCGAAATTACTCAGACTTTTTCCTTTAAAAGCCTGGCAATGCACATCGTCGCACAGGTTATATCCTTCATTTATATGACGGTTATAATTCTCTAATGCGTAGGTTCTGCAAATTATAGCCTGGGTTTTATAATATTCAATATCTGCTTTTTGTCCACCCTCGCACTCCACAACACCGGCCACATAATTTTCTAAATCTACATTATTTATAAGGTAAAAACCATTGTTTTCTACAATAACAATTATATCGTCATCATACAACCGTTGTGCTACCTGGGGAATTACACATTTCAGCTTTGCATAATTAACATTTGCTACACCTTTTAATGCGATGCTTTTAAAAATTCCTAATTTTTCATCAATTGTTTTTATCTCAATTGAATCATTTATTTGAATAAGGCTTATGACCTCATTCTTTTTTAACGTTGTTATTAAAACAGTATCCGAAAAGACCTGGTATTTTCCAACGGCAGGAGAAAAAATAAATGATTTTATGTTCTGTTCTGATAAAATTCTGATATTTAATCTCTGACTATATAAAGATGAGCTGATAATGAAAGCGGAAATTATACTTATAACTATATTTTTCATTTACCAGTACTTTTCAATAATTCTGTCATTCTCCGGGCAACTCTTTCGGAAGCGCCTGGCCCTCCTAATAATGTATTGAACTCATTATAATCTTTTAAAATAGTGTCTCTTTTATTCCCATGATTTATGGCCTTTAATTCTTTCCATAAATTATCATGGCTAAAATCATTCTGTATCAGTTCGCAAACTGCCAGCCTGTTCAAAATCAGATTTACCAAAGAAATGTATTTTACGCTCACAAGAATCTTTGCCAATACAAATGTCAGGTATGCCGTTTTGTAACAGACTACCTGTGGAATATTGAAAAGAGCGGTTTCTACCGATGCGGTTCCACTGGTAACAATAGCAGAATGTGAGTTTTCAAGCACGTCATATGTTTGATTAAATAAAACCTGTATCTCAGTATTTTTGAGAAAAAAATTATAATATTCCTTATCGATAGCCGGTGCACCGGTAATTACAAATTGGAATTCAGGAAAATATTTTACTACGGAGAGCATTACAGGAAGTTTTCGTTTAATTTCCTGTTTCCTGCTTCCCGGTACTATAGCGATAATTGGTTTTAAACCCAGGTTGTTTTTCCGGCAAAAATCTTCATGTGAAGTTTTGGATTTCCTGTAATTTTCAACTGCATCTAACAGTGGATGACCTTCATATTCAACATCAATGCCGAATTTTTTATAAAAAGATTTTTCAAATGGAATAATAGTGAACATTTTATCCACATATTTCCGTACCTGTTCAACCCTTGACTGATGCCATGCCCACACGGTCGGGGAAATATAATAGAACACTTTCAATCCATTGTTTTTTGCCCATTTAGCAATTCTTAAATTAAACCCGGGATAATCAACTAAAATAAGAACATCGGGCTTTTTTGATAAAATATCCTGCTTACATGCCTGAAAGTTTCTTTTTATTGTTCTAAGATTTGCAATAACTTCAACCAGACCCATAAATGCGAGTTCGCGGATATGCTTATTTATTTTGACCCCCTGCTCGATCATTAAATCGCCACCCCAACCATAAAAAACGGAATCCGGGTCGAACTTTTTCAGATGTTTAATTAAGTTCGATGCATGTAAATCACCCGAAGCCTCTCCGGCAATAAAGTAATAATTCAATTCAGATAAAATAACGTGCAATAACGACCACGATTGCCCAGATAAAAGTAGCAAAAATTACTCCTCTGGCACTATAATAATAGTTTTTACTTAAAAAAATAAAGAATATTATAAGATTTGGCAAAGCACATAAACTTAAAATATTGGATAATAAATCCATTTCAATAACCATTTTTAAATAATCAATAATATTTTTTACATGGCTTTTAAAGATGTAAAATCCTAAAAGAGTAATTAAGGGAATAATAAATCCGGGAATTAACCCGACTATAACCCGGTTATACTTTGGTGTTGATGTCATATGTCCAGTTGCGTAAATGTTTAATACCTTCATATGAAGTCAGGTCAACATGAACAGGAACAATGGCAATATAATTATTAGCCAGTGCCCATTCATCAGTATCCTTAGCTTCCGGTTCAAAGTTATGAAAATCGCCGGTTAACCAATAATAATCGCAATTATGCGGATCTTTTCTTTTATCATACTCCTCTTTCCATACTCCTTTTGTTTGCCGGCATACCCTTATACCTTTTATTTTATTTTTTGGCACAACCGGAAAATTAACATTTAAACAGGTTCCTGAAGGCAATCCATTCTCCATTATATTCTTAAAAATAGAACCGATATATTGCTTTGCCAGGCTAAAATCTGCATTAGCAGAATGATCCAGAACCGAAAAGCCGACAGACGGAATTCCGTTTAAACAACCTTCAATGGCCGCACCTAATGTGCCTGAATATATTACACTGATGGAGGCATTACTTCCATGATTAATTCCGGAAACCAGGTAATCCGGTTTTCTGGGTAATAACTGGTTGATCGCAAGTTTTACGGAATCGACCGGGGTGCCGGTACAACTATAAATAGTAACATTCTCACTTTCTTCAACCTTTGTAACCCTGACCGGCGTATTGATGGTTATTGCATGAGACTTTCCTGACTCGCCTTTTTCGGGAGCAACAACTACTATATTACCAAAAGGTTTTATTACTTCAATCAATGCCGTTAAACCATTCGCATTTACTCCGTCATCATTGGATACAAGAATCAATGGTTTTTCTTTCTTCACAATATCTTAGTATTAATTTAAAAACTCATAACATATTGAAGTGATAAACTTCTGGGTGGCCTGATGTCACCCGGGCGCCCCATATACTCTTTATTGAACAGGTTTTTAATAACCAGTGAAAATTTAGAATGTTCATTATAAGTATATGAAATCCGATAATCAAATACCACATAACCCTTATTATGTTTCTGGCGGTATTCGGCAAGACCCGGCAGCAGAAAAACTCCGGTACCCGGAGGCCCTCCGCCCTGCAATAAATCCTCTTCGAACGCTTTGTCGATATTTATCATTCTGCTGGTATAAATCATACTTAATCCCATAGATACTTTTTTATACAGCATCTCAATGTCAGCTTTGGCTGAATGATAGTTTCTGTATTTTAAAATATTCGATTTTGTTGACTTTGTTGAGTCATTTACTTCAACGTTTAAATCTATAGGATTTGTATATGTGTATCCTGCCAGTAAATTAGTTGTAAGTCCAAATAATTTTCCGACTCCGGTTACTGTTATATCAATACCTGTAATCTGTGCATTACCCACATTGCGGGACTGGAAACCCAGGCAATCCTGAAATTTTCCTTGTATTGCATATGACATAAAAATAGCCGAATCTTCAGGGTTATTTTTAATATCTAAAAGCCTGTAAGTTTTAGGATCATATACTCCAAATGTATATTCCATCATTTCGTGATACTCGGTCCAGAAACCTGCAAGATCAATATAACCATTCCATCCACTCAGTTTAAATCCCTGTTTCATTCCCAATTCAGCGCTCCATCCGGTTTCCGATTTCAGGTCAGGATTGGGAAAAATATTCAATGCACTGACATTGGTCTGGGTAAATTTTTCGGCAATTGTAGGAAACCTGTATCCCTGACCGAATGAAGCCCTGATAAATGAATGCTCGGCAAGCTGGTAACTGGCGCCAAAACGAAATACAGGTTGAATTGGAATTTTTTTAATTGTATCGGTTCCTACCACAATCTGGGTTTGTTCTTTGTCTATTCTGAAATATTCAGCTCTCAACCCGGCAGAAAGATTTAAAAGACCAATCTTTTTATCAAGCTGAGTAAAAATGGAAATATTATGTGAGAAATGATTACCGAACAACTGTGCAACTATCTCAGAATAAGTTGTCATAGTTCCCAGTGTCCAGTTAAGGTTATTCTGAAGGTGTCTTTGATACTGATATTCAGCATAATACATATCAGATGCGCTATTTTTTGCAGAATCTCCCTGAATTTTGTTTACCGTGTTGAAATACCGACCTCTTAAGCTGTGCCGGTGTCCTTTTTTGTTGAAATAAGTAATAAAAGGATCAAGATTCATCCTGGAACCAATGGTCCGGGAAGCAACACTTTCATCCTGCATATATGCTCCGGAATCGGCATTCTGCCACAGAAAGAACTCAGTTTTATCCATTAACATAAAATTTCCGTTCAAACCGTAGGATAATCCATCAATCTTTGCATCTCGGTAGCGAATATTAAAGTTCTCCCTGATGCGCTGTTCTGTCTCAAATTGCCTGTATCCATCATCACTGTAAGCATTTCCACCCAATACAATATCCATGTTTTTATATTTTTCGGAATGATAAAAACTGATTCCTTTATAGTGCGGCTGATTTTTTAAACTGGAATGTTCAAATAAAAAGTCATTGGAAGGCTCACTCCACCATATTAATTCTTTCCGTCTAGGATTCATATACATTCCATCGAATATGGTAATTTTTGTTTCCGATTTATCTTTGGGATATGCCGTTCTCATGTTGATTACCCCATTCAAAGCCGACGATCCGAAAAGAGCAGAGGAAGCTCCTTTAATCACTTCTACCTGGGACAGGTTTTCAATAGGGATAAAATTCCATTTAACATCTCCTGCATCAGCCGACAAAATAGGCATATCGTCAATTAACATTAATACGCGGCTTCCGGCACCATAACTATAACCGCTTCCGCCCCTGATACTGGGCTGATCATCCATAATATCCAATCCCGGAACCTGGTTCAATACCGCATCCATACAGACAGTATTATTATTTTCAATCATGGTTGGTTTTATGATCTCCATTGATACGGTTACATCCGAGATTTTTTGTTCAAATTTTCCTGCGCTTACTACTATTTCATTAATTATCTCTACCTCTTCGCTTAAACTTACATTTAATGTTAGAGCCTCATTTTCTTTTATTTCTATATTTTTTATTTCTGTTTTATATCCGATAAAATTGAATGATACCCGATGCTTGCCAGGTCGTACTGTAATCGAATAATTGCCATTTGCATCGGATACTCCGCCTGATTTATCTTCAAGAAGAATATTTACACTTGGTATCGACTCTTTGGATTTCGAGTCTGTTACTTTACCTTTAATTAAAGCGTTTTGTGCAAAAGACAATTGAACTGATAGTGCAATAAATACGAATAAGAATGACTTCATTTATCTGGTTTTAAATTTCCGCAAAAATAGTACATTTTTCAAACCCTCTTTTATGTCTGATTCATAGCAATAAAGCTAACACTGTTTATTTTTTATCAGAGCAGACTAGAGGCTAAATAGTTATCTATTTATTTATTTAGATTAAAATTTATCAACTCATCATATAATTATGCGAAATTATATGTATTTATTGAAAAAATGATTAATTTTGCAGTCCCAAAAAAGGGTCTATAAATAATGTCTAATTATTAACTTAATTATCAATTTAAATGGCAAAAAGAATGCAAGGTCTGATTTCCGAGGAAACAGACGAGTTTGTAAAAGATCTGGACGCTAATGATTTGGATATCGTTAACGAAACAGATGTCGAAATAGAAGAAATCGATGACGATGAACCTCTTAAATTACAAAAAAGAAAAGATGATTTGGCTAATTTCAACTGGAATGCTACAGGAAAACGCGATGATTCCTATACTGCTGAAGAACGTGCTAAATTAGAAGGGCTTTACACGGTTACCTTATCAACAATTGCTGAAAATGAAGTAATTGAAGGAACAGTAGTAAACATGAACAAACGCGAAGTAGTAGTAAATATTGGTTACAAATCAGAAGGCGTAATCAGTTTAAACGAATTCCGTTACAATCCCGAATTAAAACCCGGTGATAAAGTAGAAGTATTAGTTGAAAGCCAGGAAGACCCTACCGGGCAATTACTGCTTTCACACAAAAAGGCACGTTCCGTTAAATCATGGGATCGTGTAAATCAATCCTTAGAAAATAATGAAATTATAAAAGGATATATTAAATGTCGTACAAAAGGCGGTATGATCGTCGATGTATTTGGCATTGAAGCTTTTCTCCCCGGCTCACAGATCGATGTGAAACCTATCCGCGACTATGATGTTTTTGTTGGTAAAACAATGGAATTCAAGGTTGTTAAGATTAATCAGGAATTTAAAAATGTAGTTGTTTCGCATAAAGCTCTTATCGAAGCCGAACTGGAACAACAGAAAAAAGATATTATTGCCAAACTTGAAAAAGGCCAGGTACTTGAAGGAACCGTTAAGAACATTACTTCTTACGGAGTATTCATTGACTTAGGCGGTGTTGATGGTCTGATCCACATAACAGACTTAAGCTGGGGCCGTATTTCTCATCCCGAAGAAATTGTACAGCTTGATCAGAAGATCAATGTTGTTATTCTCGACTTTGATGATGAGAAAAAACGCATTGCCCTTGGTTTAAAACAACTCACTCCTCATCCATGGGAATCTTTAGATGCTAATTTAAAAATTGGCGATAAAGTTACCGGTAAAGTTGTTGTTATGGCCGATTACGGCGCTTTTGTCGAAATTGCTGCCGGTGTTGAAGGTTTAATCCACGTTTCAGAAATGTCATGGTCGCAGCATTTACGTAGTGCCCAGGATTTCTTGAAAGTGGGTGATGATGTGGAAGCCGTTATTCTTACATTAGACCGTGAAGAACGTAAAATGTCGCTGGGTATTAAGCAACTGAAACCAGATCCATGGGCTGATATTGAAACTAAATATCCTATCAAGAGCAAACATACAGCTACCGTTCGTAACTTCACCAACTTCGGTGTTTTTGTTGAACTGGAAGAAGGAATTGACGGACTTATCCATATTTCTGACCTGTCATGGACCAAGAAAATTAAACACCCTGCCGAATTCTGTTCAATCAATGACACTATTAATATTATAGTTTTAGAAATTGATAAAGAAAACCGTCGCTTAAGCTTAGGTCATAAACAACTTGAAGAAAATCCATGGGACGTATTCGAAACCATATTTACCTTGGATTCAGTACACGAAGGAACAATTATTTCAAGTAATGATAAAGGTGCAACCATCGCTCTTCCCTATGGTGTTGAAGGATTTGCAACTCCAAAACACTTAATAAAAGAAGATGGTACAACAGCTCAGGCTGACGAAAAAATCGACTTTAAAGTAATTGACTTCTCAAAAGAAGCTAAAAAAATCATTTTATCTCATACCCGTATCTTCGAAGATGCAAAGAAAGAAGAAGTAACAGCTAAGAAGAAAACAACAAAGAAGTCAACTAAAGCAGAACCAGCACAAAAGATGGAAAAAACAACCCTGGGCGATGTGTCTGATTTAGCTGCTTTAAAAGATAAAATGGAGCTTAACGAAAAAGAAGTTAAAAAAACTAAAAAAAATAATGAAGAATAATTTCCCAGGTATTTGAAATTATTATTATTTTTAGCGAATGGAATTTAGCATAGAAAAGAAAGAGAATTTCACCTTAGTTAAGGTACTGGTTGAAAAACTGGATACACACATTGCCCCTGCATTAAAATCTGAATTGGTTTTAGTTGCGGGCAACGGTGAGAAAAACATTATCCTCGATCTCAGCAACTGTCGTTACTGCGATTCTAGTGGGCTCAGTGCAATACTTGTAGCTAACAGGCTTTGCAAAAATGCTAATGGTACTTTCGTACTCACAGGTTTACAACCTGCTGTAGAAAGATTAATTACCATTTCGCAACTCGATACTGTGCTCAATATATCGTATACTTTAGATAAAGCGGTTGAAATTGTCGGGAAAGAAGATAAATAAGTTTATCCAGTCATTGTGGCCTTTACATTAACGATATTAGGCAGTAGCTCAGCTTTGCCTACATCGGAAAGATTTACAAGTGCTCATATACTTAACGTGTATGAGCATTTGTTTTTAATTGACTGCGGTGAAGGTACCCAGATACGATTAAGGCAAAATAAAATCCCGTTTTCTAAAATTGACCATATATTTATAAGTCACCTGCATGGGGATCATTTTTTTGGAATTTTCGGACTCCTCTCCTCTTTTAATATTTTAGGGAGAAAAAATACTATACATATTTATTCTTTTCCGGGTATTAAAGAAATAATAAATACCAGTTTAAAATGCGCCGGACAGGAATTCTCATTTCCTGTAATTTATCACGACCTGGATAACGGGGGCAGCAATGTTATTTATTCAGATAAACGATTGGAGGTAACTTCTTTTCCTCTTAATCACAGGGTGCCTACCTGTGGATTTGTGTTCAGGGAAAAAAACAAAGAAAAAAGAATTACTAAATCTGCAATTAATGAATATAGAATCCCCATCAGTAAAATAAACGGGATTAAAAAAGGAAATGATTTTATTACGGATGAAGGAAAAATAATAAAAAATGAATTACTTACAACAAATCCCGAACCACCTGTGTCCTATGCTTATTGCTCCGATACTCTCTTTAACCCGGAAATTATTCCATTTATAAATAAGGTATCTCTTTTGTACCACGAGGCGACTTTCTTAGATGATTTTAGCGAAAGAGCTATAAAAACATACCACACAACTGCCCGCCAGGCAGCAGAAATAGCTAAAATAGCTGAAGCAGGAAAACTTTTAATCGGGCATTTTTCTGTCAGGTATAAGAATTTTGAAGGTTTTCTTGAAGAATCGAGAAATGTATTTGAAAATACTGACCTTGCTTTTGATGGTTTACAAATTTCTTTTTAATTTTATAATTCATCTTCTTAGTAGTTAATTTTAATTTTCTAATTATGAAAACATTCATATTCTCTTTTGTTTTATTTTTTGTTTTTCTTAACCTGAATGCCCAGGACAAAGCATCTTTCAAGGCCTATCAGTCCGGTTTCTATCAGAATGTAATAATGAAGGATGTGAAAAATGTAGAAGAATCTTCCCAGCCTCCGCGCACGGAAATGCGGTTTAAAATTGATTTTAAAGGTGTTGAATTACCCAACAAAGTTGATCTTTATAAAAGCCAATGGCATAACACACCTGTTTCGCAGGGAAACGCAGGAACCTGCTGGGCATTCTCAACCGTTTCTTTTTTCGAATCGGAAGTATATAGAATAACAAAACAAAAAGTAAAACTCAGTGAAATATATATTGTTTACTGCGAATACGTTGAAAAAGCCCGTCAATATGTTGCTACACGCGGCACATCGTTGTTTGGCGAAGGAAGCGAAGCCAATGCAGTTACCAGGATGTTTAAAAAATATGGTGCCGTACCGCTCGATTCATATTCAGGGTTAACCGGCGGAAGAAAATACCACAACCACGAGAAAATGAAAGAAGAAATGGACGGTTATTTAAAGTGGGTAAAAGAAGCCAACGCGTGGAACGAAGAAGAAGTAATTTCCAACATTAAATCCATTTTGAATTTCTATTTAGGTACTCCTCCCACCGAAATAAATATTTCCGGCAAAAAACTTAGCCCGCAACAGTATCTTTCTGATGTTTTAAAAATTGTTCCCGACGATTATGTCGATATCTTATCTTACATGCAGGAACCTTTTTACAAGAAAGTTCTTTATAATGTTCCCGATAACTGGTGGAAAAGTACCGATTATTACAATGTTCCCCTTGATGAATATATGAGTACTTTGCGTTCATGTATCGAAAACGGTTATACGGTGGCTATTGGCGGCGATGTTTCCGAAGCCGGTTTTGATCCGGAATCACAATGTGCCGTTATTCCATCCTTTGATATTCCTTCGACATCTATAAATGACGAAGCAAGGCAATTTCGTTTTTCGAACAATACAACTACCGATGATCATGGAATCCACCTGGTCGGATATACCGATTTTAAAAATCAGCGATGGTATTTAATCAAAGATTCCGGCTCAGGTTCGCGGAATAATGATGTAAATGCTAAAGAATTTGGATACTACTTTTTTAGGGAAGATTTTGTGAAACTTAAAATGATGAATTTTACCGTACATAAAGATGCTGTGAAAGATTTGCTGAAAAAATTCAAATAACAAATAACAGAAATTATTATGAAAAACTTCATTTTAATTGTTACTACGTTATTGATTTTTAATCAAAGCTATGCACAAACTGTTCCCCCTGACTCCGGAAAAACTGTAGCAATTAATTTCTATTATGAAAAAGCCGGTTTTTTTTCAGAAATTAAAAAAAATGAAGTTGGAATAAAAAGTACTTTCCTTAAAAAATCGGACGATAATCTGCCATTATACTATATATTTAATATGGTACCTGACGGATTTGTGATTGTATCTGCCCAGAAAAATGTGTTCCCGGTTTTAGGATACTCTTTTGAAGGAAACTACAACGAAAATATTGAAAACCCTGGCTTTTCCTATTTTTTAGAAATATATGCTTCCCAGATAACCGATGTTAATGGCAAAAAACTGGAAGCGGATAAAAAAACTGCTGAAAACTGGAAAAAATACTGTAACAAAGATTTCAGTCCGGAATTAAAAGGGAACGAAAAAGCAGTTCCCCCGTTGATTTTCTCGACCTGGAACCAGGATAAATATTACAATGACCTGTGCCCGGCAGATGCTGGTGGCCCCGGCGGACATACGTATGCCGGTTGCGTGGCAACAGCTTTAGGGCAGATCATGTATTATTACAGGTGGCCTCTTACAGGAACCGGTTCTTATACTTACAATCATCCGGTATATGGAATCATTTCTGCCGATTTTGCCAACACCACTTACGATTGGAATTTAATGACAAACAATTTAACAAATGTAAACCTTGAAGTTGCAAAGTTGTTATTTCACCTGGGTGTTTCGGTTGATATGAATTATGGCCCCAATGGTTCAGGTATGTGGAATCACAAAGGAGCATATACCCTGAAAACTTATTTCAAATACGGACCTCAGACACGATATATTTTCAGGGACAGTACAACATTAAACTGGGATAGCCTTGTCATTACAAACCTTGACAATAAAAAACCTCTATACTATGCAGGCTGGTCCGACACTACTTTTACATCAGGTCATGCTTTTGTTTGTGATGGATATCAGACTACTGATTTTTTCCATTTTAACTGGGGCTGGGGTGGCACGTATAACGGTTTCTTTTACCTGGATCAATTGAATCCCGGGGGCGCAAATTTTAATCTTTTACAGGAACTCATTGTTGATATTTATCCTGATACAATAAACTATACATATCCTGCATATTGTAACGGGTACAGTATGCTGAATGGAAACAACGGTACTTTTTCCGATGGAAGCGGAAATAAACCTTACCAGGGTTCCTCATCCTGCTCATGGTTATTAAGCCCGGACTGCGGAACAAATATAAAACTGGTCTTCGATCGTTTTTCCCTGGCTGACGGTGATTCTGTTTCGATTTTTGACGGAACAAATAATCTATCTCCTGTTCTTGCCCGGTTTAATTCTTTGAACCAGCCAACAACAACAGAAACCAGCCCTTATACTACACTAGAATCAACAAACAATAATATGTATGTTGTTTTTACCAGTAATAATTCACTGGAATCGGATGGTTTTAATGCCAGTTATTCAGTAAAATATTGCAGTGTAGATACTTCAATAAACACTTCCGGTTCAGTTTCCGATGGAAGCGGAACCTGTGATTATGAAAAATCTACCAACTGCAGATGGTATATAATACCACAGGGAGCTCAATCAATAACATTAAACTTTACAGAGTTTAACCTTGCCTCGGATAATACCGGCGATTATGTCAAAATTTATAAGAACTCTATCACATCCGGTAATTCCATTGCAACATTTGATTATGCCAATCCTCCCGGCGGACCTTTAACTATACAGGCCCCGGTTGTTATTATCCGTTTCATAACAAATGCAACAACCCAGGCCGGTGGCTGGTCGCTCGATTATTCATCGTCAACTACCGGAATTCCGGAAACTACAGTTTCTTCCAATGGCGGGATGGTGGTCTTTCCAAATCCTTTCAGGGAAAATGCAATTATCCGGTTTTATTCTGCAGGCTCAAAATCTGTTTCAATAAAACTTCTTGATCTTTCCGGGAAAATATTACTTAACAAATTATATAAAACAGATCACGAGGTTACTGAAGTTCTTATCAGGGAAATAATTGATGAAATTCTGCCCGGTTGCTATCTGTTAAAAGTGGAAACCGAAAACAATGAATTTATCCGTAAGGTGATAAGATTGCCGGAAATTGAAAAATAGATTATATCAATCCCTTGTGTAAAGTTGTTTTTATAATTTTAATTTCTTTCTTCATATCCCGTTAAAAACTTTCTTTTGAGTTTTTGTTTGGCACTTTTCATATAATTACCTTTACAATCCCATAAAATTTACCTAAGGTGACTGAAAAAATTATCATCCTCGATTTCGGCTCTCAGTATACTCAGCTTATAGCCCGCAGAGTAAGAGAACTAAATGTGTATTGCGAAATATATCCTTTTAATCATTTTCCCGAACCAGATGCGGACGTAAAGGGCGTGATAATGTCGGGCAGCCCTTTTTCTGTCCGCGATATAAATTCTCCCAAACCCGATTTGAATAATATTAAAGGTAAATATCCTCTCCTGGGAGTATGTTATGGGGCACAGTATCTTTCCCACCATTTTGGCGGTGAGGTATTGCCCTCCAATCACAGGGAATATGGCAGGGCAAATCTTCAATATGTTGATAATAACGACCTTTTATTTAAAAATATTAATACCGATACGCAGGTATGGATGTCGCATGGCGACACCATTACAAAAATACCTGCCAGCTATAAAATTACTGCCAGTACTGGATCCGTAAAAGTTGGCGCTTTTAAAATAGAAAACGAGCCAACATACGGGATACAGTTTCATCCTGAGGTTTATCATTCTGCCCAGGGTATGGAACTGCTCAAAAATTTTGTTGTAACCATTTGCGGTTGCTCGCAATCGTGGACTCCGGCAACATTTATTGAGTCAACTGTTAATGAAATCCGGAAAAAAGTACAGGACCAGAAAGTAGTGCTTGGATTATCCGGGGGTGTTGATTCGTCTGTTGCCGCTTTGCTTCTTCACAAGGCCATCGGGAAAAACCTGTATTGTATTTTTGTGAATAACGGTTTGTTACGTAAAAATGAGTTTAACGAGGTAATTGATGCGTATCAGAAAACCGGCCTCAATGTAAAAGGCGTTGATGCGTCTGAACAATTCCTGAGTCAGTTAAAAGATGTAAGCGAACCTGAAAAGAAAAGAAAAATTATTGGCCGGGTTTTTATTGAAATATTCGATCAGGAAGCCCATAAGATTGAAGATGTAAAATGGCTTGCCCAGGGAACAATTTACCCTGATGTAATTGAATCATTATCTGTTAACGGACCGTCTGCCACCATTAAATCGCACCACAATGTAGGCGGATTACCCGAAAAAATGAACCTTAAAGTAATTGAGCCCTTACGCTTATTATTTAAAGACGAAGTTCGCCGGGTTGGAAAAGAACTGGAATTAGATCCAAGAATATTAAATCGCCACCCCTTTCCCGGGCCGGGTCTGGCCATCCGAATTTTGGGCGATATTACTCCTGAAAAAGTTAATATACTCCAGGAAGTAGATAATATTTTCATAACATCGTTAAAAGAAGATGGTTTATACGGTTCCGTATGGCAGGCGCTGGCAGTTCTCCTTCCCATTCATTCTGTAGGTGTTATGGGCGACGAACGCACTTATGAACAGGTAATTGCATTGCGCGCAGTACAAAGCACAGACGGCATGACGGCAGACTGGGTTCACCTCCCCTATGAATTTCTTGCCAAAGTTTCGAATAAAATTATTAATAACGTGAAGGGGATAAACAGGGTGGTCTATGATATAAGCTCAAAACCTCCTGCCACTATTGAGTGGGAATAATCTTGGAAAGCTCCAAATTCCAAATTAAAAATACCTGATTCCAAAGAAGAAAGACATTCTCTTGGTGCCTGGAGTTTGAGATTTGGTTCTTATTTCAGGAGAAAATTATTTCCTTTAAGTAAGTTCTCAGCGTATTCCACTTTCTCAACGGTTCCCAGGTCGAGCCAGAATGATTTATCGTGATTGTAGGCAACGATCTTGTAATTGGCACATAAATCAAGGTAAACATCGGTAATTGAAAAAGCGCCTTCATGTTTTTCCATCATTTCAAGGAAATCGCTGTTAATTACCTGTATGCCGCTAAATGCAAAAGGCTGCAGCTTTGAAACAGTACGGCTTGTTATTTTAATTTCGTTTGTGCTCATATTCTTCCATCCGCACAAATGGCCGTTCTGATTGAATAAAAAATACCGCGACGTTTTTCTTCCTCTCACAGCCAACGTTGCCAATGCTTCAGAATCTACATGGAATTCATAAAAGGATTTAAGATCAAAATCCGATAAAATATCAACGTTATAAAGTAAAAATGGCTTTTTGTCGTCGAAAAACCAGGAAGCTTTTTTTAATCCGCCCCCTGTGTTTAATAATTTCTCAGATTCATCGGAAATGGAAATCTTAATATTGAAATTATTTTTCTTTTTTAAAAAATCAACAATTTGCTCACCAAAATGATGTATGTTTATTATGATGTCATTGAACCCATGCTTTATTAAATGCCTGATGGCATATTCCAGAAGCGGAACTCCATTCACTTCAGCTAAAGCTTTTGGCTTAGTAAGAGTTATGGGATGTAGTCTTGTACCCATACCCGCAGCAAGTATCATTGCTTTAGCTGTTGTTCCCATCTTTTCTCCAGTTTTTCCGATTGGTATGCTCCAACCGGATATCTATTTTATATTTTGATTTTAAATACTGAGCTAATTTTTCAGCCGTATATACAGAACGGTGTTGTCCCCCGGTACATCCAAAAGCGACCTGCAGGTTCGTGAAATTTAATGAAATATATTTTTCTACGCTTTGTTCCACAAGTTTAATAACATTCTGTATAAATCTTTTCACCTCTTCTTCTTTCTCCAGGTAAGTAATAACAGACGAATCCAGTCCCGATAAATACTCATATTCTTTTAACTTCCCCGGGTTTGGCAATGCACGGCAATCAAAAATAAAGCCCCCCCCGTTACCCGAATCATCTGCCGGCAAACCTTCCCTGTACGAAAAACTCAACACCCGTACAGATAATGAACTTTCAGGCAGATCTTTTTCCCTGAAACGTTTTAATTCTTCTGACCCCGATAAGTGACTTAACACGCTTAATAAAGCCGGGATTTTTACCGGAATTTTTACATTGTTAAGTAACCAGTCCAGGTTTTTTAAGGCATACGGAATACTCAGTAAAAAATGCTCTTTCTTTTCGTAAAATCCCCTGAAGCCATAGGCTCCCATGGCCTGCATAATGCGAATAAGAACATAACCATAATACAGATTCCTGAATTCTTCTTCGTTAAAGGAGATATATTTTTTCAGGTGTGAAATATAATGCTCTAAAAGTTCTACTCTCAGTTCCTGGGGAATATTTGCCTTTGCATCATATAACAGGGATGCAACATCGTATTGAAGCGCCCCTTTCCTGCCCCCCTGGTAATCAATATAATAATTTTCAGAATGGTAAAGCATGATGTTCCTCGACTGGAAATCGCGATAAAGAAAGTAATTGCAATCGGCATTGGATAAATAATTTACAAATACCTCAAAATCGTCTTCCAGTTTTTGTTCGTCAAAGGGTACTTTTGCCAGTTTTAAAAAATAATATTTAAAATAATTCAGGTCCCACATCATCGACTGCCTGTCGAAACTGGGGCGTGGATAACAATATGAATAATTCAGATCCTTACCGGCTACAACCTGGAACCTGGGAAGATCTTCAAGTACTTTCCTGTAAATGTGTACGGCTTCTTCGGGAAACTGGTTTTTTATTCTTTTTTCTTCAAGAAATGAAAAGAGTGTGGTATCGCCTAAATCGGAAAGTAAATAAATATCATTCTCCGCATCGTTTGCAATTACTTCCGGTACATTTAATCCTGATTTATAAAAGTGTTCCGAAAACTGTATAAAGGCATTATTTTCTTTTGAATCCGGGTTATAAGCCCCGATAAACGACCCCTTTTCTGTATTTAACCTGTAATATTTTCTATAGGAACCGGAAGGTGGCAATTCTTTAACATCGATGATTTCGAGGCCTTTTGCTTTGAAAAGTAAATGTGAAAGCTTTTTTTCTATATCCCGATGTTCTTTTTGCACCATAATTAAGGCAAACATAGTAAAATTGGGCGATAGTGATGAATATAGATAAGTTATTTTTTAAAGAATTTTTGAAGATATAATTTTACGGTTCAAAAATGATGAATAACAGGCTCTATTAAAATATTTAACCCTATTTTTGAGCCTCTTTAACTTATGAAAAGTACCCTTGACAAAATATTACAGAAAGATGTATTTGAGAAAGATGAAATAATTTATCTTTTAAAAACCGAAGGCGAAGAAAGAAAATTATTATTCCATAAATCGCTTGAAATAAAACAGGAATTTATTGGAAACAAGGTTCATCTGCGGGGATTAATTGAGTATTCCAATATCTGTTCAAAGAACTGTTTGTATTGTGGCATCAGGAAGGAGAATTCCAGGGTTGGCAGATATACCATGAATAACAAGGAGGTTTTAGATGCGGCTAAATTTGCAATTGAAAACGGGTATGGTTCCATTGTTATTCAATCGGGCGAAAACTCCAGCCCTTCTTTTGTTCAGAATATAAGTGGGCTGATAAAAGAGATAAAAGCTATCCCGGATAATAAACCCGGAATTACTTTATCATTAGGTGAACAGAGTGAGGAAACATACCGGGAATGGTTCAACTGTGGCGCTCATCGTTATCTTTTGCGCATCGAAACATCGAACCCTGAACTATATTCCAGGATACACCCAAACGATGCTAACCATGATTTCGGAAAAAGACTGGCTGCCCTCGAAAACCTTAAGAAGATCGGCTACCAGGCAGGAACAGGTGTTATGATTGGCCTTCCCTTCCAGACTTTTGAAGACCTTGCTGATGATATTTTATTTATGCGCAACATGGATATTGATATGTGCGGAATGGGTCCATATTTAGAGCATTCAGAAACTCCCCTCTTCCGGTTTTCACATTTGTTGTTTTCCCGGAAAGAGCGATTTGACCTTACCTTAAAAATGATTGCCATACTCCGTATCTTAATGAAAGATATAAATATTGCATCGACCAATGCCTTGCAAAGCATTGATAAAATAGGCCGGGAAAAAGCATTAAAAGTAGGCGCCAACATCATTATGCCAAATATTACTCCTCTTTGTTACAGGAAGCAGTATTTTCTTTATCAGGACAAACCCTGTGTTGATGAGGAGGTCGAAGAATGCAAAGCCTGCCTGGATGCCAGAATCCGTTTTTCGGGAAACGAGATTGCTTACGGCGAATGGGGTGATTCAAAACATTTTGCAAAACATTAAAAAACTGTCCGGAAAACAGAACACTTAAAAACATCGTATACTACATTATTATCAATTATTTAACCTGTAATACGGGATATAAAGCGTTGGTTCAAATCCCAGTTTCTGTGCAATTTATACGACCCGGTATTTTCAAGCCGGCATGCCCATACTGGTTCATAACCATTGTCAATGCTATAATCAATCAGGGCTGAACAGGTATATAATGCAAATCCCTTCCCTTTATAACCTTCGAGTGTTTCTATTCCTAATTCTAATTGCTTGTCATGGATAAATGATGAAAAGGCAACGGATACCTGCTTGTTTTCATATATCAGGCTGTATCCTACCCCATGATTGCAAAAGTGTTCCGCATCGTTCCAGAAATATTTCGGGACAACACTTCCCTGCATGTTTTCAAACATTTCCTTATCTGTCCTGAGAATGTTATACTTGTTGTCAATATTTTTACTTTTAAAATCCAGGTATTTTTCTTTATTGAATTTAAAATTAACTCTTGTGTTTTCTTCTATTTTATTGTTTTTATTGTTGCCGGTATTGTCGGCCGATTTTACCAGGTTATCCCCGAAAAGGGCTGAAAGTTTTTTATTCCATGAGCCGGGAAAAGCCTGTAACCACTCGTACCTGTTCCGCACCCCGGAAGTATTCAAAGCGTACTCAAGAAACCCGGAATTAAAATTATCGTTACCGGTTTCACCAAAAAGTAACGACATGCCATATGGGTGAACAATATAAAAAGTCCCTGGCTTTTCCGTATTATCAACATACACGGAGCCATTTACTTTTTTTTCAGCCACCGACCGGGCGAACAGGTTATTAATTGTTACATTCCTCAGCGGTTTTATTACTTTGTCGTATTTACTTTTGTCTAATAGTATCATAATTTCTTAAAATATTTTGTTTTGTATTTTAATGCCGGTTTAAATTTAATAAAAAACTCATATTTCATCATATAAAATATAGTTAATGAACAACTGACAATTTAGTTTTATAAAACCAGGTGCCGTTTCTTAAGAATACTAAATAGAGCCCGGCAGGCTGATCTGAACAATCAATCTGAAACTGGTTTTCTGAAGTTTGTATAGCAGGAATCGGCAATTGTTTTCCAAACATATCAAAAATGCTGATTTCATAATCATTATCCATTGGTTTTTCTGAAAAGCCGATATTTATTATGCCACTGGAAGGTATTGGATAAATAACCATTTTATCTTCTGCAATACCGGGTTCAATATCTACAAGATCATTTGTTAAGCAACCAATTACCTGAATGGCCAGAGATGTATGAAATCCGAAAACATCGATCATAGTTTGCCAGGAATTGTTAGCGTTTTTTACATATAGCGTATTAAGACCATTTGGTCCTCTGTCAGGTGCAAGATAGGTAACAAACGTATCCTGGGGCGCTGTATAATTTAATTCGTATCCAATAAAAAAAGTTCCATTAACAGGTATCGGCGGATTAAATGAGACCGAATAATACATAAATGGTATCATGTCACTAATTAAAATATCTTTATATCCGAGTTCTACCTGGGGAGTATAGGTTCCGCTCCATATTTTAAATCTTACATATGACGAACCGGTTCCTGCAGATGCTTTAGCTACCTGAACCAGAACCCTGGATATTTCACTATAAGTATAGTTTACAAATTTGTCGGCATATGCTTTTTTATGCAAGCCATTATGTCCCGGAACGTATCCCCAGGTAGAAGTTGCAAGATTCAGAAACCATAATGGTAATTCATTAGGCGCACGATTTGAAATGGTATCGCAAAAACCGTTAGGATCAGGCCATGGCTCTGTTGTTACAATAATATAATCCTGTTTACATAATGTGTCACTATACATACCATTGCTCACAATAAGGCATACATCATATATTCCAGGGGTATAATAAAGAACATTTAATGGATTTTGATTCGATGACGAAGACGGGGTTCCACCTTGAAATTGCCAGGTCCAGTTAGTAGTATTTCCACCAGATAAATCTTCAAAATTTACTGCGGAACCCTGAACTATCAACCTGCTGGTGGTAGCATGAAAATCTGCAAAAACACTATCTAAATAAGAAGTGTCAAACACATGCATGTAACCAGCTTTAATAAGCGTATCGTTTCCAAAAGGACCCATAATAATTAGTGTTACATCATAATCGCCCGTTGAACTATAAAAAATTCCAGGAGGGTTAGCAAGAGTAGATTCAGATGGAACTCCACCGCTAAAATACCAATGAACAGAATCATAGATACCACTTGAAAGATCAGTGAACCATGATGTTGAACCTGTCAGTAAACTGTTTGGATTTGCAACAAATTCCGCTTGCGGAATATCTGAAGGGTTTGCAACAACAATATACCCAATTTTCCTGACAGTATCATTTGTCGACACATTTGCGGCTCTTAATCTCACGTCATAAACTCCGGGAGTATTATATAATATATTTTGAGGATTCTGAGCCGTGGAAGCTGAAGGTGTTCCTCCATAAAAATTCCATTGCCAGGAGGTTGGCGTATTTGTACTTAAATCAGTAAAATTAACGGTATTACCCGCAGCTACTACAGTTGGCGTACCAATAAAATCAGCATTCACAGCAAGGGGATCAATTACCTCTATATATTGAATTTTGGTTATACTATCTGCGAAATTAGGCTTTGTAACTTTTAATTTAACAGGGTATAATCCAATAACATTATATTGAATATTTTGCGGATTCTGAACGGCAGAAGACGTTGTTACAGCGCCCGTAAAAGTCCATTGCCAGGCCGCTGGCGAGCCGGTTGTTAAATCAGTAAAGTTAACCGTTCCACCCACATTAACAGTGAGTGGATTTCCAACAAAATCAGCAACTAAAGGATCACCGCATTTATCAGAGCTTGTTAAGGGCTCTAAAACTCCCCCCGGTGCAAACAATGCTAACATTGCAGTTTTCTGACCGGGAGTATAGTTTGCCATTGAAATATCATCGGTATAATCCATAAAATTCATATACATTATACCTGGAGAAGAAGGCTGGCAGGCATCTAATAATACTCCAACCGGAGCACCATAGGTTTCCATATCCTGTGTTGGGGTATCGCCAAAACCATCATCAGTTACACAGCCCGGAGAATCGCCCCAGATGTGTGGCAAATTAAAGCAATGGCCTATTCCGTGGGTGACAGTTCCTCCTAAATTAAAAGGCGGGCTGGCGCCTGTCATACCGGTATATTCATAATCGTTAACCAATCCATAGAAATTATTTAAAGAAGTAGGAAGAGTACCATAACCACAAAGCCCATCTTCAAGGTTACAAACCCAGATATTAAAGTATTGGGTAGGATCCCAGGCATCAAGTCCACCTGATACACTTTGTTTTACTCCATTATCACCTGCAGCCCAAGTTGGGCCAGTATAATTTACTCTTTCTATACCAGTTGTTGGTACTCCTGTTGGACTAACCGAAGCAAGGCAAAACCGGATCTCGCAATCAGTTTTAAGGGACAGGGCAAAAGCTCCCATTGAATGAGTATTTAAACCGGCAAAATCTGTATTTAATGAATTTATATTCTCAACACAACGGGTATCCGGGAAAGAAGCATTTTCTGCAGGAGATAAAACAATATGAAAAACAACCGGTATAGTAATAACTGTCTTGGGTGAATACCCATCCGGATTATCAGCTATAAAATCTTTTACATATTTCTGAAGCTTTTCATAAGCATCTGCATATCCTGGTTCATTTAATAACCGCATCCGGTGAACAGTTTCAGAGCCACATTTTTCATTATTACCAGTCTGGGCAAACATTAAACTCAAATTCATTACCAGAACAATCGTTGTTGTAAGTATCCCTAAAATTCCTACAGTTTAAAATTGGACAAAAATGTTTAATTTTAATAAATCTGTAGAAAATGAAAAAGACGAGATTTACCGAGAGCCAGATAACGAATGCTCTTA
>JBBIRU010000033.1:0-63120 GCA_037441645.1 Bacteroidota bacterium
ATTATCTCCACTAAATGAAGAACGTCCCATTAAATTAACACCATTTCCAATAAGTATATTTCCTGTTTCCATATGTAATTCTGCTTCGGGATTAGCTGTATTTATTCCAATTCTTCCATTTTCGTTGAACTGCATCATAGGTATACTACTGTTAGGGCCATAGATTTCATATTTTCCGTCATCCGGATAAGATGTATTTGCAATAGGAACAAATAATTTAATAGCACCAAGGCTTTCAAAATTCATATTTTTTCCAATTTCAAGATCATTATTGTAAACTCCTAATATATTTACCTTGTTATCTCCACTAAATGAAGACCGTCCCATTAAATTAACACCATTTCCAATAAGTATATTTCCTGTTTCCATATGAAATTCTGCTTCGGGATTAACAGTTCCAAAACCAACAAAATCACCGATATTACTTAATGTTACAAAAGTGTCACTTCTGCTCCAGATACTACCCGATCCTCCATTTGTTAATATCTGTATCCATTTAATTCCGTTCCAGAAATAATATCCCGGAACAACATTATTCGGAGAAATTCCGGCTGTTGCTGTGTTGTAAATCATCAATGATGTTGCCGGTGAACTGATTGTTGTTACATCAGAGGTTCCTGTTAATGCAACACGTGGTATAAGCAATCCTTTTTTTGAGGCCATGGCGGATACGTCTATGTCGAGCATGGCGGAACTGTTGGGGGTTGCTCCTGTGCTGTTAATCCCTATGTTCTGTGCTTTTACATTCAATGTAAAAACAATGAGCAGATAAGTGAGGGTTAGCAAATTTGTTAAAAGATTCCTGTTTTTCATAGGTTCTTTATTAATAATTTCTGATTACATGTTGTTGAAGAGCTTTCAGCTCTGAAAATGTAGATAGCGCTTGATAATTGTTCCAGGTGAATGGAAAAAAACATATCCCCCTGACCGGCATTATATTTACCTTCTGCAACCATTTTTCCCTGAATATCATACAAAGTATAGTTTACCGTGGCTGAATTTTCAAAAACAGAGTGTACGTGTATGGTATTTCCTTCTGAAAAGGCAGTTAATATTTCTGATCCGGCTCCACAGGGTAAAGTATATATTTCTTCACTTAAGTCAGACATGCCATCATTATTATTTGTTTTTAAACGATAATAAATAATCCGGTCAGCGGTTTCAACATAATCATAATCGTAATAGATGGTAGTGTTTTGATTTGAAGGGGAGGCAACATAAATGGTAGTCCATGAGTTCATATCATAACTTTTTTGTAACTCAATATTCATCACATTCGTTTCCGAAGCATCGGCCCATTTAATGTGAATTTGGTTGTCAGTACAACCTGCTGTAAAACTAATGAGTTCGATGGGTAACGGAGAAATATTTGACGTTAAAACGTAGGGTGAGCTTGTGCTTAACCCATGCGGAATCAGGTTGATATTTGTAACCGTACCTGTTCCGGTAGTAACTCCTGTGCCCGAACCTGCAACCGTAACCCATTGATTAGTGGAAATGTCAAATAGCTGCCCGTTAAATATTCCGCCTGATGAAGTTGTAGTATTTTCTGATCCACGGTAAGTAACATCAAAAGTAGCACTTACGTTTGCGTCTGCCAGTACCTGCCACCACCTGTCTATTACTGAACTAAGTTCGTCGGCGCCGTTCGGGCCAGTCATTGTTGTAACTGAATTAGCCCAGGGAGTATTATTTGCCGGAGTTCCCCAGGTTGAAACTGCAAGTGGTGAGGCATTATTAACATGACCTGCCCCGCTTCCAACAGAATTTTTGTGAACAGTAAAAGGTAAATAATCTGAATTACTGTAACCAAAAGGAATTGTGTAATCGGTTGTTACAGTGACATCTGAGGTGTTCCATTGAACAAAGTTTCCTTCTTTTTCAGAAATAATATGCCCGCTGTTTCGAAGGATAGCTGCCGGTTGTCCGCTGTTTACAACTAAATATACCGGGTTTGCCCAGGTACCATTACTGATATTTATATAAGCTCCATTTAAAACAAGAGAATTATTCTGTCCATAAATTATTGTGGAAAAGAGTACGAATATTATTGTACTGATAATGTGAACTATATATGTATTGAGTCTGTTAGACATTTAAATTATTTATATAATCAAATTTCTGCTTAAATTTGACTTCAGTCAATCCTGTAAATAGGTATATTATATGGTCAGAGTTATTTTATTGATTTTCACGATACTTTTCCAATTTAACTTACTAAAAGGTCAGGTTGATTCTAATATAATTAATCAGATATTTAAATTATATGATAATTATTATAATACTTCTCAGAATTACTCTGATTCTGCATTTATTTATCTTGATTCTGCTTTAAATCTTTCAAAGAGATATAAATATAACGAGGGAATTTCGTATGTACTCCGGGAAAAAGGATATATTTATTCTGAACAGGGAGAATTTGTTAAAGCGATGAAGATATTAATTGAAGCATTAAAACTGGATGAGAAGATTAACAATAAGGATGGCGCCGGTAGCGATCTTAATCTTATAGGTCTCGTGTATAATCAGCAGGAAAAACTGGATGAATCCTTAAGTTATTTTATAAAAGCCAGGGACAAATTTGTAGAAATTAATGATGAACAAGGCATTGCCATGGCTACAGGAAACATGGGAATGGTGTATAGAAATAAGAACGAATTTGAACTTGCCTTAAAAAGTTATTTTAATTCACTCGAATATTATCGGAAAGAAAAAAGCGAACAGAATGAGATAAGCGTTGCCAATCTCGAAAATAATATTGGAAATATTTATAAGGACTTAAAAAAATATGATAAGGCACTTGAATATTTTTATAAAGCAAAAGAAGGTAAATCAAAGCATAAACAATATACCTCATTAGTATCAACATTGTCTAATATAGGTGATATTTATGTTGAAAGAAAACAATTTAAAGAAGCACTGGTAATTTATAGTGAGGCGTTAACACTGGCTGTAGAAAATAAATCAATACGGCTTCAGAAAGACGTTTATTCCGATTTATCAAATATGTATAAGGAACAGGGGAACTTTAAACTGGCTTATGAAAATTTTAAAACTTCGACACATCTTAAAGACTCTATTATTTCTGAAAAGAATAACAACATAATTGCCGATTTAAAAGTTAAGTACGACTCGGATAAAAAAGAGAATGAAAACAAAGTGCTTTTAAAAGACAACGAATTGCAATTAACTAAAACAGCCAATGAACGAAAACAAAAACTTCTTTTTGCAACTTTGTCTTTACTGATTTTATTGGCCGGAATTTTTGTTTTTATTCAGTACAGAACCAAGCAAAAACTAAACAAACAGTTAGCACAAATAAATGAAAAAATTAAAAACCAGAATACTACTCTTAAAACTTTAAATAAAGAACTGATTGATTCCGAGGAAAATTTAACTCTTGCAAATGCGGGTAAAGATCAGCTAATAAGCATGCTTTCACACGATTTGTATAATCCCATTACTTCAGTTATCAATTATACAAACCTGACCTTAGAAACAGCCGGGCAGCAAAGTAAGGAAGATTTACAAAGTTCATTAGCAAGCATTAATAACGCCGTAATTCCCCTTCAGGACTTGTTAGATAACATACTGCAATGGGCCAGATCGCAGCGAAGTAATCTTAAAGCCAATTTCGAAGAAATTAATCTGAATGCTATAATTTCTGATATTATTAAGTTATATCAGCCACTGGCTGCTTTTAAACAAATAAGGATTGTGTATAATTCATTGTCAGAAGATACTATAAAGTCAGACCGGTTGATGGTCTATTTTATAGTAAGAAATATTGTAAACAATGCAGTTAAATTTTCTCCTGAAGGAAAAGAAATAGTTATTAATACAACAACAGGAAATAATTTTACTGTAATTTCAGTAAAAGACCAGGGGAATGGTTTTAAACCTGAAATTTTAGCACAATTAAACAATACTGAAACCAATGATTTAAAAGGCCAGGTTAGCGGAAGCGGAATAGGCCTGAGTGTAAGCAGAAAATTCATTAAATTATTGAATGGAGCAATAGAATTCAGGAATGGTGAACAGGGTGGTGCTGAAATTTTAATTACTCTTTATCAGGTTTAATTAATCCGTGTTTTAGTGCAAATTTTACTAACCCAACGGTATTGACAATTCCCAGTTTCTGAAGTATATTTTTCCTGTGTGTATCAACAGTGCCTATACTTATAAATAATTTTTCAGCAATTTCGGCGCTGCTTAATTCATTACATACAAGAATCAGAATTTCCTTTTCGCGGGGAGTAAGTAAAATATCAGGCGATTCATTATTAATTATTACAGAAGATTTAATGTAAAAGTCTTCTTCCTTTGTTATGTTTTGAATTCCTTCGCAAAAGTAAGTTCCGCCCTGGTAAACGGTATTTAAAGCTTTTATTAATTCTTCCCTGGTAATGTTTTTAAGAAGATATCCTTTTATTCCCAGTTTTTCTAATTTACTTAAATACCTGCTTCCTTTCTGGTGGGTAAGCATTATTATTCTTTGTTCCGGTTTGAATTTTTGAATTTCTTCCACTACTTCCAGTCCTGTCATATCAGTTAAGTGAAGATCGAGCAAAAGAATATCGCAGTTTTTTTTCTTTAATGTTGAGATGGCTTCAGTACCGGAGTTACATTTAGTAATGATTTTGAATTCATTTCCTTTTGCCAGAAGCAATTCCAGGCCTTCTATGTAAAGCGAATGGTCGTCGGCAAGTACTAAAGAAATCATTTTAAAACCGGTTAAAATCTATTCAAATTTAATGAATTTCTTAATGCGTACTGATATGAATCCCGGTATTTGTAAGAAATAATTTAATAGCAATGGCAAGAAGGATAATACCAAAGAATTTCCTCAGGATTAAAATCCCTGCCTTACCAATAATTTTCTCGAATTGTTCGGCTGTTTTAATTACAATATATACAAATAACATATTTAAAACCAGTGCTATTAAAATGTTTGCAGCATGATATTCCGCTTTTAACGAAAGCATGGAAGTGATAGCTCCTGCACCTGCAACCAACGGAAAGGCAATAGGAACAATACTTACGCCAACAGGTGTATTTCCTTTAAATAAATCGATTCCTAATACCATTTCAAGCCCTACAAAAAAAACAACCAGCGAACCGGCAATGGCAAACGAATAAATATCGACCCCGAAAACACCGAGCAAAGGTTCGCCGATAAAGAAAAACATTAACATTATTCCAAGAGCAAATGAAGCTGCTTTCAGGGCGTCAATTTTTCCATGTTTTTGCTTTAAATCAATAATAATAGGAATAGAACCGGTAATATCTATTACAGCAAAAAGAACCATAAAAGCTGAAAAAATTTCACGAAAATTCAAGTCTAATTCAAACATAAATGTGATTTATTACAACATTTTATAAAACAATTAAGGCAATTCCGGCAGAAAAGGGATATAATTCAGGTCCTTTATTTTCTTCAAACAGAGGAGTAAGATTATAATTTGCAAAAAATCTTATAAAACTATAACCTAACCTGGCGGTAATGCCATAACGATAGGGCAGGAAAAAAAAGTCATCACGTACCCTGTTTTTAAATTCTTTGCCTTTAATTTTATATTTTTGATGAGTAAAAGCATCGATGGTCAAACCCCCGATGGCCCCTGCTGAAAAAAAGATTCTTTTATTTTTTTTTCCGACAGGAAATTGAAATTCAAATAACAGGGGAATTGATAAATATAAAACAGAGAGTTTATTCTTTATAAAAGAATGGATGGTATCGGTATTATAATATAATACAGTGCTATCTGTTAATAATGTAATGTTATTTGTTAAATTATAATTATTTATTTCCAGAGCAGTGCCGGTGGTAATTCCGATTCTGTTCTTATATAAACCGATATTATATTCGGAGAAATTAATACTCACTGCCCGCGACCTCCATGGCATTAATTCCAGGAAACCTTCTTCTATCGCGCCGGATTGGTTAAAATAATTATTAAAACCTACTTCAAATCCCGCCCAATTGCCATGATACTTTAAATCCTCTTCATCTGAAGCGCGATCTTTAAAATAATTATTTGTTCTTTGCAGCAGGTTAGGTTTAGTAGTGTCCTGTTCCTGGGAATAACAAAATAATACTGAAAACAATGTGCCAGATAGCGTATAAATTATTTTTTTCATACGTGAATAATTTATGTAATACCTTATTAGTTATTGCCGGCTTAAATATTGAACTTTGTTTTCGATTGAATTTTAATATGTTGTTCTTAAAAAGTTAATTTCATTTATTTCACTAATTTCATTTCGTCGATAAGATTTTTTGCACCGGCATATTTATCGATAACAAATAATACATACCTGATATCTACATTTATACATTTCTGAAGATTTTTTTCATAGGCAATGTCGCCGCTCATGGCTTCCCAGTTACCGTCAAAGGCAATTCCTATAAGTTCGCCATTCCCGTTTATTACAGCGCTTCCCGAATTACCTCCTGTGATATCGTTATTTGTTGTAAAGCAAACCCGCATATCGCCATCTTTTGAAGCATATTGCCCGTAATCTTTACTTTTATAAAGTTCCTTCAGCTTGGCTGGTACAATAAACTCTTCATTGCTTGGATCTTCTTTTTCCATGATTCCGGACAGGGTGGTATAATAGCTGTAATATGTTGCATCAGCCGGTTTATAGTCGCCAACCGTGCCATAAGTTAACCGGAGAGTAGAATTAGCGTCCGGATAAAAGAGTTTTTCGGGTTGCATCTCCATGAGTCCTTTTTCGAATAAACGTTTTGCATTCCGGGTTTCCGGCGACTCAATGTTGCTTAACGGAAAATATAGATTAATAGCCTGTTGTGAGATTTTAAATGCCCAGTCATTTTCCAATACTTTAGCCGAAGGCTTGTCAAGAAAAGCATTATACTTGTCCTGGTCAGCAAACATAGATTTTTTATATACTTCATCGGCAAATTTGTTAAAATCACCTTTATATTTTTTCTGAATGGTTGAAAATACTTCGAAATGATAGCTGGCAGGCAGATCTTCATAAAACATTTTCATAAGAGCAGCAAAAATCTTTTTGTCGGTAGCTGCATTATAGTCTTTAAAATATGATTTGGAAGATTCCCTTAATCCTTTGGTTAGTTGGGAAATTATGGCGGTGTCCGGCTTTTCTGCTTTTAGAACCTGGTACAACTGCATCATCTGGAAGGGTGCTACAATTATTTCGCTTCCCTGGAAAATACCTTCAATAATATATTGGTATACGAGCGATTTTTCTTTGTTGTCAGTGTAAGATTTTTCAATAATAGAAAGAACATTTCCGTATAATTTTTGTCTTTCGGGAGAAGCCTGAACCCATTCAGTAAATCTCTTTTCAATTTCTTTTTTCTGGCCAATCACATCAAGCCTTAACAAGCCCTTATCCTGCCCTATAAAATATTTCCAGTAGTTGGCGGTTTGCGCATATTTTGAAGCATACTGAATACGAATCTTATCGGAAGCATCCATATCCTGTTTCATAAGTTCGAGTATTTTTGTCCTGATTTTAATGGCAGCAGGATTTAACACTTCCATCTGTTCTTTTACTCCAAAAGAAGTTAAATACCTGTCGGTACTCCCGGGAAAGCCCATTACCATGGCATAATCACCTTTTTCAACTCCTTTCACCGAAACGGGTAGAAAGTGTTTGGGTTTTAAGGGAACATTATCCTTACTGTACTCTGATGGTTTTCCGTCAGCACCCATATATACTCTTAAAATAGAGAAGTCACCCGTATGCCGTGGCCACATCCAGTTGTCGGTGTCGCCGCCAAATTTGCCAATAGAAGAAGGCGGAGCGCCAACCAGGCGGACGTCTTTAAAAGTTTCGAAAACATAAAGAAAATATTGATTTCCCTTAAACATCTCGGCAACCTCAACATTATAATCGTTGCCTTTACCGGCTTCTTTTTCAATTTCTTTTATTGCTTTATCAATCGATTCCTGTCGGTTATCAATAGTCATTTCTTCAGTAACACCTTTCAGAACACGATCAGTCACATCTTCAATCCGTACCAGGAAAGAGGCACAGACTCCGTCATTAGTTAATTCCTGGTCTTTGGTGTATGCCCAGAAACCATCTGTAAGATAATCATGTTCAACAGTACTATGTGTCTGAATGGCATCGTATCCGCAATGATGATTGGTTAATAATAGTCCCTGGTCCGATACTATTTCAGATGAACAGAAAAAACCTAAAGGATATCTTTCATTGCTTAAACCACAAATAGCATCTTTCAGGCTTGCTTTATTAATATTGTAAATGTCTTCAGGAGTTAATTTAAAACCCTGGCGCTTCATATCTTCATAATTTTTGTGGATAAGAGATAATATCCACATTCCCTCGTCAGCTCTTACGAGTTGTACTGAAAGCACAAAAAGAGCAGTAAATAAAACAATTGCCTTTTTAATCATTGTCAAATAAATATTTAGCTTGTGAAATACTTTACAAAGTAAAACATATTCACAGGGTTTTCAAAGGAATTTTATCTTCATTTTTGGAAATAATCGGTTTTAACCCTTATTTTGAATAAGATTATTATGAAAAAAATAAGGTCTTTACAAAAAGAAGAGTTGGCCGGATTCCTTGATTCAATAAAAGAAAAGCCATTCAGGATGAATCAGATTTTTGACTGGCTCTGGAGGTACAGGGTGACAACATTTGATGAGATGACCAATCTTTCGAATGATTTACGAAGAGCATTAAAAGAAAATTTTATTATTGATGCGGTCATTGTTGATTCCTGCCAGGTTTCAGGCGATGGTACCATAAAAGTAGTTTTTCGGTTAATCGATAATCTTTTTGTGGAAGGAGTAATTATCCCTTCTGAGAATCGCGTTACGGCATGTATATCTTCCCAGGTAGGATGTGCATTGGGTTGCAGGTTTTGTGCAACAGGCCACTGGGGTTTTAAACGAGACCTTTCTTATGGCGAAATTTATGACCAGGCATTTCTTCTGAATAGATTGTCGTTAGAAAAATGGAATATACCTCTTTCCAACATTGTTATGATGGGCATGGGCGAACCCCTTTTAAACTATGAAAATGTTATGGAGGCAATACAACTTATTACTTCAGAAAAAGGGATGGGCTGGGCAAAACACAGAATTACACTTTCAACGGCAGGTATCCCTGATAAAATAAAACAGATGGCCGATGATGAATGCAAAGTAAATTTAGCCTTATCTCTTCATTCTGCAAAAATCGAAACCAGAAATGAATTACTTCCTGTTTCAAAAAAATATTCTCTCGAAAGGCTTTCAGAAGCCCTGCGATACTATACAACAAAGTCAAAGCAAAAAGTAACAATCGAGTATTTGTTACTTAGTGGAATAAACGATTCGGTTGAGGACGCCAATGAATTAGTCAGATTCTGCAGTCATTTTGCTAGTAAAATTAATCTCATAGAATATAATCCTGTTCCGGAACTGGCTTTTCAAAAATCATCACCCGAAAACACGGCACTGTTTTTGGAAACCCTGCAAGAAAAAAATATAATATCAAAAATCAGAAAAAGCAGGGGGAAGGATATAGATGCAGCCTGCGGACAATTGGCTAACAAAGTTAAAAAAGATAAAAACTAGAATGATTCGTTTGATATTTTCAGATTTTTTATACTTTCGTAAATCTTTTTTATATTAAAACTATAAATACTTAGCTATGAAAGCTGTTAAATTTTTTGCTTTATTTTCCATTCTCCTTTCCTTTACCGGAGCTATAGCCCAAACATTGGAAATGGACTGGGGTCAGGCCGTTGATCTTGAAAAGAATCATTGGTATCAGAAAATAATAGGTTCCGATAAGGATGGTTTTTTTGCTGTTAAAAGCGAGGGTATTCTTGGAATAAACGAAGAACATCTGACACTTGAGTATTTTTCAGCAACAATGAATGCACGCGAGTCGGCAAATGATGTCATTATGCCCACCGTGGGAGGTGCTCCAACCCATTATGAAGATATGTTCTTTCTGAATTCCAAGCTTATTCTTTTTACCTCGGCTAACAGTGGAAGCAGAAAAGTTTTATATGTTCAGTATCTGAATAATGACGGATCGTTAAAAAATAAACCAAAAGAAATCGGGGAAATTCCTGTAAGTAACTCTGCCACCGATGGCTTTAGCTTTAAAGAAAGAGCAGACGGGAAGATAATGATTACTTTCCATAATACATTTGCTTCTTACAACAGCGAACCTTTTACTTATAAGGTATTAAATTCTGATTTAATGGAAGAAGTTAATGTTGCTCTTGAACTTCCGTTAAAAGAAAGGTCTTTTGAAGTTATTCAGAGTGAAATAGGTAAAAATAATGACATTTATATGCTGATAAAAGCCGAGAAACCCAAAGACAAAAAGAAAGCTACAGCAAATGCAGAGTATGAATTTCAGGTTATAGTTTACAATGCCAAAAAGAAGGAGTGTCATCCTTTTCCGGTTTCTGCAGATAAATACATTCCATCCCATGCTATTATGGGTTTAGACCTTAACGGCAATATTATAGTCGGAGGTTTCTTTGCCAATAAAACAGTAAAAGTTGCAAATGAGTTTATGGGGGCTTACTATAACAGAATTAATCCAAATACTCTGAAAGCCGATTTAGTAGATCCCAAAAAGAATGTAAAAATATTTACCAAGGAAATAGTGGCAGAATTCAGCCAAATAAGGAATGGCGAAACTCCTGATAAATATTATAGCTATGTATTGAAAGACCTGGTTGTTTTCCAGAACGGGGGATTTGCCTTTATTGGCGAACAGCAATATTCAACTTCAACAACGATTATTGCTCCGGGCACAAAACAGGAAACTAAAATTGATTATTACTTTTTTAACGACTTGCTTGTTTGTGGTGTAAATAAAGAAGGTGCATTAGACTGGCAGGTTCGTATAGCAAAAAACCAGAACAGTTCTGACGATAAAGGTTATTACCATTCGGTAGCTACCTTTGTTGATGCCAATAAGCTAAAGATTATTTACAATGACAACAGGTCAAATTTGAATAATAAGGTGGCCGAAAAAACCAAAGAACTGAAAAATAACCCGGTATTGGTTCCTAAAGGTCAGGCTGTATTAGCAACACTTTACAGCGATGGCAGCTATGAAAAATACCCGATGTTTAAAGATGATGATGCAAAGATGGTTATCGTTCCAAAACTTATTAGTAAAATGTCAAAAAGGTATATTACTTATGCGCAGGATGGTAAGAGCGTGAAATTCGGATCCTTTGTGTTTGAGTAGAAATAAAAAAATTATAGAAAAAACTCCGGTTGAAAAGCCGGAGTTTTTTATTTCTGTAAAACAGAACTAATCTTCAGCTACAACAATAATTTTATCCAGTTCGGTAAACGCTATCTTCTTGGTTTTATCCGGATTTACAACAACTCCGTATGCTTTTGATGCGTCCTCGGCTAATGTAGCAATGCGGTAACCAATGGCAACCTCATTCTTACGTCTAGCAGATTCAACCACTGTATAAAAATCAACAGAAATTCCAGATTTAATATATGACGTGGCGGGTTTCATATAAATTTCGGAGCCATCGGCATCAAAAATATCATTGAATACTTCCATTAGTTTTTTATTTTCAGATACCTGGCTTATTAATAAACTTATCAGTTTGTCGCTTACAACAAAATCATCAGCCTTGGTAACTTCGGCTAGTTCACGGTTGCGGATATCAAGCATTTCGCTGACAATGCTAAGGTCTTTACCGGTCTGTTCAGAAATATTTCTGAGATGAAGCAGGGTTACAAGAGTTAATGAATCGGATTCCTGGATATCCTCAAAAGTATCATAACAGAGCAGGATGATATGGTCAAATGATACTACATCAAGGCTATCCAGAACCGAACGTTCGGTAATATCTGCTTTTATGAATTCGATATTAAGATTTTTCAATGAAGGTTTAATTTCATTGATTATTTTTTCTGCTTCTTCCGATTCTGCAACAACTTTTACAACGGATCCCGGGGAAACATAATTATTAAGTTCCCGGATAATGATTTTTGCACGCTTATTCCAGCCTAAAATAAGCGAACGTTCAAAATGCTTTTCAGATATAACTCCCTTTACAATAGCTTCTTCGTTAATTTTTGGCGAAGCATTCTTGGAAATTATCAGCGTATCGTCATCTTCAGTAATGGCTATTATTTTATCCCCTTTCTGGATAACCGTGTCCATGGGCGGATTAACTTTTACAAGTCCATCTGCAGTTTGCAGACCCATAACCGAAGAATTTGGGTAAGCGAAAAGAGACTCTCCAAAGGTTTTTCCAACCAGGGCAGGTTCATTCTGGAAATACATTTCATCGCCGTCAAAATCCATAAGTTCGGTATATACTATACTTAAACCTGACTGACGACAGGTCTGAACCATTATTCTCGAAATAATTTCATCTGCTAGAACAAATTCTACTTCTTCTTTACCAATCATCCTGACGATATCGAGACTTTTGTTTTCACGAATTTCACAGATGATATGATAGGGAGAACTTTTCCTGTTGGGATTATTGGTAATGGCAAGAAGGGTTTTAATCGTTTGAAAATCGCTGTTTTCATGATCTTTGTTAAGAATTACAATGGATTTTGCCTCCGATGGATTTACAATGGCCAGATCGGTCATATCGTATGGATTACCGCTCCTGCAAACCACCCTGGTGTTTTTTGTGTTCGGAATTTTATCACGAATCTCTGTTTCCATTTCTACTTTATCTTTATCAGCGAGAATTACCACAACACCCTTTCTCTGGCTCTCATTAGCAACGACCAGTTCGGAAATAATGGTAAAAATTTTATGCGACCAACCCAGTATCAGGGTATGATTTTTTTCTACAACAAAGGATCTGCCTTTTCTTAATTCTTCAAGTTTTGATTCCAGGCCGGCACTTAAAATGGAAATTAAAGTACTGACTATGAAAATACCGAAAATGGTAATAACAATGGAAACAAGACGATAATTCCATCCTGCATCACCGGCCACTGTTCCCGAATCGAGAGTGCGCATCAGGCTTTGCCACACAGCCTCAGGAAAGGATAATTTTTCTGAACCTTCCGGAAATATCTGTACAAGCGTAACAACGGTAGCTGTAATTAAAATCATGATGCCGGAAATTATTGCAAGCCATGAAATTAAGGCAGGGGTGCCTTTTGCCATCGTGTTATCGAAAAAATAGCGGAGTTTTGCCCCAAATGTTACTTTCTTCATTTTTTATTCTTTAATTTTCAAACCTACCAAATTTTTTAATATTTGCTATACTGGTTTAATCTTTTTTTGAAATTCACTGACAGGGTTAGGCTAAGTCGATTTGTTAGCATTGTTTACAAGCGACAAGTAAATTACTACAATTAAGGTGATTACTGCTGTAGACATAAAAGCAGCTTTTGCGCTAAAAGTAAACCAGATAATTCCGGTAAGGCTGCTGGCAATCATCGTACAAATACTTTGGAAGGCGGTATATGTTCCAATGGCAGTAGCCGTTTCGTTTTTTGCAGCAATATTACTTATCCAGGCTTTGCTTATTCCTTCTGTCGCCCCGGCATATATACCATAAAGCAGAAAGAGTAAAAAGAACATTTTAACATTTGTAGCAAATGCAAATCCTGTATAAACAACAAAAAAAAGTATCAGACCAAAAATGAAAACTTTTTTTAATCCTATTTTGTCGGCCAGCATTCCCAGCGGATATGAAAAAACAGCATATACAAAATTAAAGAAAATGTATGCTCCGATAACCCAGACATCACTAAACCCCGCTTCTTTAATTTTTAACAAAAGAAAAACATCCGAGCTGTTGAAGAGGGTAAAAACCAACAATCCAGTTACAAGTTGTTTGTATAACTTTGGACTGGTTTTCCAGTAGGAAAGAAAAGAGAAAAAGGAAACTTTTGCTGATTTTTTTTCAGTTTTTCTTTTTTCCCTGATAAGCAATGTTAAAAATATGGAGACAACACCGGGTATGAATGCTATATAAAATAGTAGTATATACTGATTTGGATTGAAGTATAAATATAAAAGTGCAATGGCTGGTCCTATTGCTGCTCCAAGTGTATCCATGCCCCTGTGAAAACCAAAAACCCTGCCCTTTGTTTCAGGAGTGGCTTCATCGGAAAGAAGTGCATCACGTGCACCTGTTCTCAATCCTTTTCCGAAACGGTCCATGGTTCGTGAGAAAAATATCCACAAAGGCCAGGTAAATAGTGCAAGCAGAGGTTTTGAAACTGCACTCAACCCATAGCCCCATTGGATAAAAGGTAACCGTTTTCCTTTTGCATCCGAAAGTTTTCCGAAATATCCTTTACTTAAACCGGCGGTGGCTTCTGCAATTCCTTCAAGTATTCCAATCAGAACTATGGAAAACCCAATGGATTTTAAATATACCGGCATTACCGGATACAGCATTTCACTGGCAATGTCGGTAAATAAACTAACCAGTGATAATATCCAAACGGTTCGGGTTAAAAAGCTCATTAAAAAAGAATTTAATTTTTGTATAAAAGTAAAAATAATCCCTGTTTTTAACTATTCTTAAAAAAACTAAATTAGGACAATAATTCATATTTAAATAAGGTTAAAGAGTTGGACAAAAGCTTTCTGTTGAATTATATTTGTAAAAAGATTTATTATGAGAACTAAGAAAACAATTTCTAAGAAATTACTTGGAAAAACTTTTGTGCTTTTCATGTTTTTTTCGGGTTTTTTTTACATGGGAAACGCCCAGAACAAGGGTGAATCGAGTTCACCTAAAGATCCCACAAAACCGGATGTGCAAATTAAAGTTAACCGCGAACTGGATAATAATGGAAATGTTATCCGTTACGACTCAACTTACACATGGTCGTGGAGCAGTGACGGCAGTCAGCCGGTTCCGTCAGATTTTTTCAACGATACCAACCAGACAGGTTTTTTTCAGCCATTTGATAATCATTCTTTTTTTGAAGATGATTATTTTGATCCTTTTGGGTTCACAAATGATTCAATGTTTAACCGGCATTTTATGAATCCGGATATGAATATGTTGCATAAGCAAATGCAGGAAATGCTTCAGCAGCAACAAAAAATGATGCAGGAATTTTTCGGACAACCACCTGCACTATCTGTTCCCGAACAAAATAATAACAACGAGCAGAATGATCAAAAAAAAGCGCCGGCCAAAAAGACTTCTGGTGGTATAGATATTTGATTTCTTAACTGTTTTGCCTTTGTTTTACAGCTTCAAAAAGAACGATTCCGGTAGCTACGGAAACATTTAATGATGCTATGGTTCCTGATAAAGGAATACAAATAGTATGGTCGGCTAACAGTAAAATGCCGGGTTGAATTCCTTCATCTTCCGACCCCATAATAATAGCAGTAGGTAAAGAAAAATCGGATTCGTAATATTTGTTTTTAACTTTTTCAGTTGCTACCACAATCCGGATGCCGCTGTTTTTCAGGTAAGAAATTGTCTGGTTGAGTGATTTAACCCTGCAAACAGGAACTGAATGTAATGCGCCAGCTGAAGTTTTTACAGCATCGTTGTTAACAGGAGCAGAGCCTTTCTCAGGTATAATGATGGCATGTACTCCCGCGCATTCAGATGTTCGCACAATAGCGCCGAAATTTCTCACATCGGTAATGCTGTCTAAAATAAGCAGGAGTGGTGTTTTACCTTCTTCATATAAAGCAGGAACAATGTGCTCTATTTTATAGAAACTTATTTCAGAAATATATGCAATGGCTCCCTGGTGATTCTTAAAAGTAATTTTATTTAATTTTTCTAAAGGAACAAATTGAGTGGGAATATTGTTTTCACGTGCAAGGGCGAACAAGTCCTTAAACAAACCGCCACCGGCCTGTTTGCTTAACAATAGTTTATCAATTTCTTTTCCTGAGCGGATGGCTTCAATGATAGAACGGATGCCGTAAACGTAGTTTTTGTTTTTTTCAGTCATTTAGGATATAATTAATAAGCAACAGAGTACACTTTTCCGTTCCGCCAGGTATCAACGGCTTGTGTCCACGAAATTTTGTACATTTCATCGCGGCTTAATACATAGTCGTTTAAAGTAAAGGGAGTGGACTGGCGGATAAAATTAAAAACCAAAGTTTTATTGCTTTGCGAGGTTCCGTAAATCCACCTCTCAATATTGTCAGCTTTATAAATGGTAACAGGTAATCCAAATATAATGTAGATTAAACCCCTGTCGGTTTTCCATCCTTCAGTATAACTTGTAAAATATTGATTTGCCAGTTTAACGCGGGTATAAAAAACACGAATTAATTCTCTTGCCCTGTTTGAATTTCCGCCGGCAGCGAGCCAGAATTTATCAACCGCTTCTTTTTTGTTGGCTAAAATATTCATTTCGTTAAATTCTTTCTGGGAAGTCATCATTCGCAACGGCTGCAACAGGCTAACAGGTGTTGTAACATCGGGGAAAGAAGCATCAAAACTCTTTACGGTAAAACCATTCTTTAAAGTATCCTGAAAAAAGTGCATGATCCCTGAACGATTCATTACAAACGGAGTGGTATCGGTTAAATATACAACCCTGGTGCTGTCGGGTTTGGGAACAAGCAACCGGCTGTAATTTCCCAGGGAGTATGGAGATGGCCTGAGTCCGAATTTATTAGAAAACCACGAAACACGCCATTTAGCCGGTAATCCTTTTCGCAAAGCAATAAAAAAAGTATCTGTATCGGTAAAAGATGTCTTAAAGTATGGAAAACCATTTTTATCAAGAAAGACTGCATCATTTGGGTTTATTTGTTGCTTCCGGTCAATGTTTAAAAAGACCTGGTTTCCTCTTTCCTGGTTCATATCGTAAACAGAAATATCGAGAAAATAATTAAAAGTATCCCTTACTGATATATTAAAAGATTTAATAATAGTCATAGTATTTTGCGGGAAACCGATATGATAAATAAATGTATTGCTGTCACAAAGCAACATGTTTTTCGAAGTGTTATATAAAAAATACCGGACTTTAATATGAGCTTTAGAGCCGGCGCCATCATTTGAAAACATAAGTTCATTACTTTTCAGATTAAAGAAAATTTTTGAGGAGGTATCGGTCTCGTTAAAAACCACATATTCAGGATGGACCGGGGTGCTGCCGGGATTGTAAATAAAAGACACATTAAGATTACTGCTCTTTGTTGTACTTTGATAGGTAGTGCACGCTGACAAAGAAATCAGAGCAGAAAAAACAATATATATTATAATGCGTGTTTGCATGATTGTTTCCCGACCTTCAAATATAGCTATTTTAGGAGAAAGAATAAATTACTTCTGGTTTATCGAATTAATCATCTTGTAACCAACCAGCCGGTCAAATCTGGATGAGATATCGTGCCAGTACACAAAAATAAGGTAGTCGTTTTCTGTTTCATAATGATTTCCTTCAATAAATCCAAGATCGGCTTCACTGGTTCCGTTTTTTAAATAGGCATACTGATAATCGTAGAAGCCTTGTTTTACTAACAAATTCAATTCATATTCCTTTTTTTCATAATTATAAACCAGCATATTGTTCTTATTGCAATGCCAGTCGCTTAAAGCTCCAAAGATGTATATGTTTCCGTCAACTATAGGAGCGTCGTAGGGAAGCGAAAAATGAACATAAACATAGTCAGATTCAATCTCACTGTTGATTCCTTCGGAATTTTTAACCAGAAATTTTCCATTTATATCCTGCCACTGAAAGTAAACTTTGAAGGTTCTTTTTTCGTCGGGAATTAAATTAAAATAAAAATTTGGCTTTTGATACGAGATCGATTGTACCCTCTCTGTCTGGTAACGAACATTTTTTGCATCAAACCAGCGGAATTCGCTACCTCCCGGGAAAACATTTCCTTCTTCGTAATTGTATTCGAATTCGTTATCTTTTACAAAAAGGGGTTTTAAACCGGTAATTATATTATCCCATCTGTAGTTTTGACTCAATACCACTTTAATATCCTGGTACGGATCGTTGCAACTGAAGGCATTTCGTAAAGTAAAATCCACTTCCTGGTGACTTTTCATTAGGTCGATCTGGGTGGCCCGTTTAATACTGGCTTTTATTTCTGTTTTACTTTCAACTACAAAGAATCTCCGGGTAAGAACAAGTTCATCTTTATTCCCGTTTTCATAAACTAACAAAATATAGTTTCCCGAAATCTTTAGCTTAATGTTATCATTTGGAATGGATATTCTGTAATGGATATAATTACATAATGTATTGAATGATTGTTGATAATCGGTAAGCGGATTTTCGAAAAACCCATCCATGTAATCGTTGGGCGAGAGATTTGATGGTTGCCAGTTACTGTTGCAGTGAATCAGTGTATAAGAATAATTTCCTATATTTTCTGAAAGTTCATCAAAAGTAATAAGAATGGTATCATTAGTGTTCAATTCAACAACAGGATACGAAAGCTCAAATCCCTGCCGGTAGGTAAGTGGAGTTTTAATACTCTCTTTATAAACGTAATTATCGTAACGAATGGATGAACTCTCCTGAGCCTGTAAACAAATAGAAGTAAAAAAAGAAAACAGGAATAGTTTTACTTTCATGAAATTAGTTTTGTACAAAAGTAGTAATAGTAAATACTATGCCAAAAGTTGAATCAGTTACTGTTCTTTGTTGGCTGCGCATCCCTTAAGCTGCTGAAGCAGTTCATGTTTAAACTGGCGTTCGGCCTGGTTGAGTTCCATTATTTTTTGAATCGGAAGAATTTTTTTGAATTTCAGATAATATTCCTGGTCCAGTTTAGAAGAAGATGCTTCCAGTTCCATCATTTTATCAGCCATATTTTCAATTTCCTGATTGCTCAGGGTTTCTTTATTTTTTTTGTAGTTCTGAACAATACTTCTTACCTGCAAGTCGATGTCATCAGATTTTTTGTTCATTTCGTTATATACAGGCCAGAACTGCTGCGCTTCTTCTACGGTAAGCTGGAGTTTATCGGTTATAAAAGCAACTTTTTGCGCTTTTATTTGTTCCTTTTTTTTGCAGTTATCGCTACAGTTCTGAGCTATAAGACCGGAAGATATGCCGGAAATTAAAAGCAAGGTTATGAGTATGTTTTTCATATCTGTAATTTTAATATGCATCGGCAATAAGGTTTTCATCTACATCATCTTCAACTAAATAATTAATTATGTCGTCACCTTCTACTTTTTCAGATGTTGTTTTTACAGTTGTCATAGCTTCTACTATATTATTTTCATCTACAAAAGAGTATACGGCATCGGTAGTGTCGATTATTTGCGCCACTTGCTGCTTATTGTTATCTGAATTATTTAAAAGACGATAACCGCTATACGACATAAATATTATTCCTGCCACAGCAGCAGCAACCGCTATTTGTTTTGTCCAGTTTATATAAACTTTTGGTTTTAGAGGCTTACTTTCCGGTTGAAAAATTTTTGAAAAAATTTTATCAGGAAGGGTATCAAAATAATTGTCGGGAATCCTGAAAGGATTTTCCCTGTTGAATAGATTGTTATTTTCTTCGTTGTTGTTCATTGCGATTTCTTTGACAAAATTTTATTTAAAAGGTTTAATCCTGCTTTAAAAATTCTTCGATTTTTTTTACTGCATGATGATAAGATGCTTTTAATGCACCGGCTGAAGTGCCCAGCACTTCTGACATTTCATCATAACTGATTTCATCATAGTATCTCATATTAAAAACCAGTCGTTGTTTATCCGGAAGTTTTAAAATGGCCTGCTGAAGTTTTAACTGGGCTTTGTCGCCATCGAAATAAGGGTCCGATTCCAGTTTGGAAGAGAGTTCGTTATTTACTTCATCGACGGGAGAGAAGAACCATCGTTTTTTTTGTTTCAGGAAAGTGAGAGATTCATTGGTCGCAATCCTGTACAACCATGTATAAAGTTTAGATTCTCCCTGGAATGAGGGAAGTCCTTTCCATATTTTTATGAATGTGTTTTGTAAAATATCATCGGTATCATCATGATTTATAACCATTTTACGGATATGCCAGTATAATCTGACCTGGTATTTTTTAATGAGTTCTTTAAATGCCTGATGGCTCAGGGCGGGGTTTCCAAAGTCTTTTAGAAGGTCAATGTCATCACGTTCTGCCATGAATTATCTAAAAGGTCTTAGTATTTTTTGCGGGCGATGACTTTTTTGGCTGTTTCTACAATTTTTCCGGTATTTAGTCCGAATTTTTCCAGAAGTTGTTCGGGTGTTCCGCTTTCGCCGAAAGTGTCGTCAACAGCAACCATTTCGAGCGGGGATGGAAGATGAAGCGAAAGCAGTTGTGCAATACTGTCGCCCATACCACCATTCATAAAATGTTCTTCTGCCGTAACCACGCATCCTGTTTTTTTTACTGAAGCTAGGATAGTTTTTTTATCGAGAGGTTTAATGGTGTGAATATTTATTACTTCGGCATGAATTCCCTGCGCTTCCAATATTTCTTTGGCTTCCAGCGCTTTCCACACCAGGTGTCCCGTAGCGAAAATACTCACATCGGTTCCTTCTTCGAAAATGATGGCTTTGCCAATCTCAAACTTTTGATCCGGATCGGTAAAGTTAGGAACCGAAGGTCTTCCGAAACGAAGATAAACAGGTCCTTTATATTCTCCAGCAGCAATGGTAGCTGCTTTGGTCTGATTATAATCGCAGGGATTTATAACAACCATATTGGGAAGCATTTTCATTAATCCCAGATCTTCCATTACCTGGTGTGTGGCACCGTCTTCACCCAATGTTATTCCGGCGTGTGATGCGCAAATCTTAACATTCTTATTTGAATAAGCTACACATTGGCGAATCTGGTCGTAAACCCTGCCTGTAACAAAGTTTGCAAATGATCCGGCAAAGGGAATTTTTCCGCCAATTGTGAGTCCGGCTGCGACATCCACCATATTGGCCTCGGCTATTCCACATTGTATAAATCGTTCAGGAAATTCAGCGGCAAAAGCATCCATTTTTAATGATCCGGTCAGATCGGCACACAGAGCAATAACATCCGGATTCTTTTTTCCAAGTTCATGTAAGCCTGCTCCAAAACCCGAACGGGTATCTTTTTTTTCTTTTACAATATATTTTGACATAACAAACTATTTAACATATATAGGAATCGAAACTCCGCTGGTAATTTTAAAAGTTTTATGAACCGAATACATGGAACGTTTTACATTCTTTCCACGCCATACCACATGATAATTTCCGGGAAGTAGAGTATACGTTTGTTTGTTTGATTCGGTATCAAGGTTTATGACCCATTCAAGTTTATTGTCCTTTTCTACATACAGGCTGCCATAACCCGATGCTTCCATCATTAGTGTAACCATTCCCGGATCGGGTATCCGGACTGTTGTTGTGTGACTCTGACGGATGTCAATGTCATTAATGTTTAAGCGTGGGAGAGTAAGAACTTCTATGTCATAATTTCCAATAATATATTTTTCGGTTGAGTTCACTGTCTGAACATTTATGGTGTTCATTTTTCCTGACTGCCTGACAATGAAATCCAAATCTTTATACTGTTGCAGATTGGCTTTAACTATCAGATATCCCTGGGGCGCATCGGTTGCCACAACGGTATGTTTTCCCGGAGTAACTTTAATACTATCGATAAATACAGGAGGAATTGTATGTGCAACCAGCCGGTAAGTAGGTAAGGGGTCCAGAACTAATGTATCGGGCAAGCCACGGTTATTCATGGTATGAATATAATTATAGAGGATTTTTCCGGTCTGCCGGTCATAAAAAGTCATGTTTACATCTGTTTCGGTAGGATTTCCTGCTTTATCGAGGAGGTTCACCTGGAGGGTTGTGTTATTTAGTGCCTGTGATATAACAATTCCTAAAACTTCTTTAAACTGGCTTTCATTGGAAGCATCGAAATACTGGCCTACACATTCAAATGTTTTCTTGAATTCAAGGTCAAGCCCTACGCCAATAACAAATGGTTTTAAAATTACTCCCTGTTTTTGCAGGGCGAGAGAAACTGCGCAGGGGTCTCCGTCGCAGGCTTCAATTCCATCTGTTATTAAAATGATTATATTCCTGCTTTTCGAACTTTTCGGAAAATCCAGTGCGGCATTTTCAAGCGAGCGGGCAATGGGTGTTGTTCCCTGTGGCTGAAGATTGTAAATTACGGATTTTATTTTCTGATAATTGTCTTTGGCAAAAGGGACTTCGAGACGTGTGTCGCTACAATCCTGGGGAGGGACAGGTTTCTGATGGCCATAAACGCGCAGGGCAACTTCCAGGTTTTCGACTTTGGCAAGGCTGTCCAGCATATTGCCAAGCATTTTTTTTGCCACATTCATTTTACTGTCTGATTCCCATTTGGTTAACATGCTCTGGGAAGCGTCAAATACAAAAAGAATTCTTGTTAATGGAACGATTTGTTCGGTTACCTGTGAAAATACAGTAAGGTTAATAACAAATAAAAATACAGATATGAAATAAATTTTCATGTTAATAGTCTCCAAGGGTTACCGGAAGTTGTGCCAACGCTTTTTCGGCTTGTTCGTCGTTGGGTGGTGAACCATGCCATTTGTGGGTTCCCATCATAAAATCAACTCCCATTCCCATTTCAGTTTTCATTAGTATAACGATTGGTTTTCCTTTCCCGGTATTAGTTTTTGCTTCTTTCAGTTTACTGATGAGGTTTTCCATATTGTTTCCGTCCATTTCCATAACCATCCACCCGAAACTTTCCCATTTGGCTTTTAAATTTCCCAGGGAAAGAACTTTATCGGTTGGCCCATCAATTTGTTTGCCATTTACATCAACTACAGAAATCAGATTGTCAATACTTTTGGCTGCAGCAAACATGGCGGCCTCCCAGATTTGTCCTTCCTGCAATTCTCCATCGCCGTGAAGGCTGTATACAAGGTGAGAATCTTTATTCATTTTTTTTGTCAGGGCAGCGCCACATGCAACCGATAATCCCTGGCCCAGTGATCCGCTGGCTATTCTGATTCCCGGAAGATGTTCAACAGGGGTTGGATGCCCCTGGAGGCGGGTGTTAAGTTTTCTGAAAGTGGCCAGTTCTGAAACGGGAAAATATCCGTTATGAGCAAGAACACTGTACCACACAGGGGAGATATGACCATTGGAAAGAAAAAAAATATCTTCTCCTGTCCCGTCCATTTTAAATTCTTTAGGATTGTGCTCCATGATTTCAAAATAAAGTGCAGTAAAGAAATCGGCACAACCTAATGAACCACCCGGGTGACCCGATTGCACTGCATGAACCATGCGTATTATATCGCGACGGACCTGTCCCGCAATGGATTTTAGCGTTGAAATATCAGCCATAAATAGTTTTATTACGGTTGTAAAAGTAATGATTTGCCTCCGAGAATTTCTGGTGGTTAATAAGTTTTGGAAAAGTGTTTAATGAATACCGGACTTATTTAATATCCCAGCTTTTCAAGTTCCTGTTTGGCTTCTTTAGCGAACTTTGAAGGGCCTTTTGACTTTACTTCTTTAAGTGTGGCAACGGCTTTTTCAGTTTGTCCTGCATATAGATATGATTTAGACAAGAGTAACAAAGCTGACCATTTACAGGAATCACATGAAACAGTAGCGCGCAAAGCATAAAAAACAGCAGAATCCGCCATTTGTTGCCGGTAAAATACTTTTGCTTTATCAAGATCATTGTTTGATTCTGTATTTTCAATGTCATCAATATTTGTTTCTTTTGCCGGAGTTTCGTTTCGTGAAATCAGGACAGGTGATTGTTCCGAAGCGGCAACTTCATCTGCAACTGTTTTAGAATCTTTTTGCCTGGTGCTTTCCCTGTTATTTTTCTTATCAGATTTATTACTTCTTTCGCTTTTTTCTTCTTCCGGAGTAATTGATGCATCGGTTGCTACTCCACCTCTTAAATTTTGATTTACACCTGTTACTGTCACTTTACTCTGATCTTCATCAAGCTTAGAAGTTAATATTGTTTCTGATTTTGTTTCTGCAACTATGTTCTTATCTGTTTCTCCAGGTGTTTTTTGATTCCAGGAAAGATATCCGTCTTCGAGTGGGGTCTCTTTTTCTGCAATATCTGCAGTCTTCATATATGTTGTTTCACCGGTTGCATCAACAATCGTTGTAACTTGCTGTTGCTCCTGTCGAATATCTTTTATATCCCCCCCCGAAACGGCTTCTGTAGAATTTTTGTATAATTTATTTATGCCGGTGTCCAAAGAATCAGCAGGGGCTGGTAAATCCTCTGATTTTCTGAGTTCTTCTTTTACTTCCTGGGCTACAAAATTATTTTTAACCGGCAGGAACCATATAAACGTAAATATTGATATTGCAAGTAAAACAGATGCAGCAGTTGCATAGAGCCAGAGTCTATTTTTTTTTGAACGGTCTTTATTGATTTCTGTGACAACAAAGGCTGCTTCATTATCCAGTTCCCCGGTGCCGGAAAGTAAAGATAATCCTTCGAGATAATCACTGCACATTTCACAATCAGCCAGATGAAGTTCAACTTTGCGAACTTCAGGTTTTGAAAGGGAGTTGTTATGATATGCCTTCAGAATATTTTCTTCGGGGCATTCAGAGTGTTGGAATGATATGTTAAGTTTATCGTGCATTTATAGTGCTAAGATAGATTTTTAAATTCCGTTTACCGTTTTGTATATAACTTTTTACTTCGTTTAATGTGAATCCTGTTTCTTCTGCCACTTCAACATAACTTTTTTCCTGCAGGTAAAAAAGTTCGATGCAAATTCTTTGTTTATCTGCCAGGTTTTTAATTGCTTCGGGCAAAAGCGCCAGGTTCATTTCTGTTTCGTTTTCTTCATCATGATGCGGTACCATTCCGTTTTCCATAAAACTTTCTTCGTCGGAGGCAAAACGACCGATATTTTTGTTCCTGGTTTTTTCCGAACGAAGGGTCATCAGGCACTGGTTCCGCGTAATCATGTGAAGCCAGGCTTTAAAATTTTTAACCTCAAAGCGGATTAAGCTTTCAAGCAGTTTCTCAAAGACCAGCATGGTATTGTCGCGGCTTTTTTCTTTGTCTTTCAGATATTTCATGCTGACTGCAAAAACAAACGTAGCATAACGTTCAAACAAGCGACCTACATATTCACGGTCATTTGTTTTGCAATACAGAGCGATGAGTTCTTCATCGGTTTCTGTTGTACGTTTGAATAGCTTAAGCAAAGTGCGACACTTTAATTTTCAGCGACAAAAATACAATTTTCACGCCAAAGAAAAGATAGATTGTTCAGGTATTCCAATAAAAAAACGAGGGGAAATCTCCCTCGTTTTTTTATAAATGATCATAATTAATTATATCTTAATGAACTTATCCTTAGGTGTAGCACAAAGTTCGCAAAAATCTTTTACATTAGTTGTTTCAAAGGTATTTCCACATTTCGGACAAACATAAAAGTCGGCAAATAAAGCTTTTGTTTTACCATTTTTTAATGCTTCGATAGCTGTTTTGTAGAATGCCTGGTGTTTTTTTTCTGTTCCAATGGCATAGGTAAAAGTCTGTACGGCATTATCGGCTTTTTCTGTTTCTGCAGTTTTTATAAAATCCGGATACATTGCATCAATTTCATGAGTTTCGCCATCGTAAGCAGCCTGTAAATTTTCAGCCGTTGTTTTAACTTCAAATTCAGGAGTAAATGCTTCTGTTTTACCACCCATTTCTGTGATTACTTTTGAATGATTGGCTGCATGAATGGATTCGGATTTTGAAGCTGCTTCGAATAATTTTGCAATTTCGGGCTGGCCTTCTTCTTTAGCTTTGGTGGCAAAAGCTGCATATTTGGCGCTGGCGGTGGTTTCGCCTTTATAAGCGGCCATTAAATTTTCAAGTGTTTTTAAAACTGGTTTAAGAGTATCTTTGTTTTCTGTTGTCGATTCGGTGTTACTCTGACAACTGGTAAAAAACAAAGTACTTGTTGAAAGTAACAATAAAAATAAATTTTTCATATGCTTGTATTTTTAATTAGTATTAATGATATAATTCACAAATGTATAAAAAGAAGATCAGGATTTATTATTAATTTTGAGGTTTAAAAACATAAAACAAAAAAAATATGATACACCAGTTACCTTCTTTAAAATACGGGCTTGACGATTTGGCCCCGGTAATCAGCAGGCAGACACTCGAATTTCATTATGGAAAACATCACCAGGCATATGTAAACAACCTGAATAATTTAATAAAGGGTACAAAATTCGAAAATGCTGATCTTGTAACTATTATAAAAGAGTCTGATGGTGGTGTTTTTAATAATGCAGCACAAATATGGAATCATACTTTTTATTTCGAAACTTTTTCGAAAAACGGCGGGGGAGAACCAACGGGTAATTTAGCTGTTGCAATAACAAAGAGTTTTGGTTCATTTGCCGGATTCAAAGAAAAATTTTCAAAGGCTGCAGTAACTTTATTTGGTTCGGGCTGGGCCTGGTTAGTTAAAAAAGCAGATGGCAGCTTAGATATAGTTCAAACCTCAAATGCAGCCTGCCCGCTTCGCGATGGATTAAAACCTATACTTACATGTGATGTGTGGGAGCATGCATATTATTTGGATTATCAGAATCGTCGCCCCGATTATGTCGAAGCTTTCTTTAAAATTGTTGACTGGAAGGTGGTAGAGAACAGGATGTAAAACAGTTGAAAGTGTCTAAAGTACTTAAAGTTACATGGAAGTTTAATTTTAGTCGCTTTTTTACTTGAATCCGTACTTTTCGTTTTTTTCGCTGAAATCGATTTCTGTAAACCCTGGATTGATATTAATATCAGTGAACTGGTACTGTTCAAGTAAGCCCTTATCGTCATATATCTCCATGTAAACAGGTAAATAGGACGATTTGTTAATTAAAATTACCAGGCGTTTGGCATAATCGTTAGGCAGATTTATTACAGCGCCTTTTCTGATAACATCAAGATAATCATTGTAAAATGGATTTCTTTCAACAATAAGGTAATCGCCGATAAAAAGTTTTTTTGCCAACAGGGTAGGGGTTGTGTTTTCGGTTACTGTATATGAATAGATTTTAAAATAAGGGTTATTGAATTCAATTTTATAACACTGAACACCCTGCCATTCTATGATTCCTTTATAGCTATTCATTTCATCAATATGATCTTTGTATTTATCGGTTAAATAACTAAGAACAGATACCAGATAATCGAAACCGGCTTCATAAATGTTATGATGTTGAGTATCTCTTAAAATACTTCCGTAGGGGTCAAGGGTCAGATTTGTCCAGGGAAAACTGTTGGGATTTACCAATGCTTTTTTGCTATAGGTTCCATTGATGAGAACTTCTGCACCTGTTTCGGGAATAATCTGTTTATAATAAATACGAACCGGGCTGACCTGTTTTTTTATAAATGCTTTCTGAGTTACATATTTATTATTGAATCGTTCTTTGGCAATGATATAAAAGGATAGAGACTTAACTTCTTTGGCTTTTTCGAACATTTTATTGGTGATTTCGATGGCATTTTGTGAAAAAGCCGATGAAGCATAGTATAAAATGAAAAATGTAAGAATTAATCTTGAGAACATAACAGAGGTTTACTGAACAAAAATAAACAATAGATTATTCAATTGACTCAACAGCGAAACTTTTAGTAACAGATTTCTTTTTCCAGCGCCCTGTTTTATAGTATGAATAGGAAAGAATCATTGCAACAGCCCAAGCTAAAGGTACCGACCACCATATCCCCTGGTAACTGTAGTGATGGGACAAATACCAGGCAAGAGGAATCCGTATGAGCCATAAAGAAACCAGTGTTATAAACATTGGAATAAGGGTGTCGCCGGCACCTCTCATAACACCATTGTTGACGAACATAGAAGTATAAACTATGTAAAAACCTCCAACAATGTACAGATATTCTTTTCCGATATTAATTACTTCCGTATCGGGAGTAAATGCTTTCATTAACCACCCCGGAAAAATTAAAATGATGGCTGTAATTAAGAGGGTAATTACAGCATTCATTTGTAATGTGGCAACATATCCTTTTTTTACTCTTTCGTGTTTTTCGGCTCCAATATTCTGCCCGACAAAAGACGAAAGCGCTGCCGAGAAATTCATGGCAGGTAAACTGGCAAAAGAATCAATTCTGATGGCCACAGAATAGGCTGCAATAACATCTGTTCCGTACCCGCCCACAATTGACATTAATGCCATCATACCAATAGAAACAAAGGTTATCTGTAACCCGGTGGGAAGGCCAATGGCTATACTTTTTTTCAGTATGCTCCAGTCGAAAACCAGGTTTTTAAGCCGGATACAGATTTCTTTATGATGTATGTTTAAGTAGAATACAGAGCTTATATAAGCCACTCCCTGCGAAATTAAAGTGGCAACAGATGCTCCGGCAATACCCCAATGAAAAACAACAACAAATAGCAGAACCAGGATAATGTTTAAAACCGTAGAAAGAATAAGAAAATAAAGGGGGGTTTTAGAATCGCCTACACCCCGGAGTATTGCGGCGGTGGAGTTATATCCAAAAAAGAAAACCAACCCGGAAAGATAAATCCTGAGGTATATGGTAGCAGGTTCAATAATTTCTTCGGGAATATTTAATAAACGAAGAATATCTTCGCTAAAATACGCTCCCAGTACTGAAAGTACTATGGAAGAAAAAAACAGGAAAATATTAAGGGTATCGATGGTTCTTCGAACCATATCCATTTTTTTTGCTCCAAAAAACTGCGAAATGATTATGGTAAAGCCCATAGAAAAACCAATAATAAGGGAAACCATGGCGAAGATAATGGGAGCCGATGCTCCTACGGCAGCTAGGGCTTCTTTACCTAAGTAGTTCCCTACAATTATACTATCCACAACATTGTACAGTTGCTGGAATACATTTCCCAGCAGCATGGGCCATGCGAATTGCAGAATCAGCGAACGTTCCTTCCCTACGGTTAAATCTTTCAAGCGGCCAAAATTTCTGCAAAAATAGGGTTAAAAAGACGATAAAAAAAGCTGCCGGAGGGGCAGCTTTTAAAATTAAATATTTTTAATTCTGTAGAATGATTTTGTAAAAGTAAATTTTCTCATTTGTTTTGATCTGAATGAAATAAGTTCCTGAACCAAATTCTTTTAAATTTACCTGAACATTTTTTTGAGGATTGCTTTTACTGATAATTATTCTGTTTGTAATGTCAGTAATGGTAAAACTGAAATCAGAATCATTAGAGATTTTGAATTCTCCTGTAGAAGGATTTGGATACACTTTAATGTTATTCATATATATATTGCCAATTCCTGTGGCAATAGTAAAATTAATGGTATAGGTATGGGTAGTTACTCCATCTTCGGCAGTTACTAAAATGGTTGTTGTTCCAGGTAAAGAAGGTGCATTTGTTATCTGAGCAGATGCATTAATAAAAGCAGGAATTGCAGTTACTGTAGGTACAATAATAGTTCCATATGGAAGTTCAACATTATAGTTATAGGTAGTTGAATTAAAGCCTGAGACAGTTATACCATCAACTTTTAAATCTGATAAACTGGCATCGTTATTTGCGGGTGCAATTGTAAAATTGATGGTATACGTAATAGAAGTAACACCATCCTGAGCAGTGACAACAACAGTTGCAGAACCTGGTAACGATGTGACATTTGTTATTACTTTTGTTGCAAGATTATGGCTTGTAGTAGCTGTAACAACGGGCATTATGGTTGTTCCATAGGGGAGGACAACATTATAATTATAGGTTGTTGGACTGAATGCTGGTACAGAACTGCCGTTAACTAAAAGTGAAGAAAGTGTAGCATCATTACTTACAACAGTGCCGTCAACTCTAGCTCTAATATTCCAGTTGTAAGTCATAGCAGCATTAAGATCTGTTAAATGAGCCCAAGTGCTATTATAAACTATCCAATTGCCGTTTGAATTTACAGGGCCAGAATCACTACCTAATGGAAATGACCCATCAATACACACACATTCGTAACCAATATATAAATTAGTTGCAGGTATAGGAAAAGGAGTTGTTAGAACAACGTTATTCCAGCCTTCAACCGGTGTAAATGCCTGAGTATAGGCTGTTGATGTTTGATTTGCACGAAACTTTATAGTTGTGCTTGTTACTTTGGTAACGCCATTAATATAAATATCTACTGAAGTAATAGTATTGCCAGCACTATTATATGTTGCTAATTGAGTTGCTGAAAAGAAAGCATATGCTTCATAAGTACCTGCAGCACCAGTACCAATTCCATTGCTATAATTTCCATCGTAGTGGAGAGTGTCAATGACTGCTTTACTACCACCCTTTTTACAGTTAATTTCCTTACTGGCTTTAATCCCTGTCAGATTGTTTGCAGTCTGAGCGAAAAGCATTCCGCTCATTATTATAAAAGCAAAAAAACAATATACATTTCTCATTGTAAATACCAATTAATTTAAAATTTTATTTTCTATTTATTACAATTTTATCTTTTAATATTTCATTGTCAAAATTGTCGAAGACTTTAATTGTATACATTCCATTTTGCAGATCTGATACGTCCAGAATAAACGAAGCTCCGTTTACTTTAATAGTACTATTGACCATTTCTTTTCCGAGGTTATTGTAAACAATTACATGAACAATTTCAACATCTGACCCTAATAAAACATTTATCGCATCAATAGCTGGGTTTGGATATACATTTTGTTTAAACGTAAACAACTTATTAACTGAAATAATATCTGAATACTTAAACTTACCATTATAATCTACTTGTTTCAATTTATAATAGGATGTTGAATTTATTACCATGTCATCATTGAATTCATATTTCATTACTGTATTGGAGTTTCCAGCTCCACGAACTCTTCCTATTTCCTGAAAATCGCCGTCAACGAATTTTTCAATAACAAAGTATTCATTATTAATTTCAGAAGATGTAGACCACCATAGTTTATTTATAGGTCCCTCATTTTTTCCATTAAAATCTGTTAATTCAATTGGTAAAGGGTTTATGCAGGTTGCACAATTATTAGTAAACTTCCAGGCCTGATTAGTAGCAGTCCATGTTGTGGGATAATTGTATCCAGCCGGAACGACAGCCGAGGTTCCATTATAATTATGTAAGCCCATAATAGCAGCACCTCCATTCCAGAGTGTACAATAAACTTTATCTTTTAAATGAATTTCAATATTATTTGTAGATTCAAATATTTTGATTTGTTGATTTATTATCTGACCACAGGATGAACTATATAAAGGTGCATTAGCCCAGGTAACAACTATTCTTCTGTTGGGTGCAGTACCTAAGATTCCATAAGTAATAGAACCTCCCACTGCCGGATTAATATCGTGCCATGGGCCTAAAATAGCGTTTCTGGGAGCGTTTGTCGTATTGGGTATTGCAGCATCAATCACCCATCCCGAATATGTATTTGGTGCAGCATTTGTACTAGGCAAATTTGTTGTACAACTAATAGGATCAAAAATAAGATAGCCGTTTGATGATACTAAAAGACCAGTGTATTGATAACCATCAAAACATACTGGAAAACCAATCGGTATATAGGCATCACAAAAACGATCATCAATTGGTAAAACGATATTGGTACCAAAATATGTTTCCCAGCTATATGCTGTTGTGGTAACAGTATATGCCATATTACATGCTGAGGCCAAAGAAGAAGAAGAAATAGAAATGTTAAAAGGTGTACATGTTGGATTAGGATCTGTATCAATCATAATATAGTAAGTTATTCCAGCTGATAAATTAACTCCACATAATGATGGATTACCCGAAGTACTTGTATTACTTGCAACACAAACTACACCTGCAGCATCTGGACATTTATCAGTGATAAATACTCCAGTATATGAAAGTGTCCCTGATAAAGAAATATCAACAGTTTGATTTGTTGGAGGAGTATATTTATATAAGTAATCTTCGCCACCTTGATAAAGACTTGCACAACCTATACCTGTTCCATATGTGTTATTCTTACAGCAAGTAGTATTACTTGAACTAAAAGGAAGACTTGGTATAGTTTCAGCGTTAGAACAATTACTTGATGCACCTGGAGTGCCTGGATCATATGCACAAATATTAAAAGCTCCGTAAGTTCCGCCCCCATATTCCCACATTCTAATATATACAACAGTTCCTGGTGTTAATGTTGGATTTTGTTGGCAATCGCCTGGAATAAGACAAGATGAACCTGCAGCACAAATCATTGGCATTGCACCATCAATTGCATCATCATCGTCACATTCAATTAGGTTATCAATATTATTACAATTGTTGGTAGAACTTGTATACCATGCCATACCCATATCAGTTGGTCCGCCGGCACTTTCGGTATTTACAATCAATTGACCACTAGCAGGAACAGTAGCAACGAACCATATGTCTGGACCTAAACTGCTACAACCTGGAGCGGGAATTCCAGCGCTAGCAGTTGTTGAAGTAATTAAATCACCTTGTTGATATGAACAACTTCCACTATTTACAGCTAAAACAGTTGCACCACAGGGGTCATCATTTGTTGGGGTAGGAGCAGTTATAGGCCTGCTTCCCGCAGGGGCAGTAACGGTTGGTACTTTGTTTCCAGTTACTACAATTTGAGTACATTCTGCATCTACAACATTACCTATTGTAGCAGTTGGTTTAATATCATATGAGACCCAAAAGTAGTTTGTTCCAGCCTGTAATGCCTGTGAACCAGCCACATCTAAATTAGTTCCGGTAGCAGGAAGAGCTGCTACTGTAGAGCCAAATTGAAGAGTTGTAGCAAAAGTACTACTTGTTCCAGTATACCATATTTTTAGATTCTGGCCATCGTTAACAGGATTAGTAGAACCATTTGTCCTTATTCTAAAACTAGTAACACTGATAGGGCTTAACATACCAGATGTTACAATCTCCATTCTAATAATCTCTTTGTTTGCACCACCTTGCCCTACTCCTGAAGTATTAGGTTGAGCCGTAGTACATGAAACATAAGACATAGGAGTAGTACTTGCTGTTACATTAAAAGTATAATCTTCACATTCAGTATATGCTGTTCCGGTACAAGCGTCTACGGTTCCAAGTTCATTTCCTACAACCCTCATTCTGGTATTTCCTAATGTTGCGCCTACAGGAACAGTAAAACTGCCAGTTGCAGTTGTGAGATAACCACTGTTATTAACATATACATCTTCACCAACATCTGCAAAATCTCCATCATGATTCCAATCTACCCAAATTCCAAAATGCATGGTTCCACCAACTTCAGTTACAGAAAAATTAACTGATAATCCTCTTTCTTGTGTAACTACTTGAGCTGTAAAATTACCATACCCATTAGCAGAAAAACCTGAGCCATTGTTTGTAATATTTGCTGTTCCACCTGTGGTAGAGAAATTATTTATATAATATGAAGTATTTGTAGTATTAGTATTTGTACAGTATACCAAAGCGATTTGCCTGTTTCCTGCCGGACTCGTGACGGTGGGTATTCTTGCAGATTTTGCACCACTAACTTCTATTGAAGTGCATTGAGCATCCACAAAATTATTTATTACTGCGTTTGTAGGAATATCATAAGTCAACCATAAATAATTTGTTCCAGGAGATAATGTTACGCTTCCAGCAATTACAAATGTTCCATTTGGAGAAGCAACTGCAGAACCAACTTGTGTTGTTGTTGCAAAAGTTCCACTGGTTCCTGTAGTCCATAATTTAGCATTGATAATATCCGTTGTTGGTGCAGTTGATCCTGTAGTATTAAAAGTAAAAGAACTTGCAAATATTGGACTAACTGCTCCAGTTGTTACTATTTGAATTCCAATTACCTGATTATTAATGGTGTTTATTCCAACCACGGAAGTATTTGTTTGAGTTGTTGTACATGAAGCAAATGCCATTGGTGTTCCTGCAGTTACAGTAAAGGTATAGTCTTCACATTCGGTATAATCTGTGCCGGTACAAGCAGTAACAGTTCCAGATTCATTTCCTACAACCCTCATTCTTGTGCTGCCCAACGTTGCACCTACCGGAACAGTAAAACTACCAGTTGCTGTTGTCTGATAAGTACTATTATTAACATAAACATCTTCACCAACATCTGCAAAATCGCCATCCTGATTCCAATCAACCCAGATACCAAAGTGCATAGTTCCTCCGGTTTCAGTAATAGAGAAATTAACAGAAAGTCCTTGTTGCTGTGTAACAATTTTGGCAGTATAATTACCATAACCATTGGCAGAAAAACCTGTGTTATTATTGGTGATATTGGTTGTACCACCAGTAGTTGAGAAGTCATCAATATAATAGATAGTGTTTATTGTATTTGTATTTGTACAATAAACAATAGCAATTGGCCTATTTCCAGCTGGACTCGTAACAGTTGGTGTTCTGGCAATACCAGCAACAGTTAAAGATGAACAGGTTGCATCAACAACGTTACCTAGAGTAGCTGCAGAAGGAACATCATATGTTAACCAGAAATAATTTGTGCCCGTTAATAATGTAACAGTACCTGTTATTGTAAAAGTTCCATTAGGAGTTGCAACAACTGAACCTACCTGAGTAGTAGTTGCAAAAGTATTACTGGTTCCTGTACTCCATAATTTAGCATTGGTAATGTCATTTGCTGCATTTGTAGTTCCTGTAGTTGTAAATGTAAATGAAGTTGCATCTATAGGACTAATTGCTCCTGTTGTTACAATTTGAACTCCGATTATCTGATTACTAGTAGTATTTATTCCAACATTTGAAGTATTTGTTTGAGTAGTTGTACTGGAAGAATAAGTCATAGGTGTACCTGCAATTACATTAAATGTATAATCTTCAGTTTCTCCTGTGGAAATTAAACCACAAATTGCAGGATTTGTATTATTATAGTCCATTCTTATCCTCATTCGTGTATTACCTGTTGTTGCAGTTATGGGAACTGTAAAACTGCCGGAACAAGTACTAACATAAGCTCCTGTTGAATAAACAGTTTCTCCGGCATCAGAAAAGTCACCATCCTGATTCCAGTCTACCCATATATTTACTCCAACAGTTGTTCCAACTAAAGTAGTAGAAAAATTAATGCTACTACCTTGTGCCTGACTGCAACTTTGAGCTGTGAAATTACCATATCCGGTTGCGGAATATCCAGATGCATTATTTGTAATATTTGTAACACCACCAGTTGTGCTAAAGGCATTAAAATATGAAGTTGTATTTGTACTTGTTGATGAGCAATAACAAGAAGTAGGTGAGCTCATAGTAATTTGAACACTTGGTGATGTAGCTGATAAACCACTGTTAGAACATGTTGTTGTACACTGATAATAAGTAGACGTAGTTTGGTTAACTGAATATGTTGTTGAATTTGTACCTACATTTGTCCATGGGGCACCTCCGGTTGGGCTGGATTGCCACTGGTAAGAAATTCCACAACCTGTGGTTGCACCTGATAATGTAATATCAGTAGCTACACCACTACAAACAGAAGCAGGGGCAGTAATTGTACCAGCAGAGGGAGTTCCGGAACAAGAAGCGGCAGGTGTCCATCTATATATCTGACCAGTTGCAGGTTTTGAGGATAAATTTGAGGTTTCAACTGTTGTAGAGGCATTGGGTGATGCTCCAACACCATCTAATGAATAATATTGTCCTGAAGTTGTTCCAGAAATTCCAATTGATGCTGATGCCGATGAAATATATTGAGTTGCATTACCATTTCTAGTATAAATAAATTCAATAACATTTGTAGTTTCATATAATTTTACCTGAAAACTTATAGCCTGAGTTGTAGCAAGCCAATACCAAAGCATTTGCTTCCATTCGACTGTTAAAATTCGATTTGGTGCTGATCCTGTTAACTTATAATTTACACTTCCAGTTGCATCTGTTTTTAAGTCGTCCCAAAGTGGTGCAATCATAGGTCTATCAGTAGAAGTTGCAAGATTATTTGATGAATTGGCAGAAGTGATACCTGTATTAAAAGATAACCAACCATTTGATGAAACAACCACATTAGTATAATTAGTACATTGATAATTAAAAGTAAAACCAATTGGTATTGTACTATACGCTTCATCAATGCTAGCACCATGAATAGTGGTAGGTGTTGCATTTGCTGTATATGCACCTGCCACAGCTGAGAACGTATAACTAAATTGCGAAAAAAGATAAGAGTTAAATAATACAACTGCGAAAAATAGTAGTAATAGTTTTTTCATTATTCTTTTCCTCCCAGATTATTACGTTTAACTAATTCTTCAAAACACATGTCCTGAAAATTATTTTCTGAATAATTTTTGTCATAGCAGGTTGTAGTTGAAAAATTTTTTTCAATAAAAATAAAAATAGTTTTTAATTCCCTGAAATATTTCTTGTCAAATGATATTTTAATAATGTGATTTAGTTCACAATAACTTAAAACTTGAATACCTGTAGTTTCTTTTAAAGTAGTTAATATATCATAGAAATTATCAGATTCCCCCGTGTCAAGTCCAATATAATAATTATCATGCCGTTGAGTAATGCTGCTTTCATTTGATGAAACTGTTTTTTGCGAAAAACTAAATGAACTAAAGCAAAGAAATGAAACAAATATTAAGATTTTCATATTATATTTTTTTACCACATGTTTTATTTAGACGTAAAAACACCTGAAAGGTTGCGATTTTTGGCAGGTATTTTTACGCATTTTATAAATAACATATTGCAAAATTTATATTCAAATATGGCGCTGATCGTCAATTGGTTGAAATTATAATATGCACGTTGTAGAGGGGGCAGCCCCCTGAAATTTATTTTTTAAATAAAAATTTGATTCTATAGTGGCACAGGAGTGAAAGTAAAATGTCCGGCATTATAAACACATTTTTATAAACACGAGATTATTATACAGTTGCGTGCTTATTATAGCCGCCCTTCGAATACCTTTGAGTAACAGTTGTATAATTATTTACTAATTTCGGGTATGAATTACGGGGAAGTTTTGTCGTTTTTATATTCACAACTACAGTCTTTTCAAAAGGTTGGCAAGAGCGCGTATAAGCCCGGCTTACAAAATGCCCTGGCTCTCGATGCGTATTTTAAAAGTCCACATAAAAAGTACAAAACTATACACATTGCCGGGACCAACGGGAAAGGCTCTGTTTCACACATGCTTGCATCGGTTTTACAGGAAGCCGGATACAGAACCGGTTTATTTACTTCGCCCCATTTAAAAGATTTCCGGGAACGAATCAAGGTGAATGGTCTTATGATAACTGAAGATGAGGTTGTTGAATGGTTCGAAGAACATAAAGAAATGGTTGAAAAAATCAAACCCTCCTTTTTTGAAATGACCTCGGCTATGGCATTTGATTATTTCCGTTGCAGGGAAGTAGATATTGCTGTGATAGAAACCGGACTTGGCGGTCGATTGGATTCGACCAATATTATAAAACCGATTCTTTCAGTAATTACTAATATCGGCCTGGATCATACAGATTTACTTGGCAATACGTTAGAGCAAATTGCTTTTGAAAAGGCAGGAATAATAAAAAACGGTGTTCCGGTTATAATTGGGGAAACCCAGGCTGAAACAAAAAAAATATTTGAAGAGCAGTCAGACGAGATGTTTTCGGAGATTGTTTTTGCCGATCAGAGATACAAAATCGAAAAATCCTTTTTAACGACAAACCAATACAGGTTATATAAAATATTACAAACAGAAAGGACGTCGGGTAAAGTGGTTTATGAAGGATTAAAAACCCAGCTTTTGGGTGAATACCAGGAAATGAATGTGATTACGGTTCTTGCAGTCATTGATACTCTGAGAGATTCCGATATTGAAATGAGCGACCATCATGTTTACAGGGGTTTGCGAAATGTTGTCAGTCTTACCGGATTACTCGGGCGCTGGCAGGTGCTTTTACAAAAACCGTATATGGTGTGCGATACCGGTCATAATGCCGATGGGATCAAGCATGTTGTAAGACAGATACAGGCCTGTAAATACCGGAAATTATTCATTGTGTTAGGAATGGTGGGCGATAAAGACGTGAAAAGTGTTTTGCAACTATTACCCACAGAGGCCATCTATTTTTTTACCCGTGCGCAGATTCCACGTGCAATGAATGAAGATATGCTGATGGAACTTGGAAAAAAGCATGGCTTAATGGGAAGCTGCTACTCCTCCGTCAGCGAAGCTTTATCGGCCGCCAGGGCTATTGCCAATGACGAAGATATGATTTTTGTTGGGGGAAGTACATTTGTTGTTGCGGAAATTTTATAAAAAAATGACTAAAGTTGGAAGTGTCTAAAGTATGTAAAGTTAAAATGTGCAGGAGTGACCTCCAGGGTTAGGATGTGGGGAGAAAGTCAATAGTCATTGGTTCATAGTCATTGGCAGTCAATGGTCAGACAGTTGTAAATTCGTTTTTGTGATTTGGTTCTTGGTATTATAGTATTAATTGCCGGTTCCTTCTTCTTCCTGTTCTTCATAATGTTCGGTTTCTTTAGGTTTTACTTTAAAGAAATGATTTCCGGGATAAAGAATATCCAGAACTATACTTTGATTTACCGGGTGGGCAGTTTTTTTGTTTTTTAATATTATGACAGTTGTTGTATCTTTTGGAATCCGCATGATAACACTCTGGTATCCCTGCCACCAGCCTGAGTGAAAAAGAACCTGTGTACTGTCTTCCAGGTAATACATTTTCCATCCATACCCATAAAAAATATTATATCTTCTTGTCCGGGTCTGTGGCTGAAAAGCTTTTTGACTAAATTCTTTTTTTACAATTTTATCGGAATACAATGCCATATCCCACTTTAACATATCGTCGACTGTTGTAAAAATGCCTTTATCACCGGTAATCCCATCTAAATAAATAAAGCCCGCTTCCTTTTTTGGCGAAAGATATCCTGTTGCAGTTTTCTGATTTTTAAATTTTCTCATTTCTGAATAGAAAAAAGAATGAGTCATTTCAAGTGGTTCAAAAATTTCCTTACGAACGAATTCTTCAAATGATTGCCCGGAAACTTTTTCAACAATTGCAGCCAGAATTGCATAGTTTGTATTACAATAATGAAATGACTGGCTGGCCGGGTAATATTTCTCAGGGAAACTGTCGCACATAATTTTTATCATCTCATTGTTTGATAAAAGCTTAGATTTATCGAGTGGCATGTTTTCACAGAAATAAATATAATTGGGAAGCCCCGACTGGTGAGTCAGTAATGTATGAAGTGTTATTTTTCTATAAGGAAATTCAGGAATATATTTTTGAACACTGTCGCTGATATGGATCAATCCCTTTTGTTCAAGTATTAATATTGAAATTGCTGTAAATTGTTTAGAAACAGATCCCAGTTGAAAAGCATAATCGCAATCAACAGGAGTGTGTTTCGAGCGGTTAGCCATGCCATATGCTTTTCGGTATATGGGAATACCCTGTTTAGCCACAAGGACAGCACCCGAAAAAACGTTTTCGTAATAAATACTTCTAAAATATCTGTCTAACTCAAGGGATTGTTGCCTGTATTTTAATGAATATAATAGGGATTTATTGTCAATAGAAGGTTTGTATTTAACTTTTAATCCTTGTATATGTTTCTCATTATTAGTATTGCAACTGAAAGCAATAAATATTCCCCAGAAAAAAAGATTAACAGGAGTTAATTTGAAGTTCATAGAAAACGAAAATAGGGAAAAATAAATGAAATCAAACAGTTTCTTAATGTGTGAGTTATTCGGCCGAAGGCCGAAGAGGACTTGGGGGATTAAAACAAAAAGCCATTCCGAAGGGATTGGCTTTTTGTTTTGTGGGAGCTGAGGGGTTCGAACCCCCGACCCCCTGGGTGTAAACCAGGTGCTCTGAACCAGCTGAGCTAAGCTCCCAAAACGGAGTGCAAATATACAAGCATTCTTAATATTTCCAAAACCGGAAATGAATTTTTTTATAATTGCACGTTCAGCACTTCTTTTTTCCCGTCGCGGAGAATTTCTACTTTAATTAACTGCCCTTTTTTCAGCGTGTTGAGCCGGGCCATGTAATCGTAAATGTTGGCAACCGGTAAATCGTTAATAGCAGTAATTATATCGCCTTTTTTTAAGCCACCGGCTTCTGCCGGGCCGCCTTTTTTTACCCCGTCAACTGTCATGCCTTTATCTGATGAGCCTACGTAGTCGGGTATAATTCCCAGTGTTACTTTGTAACTACGTACCTCACCTTCTTCTTTGCTTCCGGCTTCTTTAAACGTCAGTGCTTTATCCTGGTTAGCAACGAGGTCGATGAGCCTGTACGAGAAATTTAAAAGATTTACTTCCTGGGGAAAGTTAATTTTATCGGCATCATCAAAAGGAGTATGATAATCATCGTGAACTCCGGTGGTTATAAAGAAAACGGGAATATCGTTTTTATAAAAAGAAGCATGGTCAGAAGGACCGTATCCTTCGGGAGATTTTGAAATTCCAAAAGACAGATCTTTATCAAGAAGTTTTATCAGGCTGTCAGTCTCGGTTGAAGTGCCTGTACCTCCGATAGAAAGCTTTGGATTATCGGTTTTCATTCGTCCGATCATATCAAAGTTGAACATGGCTTTAACAGATTTCAGGCTGTAAGGAGGATTTTTAACAAATTCTTTGGAACCCAGCATTCCCATTTCTTCACCGCTGAAAGCAACAAAAATCAATGTTCTTTTCGGTTTCACCGGAGAAGAAGCAAAAGCTCCGGCCAGTTCAATAACCCCGGCTACACCTGATGCATTATCATCGGCACCGTTATGAATGGCAATGGTGTCGGGCATGCGGGAACCCGATTCAGGACCGCCCATCCCCAGATGATCGTAGTGGGCGCCGATAACAATGTACTCGTTTTTCAGCACGGGATCAGTTCCTTCAAGTTTTGAAACCACATTATAAGTTGTTGATTTTTTATGTATCAGGTCGGCACGGCCTTTTATGTTTGCTTTTAATGCAAGTGAAGACGGTTTTTTCTCTTTAGTGATTTTTGCACGTAGTTTTTCTATCGAACTTCCGTCTTTTTTAATTATTTCATCGGCTTTTTCCTGGGTAATAAAAAATACCGGGATACCCGCATCAGATGCTGAATTATCAAATGTACGAAGCATACTGAAATCATCTTTGCTTCCGACAACAATTAACATTCCCTTAGCCCCTTTATCCTTTGCCGTTAAAGCTTTTGTCCTGCTCCGTGAGTAATTATTAAAAACATCGTTGTCAGAAATATCAGGTTTTCCTGCTAACACCATTACCCATTTATCTTTAACATTTATGTTCTCATAATCATTCCATTTGGTAGAATCCTTTTCAAAATTGAAACCATAACCGGCAAAAACTACAGTGCTTTCTAAAGAATCAGCGGAAGAGAATGTGGCGGGAATAAAATCCTCTTCCGGTGTTGCCTTTGATCCGTTTATCTGTAAAATGTTATTTTTCCCGGGACGGACGTCTGCCAAAACAGAAAACCGCTGGAATCCATGGTCAAAAATAGGAGTTGCGCCCCGGTCTTTCATTTCCTTCCGGATAAAAAAGGCGGCAAGCGAATCGCCTTCAGTGCCGGGTTTACGGCCTTTTAATTCATCGGACGATAAATATTTAATGTCTTTCTGAATATTTTCGGTTGAAATAACCGATTGATTTTGTCCATACGAAAAAGAACAAATCAGGAAAAGAGTCGAAAACAGGAATGAATTTCGCATAATGTTATTTTTAATTGGATGTATTTCTGATAATGTAAACCAGGTAATCGCCCAGATACTTAAAACCATTTTTTTCATACAGAGCGATGGCTTTAATATTGGATTTATGTACCTCGAGTTTAATTTGCATATTCATTGATTTAGCAAAACCGATACATTTTTCACAAAGAAAATGTGACAGTTTTTTTCCCTGAAACGAAGGATGAATACAAAAATGATGCAGGTAAATTCTCCGGTAATCGTGGGTGAGCCATGCCGAACCAATAATTTTTTTATCTGAAAGCTGTTCCATGATAAAAAGTTTACCCCCGTTTTTAAGAGTTCTGTTTATCACATCCGGCGTATCGCCCCGATGAGTACCGCCCACACCGGTCGATTCCCAAAGAATATTCATTTCTTCGAAATCTTCCGGGATAAAATCACGGATATTAAATAGCGACAATATATCAACTTTGTTTTCTGACATATAATTGACCTGTTACATATTTAACAACGATAACAGATTCACCTTTATCGATATATCCTGTTTCAGAAACAGCATCATAAATATCGCCGTCAACTTCTACCTTTCCCCCGGGGCGAAGCATGGTTGCTGCTTTTCCTGTTTTACCAATCATTTCGGAAGGTTTCATTTCAACACCTACATATCCTTCCGAGCTGTTCTGAACAGTATCCAGGGCAAGGCGTCCGAAAGCAGTTGTGGTAAATAATTTTTTCCCCAGGTACAGAGACAGAAAAAACGATCCCGTCATCGAAATAATAACAACAGATAAAGACCTGGTTACTTCCGGAATTCCATAACCGTCTGTTTCAAACACAATATTATCGACCATGCTGAGGGTCAGCCCTGCAATAATTAATACAATTCCGGAAATTCCTGTAACACCAAACCCGGGAACAACAAAAATCTCCAGTAATAATAAAATCACACCGCCAATGAAAAGAAGAATTTCCCAGTTTTCTGCCAATCCTTCCAGGTACAGGGGTGCAAAATACAAAACCGCTCCAAAAATTGCCGCTCCTATGGGGAAGCCAAACCCGGGAGTCTGAAATTCAAAATATATTCCACCTATAATGAGCATGATTAATATTCCCTGCACTATTGGGTTGATTAAAAAGTCGATGATTGATTCAGTAAAAGAAGGCTTATATTGGATAATTTTATAGTTGGAAACCCCGGCCAGGCGCAGAGCTTCTTCAATATTTTCTGCTTCTCCCTCGCAATACCCATATGTTATGGCTTCCCGGGTAGTAAAAGTGATTACTTTACCGGTATCAATAATTCCGGGCAGACCCAAAGTCTGGTCAACCATAGCTTCTGCTATTTTCGGGTCGCGGAACCACTTCTGAACAGTATCTCCATTTTCAATGACGTTAATCTTTCCGTGTGCTTCTGCGGTGGATCGCATGGTTGAGCGCATATAGGCCTGGTATTTATCGGGAGCGGCTTTCCCATCGGCGGTAACAACGGTTGCCGCACCAATATTGGCGCCTTTTCTCATAAAAATCTTTTTACAGGCAATTGAGATTAAAGCGCCAGCCGATGCTGCATTATTATCTATAAAAACATATACAGGAATGGAACTGTTTAGAATTTTTGTACGGATTGAATCTGCAGCATCAACAGCTCCGCCGTAAGTATTCATATGAATAAGTATATAGTCGGCTTTATTTTCCTTTGCCAATTCGAAAACCTTCTGGGTCTGGCGCCATGCCGATGGTCCAATTTCCTGTAAAAGGTCAAACTGGTAGACAATTTTTTGTTTTGAAGGAACATTATTCTGGTTAGCGGAAGCGGAAAATAAAGAAAAAGAAATATACAGTGACAGGAGGAGAAACAAAATTAATCGGGAAAATAATTTCATGTTAATTTCGAAAAAAAACGATGTTAAAATTTAACATCGTTCCTGTTTTTATTCTTTGTTTAACAGAAGGTGTTTAACCATGGTGTATGTATCCGATTCGCCCTTAGGTAATTTAAATTTAACATCCAGATTTTTATATCCCTTTGTTTTAACAATGATTTCGTATTTCACATCGGCCGGAAGGGTGATGAAATATTCGCCGTTTTCATCTGATTCTGTAATATGGGTTTTATCATCAGTCATATTTTTGATAATGATATTTGCTTTTATCGGCTGGTTGGTTTCGGCATCGCTTACTTTTCCTTTTAAGATTGATAAGGGAGGGCCTGAAATGGCGGTTGCAATATTGGCCGGGATTTCTTTGTTGGATTTGAAGTAATAAGTCATATCTACACTATAAATATCATACTTTCCATAGCTGTCGTCGCGGTTACTGGAGATATAGGCAGTTCTGCGATCGGTTCCCAATACAAAATGAATTTCATCTCTTGTAGAGTTGATGGGGTAACCTAAATTAATTGGCTCGCTCCATTTGCCGTCATCGCCCAGAACACTCATGAAAATATCGTAACCACCCATGGTTTTGTGTCCATTGGAACTGAAGAAGAGCGTTTTTCCATCGGGATGAATATAAACACCGATTTCATCATATACCGTATTGATAGGAGATCCCAGATTAACAGGTTTGCCCCATTCTTTTCCCTCTTTCTTTACCATGTAAATATCGCCGTGTCCGAATCCTTCCTTTTCTCTTTCGCTGACAAAGAAAAGAGTGTTGCCGTCGGGTGTGATGCAGGCTGAACTTTCGAAATAGGTTGAATTAACATATTTTCCTTCCAGGGAACGGGGGTCATTCCATTCTCCGGTAGGTTTACGGGTTGAATAAAAAATGTCGCCGCTTTTTGTAATATTTGCTACATTTTTATAAATAAAAATTGTGTTTCCATCGGGAGAAATACTCATGTTGGCATCATGAGCGTCGGTATTAATGGGTGCGCCAATATTTTTTGCAGGAGTCCATTCTTTTGTCTTTTCATCATAAGAAGAAATATAAATGTCATCGTAGTAGTCTTCAGAAAAAGGGTCAATTTTACCCCCGGTATTTTCGGGGCGGCGGCTTGTGAAGATTAAGGTTTTTCCATCAGCTGTGATAGAGGGACAGGCGTCAACATATTTGGTGTTGATGCTTGTGCCCAGGTTAGTAATCTTTACATTTACCGGGTTTCCCATAAGCTCTTTGGCAGTAAGGCATTGCTGAAGAAGGACATTTACAAAGTCTCTTTCATTTTGTTTAGGCGTCAGCTTACTTTTGTATTTGTAAAAATAATCGATGGCTCTGTCGAGATCGCCAATATATTGATAAGCTTTGCCAATCAGGAAATTAGCTTCGTTCTTTATAGTTGTATCTGCCTCAATGGCAACATTTAAATAAGAAAGCGCCGTATCCATTTTATTGAGTTCAATGAAACACTGTCCCATTTTATAATTTAACTGGGGATTTTCAGCATAGTGTTTATATAATTCACGGTAAATCCGTAGCGCCCCGTTATAATCTTCTTCATTGAAACGAAACCATGCCTGGGTCATTTTTAAAGTAAAGTTTTCTTTTTCATCATCTTTCTGCGCAAAGGTGGGTAAGGTAAATGAAAAACAAATCGTTAATATAATACCGGTAATGATAATTCGCTTATTCATAGCACGTTGATTAGATTAATATAAGGTGTGCAAGATAATGAAAGCCTTTATATTAACGAAATAAAATGATGAGATTTTTTTAAACAGGGCAGGAGTGTTTATGGGAGCTTGTTTAAGTATTTGAAGAACAGCACCATTCCGTCGTGTTTCCGGGAGTTGAAAATATAATCGATATTATTCTTAAAATACTCAAGGATAAACGAGTTGGATAAATTCGGATAATCTGGACGGATTTCATTTAAATGCTGAATGCCCCATTCAAGCGCTTTGTTAAACCTGGACAGGAAGTCCTTATCAATTTTTGACCGGCTAGCCCAGCAGGCAAATACAAAAGGTAACCCGGTGAAATTATTCCATTCGGTAGCAAGGTCGTAACGGAATTTAAATTTTCCGGATAATTCCAATGCCCTGTCGCCAATGATTACACCTCCTGTTTTTTTTTCAATTTTATTTTCATAACCGGGTGTAGTATGCAGCCATTGAAAATCTTTTTTCCAGTGATACTTGGCCAATACCTGTACAAGATTAACAGAAGTTCTCGACTGATAGTCAAGATATATATGTTCGATTTGTTCAACAGGCACATCGCTTACCAATAAAACAGAAATTACATTCCGGGTAGCCCCGATGCAAAAATCTGTAACAATGTTTACATTTTTCATATTTGCAATGGCTGCCACGGGAACCAGAACAATATCGGCTGTCTGATTTTCAAGTTTTAAGGCGCATTCTGAAGGAATATCCCGCAGAAGTTCATATTCATCGGATTTCAGAAAACCGGAATTTTCAATTCCATGAATAAACGGAAGAGTATTTAAATACGAAACAGCTGATATGCGGATCATTTCATGTTTTTTTATGAGCCTGTTCGGTTTCCTGAATAGCCAGTGTAGCCCCTACTACCGAAAAAATACTTACAAAGGGAGCTAAAAATGTTCCGCAAAAAGGAAGAATCATTGTAATAGAAAAAATTAACCCGTTGGCAATGGCAATTCCTTTGTGTTTACGTACAAACTGAACACTCTGTCCGATAGTAAGTTTTTTCCGTTCGAGAGTGTAATCCATATATGAAAACCCGTAAAAGTAGGCCGACACGAATACTAAAATTACGGTACTGAAAATGGCAAACAGCCAACCGAGAACGGGAATAAACGACAAAAGAAAAACTCCCAGAATGATAGCTAATTCTATTCCCATATTTCTGAATACAAGAAGAATTCCCCTGACAAGATCGCGCATCCATTGTTCCCCGTTAAAAGGGAATTCTTTACCGGTTAAGATTTTTTCGGTTTTTTCGCTCAGGTAGGCAAAAACAGGTGACATAAAAACAAGGATGATATATCCGCCGAAATAAGTGAAAAGAGAGAAAAATAATATCTTAATGATAACCCAGACAAAGCCTGTTAATACACCGTTCACTGCAGAAGCGAACCAGCCTCCGTCATTTTCCATGTGAATCAATCCTAATAAATATGCCTGGAGCTTGTGAATGCCCATATCAGCTAATTCATTTCCACCCCAGAAAAGAAGAATATTAAACAATAAAGGGAAAGCCAGTGTCCACCAGAGACCTTTAGAAAAGACAAAACCTATGGCTTCAAAAAATGTTTTAAACCCTATGCCAAATCCTTTCCAGAATGTCATACTTAAATTAAATTTCAAATACCAAATTTCAAATACCAAATCTCAAGAAGTCGATAGTTATTGGTCAATTGTTATAAATTTATTTAATTGACACTATAACTTATTTTATTATAACCTATTGCCTCTTTATTATTGCTTTAAAATATTAAATTAAAAGGGCGTTATCTTTTCTGTTTTCTTTGTTTTGCCATTAATTCAAGGCGTTCTTGGAACTTGCTTTTCTTTTCGGGTTTTTTCTTGTTTTCGTTCAGCTTTGCCAGAATAGCTTTTTCATCAACAAAGCGACGGATGAAATACATCTGGGCAAAAGTAAAGAGGTTAGCTAACAAATAATAATAACTTAATCCGGAAGAATAGTTGTTGAAAATAAACAGGAACATTACCGGCATCATATACATCATAACTTTCATTCCCGGCATACTGATGCTGGTGGGATTCATCTTGTTCTGCATATAAGTGTACATAATGGTACTTATTGTCATAAGCAAACAAAATAAACTTACATGATTTCCATAGAAACTTGAAAGAAGCGGAATATTGCCTTCCCATGAAACAATTGAGTCATAAGAAGAAAGGTCAGTTGCCCAGAGAAAACTTTTTTGCCTCAGTTCAATAGAAGCAGGGAAGAACCGGAACATGGCAAATAAAATGGGCATTTGTAACAACATTGGTAAACATCCTCCCAGGGGGCTTACTCCAACCCGTTTATATAAAGCCATGGTAGCCTGCTGGCGTTCCATTGGTTTATCTTTGGGGATTTTTGCATGAATCTCGTCAATCTGGGGTTTTAAAACCCGCATCTTAGCAGTAGACAAATACGATTTGTAGGTTAATGGGAAAAGAACCAGTTTAATAATCAGGGTCAGTAAAAGTATAATTATACCGTAATTGCTGATAAAATTGTCGAGGAAGTTAAAAATAGGAATAACCACAAAACGGTTTATCCATCCGAATATTCCCCAGCCCAGAGGAACCAGTTTTTCAAGATCAGGAATGTTTTGGGCGCTGAGAGTCTGAAAATGATTAGGGCCAAAATAGAACGTCATGTCACGCGATTCCTTTTCTTTTGATTCGAAGGGAATTGAAATTTCTGACCGGAAAATTTTAAGAAATCTTTTTTTGGTACCTGTATATTTTTCGGTTGAAATGGTTGCGCTTGGAAATGCATCATTGGCAACAAGAACCGAACTGAAAAATTGTTGCTTAAAACCAATCCATTTAACTTTTGTGCGTAAATCTTCTTTTCCGTTTTTAGTTTCTGAAATATAATCTACATCATCGTCGGTGTATTTATAATAAATGGTGGTATAATTATTTTCGAAATCATGCCCTTTCTCCTGCTGGGGAATATAAGCATCCCAGTTTAAAACAAGGTAATTGGATTGATTACTGATAATTTTATTAAAACCAACGGTATTGATTTGAAATTTTAATTTATAGGAATTTGGCTCCAGTTCGTAAATGTATTCGAGATAACTGGCTGAATCAGCGTTCAGACGCATAGCTACTTTCTGTGAAGATTTATCGGCTTTTAAAACAGTATCATTATTTGCCGGAGTAAAGAAAAGATCATTGGTTTTTATGCTTCTGTTCTGTGAAAAGAAGTTTAACCCGAAAATAGTTGAATCTCCGTCAAATAAAATGAGTGGGAGCGAGTCATAGGTCTGATATTCTTTTAACTGAACGGAATAAGGTCTTCCGCCCAGGGTAGAGAAGGTTACTTTAATTTTATTGTTTTCGAGGGTGTAAAATTTATTCTTTCCCTCAGCATCCTTGCCAAATTCACCATAAAGTTCCTCAAATTTTTTTTCTTTCAGAGAATCGGAAGAAACAGATGAACCCGAATCAGAAGAAGCGATAACGGGAGTGCTATTAACTGCATTTGATTGTTTAAGTGCTTCCACTGTTTTTATAGAGTCCTGAACATGAGCGAGTGAGTCATTTAAACGTAATTTGGCTAATTCCTCTTGGGAGGGCTGGTTAACTACGGCAAAAATGATGAAAATGCCAATAATTAAAATAATTCCAATAATAGTATTCCTGTCCATTAAATATTTTTATAAGGGTGCAAAAATACAAAAAAGCAGGTAAATGCAATTGAAAAATCGAACGAATGAAAAGTTCTTTTATGTTTTTTTAAATAAATGTTTCTTTTTGTAATACAGTCAGAAGCGTAAATGTTTATAATTTCACGGGAAAATATTTTCCGAATCTATCGTCAAATTTTTACTTTTAGGCCAATAATAAAATTTTAGATTATGAAATATTTTGTCACTATCTTTTGCTTATTTGTTTCGGCACAGATTTTTGCCCTGAACCCGGTGAGAACATATAGCGTAAAACCCTCGGATTTTGGAATGAGCTTCGAAGAAATTAAAATTAAATCGGATGACGGGATGATGCTCAATGCATGGTATTTCCCATCTGCTAAAACCTCTTATAAAATAATGGTGTTGAGTGATGATGGAAACGGGAATATGGCAGATTTAATGGAGCAGGTAAGTGTTTTTCTTTCTCTCGGATATCATGTATTGACTTATGATTACCGTGGTTATGGCGCCAGCAGCGACTTTGAAATAAAACCCAAATTTTATATTTATGCCCAATTCGAAAAAGATCTGAATGCCGTGGTTGATTATCTGAAAAAGGAAAAAACAAGTATCCCAAAAATCCATTTATATGGAGTAGGAATTGGTGCAGGATTATCTATTGCTGTTGCTGCAAACCGTAACCTGGGAACGGTGATTGCCGACTCACCATATTCCACTTTCGAACTGGCTAAAACCAGAATGAAAGAAGCAAAAAACGAAGAAGTATTAATTCCGCTTGGTTATAATAAAGTTGAATGTGAACCGCAGTACGCGCTTGAAAGCAAGGGAGCCCAGCTTAGCGGTGTAATGTTAATCGTTGGCGACAAAGATCCCGTTTATACTCCTAAAGATATTAAAGAACTTGCAAAAATAAGGAGTAACGTAACAACTGTTTATACTGTTAAAAACTCTACCGGTGAGAATAATCTTTCCGTTGATAAAGAAAAATACCTGGCTGAGATAAAATCCTTCCTGAAGCTATAGTAAATAAATTAGTTTGAAGTATTTAAAGTTTAAAGTTAGGCCGTGGCGCTAAAGTTAATTTTTGAAAGAAATGAGAGTGTCAGGCATTGGAATTCGGAGATTGATATCTGGGTCTTGAAATTTTCCGGTTATTTTTTCAGCGAATCTTTGTCGAATTCCAGCGGCAGAAGGTGAGAGGCGTTTTCAACAAAATGAATGTGTTTTTTCCCGATAAATAAAAGCTGAATGGGCTTGTTAAAACGTTGCTGGCTTTCGATAATAACCTGGCGACAGGCTCCGCACGGATAAACCGGGAGTTCTGTCTCTTCTTTGTTGTTATAAGCAACGATGGCGATGGTTTTAATGGAAACATCCGGATATTGTGCATTGGCATAAAACAGGGCTACGCGTTCGGCGCACAGGCCCGAGGGGTAGGCGGAATTTTCCTGGTTGTTCCCGGTAATAACGTTTCCGTCTTCAAGTAAAATGGCGGCCCCCACGTTAAATTTTGAATAAGGAGAATACGCTTTTTTTGCAATTTTTCTGGCCGAAGCGGCTAATCCTTTTAATTCTGAACTAAGTTCATTTTCCGAAGTAAACTCGGTGTATTGAAAGGAAATCTTTTTTTGTTTCACACAACAATGAGATTGAATTAAGCAAAGATACAACATATTTTAGTATAAACTTAATCTTGAAGTTATCTTATGAAAATAAATGGAATATCTTCTGATAGATGTTATAAGATAATGAATCAATTTTTAAATTTTTTCCCGATTTCAACATCATATTCTTTATAAAAATTTAAAATTTTCAATTTCTGCTTTGGTTTGCTAGTTAATTTTATTCTGAAATTTAAACGGATGAAGCAATTTCTGACAATTTTACTGTTTTTCAGTTTGTCATTTTCTATTATGGCTCAGCAAAAGCGTATCAGCAGGGCCGATTATATTTTGCAATACAGCGATATAGCAATAAAAGAGATGAAGATTACCGGAATTCCTGCAAGTATTACTTTAGCACAGGGCTGCCTCGAATCGGACGATGGAAACTCCACCTTGGCAAGGGAAGCAAACAATCATTTCGGAATAAAATGCCACAGTACATGGGCAGGAGAAAGGATGTACCAGGATGATGATCAGAAGGGAGAGTGTTTCCGTAAATATTCAAATGCCAAAGAATCTTTTAAAGATCACAGTGACTTTCTTTCAAAAACAAAAAGATATTCGGCACTGTTTCAGCTCAACCCCTACGATTATAAAAAGTGGGCAAAAGGTTTGAAGGAAGCTGGCTATGCCACCAACCCAAAATATCCTGAGTACCTGATTAAAATAATTGAAGATAACAAGTTATACGAATACGATAAGGGCATTAAAGTTCATCGCCAGGAACCCGATAGCTCCGGAACAGGAAAACCGAAAGACAGGAGAAACAGGCAACACCTGAACGATCCTGATAATTTTGGTGTTTCAATAAGCGGGTATGAGGTGAAATTACGTAATCGTATAAAATACATTATTGTAAAAGAAGGCGATACGCCCGACCTGATAGCTCGTGGCATGGATATGTTTGCATGGGAAATTCTCCGGTATAACGATCTTACAAAAGATTCTGTGCTGCGAAAAGGACAGGTTTTATATATCCAGCCCAAACGCAACAAAGCTGAATTCGGAAAAAATACGCATACCGTTAAAGAAGGCGAGACATTGTATTCCCTGTCGCAGTATTATGGAATAAAACTAAAGAAGCTGGCGCAGAAAAACAATTTATCCGAAGATTATAAACCCGAAGCAGGCGATGTGCTTTATCTCAGAAAAAGGAAACCGTTGAATTAATTTCTAAAATTATTTTTCAATTTTGTAAAAAATAATTGTCATGACACTTATAAAATCTATATCCGGAATTCGTGGAACCATTGGCGGTAAAGCAGGCGATAATCTTACCCCTCTGGACGTGGTGAAATTCACCGCAGCATATGCAGAATGGGTAAAAAAACAAACGAAGACAAAAAAAGTTACAGTTGTAGTTGGCCGCGATGCACGAATCTCAGGTTCACTGGTTTCAGGAATGGTTACGGGGACCCTTGCCGGTTGCGGAATTCAGGTTTCAGACCTGGGCATGGCAACCACTCCTACCGTAGAAATGGCAGTCATAATGGAAAAAGCATCGGGAGGAATAATAATTACTGCCAGCCATAATCCCAAACAATGGAATGCCTTAAAATTACTTAATAACAAAGGAGAATTTGTTTCCGATACCGATGGTAAAGAAATTCTTTCTATAGCAGCCGGTGAAAAATTTTCTTTTGCAGAAGTCGATAAACTCGGCGAAGTAAAAAATATAACAGATTACACAAAAAAACATATCGATAAAATCCTTTCCCTGCCACTGGTCGATACAAAAGCCATTGCAAAAGCAAAATTCAATATCCTTGTGGATGGCATTAATTCTATAGGCGGACCGGCAGTAAAAGAACTGTTAAAAGCATTGAAAGTTGCAAAAATCATCGAAATTAACAATATTCCTAATGGACATTTTGCCCATAATCCCGAACCCTTGCCTGAGCATCTGGCGGAAACCATTAAAATGACCGTTAAATCAAAAGCCGATCTGGGCATAGTGGTCGATCCCGATGTTGACAGGCTGGCTTTTATCTGCGAAGACGGAACTTTCTTCGGAGAGGAATATACCCTGGTTGCAGTAGCCGATTATGTTCTTTCAAAAACTCCCGGGAATACCGTTTCAAACATGAGCTCATCAAGAGCATTACTGGATATTACGGAAAAATATAAAAAGAAATACACGGCGTCGGCGGTAGGTGAAGTGAACGTTGTTAAAGTAATGAAAGAAACAAAAGCGGTTATTGGTGGCGAAGGTAACGGCGGGGTGATTTATCCCGGACTGCATTATGGCCGCGATGCCCTGGTCGGAATAGCCTTGTTTTTAACCTCACTGGCAAAAAGCGGTAAAAAATGTTCCCGGTTAAGAAAAACCTTCCCCGGTTATTTTATTTCGAAAAATAAAATCGAACTTAAAAAAGGCATCGATACGGAAAAACTGATAAAAAAAGTACATGCACTTTATTCAAAGAATAAATGTAACTTGGCGGATGGTTTACGCATCGATTTTGAAAATGAATGGGTTCATCTCCGCAGGTCGAATACCGAACCGGTAATCCGGATTTATGCCGAATCGGGTACTGCACCGAAAGCAGATAAACTGGCAAATAAAATTATCAGCGATATTAAAAAGCTTATATAGTGTATTTTTTTGGGACAGGATTTTTTTTATTTTTACATAAATTTTCCTTTCATGAAAAAATACCTGCTGTTGATAGTTATTCCCTTTTTTCTTTTTTCGTGCGACGATTTAAGTTCGGAATATCCTGCCGGAAAAGCCTGTCATTCGTATATTGATACAAACCTGGTGGGATATTGGGAAGCTGTCAGCATACAGAATTTTGCCACCAGTAATCTGCAATTGGATACTCACATGATTGCCATCATGCCCTTTAATAAAAAAGAATACTTATTACAGGCGCTAAAACTTGATGATTCCGGTAAAGTACAGGTAAAAGATATGGGTACCTATCGTGGTTTTATTTCAAATATCGGGAAACAAAAAATTGCCAATATCCAGGTACTTTCTCCCTCAATGAATGAAAAGGAAGAATACCTGATTTATCCTTTCGAACTGAATAATGATACACTGACTTTTTATTCGTTTTATTCTTCCAGGGTGAACCGTGAATTTAAATCTACCTGCGATTTGCGTAAATTCCTGAAGAAGAATCTTACCAATAAGGAGTTGTATTCCTCTGTCAGAAAATATAAACGTAAAGAATTCAAACACTTTTAAACCGGAATATATGAAAACACTTTTAATTTTTGTATGGGCATTTATATGTATAACTCATCTGTCTGCGCAAACAACGAGTAAATGTACTGTCGGGAATTGTGATGAAGGGTATGGAACCTATGTCTGGGGCGATGACAGCGATTATTCCGGCGATAAATATACAGGTTACTGGAAAGGCGGTATGCGTTCCGGGCAGGGAACTTACACCTGGGCTAACGGGGAAAAATATACAGGATCTTTTAAAGACAACAGGTTTAACGGGTATGGTGTTATGGTCTGGAACAACGGCGATAAATTTGAAGGCAACTGGGAAAACAGTAAAAGAAACGGCACGGGAACCTATACCTATGCCGATGGATCGACCAAAACAGGTACCTGGAAGGATAACGAATATGTTGATAATGCTTCTTCGGCTTCCGGTTGTATCACAGGGAACTGTTCCGATGGCTACGGAGTATATGTGTGGCCCAATGGAGAAAAATACGAAGGCTACTGGAAAAACGATAAAAGGGGAGGACAGGGAACAAATTATTTTGTAAGCGGAGAAAAATATATAGGCGAATGGAAAGACGATCTCCGTTCCGGGTTCGGAACAAACTATTATAAAGACGGAACAACCAAGACCGGTTACTGGCTTAACGATTTGTACCAGGGTACCGATAAAAAAACAATAACAACAGGATGCCTTTCAGGTAATTGCGATAATGGCTACGGAGTCTTTGTATTCGATTCAGGCGAGCGCTACGAAGGAAACTGGGTAAACCAGATACGAACCGGTAAAGGAGTGAATTACTTTGTTTCCGGCGCAAAATATACCGGCGACTGGAAAAACGACAGGAAGGACGGCCAGGGAACCTATGAATATGCCAATGGCGATGTTTATACAGGGCAATTTGTTAATGACAGCTTCGACGGCCAGGGAATTTTTACCTATGCCAATGGCGATAAGTACATAGGAGAGTTTAAGAATAACCTTTTTCACGGCGAAGGAACATTGTTATATAAAGACGGAACAAAACAATCGGGTAAATGGGAAAATAATGTATTCATGGGAGATAAATCTTCCGCTACCGGCTGTATAAACGGCGACTGCAATAATGGTTTTGGCGTGTATATGGATTCGTCGGGCGATAAATACGAAGGAACATTTAAAAATGGCAATTACGACGGCCAGGGTACATATACTTTAAAAAGTGGCGACGTATATACCGGCGGATTTCAGAACGGAACCTACGAAGGTGTTGGTACCTATAAATTTATAAATGGGAATAAGTATATAGGCGAATGGAAAAACGGGCAATACAATGGTCAGGGTACATTGTTCTATAAAGACGGAACCAAAAAGACAGGTACATGGAAAGATAATGATTTTGTAAAATAAAGATGAATTTAAATGAAATTATCAGGCCCACCCTTATTCTAAATAAGACTATTTGTTATAGGAATATAGAAAATATGATCAGGAAGACGGAAGCCTCAAATGCAGGCTTCCGTCCTCATTTTAAAACACACCAGTCGAAAGAAATCGGGAAGTGGTTCAGGGATCTTGGGGTAGATAAAATCACAGTTTCATCTGTTTTGATGGCTGAGTATTTTATTTCTGATGGCTGGAACGACATTGTAATTGCTTTTCCGTTTAACCCGCGTGAGATCCGGAATCTTTTAAATTTTCCCGGGAAAGCCAGGTTGGGGATACTTGCTTCCAGCTATCAGTCATGCGAATACCTGGCAGAGCAGATAAATTTTCCACTGGACGTATATGTTGAGATCGATACAGGATATCCCAGGTCTGGCTTTCATTATAAAAATACCGAAGAAATTATAAAAGCGGTTCAGTTGCTCTGTATTAATGAAAATCTCGTGGTGAAAGGAATTCTTTCGCATTTCGGCAATTCTTATAGTGCAGATATAACCGGGATTCCCGGTTTATGGGAAGATTCCATAACAAAGTTACAATTTATTAAGCAGTCCCTGGCCTGCTTCGGGAACTTTATTGTTTCGGCGGGAGATACGCCATGTTGTTCCGTTGTTAATAATTTCTCAGGAGTGGACGAAATCCGTCCCGGGAATTTTGTATTTTATGATGTTATGCAGTCCTCAAAAGGAATCTGTTCAACCAGTGATATTGCAGTTTCCGTTTTTTGCCCCGTGATTGATATTCACCCCGAAAGAAATGAATTCATCATATATGGCGGGGCGATTCATTTATCAAAGGAATTTGTTACGAATGAAAATGGAGAAAGAAATTATGGTTTAATTTGCCCTGTTCACGAGAACGGGTGGGGTTTACCGGTTGAAGGAGTATTTGTAAAAAACCTGTCACAGGAACACGGAATTGTGCACGGTACAACTGATTTTATCCGTTCGCTGAAAATTGGCGGACTGGTAGCCGTTCTCCCTGTTCATTCATGCATTACTGCACAGTGCTATGAAAATTACCTTACTACGGATGGCGAACTTTTAGATCACATGTAAATGATTTCACATCCGGCGCTATATTATGAAAAACAGGAAGATAAAGTCAGATGTCTTCTTTGTCCCCACGTCTGTGTTTTGGCAGAGGGGAAAACCGGCATCTGTAAAACCCGGTTTAATCAATGTAACGAATTATATACTAAAGCATGGGGAAATCTTTGTTCACTCAGCATTGATCCCATTGAGAAAAAACCGTTGTTTCATTTTTTACCGGGAACAAATACACTTTCAGTAGCTATAGAAGGATGTACGTTCCACTGCCTGAACTGTCAGAATTTTTCTGTTTCGCAATACGGGCCCAGCATTAATTCCAGGTTTAACATTTTGCCGGAAGAACTGGTAGAATCAGCCGTCACGCAAAATTGCCAATCCATTTCCTATACTTATTCAGAGCCGGTGGCTTTTTTCGAATATATGCTGGAGACAGCCCGCCTGGCAAAAGAAAAAGGAATTAAAAATGTAATGGTTTCCAATGGGTATATTAATAAAGAACCATTACGTGAACTATGTAAGTATCTCGATGCTGTTAACGTCGATCTGAAATCTTTTGACAATTCAATGTACAGAAAACTTACCGGGGGTTCACTTCAACCTGTTTTAGATTCATTGAAAACAATGAAGGAAAATAAAGTATGGCTCGAAATAACCAATTTAATAATTCCGGACTGGACCGATAATATGCAGACAATTCGGGAGATGTGTAAATGGTTATTCGGGAATGGTTTTGCAGAGGTACCCATTCATTTCAGCCGGTTTCATCCAATGTATAAATTGGATAATGAAGCACATACTCCCATAGAGACTATCTTAAAAGCGGGAGAAATTGCCATATCAGGGGGATTGAAATTTGTATATGCCGGAAATATGAGAAGTAATAACAGGGAAAATACTTATTGTTCACAATGCGGTAAATTACTGGTCAGAAGAAGTGGTTTTAACGTTCTTGAAAATAACATGGTTAAAGGCATATGTAAACATTGTTCAGCCGTAATTTCAGGTATCTGGGAATAGTTATTTAAATTTACATACAATTTGTTGAAGTTCGTAGACTTGTGCTGAGCAAAGTAGACTTAAATTCTTTGAATAAATTTATGAAGCTCGTAGAGCTTCCATAATTGTAAAAAGATAGCCATAAAGGTAAACATCAAGGTCGTAGACCTTGCACAGTAGTAATAAACATCGCTATCGGATATGATATGTGTATCCTCTACGAGGATATTTATTTTATGGAACATTGTTGTTATTACAATTCCTGAACCTCTACGAGGTTCTTTTACAGCATTCAAAAAGTTGTCTGAAGTTCGTAGACTTGTGCTGAGCAAAGTCGAAGCAACTTTCATAATTGTAAAAGATAACTATAAAGGGGAAACATCAGTAATAGTCCTTGTCATCGGATATGATACGTGTATTCTCTACGAGGATAATATTTCAGGGACAGGAGTTGTAAATACAGTTATGGAACTTCTACGAAGTTTATTCAATATTTCAATAGATTTTTTAAAGATCGTAGATCTTCCAGAATAATAGAAACACGAAAAATAGGAAAGAAATACAAGGTCGTAGACCTTGCACAATCCTTCATCTGACTTAAATTCAAAAGTTCTTCTTTATTATTCAATTTCTTTCCTACTTTTGTAATATGATTACCGCTACCGGAATAACAAAGTCGTTTGGCGATTTCAAAGTGTTAAAAGGCATTGACCTTCACATCGAAAAAAGTGAGATAATTGCCATCGTAGGCGCCAGCGGTGCCGGAAAAACCACCCTGCTCCAGATCCTGGGAACACTGAGCCGTCCCGACAGCGGGAAAGTTGTGATGAACAATACCGAAATCTCGAAACTGAACGAAAGACAACTTGCCCGGTTCCGTAACCAGAATATAGGTTTTGTTTTCCAGTTTCACCATTTATTGCCCGAATTTACAGCCCTCGAAAATATCTGTATCCCTGCCTTTATTGCTCACAAAACCAGGCACGAAACCGAACAAAGGGCAAAAGAGCTGCTTGGGTTTTTAAATTTATCCGACCGCGATCACCATAAACCCTCCGAACTCTCCGGGGGCGAAAACCAGCGCATTGCCATTGCCCGTGCACTTATAAATAATCCCGGCGTGGTGCTTGCCGACGAACCCACCGGTAACCTCGATACCGCAAATACCCAGGAATTTTTCAGTTTGTTGTTATCATTAAGGGAAAGGTTTAACCAGACCTTTGTGATTGTAACACATAATACTGAACTGGCCAATGTCTCCGACCGTATCCTTGTAATGCGCGACGGGATTATTATTGATGAGGTAACAAGTATTCACAGCACGTTGCATTTATAAACCTGTTATTAACCCCGGCTTTGTTTAAAACAATCTGTAAGCCGTTATGTTAGCAATCGTGCTTATGGCGCGGTAAGGCAACATTCTGTTCAAAACATTTTATTTAATTAATAATTATTGTATTATTTTTACTTTACTAACCAGTGAAAAATAAATAATTATGGAAAAATTCTCATTTTACGAAATCCTTTCGTTCTTATTACCGGGATTTCTCTTAATCGGTATTGTGCAATTGTATTCGGTTCGTGTGTTCGGATGCGAAAGCCCCTTTAACATGGATGGCAACTTTGGCGAAAACATGATATTATTGTGTATCTCCCTGTTTGTTGGAATATTTATTCATGTTTTTACTTTCCGGCTTTTTAAAATAAAACGCTTTAAATGGTTTAAAAATATTATCATGCCGGCTGTGCAGAAAATATCGGCAAAAAATGAATTTATTCAAAAAACAATTCCTTTTTTAAATGCCGAATATATCCGGTTAAGAAAACACGATGAAAAACCTGTAAAAACAAAAGAAGCAGAAAACGATCTTTTCGATTTTGCCTATTATTATCTCGAAGTGAACGATAAGATTTCGGCTGCAAAAAACTTTCAGAGCCTGTACTTCTGGTTCAGGAATATGTTTACCATTTCGCTGTTTCTGGTTCCGGTATCAATGGCAATCATGGTAATTTCATTTTGTAAAGAATATACATGCGAGCAAAAAGAAACGGCAACATGGATTATGGTAATTAATCTGATCCTGTTTTTTATAATTATACCCGTTGCACGCTGGCTAAGGGAAAAATATATTGATAAAATTTTGTGGAGCTATTATGTTGAAAGAATTCATCAGAACGAAAATAAAAACTAACAATAAATTTTGAAGATTATGGAAAACTTAAACAAAGAACAAACAGTCGAAATTCAGGAACAAAGCAGAAGAACCTGGGGTAACGACCCTCAGTATTTTGGGGCATATTTAAATATGGCACGACACAATATGTTTTTGTTAAATAATCATTTGACCGATGTTTTTAGCTCTTTGAGGTTTGAGAAATTAAATGATGATGGTAAAATTCATTATGATTCAAAGAAACCTGAGAGTAGTGAAAAAGTTTTTTTACTTAATATTTTTAATCCTGAAAAAAAGGAATACGAAGATTACCGCATGCGTGTATTTAACTACCTGTTAAAACGTCATCATTTGCCTCTTATTAAGTTGTTCTCAAAGCAACATAATCCTGATTTAAAAATTCGACAGGATGTTGATTTTAATGGTTTACATATATTTCTGACACTTGCTTTAACAGAATTGGAAAAACTAAGAAATGATTATACTCATTACTTAGCAATAGACAATGAAGGAAACCAGGTTGAACGTAAAAAAGATATTCACTTTTGGAGTGGCCCCGAATTGGATAATTTATTCAGGCATGCACCAAGGTTTTCATTTTTAAGAAATACAGCCGATCCTAAACAGGAAAAAAATCCATCAGAAAAGGATTATAAGCATTTGGACTATTACCATGTTTTGGCAAATAACAACAATACAGAGCTTACCGATAATGGTATGTATTTCTTCATTTGTTTGTTTTTAGAACGACAATTTGCATTTAAATTTTTAAAGAAGTTTAAAGGCTTTAAAGATGAAAGCACTCCATCCTTTAAAGCTACCTTACAGGCTTTTTCAGCTTATGCATTGCGACTGCCAGACGATCGTCTCGGTAACGAAAATCCAAAACAAAAATTACTTCTGGATATGTTAACCGAGTTGGAAAAATGCCCAAAAGAGCTTTTTGACCATCTTACAGAAAATGATAAAAAGAAATTTCAACCTGAGTTGGACGAAACAGCAAGTAATAATGTGCTCAATAATAGTCTGAATTATACGGAAATTGACGAGGTTCTTTTAGATAAAGCAATACGTGATTTAACAAAGCAGGTAAGATACAGTGACCGTTTCCCGTATTTTGCCCTAAGGTATCTGGAAGAAACTAATGTATTTGAAAATGTCCGTTTTCAGATTACATTAGGTAAATTAGAATTGAGAAAGTATGATAAAACTATTTTGAATGTACCACAAAACCGGACAGTTACTAAAATCATTAATGCTTTTGGTAAACTTTCTGATTTTGATAACGAAGAAAAAACTTTTACAGAATTAAAAAAATCAGCACCGGAAGCAATCGGGTTTGAACAATACGCGCCACATTATAATTTTAGTGAGGAGAGTAATAAAATTGCCTTTGTTTTATTGAGTGACGAGAATAAAATAAGGTATATGGATTTATCATCAAAAAATACAAATAATCTTTCAACAGGATATTTAAGTATTCACGACCTGCCCAAATTGGCATTGTTACAATATTTATTGCCACAAAAAGCTGAAAAATTAATCAAAGATTTTATTCAGACAACAAATACATCAATATTAAATGCAGAACTGTTGGAAGCAATAAAAAATAAAGCAAATTATAATATAGAACCTTTTACCCGGAAATTGATTGACTATTCAGTAGCATTTCCTGATAAACCCAAAGCAAAAAAAGTAAATGGCGAATTTGTTTTTGAGAATGGTAAAAAAGTATTTAATAAAAGCGAAAATGAATTAAGAGAAGATTACCAAAGGTACATTAAGGACAGACAGAAAGTTTTAATTCCTCTTCTGAAAAATGAAAAACTGGTTTATAGTCAGTTACCTTCACGTGTAAAGGATGAATTAATGAAAATTTCGCCCCCATCTGACGAAAAGATTATACATTATAAAATACGGCAGGAAAAAAAACAGGCCAAAGAGATGATGCACAAATTGGAGATGCAGCTAAACGAATCTGGTAACAAGGTAAAATATGGCGAACTGGCTACTTTCCTGACACGTGATATTATTAAAATGATTATCACAAAAGAGTGCAAAGATAAAATCACACCTCCATATTTTAATAAATTGCAAAACAAAATTGCTTATTTCGGATTAGAAAAAGATAACATGGTTGAACTCTGCAAGGAACTTAATTTATTTGATAATAAGAACGGACATGTGTTTCTAAGTGAAAACCTGGTAAAAAACGGTGATTTATTTTTTAATAAATTCAAAAAGCCAGATGGTAGTTTTTACACAAGTTTAGATAAAACGAACGGACTTATTGCTTTTTATCAGATTTATTTTATTGCAAAAATTAATTGGATAAATAAAACACTTTTACCTGAAAAGAATGAGCCAGCCAAAAGGTATCGGCTACCCGTTAAAAACGATAAAATACCTCTTGTATATGAGAAATGGCGACAAAAAGATGCAACTTTTGAAGAATGGCTTAAAACAAAAGCTACTTTACCGGTAAATCTTCCGACCTCTTTGTTTGATGAAACACTAAATACTGAATTAAAAAACAGGTTGAAAATAGAAAAATCATCGAAAGATACATTCTCGGTACTTTTACAAAAGTTTTTGACCGGCGATACACAACCTTTTTATGATTATGAAAGGAGTTATGATAAAAAAGAGCAAAAGGAGAATGCTGAAAACAAATATGAAGAAGCTAAATATACTACACGGGAATTCTCCGTTAAAGGATTAAATAGCAAACAACTAAAAGACAGGTATGATAAAAATGTTGAAGCTAATGAAAAATATATTCGTTTTATTCAGACCAAAGACCGCGTTATGCGACTGATGATTGAAACATTGATAACTGATGATGAAACATTATTTGGAAAAGACGATAAAAAAAGAAAAACAGATGATATTTTACTTAAAGAGTTTCATAATCCGTTTTCTCAAAATAAACCATTAGATATACCAATATGTTTTGAGCAAAAAATTATAAATATTAAAGAGAATAAAACATATTGCACAATAAAAGCCGAGGACACACAAGAGAATATTGACAAAGTAATAGCATGGAAAAATTTAAGTAAACAGGAAAAAAAGAAAAATAAAGAGAATAGAGTAGGCTACAGGTGGACACTTAAAGATTATGGCCGTATGAAACGTTTTGTGACAGACAGGCGCATTCCTGCCATTGCCGGATATTTTGAAGACAAAAACAAATATTCCGTTTACTTTAATAGAATATGAATTGCTGGAATACAACCGTATTAGGGAAAAAATATTCGACAATATTTTTGATATAGAGAAAGTAATATGTGAAAAGGATTTAAAAGGGATTATCAAAATTGAGTTAGATAAACGAGCAGAGAAAATTAACAAAGGGGATGAGGTATTCAATAATGTGCAATTTAAAGTGTTTGTCGAATGGTTAAAGAAAAGATTTGTTAATAACGATTTAGATTTTGTGCGTGAAGTAAGAAATGCATTTTCGCACTCTCAGTTTCCTTCCATTAGTATTACAAATTTGCCTCAAATTACAAATGCTAAAGCAAATGAATTCATATCGAAAGAGCAAACGCAAGGATATAAGGGAACAGAATACATTTCGCTTTCTCAGCAAATATACAACAGGTATTGTGAGATTATTTACGGTAGTGAGAAAAGCAAAAATAAGGGAATTATGGAAAGCATTAAGGATATTTAGCTATTTTTGCAATGGAAAAAGATATTTAACCCTTTATTAAATAAGGCATTACAAATCACATGTTGTAACTGCTCTTATTTAGAAGGGTAAAAACAACATTTACA
>JBBIRU010000034.1:0-62198 GCA_037441645.1 Bacteroidota bacterium
AGCATTGGTTTTGATTTTTAATTTGTTGTTTTGCAATACAAATATAATCAATTCCAATGCTATTATAATGCTGTAAATCAAATAGCTATTAACATTTTTCGTTTAACAACTTATCCCGAACTCAGGTTTACAGATTTTTTTACACGAATTTATATGCAGCCCATTTAAAAATTCTCTCTTTCCCATCGCACAAAAAATTTTATTTTGATTCTTTCGCTTGCATACAAAAAATGCTATTTGCCTTAAGTCTTATATTCGCATTTTTCTATGTGACGCTCATTAAGATTGGAATTCTTCAATATCATCTCTTACTTTTTACATTGCCTAAAAAGTAAGCAAAAACGCTAGTCCATAAGATGCTTCAGCCCGCTCTGTTCAAGGCTTAGAAAAACTACGGCTCGTAGTAAACTTTCACCTTGTTTTCTAAAGCCTTATTCATTCACAGCTTGTACTGGCCCGCCTTATGGACAGGCGAGCACACAGAATTAATTAAAATGTACTTTATTAATAGAGATATTTAAAATTCTTCCTTAAAATTTAGAAATCTAATCAAAATGTACTGTCTATCTCCACTTTGTTTGAATAACTAAGTGCAGCTTTATTTATTTTAGTTATAATATCATCCGATATTAGGAGATTATTAAATACTAATCCTCCGTAATATTCCAATAAACTATCTTTTAAATGATACTTTTTTAAAGAATAATTCTTAACATTAAGTAGATTAAACCACTTAGTAAAAAGTTTTAAACGAGCTAAACTTCTTGAGTCCTCCATTGAACAATAAAAACTGATAATAATATTTGGATTCTCAGTAGCAATAAGTAAAATATGAGCAATAGTGTGAAAAACAAACTCACAATTTCCGCCTTTAATTTTCTTAGAATTAAATGAAAATTCAAGTAATTGAAATTTATTCAATTCTTTATCGTCAGGAATTTCAACAGGTGAAAAGGTTGCTTTATAAAGATTCCCATTTGAATCTTTGAATGAAATTAATTGATCTTTACTATCTATTAGGAAAGGAAGCGGGGATAACAAATTTAATGCCTCTTGCCTCGATTTCTTTTTTTGACAATGTTCCATCAAGATATCCTTTAACCGCTTGTTTTCGATCAACAATCTTTTTAAGTACTGGAGTGCTTGCTTTAACTTCTATTATGTCTTTTCTAGCAGACATTCAATTTATATTTAAATTTTAATTTTTAAAATCTGTTGCAAATATACATTATATTAACTATTTATACAAATGTTTTATAAAAAAGTTGTGTAAATAATTATTGAAAGTTGTTCGTTTTCTTTAAGTTTGCTAGTAAAATTATAAAATAATTATTTAAAATAAAAAAAATAAGATATGAGAATTTCAAAAATAAAGTTAGAAAAGAAATATACTGAACAAAAAGGTTTAAATGAAATAGATTTAACTAAAAAGAACTTAGGTTCTGTGGTTGCTTTAATTGGTAAGAATGGAACTGGTAAATCAAGAATATTAAAGATTGTTGAAGAATATATTACTTTAAATATTACATACAAAGAAATTGAAAATGGTAATATTTCAAAAATATCAGATAAAAAAAACTCTCCTTATAAAAATGAAATTGAAAAATTACAAGAACAATTTAACTTGTTAAATAGGACAAATATTAATAAAATAAAGTCTGTAGAAATTGAAAATCAAATTAAAACTTTAAAAAGTCAAAATGAAAAATATTTTCTTGAAAAAGTTAGGTCATCTATAAAAGTTGTAAACCTCGAAGAAGTAAACAAAATAAAAGACCAATTAACATTAAAAACACTAAATGATAAGGAAATAACTTTTGAAGATATACTTAATAATTCCTATTTAAATAAAAGTAAAGCAGGCAATTTTAATGAATTTAGTGAATTATTTACAGAGAATACAATTAATTACTTCGAAAAAATTTCTAGTGAAACGATAAAAGAAAGAATAGATCTTTATTTAGATTATCCAGATAATCTTGAGAAGATAAACGAAGAAATAAAAACAAAAAAATCCAATCAACTTTTCATTTCTTTTCAGAGTTATGTAAGGCAATTTTTAGGAAAAGAATTTACATATAAACAAAACAAAAATAAAGATTTTAAAAGTGTACTATATTTTGATAATATTCCTTTTAAAACTTCTTTATTATCGCCTGGACAACAGATATTATTGCTTATGCTATTTTGTTTTTTCTTTTAGATAATAATACGAGAACCAATATAAAAGAAAGTATTATAATTATTGACGAGCCTGAAAAGCATTTACACCCTGAAGCTCAAATAATTTTAATTAATGCATTAAAGAATATAGTCAAAGATTCAGGACAATTGTGGATTGCAATATTAAAGACACTTATTTGCAAAACTATCTTGATGAATTTTGCTATAAAACAAATCGAAGGTATTTTGGAGAAAATTTATTTGATAGGCTAATGGTTGCAGCAGTTGAGAATACGTGTTATGGAAAATTTAGTTATAAATAAGGATATTCAATTAATTTAATATTCTCTAAGAAACTGTTTTGATTTTTTTATAAATTAAAGTAATAAATGGAAACGATTGCGTAATGGTTGGTTACATTATAGTAATAATTGGTAAAACTCATTTATTGTATTTAAAATATTTCATGAGTAAAATTAATTCTCGTTCTGGAACTTTTCTTAATTGACAGTTCCGCAGAATCACATTAAAGGAAATAAAAAAAGCTATCCTTTTCAGAATAGCTTATATATTAATAAGTAATGGATTGTTTAGTGAATAACCTTTACTTTTACAGCATTTAATCCTTTTTTGCCATTTTCTACTTCAAATTCTACTTTGTCGTTTTCGTGAATTTCGTCGATAAGACCGGTTTGATGTACAAAAATGTCTTCACCGTTATCAGATTGTTTTATAAACCCAAATCCTTTGGTGTTATTAAAAAATTTTACTACTCCTTCTTTCATGTTATAAAAATTTAAATTGATAATTTTTTGTTGAATTTACTGCAAATATAAGAAAAAAATAATAGAAGTATCTATTTCAATAGTTTAACTTCGATAGCTTTTAGACCTTTCATGCCTTTTTCAATCATAAAAGTAACTTTATTGTTTTCTTTAATAGTATCGAGATGATCATTAATGTGTGTAAAAATACTTTCCTGTGTAATGGAATCCCTGATAAAACCAAAACCTTTGGTTTCATTAAAAAATGTTACAATTCCTGTTCTTATGATGGCGGTATCTTTTGAAGTTTCTTCTTTTGGGATGGCTATCTGAATATTATCTGCAATTACTTTCTTCTTCCTGGACGGATCCGGTGGTGTAGATGTTATCATGCCGTTTTCATCAACATAGGCAATCATATCATCAAATCCTTTATTCTGATTAGATTTTCTCTCTAATTTTCTTTCCTCTTTTTCTTTTCTTTTTTTCTGTTTTGCCTTTTCTTTCTCACTCTTATTAAAGCTTTGCTGTGATTTTGCCATTCCTGATTTTTAATTATTATTCGTTATTACGGCAAGTTTATCAAAACTGTACCGGACAATCCGATTAAACTTTTACTATCGCGGTAAAGGTAAACATATTGCCAGAAATAATTCCGGAAAAATCGAGGTTCAATAAAAATAAAAAAAGAGCCTCTTTATGAAGCTCTTACTAAAATAAATTACTTAGGAGAATAATAACATTTCTTGGGTGAAAAGATTTTATCCTCCTTTAAAAGCGCTTTCATGGCTTTATCAACTTCTTTTTTATCGACCCCGGTAAGTTCAGCAATTTCTCCGGCTTTTAACGGATTTTTGCTTTTTTTCATTGCATCAAAAACTTTTTCTTTTGCGTCCATATGGTTTAGTATTTAAAAATTGACAGGTAAATTTATGAAAGATTCCGATGTTTTTGATTAATTTAGCTAAAATTTAATTCTTTAAAACCATGGAACAAATCGATAGCGGAAAGTACGATAAAAACCTAAAAACCAAAGGATCTGGTTGTCTTGGAGCAACTCTTTTAATCAGCATTATTGTTGTTATTTTAATAATATTCTCAATCACAGCATATTCGTATTATAACGGGTTGGTAACCCGCGAAGAAAAAGTGAATGCACAATGGGCGCAGGTCGAAACACAATACCAGCTTCGTGCAGACCTTATTAATAACCTGGTTGCCACAGTAAAAGGTTATGCCACACATGAACAGACTACTCTTACAGGCGTTATTGAAGCCCGGTCAAAAGCTTCTTCAATTACTATAAGCCCTGAAAATCTTAATGATGAATCGTTGCAAAAATTCGAACAGGCCCAGGGTGAATTAAAGTCAAGTTTGCAAAAGTTAATGGTTGTTGTTGAACAATATCCCAATTTAAAAGCCGATCAGAATTTTATAATGCTTCAATCAAAACTCAGTAATATTGAAGATAAAATCGCCTCAGAACGTAATCTCTTTAATGAGGTTTCCAGAGATTATAATACGGCTATTCGTAAATTTCCGCGAAATCTTTTTGCCGGAATGTTTGGGTTCGAAAGCAAATCCTATTTTAAGGCTGCTGCCGGAGCCGAGAAGGTTCCTGAAGTTAAGTTTTAAGTGCAAAGTTATTAGGCTATGAAGTATTCACTTATAACCTAAGTTTATTTATTCAAATGAACTTAATAACTATATACCAATAACTTAAGTTATCTTCTCAATATAACCATAGTAGCACCATATCCATATTCCTTATAGGATGCATCCTGATATTCCAGATGAGAATATAGTTCATCCAGTTGTTTTCTGAGGGCCATTTTAAGCGTACCGTTTCCTACTCCATGAATAAAAACTATCCTGTGAATCTTCCCGGATATAGCTTTCTCGAGTTCAGAAGCAAATTTACTCATTTGAAGGTTCAGCATCTCGGTATTCGACATTCCCCTGTAATCGTCAATCAATTCCTGAATATGCAGATCTACTTCAATTAATACAGGTTCGGGTCTTTTGCTGAACTTTTTAGATAAATCCGGCGCTTTTCTCTCTTTTTCGGCAACTACTTTTGAGATAATTTCCGGTAATTCAGATAACTTTTCCTGTTCATTAAAAGATGAATCCAAAGGAAGTAACCAAGCCGGAAAATCAAAATAATCATTCTCTTTATATGTACTGTTTGACAATAATTTAAATGATTTTATTTTAAGCTCTTCATCAATTACCGAAACAGGTTCGTATATCCCTTTTTTAAATTTTATAGCCTGGCACGATAGTCCTTTTAGCCCGGGATAAGATTCTTTTGAAATATCTGAAATAAATACTTTCAGTTGTGGTTCAAGGGTTCCGCTATCGAGTAATGCATGTGTGTCTGACTCAAATATTCCAACTGTATACTGCAAATAATAATCAGAGTTATTTATAAGATAAAGCTTTACACCATCATCACCGCTTTTGCTTTTGTTGTCGGTAACCAGGGCCAGGTAAAACTCTTTTTCCCGGGAAGCAGGGTTATAACTTTCAAAAAATATCTCAGGATCTATACTTTGATCCTTTTTCTCTTCCTCAAAAACATCATCTTCCCTTTCAATATAATTATAAGATATCTGAAAATCTTTTTCAGATATAGATTCAACAGGTTTTGTTTTTTCTGTCTGTACTGACTTGTCCGGGTTAATAACAACTAATTCCGAAAGATTCATGGGAATTTCAAAACCCTGGTCTATCAGCACATAAGCAATTTTACCTTTAACGCGGGTTACTTTTCCCCCACCCACATCATTTAAAAAACGAACAATATCTCCTGCACAAACTGACATAAGAATAATTTTAAAGCATAAAGTTAATTAATTTTAGCCCGAAATATGAACTCAGCCCTAAACATACCCATTAGCGAATTTGATTACGAACTTCCGGAAAACAGGATTGCAAAATATCCTTTGGCTGAAAGAAACTTATCGAAATTGTTAGTCTATAAAAATGGAAATCTTTCGGAAGACTGTTTCAAAAATATTTCCGGCCATATTCCTTCTGACAGCCTTCTTGTGATCAACAACACAAGAGTTGTTCATGCCCGGCTGGAGTTTTTTAAAAGTTCCGGTTCAAGGATAGAAATTTTCTGCCTTGAGCCTCACCTTCCATCCGATTATTCTTTATCCTTCAGTCAAAAACAGCATTGTCAATGGAGATGTATTGTCGGGAATCTGAAGAAATGGAAAAATGAAACTCTTTATCAGAAAACAATCCTTAATTCCCTTGAAGCCAGCCTTTCAGTTAGCCTGATTCAATCTGAAAAGGATAGTCATATTATTGAATTTGAATGGAAGCATTCATTAACCTTTGCTGAGATTCTGGAAGCATTCGGAAAAATTCCCATCCCTCCTTACCTGAACAGGAAATCAGAAACAGAAGATGATATTCGATATCAGACCGTGTATTCTGAAATAAATGGTTCGGTTGCTGCACCAACTGCCGGACTTCATTTTACAGAAAAAGAATTTACAGAACTTAAGAATAAAGGCATTAAAACTTCGTACGTAACATTACATGTAGGTGCCGGAACTTTTTTACCTGTTAAGACAGAAATTCTGAGTCAGCATTCGATGCATACGGAACACTTTATGGTATCCTTAGATTTAATTCAAAATTTAATAAAATCATATCCTGAAATCATTGCTGTAGGTACAACTTCTGTAAGAACTCTTGAAAGTCTTGTGCAAATCGGGAAAATGATAGAGAATGGTGAAAATTCAGACTATTTCCATGTAAATCAATGGGACGCATACGAAGATAAAAATAACATCGATCCGATATTCGCATTAAAAAACATTGAAAAATACCTTATAAACAATCAACTTTCCGAACTGAAAGCAAGTACTTCGATAATGATTGTTCCGGGCTATAAATTCAGAATGGTAAAGTCAATAGTCACAAATTTTCATCAGCCAAAAAGTACATTACTGGCATTGGTTTGTGCATTTATTGGTAAAGACTGGAGAAAAGTATACAGCTATGCATTGGAAAACGATTTCCGATTTCTTTCTTATGGAGATTCTTCCATACTATTTCCTTAAAAAGAAAAAAGCTAATGACATAGTCAAAAGCTTTTTATAATCAATTCTGAAATCTTAAATCAAAAATCCGAAATTATTTTATTCTCCTCCCTGTTTCCTAGGGCCTCCCGTTTTTCTTGCAGGAGCAGATTTAGCCTGTACTTTGTTTTGAGTTTTAGGCTTGGGAATTGTTTTTTCTTTGGCAACGGAAGCCTTTGCTTTTTTAGGCTTATCCTGGCTTTTTTCTTCAACAGCCGGAACCTCAGCAGGTTTTTCTTCGGAAACCGGTTCTGATTTTAACATATCTTTCTGAACCAACATATTATACCACGAAAACACCTTTTTAATATCAGAAACATAAACCCTGTCCTTATCATATTCAGGTAGTATTTCTGAGAATAATTTCACTAATTCGTTATTTGATGACTTGGGATCTAAAGCAGGTTTATGCTCAAATTTTTCAACCATTTTCTGAAAGACTTCAGTCAGTGGAACTTCCTTGTCTTCAGTAAAAATAGCGATATCTTCGAGAGAGCTTATTTTGTAAGAATTAAATGCAGGCATTCTTTTCCCATCTATTAAAGATTCTACAATAATACTGCTCTTTGCCTGGGAAACCATTTTAAAAAGGCCCGGATATCCCGAAATGGCCATAATTCCTTTTAAATTCATAAAAATTTATCTTCTTTTGTGCAAATATAAAAAGTAGAACTTATAAAATTCCTGATTTAATACGGAATTTATTAACATCACACCATTCCCCGCTCTTTTTTAATCCGTTCGTAAGCATCATTTATCTTTTGAAATTTCTCTTTAGCCGCTTTTTGAATCTCTTCGCCAAGATAACTTACCCTATCGGGATGATGAACCTGTGCCAGTTTCCGGTACGCTTTTTTAACTTCCTCGTTAGTAGCAGTTTTTTCAATTTCAAGAACCTCATAAGCTGAATCGATACTCTTTCCGGACATCGCATGAATTGAATTCATATCTTCCGGAGAAATGCCCATGTTTGCCCCGATTTCGAGAATAATTTTGAGTTCCGAGGGATGAACTTCACCATCTGATTGGGCTACGCCATACAAAAAATGAATTAATTGGAGCCGCGAAGAATAATCAAGATTTTGTTTGATCTGGCTTGTTACTTCATACACCGGAATTTCCTGGCTAAGTACGTCTTTCAGTAACTGCAATGCTTCTGTAGCAGCCTCTTTTCCAAAATTTACAATTAAAAACTGCTTAACATAATTTAGCTCTGAACGCAGAATTTTACCATCGGCTTTCATCACAGCAGCAACCAGAACAATAAGGCTGAGCATAAAATCACCCTGTGTTGTATTTGATGTTCGTTTACTAACCTTAACATCAACATCCAGGATTGAGCCGAGGGCAAAGCCAAACAGTCCCCCGATGGGTCCAAAAAATGCCCAGCCTAAACCGCCTCCTATCCATTTTCCCAATTTCATAAATAATTAACTAGTATTTTATTATGTATTTCCATAACCTGGTTTAAAACACTTTTTTTTTCATCGTTAATAATTACAAAGTCTGCCCGTTTTATTTTCTCTTCATCTGCCCATTGGCTTTGCATCCTTTTACTTATTTCATCTTCCGACATCCCCTTCGCTTTCAAACGTTTAATTCTTATCTCTTCAGGCGAAAAAACGGTAATCATATAATGGTGGATTTTATCATAACCTCCTTCAAACAAGATGGCCGATTCCATAATTATATACGATTTATCAAAATTTAATTCTTTATAAATATCATAGTCTTGAAATACAATTTCATGAACCAGTTTATTTAAACTGTTTCTTAAGTTAAGGTCAGAAAAAATCTTTTGTGCAATAAAAGCATTATTCAGACCTGTTTTATTGTACGATTCCTCCCCTAATAGTAGTTTGATTCCATTTATTAATTCCGGGTGATTATTCATTACATACTTTGCCCTTTCGTCTGAGTCATAAACGGGTACTTCCAAAACAGAAAAAAGTCTGGCTACTGTCGATTTTCCACTTCCTATTCCGCCAGTCAAACCAACAGATATCATAAGTTCTTATTTTTAATAATATACTTAATAGTCCGGGGCGATATTTTAATGTTAAAAACTTCTTTCGGAGAGTTTTTAACGAGAACCGTAAATTTAGATGATTTCTTGTCAATATATTCCTTAAAATCAACTAATAAGATAAATTGAGAAGGTTTGATATTATTATAGGAACTTAGCCCTGTACAATAATTCAGGGTAACAACATCGGGGATCAGTTGTATTGAAACAGAATCAGGTAAATTATTTACTACAACCGGAACTTGTAATGACGATTCTGTAAATTTCTCAACTTCCACAAAAACAGAAGCTTCATTAATGGAAAAGAGAGTGTTTTTAATGGGCTTAAGCTGAATTGTTGACATTAAATTACTGCTGATAAGTCCCAGATCTTTTTCAATGGATGAAACAAAAGAAAGTGTATCGATAATATTAGAAGGGCCGCTAACATATATCTTTTCGGGCTTTATCTTTGGCTGTCCCTTAAAAATCAATTGTTTTTCGAAGGTATATTTAAAATCAGGATGTATGGGAACTTCTTTCGACACCTTTTTTTCAAAAAGGAATTCCAGAGTTTCAGGTTTTATATCAATTACTTTAATTTGTTTATTGAGTTGGTTTTCAATCTCATCTAGAAAATTTGCAGTATTTATGGTAAAACTGTTAGTATCATTTAATAAAGTTTCCGACAGATAGTTTAATACATTTATCTGTAAAGGATAAAGCGATTTTCCAATTTTAAGCTTCAAAAGTAAATACCCCGAAGCTTCAATACGAAGGCTAAAGAATTCGGGCAAATCTTTTGTCTGAATCTGATTAACCGGAAAATTTTCGTAATCAACGGGAAAGTTGAGTTCGGTAATATACTCTTTGTCAAGAGTATTTAACAGCCATATAAAAGATGAAACCAACAGAAAAAAGAAAAAGATCAGTAACCTTTTGTTAAGCCTAACCTTTTTCTCCTGAAACAAATTTCTGAACTGTCGAAGTAACTCCGATTTCAATAGGTATTATTTTTTTGAATCAAGATCTGTTGAATCGCGGAAAATGGAAGACATATCCACTTTCATTCTAACCTTGTCTTCTACTTCCATAATAACGGCATTCTCTCTCATCTCGGCAATCTTACCATAAATACCGCCGGAAGTGATAATTTTATCGCCAACTTTTAAGGATTGCCTGAAATTTTTCATTTCTTTTTGTTTCTTCATCTGGGGCCTTATCATAAAGAAATAGAAAACAACAACAATAAGTAATAAAGGTAATAACGACATTAATGGATTTTGGTCTTTTCCGCCGGCCATTAATAAAATTAAAAGTAAATGGTTCATATTATTAAATTAAAGGTTAAAGATAGGTTATTTATTTTCAGGTACAACTACTTCTGCTGTAAAATGTAGTTCAATTGAGTTAGGCTGGGTATTTGCCAATACTGTAAGAGTCTTGGTCTGTACTCCGTTTCTGCCCGAACTATCGAAAACAACTTCAATTTTACCGTCTTTTCCGGGTAAAATCGGTTCCGTATCATATTTTGGAACGGTACATCCGCAGCTGGCATGAACTGAGCTTATTACAAGGCTGGATTTACCCACATTTGTAAAAGCAAATGTATACGATACTTTTTCTCCCTGTATCACTACACCAAAATCATGCACCTGCTCTTTCCATCTAAATTTTGGCAATAAGCTGGTATCGGCATTATCACCATCGGCTGTAATAGGATTGTTAATTAAATCGGTAGAAATGCCTTTATCATTATCAGAACTACAAGCCGTAAAAATTACCAGGGAACAAATAAAAAGAAAATATAAAACTCTCATATAAATTATTTTTCTGCAAAGTTAAATTTCGTTCAATGATTTTAATATTTGCTTTTAAAATTAAATGTTAATCTTTTTTAAAAGGAATTTTCTCCAACCAAACCCCTCCCTTTCTTTACAATTTTATCTTCGGCTTTCAGGTGAGAAAATATTTTATCGAGTATTCCATTTATGAAAATACTGCTTTTCTCGGTACTGTAGAACTTCGAAATTTCGATATACTCGTTAAGCGTGACTCTTACGGGAATATAATCCATCTCAACCGCTTCAACCATAGCCATTTCCATTAGTAAAGTATCCATATAGGCGATTCTTTCCAACTCCCAGTTTTTGGTGAATTTACTGATAACAGAAAGATTTTCTTCATGATTTAATATGGTTTTCCTGAATAAAGTCTGAACAAAACCCAGGTCATCCTTACTTTTATACATGGATGCCAGGGGTAATGTATCGGGCTGATCTTCCCTGAATCCGGATAAGGTTTTGTTGATCATGCTTATAATGAACTCCACATCATCATTCCAATAAATACTTTGCTCTTCCAGCGACAAATAAAGCTCTTCGGATTCTGCAATAAAGTGAGTAAATATTTCTATTATAAATCTTTTGTCATCATTGTAATCAGGCTCTTTGCTATTCATGTAACGATTATAATTTTCCGATTCAATAATCCGGTTATATACTTGTTTAACCAGTTCCGGGTAATTTACCCACGAAAACTTATAATCGTTTAAAAATTTTTTCAACTGCTTATTTGATTCAAGTTGTTTTAGTAAACGATTGTTTGTAAATCTATTATTAGATATTAGTTCCTTACTGTCGGGCAGATGTTTATTTTTCGAAAATTCGATCTTTTCTTCAGCAAAAGCCCTTATATCTAGAATTAAAAGAAGCAGGTAATGGTATAACTCATAGGCTTTAAAAATACTGTGTAAAAGCTCTTTTTCACTTAACTGGATATCATTTTTATCATGGTGAAAGTATGCATAAAGAATTTGCATTACTTTGATACGTAGTAATCTTCGGCTTAACATAACTAATCAAGAACCTTTTATTTGACAGGTTGCAAAAGTACTTATTTTATTATAGATTGATAATGTAAATGGAATTATTTTATTTTTCATTATTAACAAAGTCATAATGAAAAAAATAATAGATGGAATTGTGGATTTTTTAAAAAAAGAGTTTATTTTTGCATAGATAGGATTAATATGGATTTATTTTGAAAAACATCATTGCTATGGAAGGACAAGAAAGACACGAAGAAAATGAACCCAGGGAAAGAGATGAGATTTATTCTAAATCTGTAAGGGCTGGAAAAAGAACTTATTTTTTTGATGTAAAATCTACCCGGAACGAAGATTATTACTTAACTATTACCGAAAGCAAGAAACGGGTTTCTCCCGACGGAAAGGTTTATTACGAGAAACATAAACTCTTTCTTTATAAAGAAGATTTTGAAAAATTTGCCGAAGGCTTAAGCGATGTGGTTCAATTTATCAGGACCAATAAAGTGGATAGTCAGGATTCCAGTAATGCAGAGAAAATACATTCCGACCATGTAGCAGAAACTTCTCCTTCTGATTTTTCAAATGTCTCTTTTGACGACCTTGAAGGAAAAAAGGAAGAATAAACAAACCTTTGTTATACTTAGTATGTACAGTTGACAGCAAACGGTAAAAAAACAGTCAATACCTATTCGTACTTTTTCATTTTATCATCTATAAATACATTCTTGTCTTTGTTGCTCTGAATCTTCAGGTACATCATCATGGATTCAGCCCCTGCTTCATAACAGGTTTGATGAAGTTTAGTTACCAATAATAAAATATCTTCCAGTTTTCCTTCAACAACAGTCTCAAACGGGCATACCTTATACTTTAAACCCGAACTGTGAATCAATTCAATAGCTTTATCTACAATATCGTAAGGGTGAGTATGCCTCGATGAAGGCAATGCCTGGATAGCTACGTTTACAAGGTTATCTTTCATCGGGTTTCCTTTTATTTAATAAATTTCTTATTTCTGTTGCACTAAGCACTTTAACATTTGTTACAATAAAGTTCTCTGATAAAAAATTACCATACTGGTTACATTCAAAAATGGCCATGGTAAAAGCATCCTTTATTGAAACTTCCAAAGGTATCAGAACGGTTAATGTCAGGTAATTCTTATAAAACCTTATCCCCTCCAATTCACAATTCATTTTTAATAAAACCGGATCAAACTCATTATTTACAACTTTTTTCCTGGTATCATCAAAAGCAAAACCATCATTCAGAAAAACTACAATAAAATACCTGAGTTTGTTTTCTTTTCCGCCCAACCCCGATGAAATCAATATCTGGTTCTGGTCAAGAAGGGAGCTTTCGAGAAGCATACGGCTTTCTAAAAGAGCCAGTTTAGCCCAGTCGCGAATGTCGTTCTCGGCATGTAAAAGATATTTTTCAATATGACGGAATGCTTCCGGCGTATCAATAGACGCTAATTTGGCAAGAATTTCTTTTTTTTCATTCGCAGGTACTTCAGGTACACTTAGCAAACCAGCTGCATTCAGAATTTCATTTTTGTCAAAATTGTTTTTAAATCTTTTTGAGGACTCGAAATACAGTATTTGTGTTTCCATGGGAATCGGTTCCTCAATAATAGCTAACTTGTCAGGAATCTGGCCTAAAAGTTCCCTGATTTTATTGTGTATGTTCTCTCCTTCCATCCTTCTTTCTTTCTGCAAATTTAATAAATATTTGTGATAAATGTTCCTTTAAATATTCTTAAGACATCCCCATTTCTTGGGATTCTGCTGTTTCAATCTTTGTTATTCAACAAATATATAATAACTTTGTATTTATTTAATCTAAATAATGATTCTTTCTGATTTACAGGTAAACGAAGAGGCGGTAATTGTAAAAATTAAAGGTCGGGGCGCTTTCAGAAAACGAATCACAGAAATGGGTTTCGTTAAAGGAAAAACCATAAAAGTCATAAAATATGCACCTTTAAAAGATCCGGTTGAATATGAAATCCTGGGCTACCAGGTTTCGCTGAGAAACAGTGAAGCTTCCCTGATAGAAATTATCACAAAAAATGAAATCGAATTAACCGGCAATCATTATGAAGAAACAGGGACCTATGAGGAATTCCTGTTAAATAAAGCGAAAGAAAAGGAAAAGACCATAAATGTTGCACTTGTTGGAAACCCTAACTGCGGAAAAACAACTCTTTTTAATCACGCCTCAGGTTCCCAGGAACATGTGGGAAATTACAGTGGCGTTACCGTGGATGCAAAATCTGCATGGTTTAAACATAAAGATTATGTAATTAAAGTCGTTGATTTACCCGGCACATACTCATTATCGGCTTACTCGCCCGAAGAGTTATATGTCAGAAACTATATAACAACTGAATTTCCCGATATTATTATTAATGTTGTTGATAGTTCGAACCTGGAAAGAAATTTATATCTGACTACCCAGCTTATCGATATGGATGTTAAGGTAGTTATTGCATTGAACATGTTCGACGAACTTGAAAAAAAAGGCGACAGGTTTGATTATGAAAAATTCGGAGCAATGTTAGGGTTTCCTGTTGCACCTACAGTCAGCTCAAGGGGAAGAGGGATTCACCATTTATTTGAAAAAGTAATTGAACTTTACGAAGATAATGAGCCATATTACAGGCATATACATATAAATTACGGAAAAAACATTGAAACGGCAATTAAAGACATCCAGGAAAAAATCAAAAAGAACCCTTCCATAACAGACAAATATTCATCCCGTTTTCTTGCCATAAAACTATTGGAAAAGGATTCACAATCCAACCAGGTTATTTTAAACAGTGATAATTATATTGAAATTTCCGAATCTGTTAAAAAGAATATTGAACGACTGGAATCCGATTTTAATGAAGACAGCGAAACCCTTATTACCGATTCAAAATATGGTTTCGTTGCCGGTGCTTTAAAAGAGACATACCGCGACGGGCCTGAAAAAACGGTTAACCGTTCCAGAATAATTGATACTTTTTTAACCCATAAGATATTTGGATTTCCCCTGTTTATACTTTTTATGTGGATAATGTTCCAGGCAACATTTACTCTTGGTAAATATCCCATGAACCTGATAGACAGCCTAGTTCACATCTTCGGCAACTGGCTTCACACACAAATGCCGGAAAGTTCTTTAAAAGATCTGCTGATTGATGGAATCATACACGGTGTTGGCGGGGTTATTGTTTTTCTTCCTAATATATTGATACTTTTCTTTTTCATATCCTTGATGGAAGATACCGGTTATATGGCCAGGGCTGCATTTATTGTAGATAAATTAATGCATAAAATCGGACTTCACGGAAAATCGTTTATTCCTCTTATTATTGGCTTCGGGTGTAATGTTCCGGCTATTATGGCAACCCGGACAATTGAAAGCAGAAACGACAGATTTATTACTATACTGATAAACCCTTTAATGTCGTGCAGCGCCCGGCTACCGGTTTATATTTTAATTATAAGCGCCATATTTCCTTCCCACCCCGGAACAACTCTTTTTATGATTTATATCCTGGGGATAGTCCTGGCGGCTCTTATGGCTATAATTTTTAAAAAGACTCTTTTTAAAGCAAATGACATTCCATTTGTTATGGAACTTCCGCCCTATCGCATGCCCACCCTCAGAAACACTGTAAAACACATGTGGAATAAAGCCATGCAATACCTGAAAAAAATGTCGGGTGTAATATTAATTGCGGCAATCCTGGTATGGGCATTGGGTTATTTTCCAAGAAATATTTCTTATTCAAAGGATTATAAATCTATGATCCAATCTATTAACACTGAATATCCCGAAATATCAATAAAAAACAACAGGGTAAAAGCCATTGAAAAAGAAAATAAGCTATATGAAATAAATGCTTCCATGAATTCCGAGAAACTGGAAAAGTCATATATAGGCAGAATCGGAAAATTTATTGAACCTGTTTTACGCCCTTTAGGTTTCGACTGGAGAATGAGTATAAGCCTGTTTGCCGGTGTTACAGGAAAAGAGATTGTTGTAAGTACATTAGGTGTTATTTTTCAGGCCGAAGGCGGTCCGGGATTAAAGAATCAAAATTTAATGACCCGTTTGAGAGATGCAGAGACTGTGGATAAACAAAAAATGAGAAAAAAACTTTTCGACCCTGTTACGTCTTTGGCGTACCTGGTTTTTATTTTAATTTATTTCCCGTGCGTTGCAGCCATAGCCGCTATAAGAAAAGAAACAGGAAGTATTAAATATGGACTTTTTGTGATTTTATACACAACTTTGCTGGCCTGGCTGCTTGCTTTTCTGGTTCAAATTTTCGGAAAACTATTTTTGTAGAATTATGGTATATGATATAATTACATTTTCGATTGTTTTTCTTGCTTTCTGCTTTGCCTTAATCTTAATGATAAGATCATTCAAAAAGAAAGAAAAAGAATGCTGTAATTGCGACGGAACCTGTAAAACGGATTTTAAATAATATTTTTAATAAACTATTAAAGTTTTTTTTTCGTTTTTTATTATATTTGTAATCTATTTAACCAAAGTAACCATTTTATGAAAACCAAGTTTCTGACTTTAACGCTGGTTATTGCTATTTTCACATTCAAATTCTCTTTTGCTCAAACCGTAATTGAAATGACTCACCCGGGTGATGCCAATCTGGTATTACTGGAAGTGGATGATATTAAAAAAGCTGATATCGTAATTTACCGGACAGAAGATAAAGTAGAAGCTGAAGAATGGGACTGTATGTGGAAATTTAAAAAATGGGGTTTTTCCAACTTTTCTATTTATGCAACCAAAAATCCTAACGATTCTCTTCTTAACGACCAGGAAATGGGTGTTAATTACCAGTTCCAGGGAAAAGTTTATTTTACCGATAAAAAAGACGAACGTGGCTATAAAACTCCCGGATTTCAACTCGAAGGTGTATTCCGTAAAACCAGCATAAATAATTCTGAGGATAGCCGTAAGAGCAAAGAAAAAGCAAGACAAAAGGCCGAAGAAGAATTTGGCGAATAGGCTTATATTACACACATTCTTTTTATGAAATATTACTTTCCATTTTTCCTGCTTATTTTTTCATTTATATTTTTTTCATGTAACAAAAATGTTAGTGTAAAAGTAATGGAAGAACACGACCCTGTTGTTAAAATACTCGAAGAACGGGATTCTATGGTGGTTTTTCCAGCAGATTCTGTTGTTCATAAACAAAAAAATAATTGAGACTTAAATATCTCTTCATATTTCTTCTGTTTTCATTATCATTATTCTCTCAAAATTGTATTCAGAAAATTATTTATGATTCCGATGCCGTTTTTCTGAGTTCAGAAATTATTAAGAAATTTTCTATCAGGAAAGTCAATTTTATTGAAAATATAGATACTACTTATTTTCATAACTACCCTCTCCCTTCTTCGGTTAAATTTCTGCTTCATACTTCAATTTATAACCCGGAAGGACTCCCTGAACACTACGAGTGGAGTTTCAGCGATAAAAACAATATTATTATGAATGAAAAAGATAGTTCGTATGGAAGATTTTTTATTATAAATGAATATGACATAAAATATTCTGATAATAAAATCTCAACTATTAATATTTCAGATGCCACCCTTGAAAATTATATTAATTACCAATATTCCGATGATAGTCTTATTGTTGAAATAGGAATATTTAATACCGATAAAACCATAAAAAAAAACAGAAAATCATATGGAAACAATTATTGTAATATTATATACAGGAATACTGGTATAAAAAATTTATATTTTCCCGATATCCGGATTATTCCGTTAAATAAAGTAAAGCCCGAAGAACTCTACATCAACGGCATTCCAGCGAATTCTTTTCTGAAAGAAAAATTTGAACAAAACAGGTTTATTATGGAAATTCGTCCGGGTTTGTATATTTTTTTCGAACTTAGCACCTAAATTGCAGGTTTATGAAAATTCCAATATTACCGACATCTATTTTAATCATCTTACTTAATGGGTGTTATATTGGAAAGCCACTAAAAGAAAACACGAACCTTTATATTGAAGCATCTTTTGAAACCTCTGTAAACAATACCTTTGGGAATAAATATTCCGATAAATTAAAATGGAACGATTATAAAAACGCTTTTATGTCGGGCTTAAAAAGCGAAGGCAGTTACTATAACCTGGAAGCATCGGACGTTAAACTACAAAAGGTTGATTTTACTTTAGTAATTAAATCATTTTCTGTCAGCGAGTCCAGTCATTCGGAAACGGTAAATGATGAAAAATCACCTTATAACGGAAAATCTTTCGAGTTAAGCAGTTTAGATGCTTCTTCAACATTTGTGTTATATAAAGGAAATAAAGAAACATTGCTTGGAGAATGGAGCACTTCTGCCAATAAAGACGAGAAAATTTCCAACAACCGTAATTTTGGCGATTATGTTTTTGGCACCAATAAAGATAATTCCGATTACCGTTATAAAGAACTGAAAGACGATATTTGCGTTGACCTGAGCGAAAAATGCGGCAAGCATGTAATTGCCAAAATCACAAGAAAAATTTCTAAACACCTCTAAATTATTTTACAATTATGAAATCAGATATCCCCGGACACACTGATAATACTGAATTTTTTCGTAACATTTTCAATGATATACCATCAGCCATATTTATTATAGATAAACATGATATTATCCGGTTTTATAATAACACTTTTGAGAAAATATTCGGAATTATTGAAGATAGTATAGAAGGTAAATTATGTGGTAATATTATCGGGTGCGAATATGCTTTAAAGGAAGGATTAGACTGTGGAAAAACTACTCAATGCAACTTTTGTACTTTACGTAACAATTATATAAAATCATTCAGAACAGGTTGTTTGGAAAGAGAAAATATTACTAAAAATTATTACATAAACGGAAAAATTACAACGAAACATTTCTACGTTGTAAATAAGCCCATTTCATTTAACAAAGAAGAAATGGTACTTATTATTATGGATGATGTTACAGAACTTATTGAACAAAAAAATCAACTGGAGGTTTTAAATAAACAAAAAAATGAATTCATCAGGATAGCTGCCCATGATATCAGGAGTCCCCTTTCCGCTATATATTCATTTTCAGAACTTCTCCTCGACAGGTCGAGTAAAATTACAAAGGAGAAAGAAACGGAATTTATTGAAAATATTAAAAAATCAAGTAAATTCTCCCTTAATCTTTTAAATGACATTCTTGATTTTTCTGTCCTTGAATCGGGTTATCTGACTATTAAACCCGAAACGCTTAACTATGTTGAATTTTTGAGAGAAATAATTGAGATCAACCGGATTCTTTGCAGTAAGAAAAATATTAAAATTTATGTTTTTATTACTAATGGCGAGTATAAACTGGGTTTCGACAAAAACAAGATAGAACAGGTTATTAATAATCTTTTCTCAAATGCAATAAAGTTCAGTCCTGAAAATACAAGTATCCGGATTTCTGTAAACCATAACAACGGCGAAATAATTACCAGGATCAAAGACCAGGGCCCCGGCATTAAACCCGAAGAGATAGATAACCTGTTTAAGCCATTCCAGAGAGGTTCTGCCATTCCGACCAATTCCGAAAAAAGTACAGGGCTTGGACTGGTAATAGCTAAAAAAATAATTGAAGCCCACAAAGGAAACATCTGGGTAAACAGTGAACCTGGCAAGGGAGCCGAATTTACTTTTACTTTACCGGTAAAATAATGCAATAGCATTTCAATTAGTCTGTTTTTTACCAGTTTTGATATATAAACTATACAGGTTGGTTGAAAAGTCTGCTTTCACAAAGAACTTTTCAGTAGTTTTGGTAAAATCAATTTTTTTATGAATAAAAACATTAACTTACTGGTAATAATTGGAATAGCCTTACTTTTAGGAAGTTGTTCTAATGATAGTCCGGATAAAACTAAAGAAACAAAAGAAATGACAGCAAAATCTATTGATCCCGCCAATATGGATACTACTGTGTTGCCCGGAAACGATTTTTACATGTATGCCAACGGAAACTGGATTAAAAATAATCCTATAGCTGAAGAATTTTCGGTGTATGGCTCATTTCATAAACTGGATGAAGACAATACAAAAATGCTGAAAGAACTTTTTGAGGAAGCGCAGAAATCCAAGGATGCGACACCGGGCAGCGAATTACAAAAAATCGGTGACTTTTATGCTTCCGGTCTCGATACTACTGCTATTGAAAACGAAAAACTTAAGCCACTGGAACCCTATTTCAACGAAATTGAAAACCTGAAGGATAGTAAAGATATAATGGCCATGATTGCAAAAATGCAAACCATGGAGTGTTATCCCCTCTTTTATATTTACAGTGCACAGGACGAAAAAAACAGCGAAATGGTAATTGCCCAGTTTATGCAGGGCGGATTGGGATTACCCGATCGCGATTATTACCTGGGTGATGATGAACAATCGAAAATGCTTCGCGCGGAATATGTGAAATATGTTAACAGAATTTTAACACTGACAGGCAAATTCAAAACCAGCGACTCGCAAAAAATTTCGGATGAAATTATGAAGCTGGAAACCAGGCTTGCCAAGGCTTCTATGACACGTCTCGACATGCGCGACCCGCAAAAAATGTATCATAAAACGGATCTCGCCGGGCTTCAGAAACTGGTTCCCGAAATCGACTGGGCTCAATATTTTACACTCATTGGTAAACCCGGTATTAAAAATATTAATATTAATCAGCCCGAATTTTTTAAAGAAGCCGGTAAAATGTTAAAGGCCACCCCTGTAAATACCTGGAAAGAGTATCTGAAATACAAGCTGGTTAACTCCTTTGCCGATTTTCTTAACAACGATTTTGTACAGGCGCGTTTTGATTTTTACGGAACCGTTTTATCGGGTAAAACCAAAATGAAAGAACGCTGGAAAAGAATTGTGGAAGTAACAAGTAATTTGTTAGGAGAAGCTGTTGGTAAAATTTATGTAGCTAAATACTTCCCGCCCGAAGCAAAAACACAAATGGTTGAGTTGGTTAAAAACCTTAAATCGACCATGAAAGAACACATTCAGAATCTCGCTTGGATGACCCCGGGAACAAAACAAATGGCAGTAGAAAAACTGGAAACTATAAATCTTAAAATAGGATATCCCGATAAATGGCGCGATTACTCAGGGCTTGAAATAAAAAAACAATCCTATATATTAAATGTTATTGCTGCCAATATGTTTGAATTTAAGCGGATGGTTTCTGAAATTGACAAACCTGTTGACCGGGCAAAGTGGGATATGACCCCGCAGACAGTGAATGCTTATTACAGCCCGAACATGAACGAGATTGTTTTCCCGGCAGCTATTCTTCAACCTCCGTTCTTTAACAAGGATGCCGATGATGCCGTAAATTACGGTGGAATCGGTGCGGTAATCGGGCACGAAATGACTCATGGTTTCGACGACCAGGGCCGCCAGTATGATAAAAACGGGAACCTGAACGACTGGTGGACACCTGCTGATGCCGATAATTTCAAAAAACAGACCACTCCTTTAACAGAAGCATATAACAATTTTTTTATACTGGATTCATTGCATGTAAATGGTGAACTTACTCTTGGCGAAAATATTGCCGATTTTGGCGGTGTGTCTATTTCACTGGATGCTTTGAAAAAGACCCTGAAAGGTGATGAAGCAGCTATTGACGGCTTTACTCCCGTTCAGCGTTTTTATCTTTCGTTTGCCGAAATATGGAGACAACATATCCGTAACCAGGAACTCATGCGTCGCCTGAAAGAAGATGTGCACTCTCCTGCCCGCGCCCGCGTAAATGTTCCGGTTTACCATTCGGACGATTTCTATACGGCATTTCAGGTAAAAGAATCCGATTCACGGTTTGTACCTAAAAATAAACGGATTCAAATCTGGTAACAAATAAACAAGAAAGCATTGCATTAAGCAGTGCTTTTTTATTTTTATCCGGTTTCAATCAGAAATTTAATAAAGTTTTTTGACCATGTCCTTTTTTCAAAGAATATTTTATTCAGGTAAAATGCCTGAACAAAGTAAACAGAATCCTATTCTTCCCAACCCTGTATATATGGAAAAAAATATACATTATTCCATTACTTATAGAAATTATAAATCTCCCATGCGGAGATTTCACTATAAAATAGTTTCAGGAAAAGTTTCTATCGGATACTCCGATATGCTGTTTATTGCACATAAATATAAAGGTTTTCTGATTAATGTTCCCATTCATGATCAGAAATTTGCTTGCCTGAATTTCACTATAGAAAATGGAGTATTATTAATAAAGTATAGTGCAAATGATTTTAATAAAGACTGCTCCGGAGATGTGGAATTAAGATTTAACACAGAAAACCTTGACCAATTTAAAATGTTTATAAAATAAACGGCTAAAAACATATGCAGTAATGAATTGCGGGCTACGTTCCTGTCTGCTGATACCGAAATTTGAGTGGGACAGAGTGCTTGAATTACCACCAAAACCCTTATCGAATATAGCCTTCGTGCTTTGTTTTCATCCAAATATTTTCAATTGTTTTTCTTTCACTGGTGTCATTTCGTTGATAAAATTGTCCCATTGTGAAAGGTTTACACTTAAATCATACTTGTCATTAAAAAAAACTATTTGTTTGTCAATTACTTGCTGTGGAATAACAGAAGATAGCTTAAGTAAATCCAATCGCATTAATACGTCTTTGGTGAAAACTCTCTTGGCATCAGAAAATGTAATTGATTTTAAAAATTCTTCTGTCGTTTTGGAGTTTAAAAGGATAATAGCATAAACAGCGTATTCAATTTTATCAAAACCAATGAAATAACAGGTGTCGTCTAGCATTACAGGTTTGTCGTTTTGGGGTAATACCAATGTAAAATGGTATGTTTTATATAATCCCGAAATTGCAACTTTGTATGGCTTAAAAGAATAGTCACCAATGCCAAATATCGAAAATGGTGGTTTCCCAATATATATACTTGATTTTCTTGATTGAAAATTTGAAATATTTTTTTTCAAGTAAGTATACGTTTCGGGATATAAATGCTGAATATATGAAGTTTCTTGTCCAACCTTTGTTTGCGTAACAATAGTATATTTTCTAGTATTCTTTATTATAGTATTTTTTAAATCGGAACTTTTTAAGAATCCATAAATTAAACCTTCTTCGAGTATAACTTCTTCTGATAAATTATTAACAAATTGCCCATTTATTCTTTCTAATTCCATAATAGAGGAACAATCGTGCTTTATTCCTTGTCGCCATTCAAAAGGACAAATATTATCAATTTTCTTAGTTTCGACATAATCAGTAATGTTTGAAACAAATTTTGAATTCACCCAACCAAATTTCAGTTTATTATTAGCGCTATAGAAATCAAGTTCTTTACATTCATAACTCGGGTTTGAGTTTAATTGACAATATAGCAAAGAGGCTTCTACCGAAACATTAAATTCTTTTTTACTGTCGATGTTATGTTTTTCAATTTCGCCTATTCTAAAATGCTTTGTATTTTGTTCAAATACTATGTTTTTAATAACAGAATTTTTCACCAAAAGCGATAAGTTACCTTTATGCGTTTGAAAAGCTTCCAAAAGCATTATGGTAATGTATTCTGCAATATCAAAATTACCTTTGCCCGTCATTGCATCCAACCCATTTTGATTTTTGAAATTTGTCTTTTTAGGAAGGTTTGACGAATTAAGACTGCCTAATTTGGAATTTGTTACCCAGGGAGGGTTCCCAATTATTAGTAATTTGCCGGTAGGAAACTGTTTAGAAATATTTTTAAAATCAAAATCGAAAATGCTGCAATGCGTGATTGTAATTTCGGTTTTGTGATTATTAGGATTAGAAAGAAAAAAATCGAGAATATTAAATTTAGTTTCCCAAACATATGGCCTGTAAATTTCTATTCCAAATACTTTCTTAATTGCTTTAAAATGTGATAACGAAGCAATAATAAAATTTCCTTTTCCACAAGTTGGCTCAATAACAAGTTCCGGCGAAATATTTTTTAAAGACAATTGCTTTGCAATTTTATTTGCTAAATCTGAGTTAGTCTGAAAATCTCCGTATTCTGCACGATCTGGCTCTTCTGCCAAATTTGCATCTGATAAAAAAAGTGATTTGATAAAGATTTTAAAATCATCATCATTTTCAAAAAAAGTATTGATACTGCAGGCATCAAACATTTTTTGATTTGCAATTTCAAAAGATCTTATGTTTTTTAGATATTCTTTTAAGAATACTGTAGCTTGATAAGAAATATATGCTTCAAATATTTTCATTATTTCGTAACCTTATCAATAACTTTACTAATTCCCTGAACTGTTTTATCAAGAGTAACAACACGTTGATATTGCAATCGCCATTGTAATGCGTTTGAAATGGTTAAATAACCCTGAACAGGTGGGACTTGTAGAATTTTGTTTGCCAACTGATTTAAAGTAATTTCATCGGCAGGAATATTTTTGTCATTTAGATATGCAGCAATGTCTTCAATATTTGCTTTATCCTTAACCATTTCACGTAATCGGTATGTCGTTGTGTAATCAGATGTTCGTTCTTTTGAAATGAATGAACAACTAACAAAGTCGAGAGAGGCGGTTTTTGTTTTCGGGTCATCTATTTTGTCGTAGACAAAAACAAGAAGATTATATCCAAGTCCAAAAATCTTCTGTTTAGCATTCTTAAATGGACAGGACGATTGAGGTTGCTTTATTGATGTTACTTTTATATCAGTCAATATTTCTTCTGAAGGCAAATCTATTCCGTTTGCAGACGAGCCGATGGTTGTTTTATATTTCGAGTTTAAATGCTCTTGGAATTTATGTTCAATATGTGTCCCTACGGCTTTTCCATCTGTTACCCCAAAAAGCAGTTTGTTTTTAATTTTTGATTCTGCGATGCAAAAGGCTTTCGCTTCGGCTTTTAGTTTATCTATTGTCAGTTTTTCTTTCATTCTAATTCTTTAATTTACAAATTTAATCATTTTTCCTGTCGTTGCGAACGCTACTGTTTTTCTTAGCAGAGGCATAACGTTTGGCTTGGAAAAGCTGGGCTTTCGTCCAGTTTTTGTCAAACGTGTGTTAGCCACCGTAAATATTGTTATTATCATTGAAAAACTAATTTTTTAACCTGCACAAATTTGTCGGTATGCACCTTGATAAAGTAAATACCTTTTGGAAAATCAGTAAGGTCTATTTCATTAGTTTTTTCTATATTCAATACTGTTTCACCGATTTCATTTATTACAAGTACATTTTTAATATTTTCTGCATTTATTTTAATTTTTCCAGTCGTAGGATTAGGATAAAAAGTAAAGAAGTTGTCAATGATTTGCCCCTCTAATATTGATAAACTTATTTGTAAATTTAATAGTGCTGAATCAATATACCCAGTTGAAGTTGGTTCAGGTCCACCAAAATAAATATTTAATTGATTTCTTAACACAATGATAAATTGTCCCTCATTAAGTTTTCCTATAGAAATTGTGTCTACAAAATTATTTGTTGATGAAGACGATAATTCAAATGAATATTCTGTTACAACTATTGAGTCATTATTAATTGTATAATGCATACTGTCGTTTTGGTAAGAAATAAATTGCCTGTATGTAGATTCATTTGAAATAAAAATAAGTAGTTTAATACTGTCATTAATTGTAGGATTAGAAGGTACAACTTTGACACTATCAAAAGTCGGATTATTTGTGATCACAAATGTTTGTCCAATGACAATATTTGTCAAGGCGAATGTGATTATTAAAAGAAGTGCCCTTTTCATATGTGTTGATATTAAATTGTTTAATTTAAAGACGTTGTCAAAGCAAAATGGTTGCTTGTAATTATCTCTTTTCATTTAGTGCATAACACCCGGCTATCCCCAAAATACTGGGAGTATATTTAATAATAAAGTTAATTACAGTATATTTCTATTAAAATATAAATATACAATATTTTAGAATTAATTCTAAAAGTTAAAATGTTATACCGAAGTGTTAATCAAGAAAACTTTCGAAATCTGATAGTATCGTAAATTCCTTATTTAAAACCCGCTTTAATCAATATGCTAATTCCTTTTCATTTTCAACATATTTACAGGGTTTCTTATAATTGGAATGGTTAATTCTTTCAAGTTCCACTGTGAAATGTCTCATGATGGGTGCTTCATACAGGATTTTAAAACCGTTCTTTATTTCATTTCTCCTGTCCCATACATTTTTTAAGGCAGCAGCAACATAATCCATATGATTATTACTATAAACTCTTCTCGGGATAGCAAGCCGTAAAAATTCAAGAGCCGGATAGCGGTCCTTCCGGGTAACCGGATCACGGTCGGCAAGAAGGGTACCTATTTCTACACCCCGCACCCCACCTTCAATATACAGCTCAACGCCTAACAATTGAGCAACATATTCGGACTGCGGTATATGCGGAAAAAACTTTCTGGCATCTACAAAAACCGCATGTCCGCCAAAAGGTTCCTGTACCGGGATTCCATATTCCTTCAGCTTCTTTCCAAGATATTCAACCTGCCCGATTCTCGCTTCCAGGTAATCAAACTCCGTTGATTCATGAAGTCCCTGGGCTAATGCATTCATATCACGCCCGGCCATTCCTCCGTATGTATTAAAACCTTCGAACATAATGTTAAATACAGATGCCTGGCGAAACAACTCTTCGCTTTTTAGGCCGATAAAGCCGCCGATATTAACAATACCGTCCTTTTTACTGCTCATGGTCATGCCGTCAGCATAAGAGTACATCTCCCTGACTATTTCACGAATAGTTTTATTTTCATATCCTTTTTCCCTTACTTTAATAAAATAGGCATTTTCTGCAAAACGCGCTGAATCGAAAATAACAGGCAATTTATATTTATCGGCTACCGCCCTCACCTCTTTCAGGTTCTGCATGGAAACCGGCTGACCTCCGGCTGTATTATTAGTGATTGTAACAATGATAAAAGGAATCCTGGCATTTGTTGTCTTAACTACTTTTTCGAGCTTTGAGATATCCACATTACCTTTGAAAGGATGTTGTGCAGATGTATCGAAAGCCTCGTCAACAGTGCAGTCTACAGCACGGGCATTACGGAATTCAATATGCCCTTTGGTAGTATCGAAATGGCTGTTCCCCGGAACCACATCTCCCTCTTTTACCATTACGCTGAAAAGGACATTCTCGGCAGCCCTTCCCTGGTGTGTAGGCAGAAAATATTCGAAACCCAGCAATTCTTTCACTGCATTTTTTAACTTATAATATGAACTGGCCCCGGCGTAACTCTCATCACCAAGCATTATCCCTGACCATTGACGATCGCTCATTGCCCCGGTTCCCGAATCTGTAAGTAAATCGATAAATACTCTGTCGCTGCTCAGGTTAAACAGGTTATATTTTGCTTCGCAAATCCATCTTTCGCGATCTTCACAGGTTGTTTTTTTAATTATTTCAACCATTTTTATTTTAAAGGGTTCAGCATATGGTAATTTCATAACATTGAATTTAAATTTAACACAATACAAAAAGATTTAACTCCCCGGATGTTTCCGGGTAAGTGCTTTAAAAAAAGCAGATAAGATTAATGATCCCTGTCTTTTATATTCAGGTAAATAAGAGAAGCATGTATGTGCAGTAATATCCAGTTCATCGTACATTTTGGATGTGCAAAATTACAATTGGAATTAAAATAAATAAATGATTTTTATCACAAAAAACGTTAAGAAATCTGATTCTGTCTACCTTTGCAATATAAAATTTAGAATATGAATACGTTCGATTATTACAACTTTCTAATACTGCCATTCATTATTTTCATGGCACGTATATGCGATGTTTCAATAGGCACATTGCGGATTATTTTTGTTTCAAGGGGAAAAAAATTTATAGCCCCGGTTCTTGGCTTTTTTGAAGTGCTTATCTGGATTATAGTTATTGGAAATATAATGAAGAATGCAAGTAATTTTGCCTGTTACATTGGGTATGCTGCCGGGTTTGCCACAGGAAATTATATCGGGATGCTGGTAGAAGAAAAACTGGCTATGGGTTATGTTGTTGTACGGATTATTACTCCCAAAGACGCTTTTGAACTAAAAAACGCATTGCGGGGAGCCGACTTTGGTATTACTACTATTCCCGCCGAAGGCGCCATCGGGAAAGTAGATGTTATTTTCACTTCTATTCAGAGAGCCGATCTGCCACAGGTTGTTGAATTAATTAAAATTCATAATCCGAAAGCATTCTATTCCGTAGAGGATCTAAAGTATGTGAGCGAAGGAGTTTTCCCGGTTCATCAGAGCCTTTTGAAGAAACAGGGTATTTCTTCCATTCTGAGGTGGAGAAAAGGAAAATAATAAAATAAAAAAACAGTTTCTTAAACTTCTAATAAAATTTATAATGCTTTCTTACAGGCTTTTTTACATGCCATGTACATTTTAACCCTTCGTTAAATGTTACAAAATCGCCTTTTTTAATCTGAAACTCTCCATCGGGAGTCTTAACCATTACATCGCCTTCCAGGAAAAGGCATTGTTCCTTTGAATCGTAATACCAATCGAAAACAGAAACTTCTTTTTCCCATACCGGCCAGTTTTTTATCCCTCTTTTGGAGATTTCATTTTCGCTAAGTTGTTCAATTATAACTTTCATAGCTTTTTTCTGCAAATTTAATGAAAACCAGTCAGGTTTTAACTTTATTAAGAAAAGTTTTGCATTCCTGTTTGTCATAGTAAAAAGTTTATCTCCTGCCAACAAAAACAGCAGTATAAAAAAAATCAAAATAGTTTCTGAATTTTCTATACTTAGCTGTTGTTATAAACAATTTTGTATATTTGCTTTTATAAAAACCTGTTATAATTGTTTGCAAATGCTTAAAACTATAATATACGCCCAAAATGGACAGATATGTATGATTGAGTGTATATATACACAAGTTACCGGCAAGCATTGACGACCGGGTAACCCACTAACAGACGAATAGTAACGACAGAAAAATGAGTGCTTTAATAATACCTTGTTACATAAAATCGCAGTGGGACATTGACTGCCTTAACAGGTTATTTGACAGCGTTCTGACACAAACCAAACAATTTGACAAGGTTTATCTAATTGACGATGCAAGCCCGTTGTCCTATAAACTTCGTCATGACTTTGTTGAACACATTTTGCTCAAAGAAAATGGCGGACCTGCAAAGGCGAGAAATGTTGGCATTGACAAAGCACTTGCTTTAGGCATTCAACATTTACTTTTTACCGACCACGACTGCATACTTGACAAGGACTGGAACGAACAAATGACGACATTCCTTGACGAAACCGATTTTGCAGCAGTTGGCGGTATGACATATTCTTGGGGCAAAACCATTTACGACTACTACCACGACATTAACGGAACTCTTGCAGGCAAATGGCTACTTCCCAACAGAAAAGAATTGTGGTATATGCCATCACTCAATTTTGGAATGAAAGCATTTGCAGCAGATGAATTTCCGTTTGACGAAAGATTTCCGACAGCAGCAGGTGAAGATGTTGATTTGTGCTTACGGCTTCGCAGCAAATACAAAATAGGTTTTTGCCCGACAGCAAAACTTTGGCATGACTACGGGTATAAAAATTCCATTTCAGGTTTCAGAAAGTTCGTGAAGCTATTTAAGAAATACAAAAGTTCAAGTGCTACAGTTTACGAAGGACACACGGTTCTGATGTGGGATTCATCTGAATCAATTTATAAAGGCAACATGACATGAGTTTAATTTACAGACGCAAATCAAATGACCCAAACTTCACTCATGTAATCTACGATTACATTGGAGAAATGCGACCATTCATTAAGCGAGTGAGGAAACCTCACTTGCTAATACCAATGGTGCTTTTCAAATCAATTGAATGGGGAATTTATCGTTGGTATAAAACTCCAATCAGAAGATTTTACGGAGTGAAAGGAAACGAACTCATTTACATGATTACAAACGCATGTAACGACCGTTGCCCAAAATGTGGAATATGGGAAAGACCAGAACCTAGAGACCAACACTTATTGGTTATGCACTTCATCAATTGCTTAAAGCGGCTTCATCACAATTTGTATCAAGTTACTTTGACAGGTGGCGAACCGCTACTTTTCAAAAAAGATGTAATGCTAATTGCTGAAGAAGCAAAGAAATTAAATGTTCCAATGGTAATTGTTACCAACGCAAGATTTCTTGACGAACCATTTTTGACAAGATACAAAGAGCTTGGGCATATACTTGTTATTTCAGTTGATTCAGTGGAAAGAGAGAAATGGAATGAGTTTAGAGGCAAGAAGAACTTTGATATTGTAATGCCTAAGATTATGCTTGCAAAACAAATCTTAGGCGACCAACTCAGAATTCAATCGGTGCTTTCAAAAGAATCTGCGGAAGAAATCCCGAAAGTAATAGAGTGGTGCAGACAACAAGGAATACAACACAACATTCAGTTCAATCAGGACTTTGGCGGGACTTGGACAAATGCTTCTACTGAAATAGTAAATTACGACAACGACATTCCATGTGCAGCAAGAAAAAACATTTGTGTTTATCCAAATGGTGATGTAGTAAAGTGCTTTGACCACCGCAGAATACCATTAGCGAAAGAGCCTTTGGGAAATATTGCAAAGCAAGACATTATTGAAATTCTTTGCACCAAGCGTTCAACAAAAGTTTCAAAAATTATGAAGACCTGTAATTTACCTTGTAAGAATATGTCTTGCAACAAATCACAAACACTTTTATTCAATTAATGCAAGGCGGACAGACAGACATAATAATTATTAGGGGTTGCCCTGGTTCAGGAAAATCACAGACAGCAAAAAGTTTATCGAAACTCTTTCCTAAAGGTGTGAGATTGGAAGTTGACACTATTCGGCAAATGGTAATTTCAGTTGATTGGAAAAATCAACAGGAACACATCAATATGCTGCAAATTTCAATAGGATTAGTAAATGACTTTCTAAAATTGGGTTTTAGTCCTGTTATTGTCGTGGACACCTTTAGCGGTGATAAAATCAATCGCTACCTTGAAATGCTGTTACAACTTGACAGCAGCCTTTCAATCAAATTATTCGGACTGTTCACAACAGGCGATGAATTGAAAAGAAGATTAGAATTACGACCTAACGGAGAGTTCAAAGATTTCCCGATTTGTAAGAAACTTAATGACGATGTTCTCAAATGGAAAAGAGAAAATGAATTTCAAATTAACACGACAGGGCTTTCATCAACACAGACAGCAGAAAAAATATATGGACAGATTAACTCTGAACAGTATGCCAGCCGGTAACAGCGGTTTGGCGCAAAACGTTAGCACACATTTTAAAAATAATTCTCCCAAAATTTGGATTTTTGACAATTTGTACTTATAATTGTACTTAATTATGTACATAAACTAAAAATACTATGTTGACTACAACAATCTCAGACTTTAGAAAAGATATCAAAAGATACCTCGATCGGGTGACTGAAAATTTCGAGACTTTAATCATTAACAGAGGAAAAGACAGAGGGGTTGTATTAATGTCGTTAGATGAATACAATTCATTGACTGCAACTTATCATGAATTATCCTCTAAAATCAATGAAAAAAGATTAGATTCAGCAATCGAAAAATTAAAAGGTGGTTCTTCATTTCAAAAAACTATTATTGAAGAATGAAATATATTTTCGTTGACGAATCCTGGGAAGATTATTTATACTGGCAAAAGACAGATAAAAAGTTAATGTTAAAAATTAACGAATTACTTAAAGACACTTCACGTTCACCCTTTTCTGGCATAGGAAAGCCAGAACCATTAAAACATAAGTACAAGGGATTTTGGTTTCGTAGAATTGACGGTGAACACCGACTAATTTATCAAGTTAAAGACAACGCTATCTTAATTGCTAAATGTAGATTCCACTACGACTAATAAAAACGTGTGCTAACACCACCTACTAAAACACCGTGCAGTTATTGTTGGTTTGAATAACTGCAAAACAAAAACATATATTATGATTAAAATCGCAATTTATTTCTTCTTTTTATTTTTCGTAGTAGAAATCCAAGCACAAACATTAATAGCTATAAGTTTAAGTTCTACAGCTACTGCAAATCACAATCAAAGAAAAATTGTAAGAGATTCTTTACAGAATATTTTTGTTGTTTTTACAGATAGTGTTAACCATCAAATGATGATTAAGGGAGTAAAATATAATAAAACCACTAGTCAATGGGGTTCTTTTATGAATATTACTAATGGAAATAATCCTACTTTATCTATTTCTAAATCCGGAAGAATACATTTAGTTTATGAGACGAATGACTCCATTTCTAAGATTAAACATACAAGCTCATCAGATTTTATAACATGGTCGACTGAAATTATTATAAGCGATTCCGTTTTCAAAAGTAAATTACCAGTTGCTGATATTGATTCTATTGGGTCCTTAAATGTTTTTTGGAAACAGAGAAACACAAATTTGTCTGAATCCTTGATTTATGCTAGCATTAATGACGATACTTTAACAAATAGAAAAATAGTAACAACAAAGAGTGAGATCGAAGACATTGCTATTGCGAATCATCTCCAGTATATAAAAAATGACCTGTTTTTTGCAATTCAATTTACTGACTCGGTTCAATTCTTTAGATCAGAAAACAATATGATCAGTTATGAGTTTCTTTATGGAGTTTCGGGTGCATCTCAACCAGGTATTACGTATAATTCAGTCATAGAGGGCGGTTTTTTCCCTAATGACAATAATTTGAGATTAACATATATAAATGAATATTCTGAGTTGATTGAATTGGAATCAGATAATTATTCAAATTATAACAATCTTTCTTCACAAACATTACAAGGAAGTATCGATTTTGTTTGTATAGATAATTTAGCTCCACCTATTGGTTACAGTTATTTGTTTATGACAAACGGAAATCTTTATCATGGATTTTCTTATGGTTCACACTGGTATTGGAGTACTATTCTTGATACAATCACAACAAATCCCTTAAACCCATCGATTGCATATAAAACCTTTAATTTTTTATATGTGGATTATATCTGGATGGAAAATAATGGCGAAGGGTACAATATATTTCATAAGAGAGATGCAAAGCATATTTGGGTTGGAGTTGGAGATAATGAAAAAGGTAAAGGTTTCTCTATTGTAGGATATCCAAATCCGTTTTCAGAAATAATAACATTAAATATTTCAGTTGATGAAAAGAATTTAGTCCCAGTTCTTAAAATATTTAATACAAAATCACAATTAGTTAAAAATATGAATTACGAATTTAATTCAAATAATGAGTTTACATATAAATGGGATGGAACAAATCAAATTGGCAATAAAGTAGATTCGGGCATTTATATAATAATGTGTTCAGTAGGGGACAGAATAACTGTAAGAAAAGTTGCATATATAAACAATTAACAAAAGCCTACATTTAACACATTGCAAATATTTAACAGACAAGAACATTATGACACAATCTGCAAATAAAATAATCCGTAGTGGTTTGAATTACAATAAATTTCAAACATTCCTGAATAGATTTCACGTATGGTATCTTTTTGTAATACCTGTCACATTGCGTGTCTTTTGAAATATCGGATATTATACTCTTGGAAATCAAACGTAAAATCTGATTCATTATCGGCTGTCCGACTAATTTTTTTGTTTTATCTTTGCTCATAAGCCCTAAATTCGAAACTTAGGCAAAGAAAGCAAGTATATCTGTGTTTACAGATATGCTTGCCTATTTTTATCGGACACTAGTGATTTTGTATAATAATTCATAAACTATGAAATACTCTTTTCTGCTCTTATTAATGGCATTCATATTCCCGGATGTATTAATCTCCCAAAACTCCGGTTTTATATCGATACACCAACAGGATTGCGAATATTACGGACAATTCAGCGCCCAGACGAATGCTGAATGGGCAGGTATTCGCGGAGCATACAAACCCAATGGAAGAAATACAAACAAAGCCTGTACTTTAAATAAAATTGTTTTTGGATGGCATCCGTACTGGAGCAATGGGCTTGAAGCTAATTACGATTGGTCATTATTATCTGATTTATCCTATTTTTCTTACGAAGTTGACCCGGCGACAGGAAATGCAACAAGTACTCACAGCTGGTCGACTGCCAATGTTGTAACCCAGGCTTTAGCCAATGGTGTAAGAGTAAATCTGTGTGTTACGTTATTTTCAAGCCATGCCACTTTTTTTGGCAATTCAACCAGCCAGCAAACCCTTATCACTAACCTTATTAACCTGGTTCAGTCACGGGGCGCGAATGGGGTGAATATTGACTTTGAAGGCGTTCCTTCGTCGCAAAAAACTCAATTCACAGCCTTTCTTGTAAACCTTTGCAACCAGATGCATACTGCCATTCCCGGATCGCAGGTAAGCATAGCGCTTTATTCTGTGGATTGGAGCAATGTTTTTGATATACCAACCTTAAATAATTATATAGACCTTTTTATTATCATGGGGTACGATTATTATTATGGCGGAAGCACAACTGCAGGACCTACTTCCGGCCTGTACAGTCTTACCAGCTCATATAATTATAACTGCTCGAAATCGGTAAATTATTACCTGTATTCCGGCGTTTCTCCCAGTAAGCTTGTACTAGGCCTTCCTTATTATGGTGAAGAATGGGCTACTTCGGCAGGAACAGTTCCATCTTCGGCCACTTCTGCCGGAAGTTCAAAAATCTATAAAACGGTAAGGGCAAATGCTTCCGGATTCTATACTTCAGCAAATAAACATTTTAATATGGACAGCTATGTGCCTTATTTTGCCTACACTAATGGTAGCTGGTACCAGTGCTGGATTGATGATGCTTTCAGTTTGGGAAAGAAATTTGAACTTGTGCAAAAACGAGGCATTGCCGGGATTGGAATATGGGCTTTGGGTTACGATGACGGTTATCCCGAACTATGGGACAAAATCAACGAAAAACTTACCACCTGTCGCGCTGATGCCTGTACTGATACTATTTACGACATGGGCGGCCCTTCCTGGAATTATTATGATAAGGAAGATTACTCATATACCATTTCACCCTCCGGCGCTTCAAGCGTGTCGCTTAATTTTCAGAGCTTTGACCTTGAAGCCGGTTACGATTCCCTTTGGTTATATGATGGAAATTCTACGAATTCGCCATTAATCGGGGGGTATTCGGGAACACTTTCACCCGGAACTGTTAATACAACCGGGCCATCTTTAACTCTTAGATTTCATTCGGATAACCTGACAACACATTTGGGATATACAGCTATTTGGCAATGCATTAACGACATTATCTCACCTACTACTTTAATTACCGTACCGGCGCCCTGGATAACCCAGAATTTCACGGCAAACTTTACAGATGCTGACAATATAAACGGAACCGGGATTGAAAAATCGTTCTATAATGTTTCTGACTTTGACGGAACTACCTGGAATGCTAATAAGGATAACGGTTTTTTCAGAGATGACTTCGATATTTTACAACCTCAATGGACACAAGCCACAGGAACATGGAATATTTCCCCGGGAAACCTTGATTTTACCGATGAAACCCAGGGAAATTCCAACATTTATGCACCATTGAATCAAACTCTGTCAAACCGGTATTTATACCACTTTAATGCAAAAGTAGGCGGTGCAGGTACTAATCGCAGGTTTGGCTTCCATTTTTTCAGCGATAATGCAGCTCTTACAAACCGTGGTAATTCATATTTTGTCTGGTTCAGGATAGACAACCAGTCGCTGCAGTTTTATAAAGTAATTAATGATACTTTTTACCTGGAAAATACCACTAACAATGTAATAACCAATATCAATCAAAATTATGATTTTAAAATATCATACGACCGGATAAACGGTACGATAGCCGTGTGGAGGGATAATATTTTTCTGGGAAGCTGGACTGATCCGGCTCCTTACAGTTCGAACGGGAATTATATTAGTTTCCGTACAGGAAATTGCACTATAAGTGTTGATAACATCTGCGTTTACCGGTCGAGATTCCCGTCAGCAAATATTACCATAGGAAACAGTTCAGCCGATATACGTTATCAGAACCCCAATCCGTCTACTCCTTCGGCCCAGATCAGATCCATTGTTGTTGATGGAAATCACAACCTTTCATCAATTGCAACAAATAATTTAAATATCGACTGGACCCCACCCGCCAGCCTCAGCTGGATTAATGATGGCACTTCATCGGATATGGATACTACTTATTCAAACACCCAGTTAAGCGGCAACTGGTCAGTAAGCACAGACCCTAATTCGGGAATTGCATCCTATGGTTTTTCATTCGGAATCAGTCCGGGCGATTCCAGTATTTCAGGCAACTGGATAAACAATTTCTTAAACACATCTGTTGTTCAGAACTCCCTTTCCCTGAATTATAACACTTTATATTTCATCAATGCCAAAGCAATGAATAATGCAGGACTATCTTCAACCGTTGCTTCTTCTGACGGAGTACTTGTTTTACAGGCCGGAACCCCTCCCACTGCCTTGTTCCAGGCAAGCGATTCGGTAATCTGCAGCGGTCAGGCTGTTAGTTTTAACAACCAGACAGTACAAGGCGGCACATACAACTGGACTCTTAATGGCGCTACCCCCTCTCTTTCAGCATTATCGAACCCAACTGTTACATACAATTCGCCCGGCATATATGATGTAGTGTTAATTGCAACAAATACCGATGGTTCCGATACATTAGTAAAAACGGGGTATATCGTTGTAAACGAATCGCCCGTTTCTGCGTTTACAGTAAATACGAACTCCGGGCAGGTTCCGCTTCCTGTTACTTTTACCAATCAATCTACAGGAGCCACACAATTTTTATGGAATTTCGGCGATGGAAACTCTTCTGCCGATCAGAATCCTTTTAATATTTATAATACCCAGGGAACATATATAGTTTCGCTTGTTTCATCTAATTTAAATTGTCCGGCAGATACCTCTGTTGACACCATTTATGTCGGAATAAACAATGTTGCCGTAATGAATACCGAAGTATTCAGAATTTATCCAAATCCTGTATCCTCGGAGCTTTTTATTGAAAATAAACAACATGACTTACCTGATTTTTCTGTAGAACTTTTTACCCTGGATGGAAAAAAACTGGATATACAATACAAAAAAGTAAGTCCGGGTATTTTAAAAATAAATACCGGAAATTTTAAAAGCGGAAAATACGTATTGAAAATAAGTTCGGATGATACAAATTATTTCAGTAAAGTTGAAATAATTCATTAAAACATCAGTCCAAAGAAAAGATTAGTTGAAAAAGTTTTACTATCTGAGTTGTTATGCGATGTATCTTTATTCATTTCATGAAGTCCTAAATCTGCCCTGATCTCAATAAAATATTTAAGTTTTGAACTGCATTTTTCTATTATTCCAAATCCGCCGCTTACACCGTAATCAACTTTGTTGTCATATTCACTGTAATCATACGTATATTTTTGAATATTATCACCGGTTGTCACTTCCATATCTTTAAGCAAATACGAACCAAAAACTCCCAGATTAATAAAAAAACTCTCTGCTCCCCCTGATTTATACCTGAACATTAACGGTACTTCAATATAACTAAGATTCCTGTTGATATTTATCTTACCGGTTATACCTCCAATCGGGTCAACAGAATGGCTTTTATATAAACTACCTTTGTTAATGAAAAGGCTATTTACAACTAAAGAATATTTTTCTGAAAAAGAATAACCCCAAAATACACCTCCTGAATAATTTATACCAAGCGGGTTATCTATCCCGGGAATCTTTTCTCTTATTATCTTTTTTAATCCGGGCCCAATCTGAATGCCAATATCAAATTTCTTCTCCTGTGATAAGAGGAAAAATGGCTGTATCATTAAAATCAGAATAAATAATTTCCTTTTCATTTTATTAGTTATTTTGTTCAAAGATAATTAATATCTGACTTTATTGTAAAGTCAGAATATAGGTAAACCAGATATGTTATTTAATATTAATGATTACTTTTGGTGAAAAATAAATACAGGTGATTTTTTTTAAAAAAATATTTATCTTTTTAATTTGTTGCATATTATATTCTGCATCATTTTCACAAACAAAGGTAATAACATTTGCGCCTATGGGTGTTGTTACCAAGCTTCGTATAAAATACGAATCCGCATTAAATACTCAACTAAGTACAGGATCTTATTTTAACCTGTATTATATTTTTTACAGGGGTTTAAGGGTAGATCCGTTTATTCGCCTGTACCCCAACGGGAAAGCTCCCAAAGGATTATTTCTCCAGGGAAAAGCGGTTGCCGGTTACTTTAACAAAAACATTGATTACATGTACATTGCTGGTAATGACAGTATTCATCATAAAAAAAACACCTCATTTTTTTCTTATGGAGCCGGCCTTGGCATTGGGTACCAGTTTATTTTTAAAAGAAGTCATAAACCACTGGAACTCTTTTTAGGTTTTCAATATTCCAAATATACAGCTCCTAAAACAATATTCATTGACAACAAAGAATATTATACCAATGATGATCTCTTCTGGTATGTTTATGGTCCCGGAAGCTTTTTAAATGCAAATTTCGGAATAGGTTTTACTTTTTAATTTAATACTCAGAGTATGATTAATCAGATAATTGAATGTGTTCCTAATTTTAGTGAAGGAAGGAATATGTCGGTCATCAGGCAAATTACCGATGTTATTGAATCTGTGGATGGTGTAAAATTAATTGATGTAGATCCGGGAAAAGCAACTAACAGAACAGTTGTTACATTTGTCGGGCCTCCTGAACAGGTATGTGAAGCAGCTTTTCTGGCGGCAAAAAAAGCCACTGAAGTCATCGATATGACAAAACATACCGGCGCTCATCCCCGCTTTGGAGCTATGGATGTGTGTCCTTTAGTTCCGGTTTCAAATATAACTATGGAAGAGACTACTGAATATGCACGGAAACTGGCAAAAAGAATAGGAGAAGAACTGCAGTACCCCGTTTACTGTTACGAATTTGCCGCCAGTGTTCCTGAAAGAAAAAACCTGGCAAATGTACGTTCCGGCGAATATGAAGGGTTAACCCGGAAACTTGCCACCCCCGGTTGGAAACCCGATTTCGGACCTGCCCGGTTTGTTCCCAAAACCGGCGCAACGGCTGTTTCTGCCCGTAATTTCCTGATCGCATATAATGTTAACCTGAATACAACTTCAACCCGCAGGGCAAATGCCGTAGCCTTCGATATTCGTGAAAAAGGACGGCCTGTCCGTGAAGGTAATCCGTTTACTGGAAAAATAAAGCTGGACGAAAGCGGAAAAGAAGTATGGAATCCCGGTACATTGAAAGCGGTTAAAGCCATCGGATGGTTTATAGAAGAATATGGTATAGCACAAATATCAATTAACCTGACCGATATTGCAACTACGCCTATGCATATTGCTTTCGAGGAAGCCTGCAAAAAAGCAGGCGAAAGAGGAATGCGGGTAACTGGCTCAGAGCTGGTTGGTGTAGCGCCTCTCCAGGCATTTCTGGAGGCCGGTAAATATTTTTTAAAAAAACAAAAACGCTCGTGTGGAATCAGCGACAGGGAAATTGTAAAGATTGCCGTTAAATCCTTGGGACTTGATGATTTATGCCCGTTCGATCCCGATAAAAAAATCATTGAATACATACTCAACGATAACAAGCCTAAAAAACTTGCTGATATGAGTGTTACCGGTTTCGTTAACGAAACGGCATCCGAATCCCCTGCTCCCGGAGGAGGTTCAATATCTGCCTGCATGGGCGCTATGGGCGCTGCATTGGGAACAATGGTAGCTAACCTTTCAGCGCATAAACCCGGGTGGGACGAAAAGTGGGAAGAATTCAGCAAATGGGCCGAAAAAGGAAAAAATTATCATGATCAGTTACTTTTTCTGATCGATGAAGATACTATGGCATTTAATAAAATAATGGATGCCTTCTCGTTACCAAAATCGACAGATGAAGAAAAGAAGAATCGCAAAATCGCAATCCAGGCTGCAACAAAGTATGCCATTGAAATTCCGCTTAAAGTCATGAAAATTTGTTATACATCAATGGAAGTAATGAAAGCCATGGCCGAAAATGGAAATCCCAATTCGGTAAGCGATGCCGGGGTAGGCGCCATTGCAGCCAGAGGAGGTGTGCTGGGAGCCTATTTAAACGTAAAAATTAATTGTTCCGGGTTAGACGACAAAGAATTTGTTAATAACATTTTAAAAGAGAGCTCTGAAATTGAAAACAAAGCCTGCCTGTTAGAAAGTGAGATATTGACAATTGTGAATAAAAAAATCGAGAAAAAATAAAACAACATATAATTATCATTCTTTATAATTGCAAATTACAATATCTTTGTTTAATAATTCAAACTTAAATTTATGAAAAAACACTTAACATTAGCATTATTCATGCTGCTCTCAGCGGGTATAATGTTTGGGCAAACTGAAAAGTCTGCTTTAAAAAAAGATTCATCTCCATTAAGTACCAAGGAGTCTGTTTTAAAAAATCAAAAGAATGCTTCAGTAGACATAAGTCCAACTGCGCATAAAACCGGTTTTTCAACAAATACTCCAAAAGTTCAATGGGATATAATGTATTCATTTAACACAACAGCAGGCGGTTCACAACAAGCTGTAGAAACAGACGGAAATTTTATTTATACAACAAATTGGAATGGTACTGGTACATTTCATAAATATACCATGACCGGTACATTTGTTTCTGATTTCACCATTACCGGTGCAAATGCTATCAGAGATCTGGCTTTTGACGGTACTTATTTTTATGGAGCCGCTGCTAACATGAGTTTATTTAAAATGGATTTCACTACCGGAACTCTGATTTCTACTATTACGGCTACATGTTCAGGTGTTACCGGAATCCGTCACTGTACTTATGATCCTACTCTCAATAGTGGAGCAGGCGGATTTTGGATTGGAAACTGGACTGAATTAGGAGCTATTTCCATGACTGGCACCCAATTAGTTGCCAACATTGCCGGCAATGCAGATTGCTATGGTTCCGCATATGATAACTGGAGCAATCCGGCAAATCCCCGTCTTTTATTATTTCAGCAAGGCGGATCAGGCGTTGAAATACACGGATTCGATATTAACACTCTTACTTTTACAGGCTTAGTACATGACGCTGCTGATATTCCCGGTTTTACTGCCGGTACCGGTATTGCAGGTGGATTAGCTGCTTACCAGGCAAGTGGAAAATATATCTTACTTGGAAATATTCAACAGGATCCCAATATTATTTTTGCTTACGAACTGGCTACCACAGCAGATCCTGCTGCGCCTGCCGCAGTCAATAACCTGACCGTTACCCCGGATGCCGGAGGCGCTCTTGCTTATGATATTACATGGGATAATCCAACATTAAATGTTGCAGGTACCGCTTTATCAGATATCAGTTCCATATCATTTTATGTTGATGATGTTCTTGTAACCGGTTTAACCTATAATTTAACTGTTGGTGCAACCAATACTTTTACTGCATTGACTGTTGCTACTGCCGGATATCATACATTTAAAGTGGTTTGTACCAATGGCTCAGGTGATGGTTTACCTGCTTCTGTAACCGAATGGATTGGGTTTATTCCTCCTGCAAATATTATATTCAGTAATATAGCTGATGTTACAGCAGATGTTGCATGGACACAAATCAGTTCCCCTGTCAGCTGGGATATCGAGATTCTTACCACAGGCACTCCCCCGACCGGAACACCAACTTATAATACTGCTACGAACCCTTATAATTTTACTGGTTTAACCGCATCAACAACTTATGATGTTTATATGCGGGCTGTTTATGGTGGCGGTAATTCTCTCTGGGTTGGACCAAATACTTTCACCACTTTAGGTTGTCCTTCAGCCGATAAATGTAACCTGGAATTTATTATGGTTGACTCATGGGGTGACGGATGGAACGGAAATAGCGTTGAAGTATTGGAAAATGGTATATCCATTGCTTCTGTAACATTAACTACAGGAACTAACGGAACTCAATCAGTTCCTGTTTGTCCCGGAGCAACAATTGATCTGATCTGGCATTTGGGTTCATATCCTGAAGAAGCCTCATTGACTGTTAATGACGCTTACAGTGTTCTTATTTATAGTTTTGCCGCCGGTGACGCAACCGCATTTACTGATGGCCAAACAATACATACTTTCACTTCATCATGTACTCCTCCTGCTTGTCCTATGCCAACCGCTCTAACCGCTTCTTCAATTACCATGACTTCAGCTGCATTAGGCTGGACAAACGGCGGTACTGAAACTGCATGGAATATTGAATATGGCCCTGTTGGATTTACTCAAGGTACCGGAACACTTGTTCCTGTTACTTCTAATCCATATACTTTAACAGGTTTAACCCAGGGAACATCATATGCATTTTATGTTCAGGCTGACTGCGGCTCAGGTTCTACAAGCGTATGGGCAGGTCCTTTTGCATTCAATACGGCTTGTGACATAGTCAGTACTTTCCCCTGGACAGACGGGTTTGAATCCGGAATAACATGTTATACAATAACCGGCCTTCCAAGCGTTGAAACATGGGTATTGGGAACAACTAGTCCATTAAACGGAACCAACTCCGCTCAAATTGATTATGATCCGGGTCCAGCTCCACAGGATCAATGGTTAACTTCTCCTGTATTTGATCTAACATCACTTTCAGACCCACAAATTACTTTCAATTGGAATATGAGTTTTTATTGGGGTATAAGTCCTAATAATAATTATGATATGTTTCTGAAAGCTACAACTGATGGTGGTACAACATGGACAACTCTTTGGACCGAGCCTGCAGTTTTCACCGACTGGACTTATTATGATACAACTTTATCGTTAAGCGCTTTTGCCGGTGCAACTGCCTTCCAGTTTGCATTTGAATATGTAGGAACAGATGGTGCTGCATTTTACCTGGATGATATAACAATTGATAATTTCACAAACGTAAACGCAGTAAATGCAGAAAAGAATGTATATGTTTATCCTAACCCCGCATTTAATACATTATACATTGCTAATTCAAAAAATCCTGTTGTAAATATTTATAACGCATTAGGAGAATTAGTACTGAGTACAACAAAAACAACCGTTGATGTTTCAGGCCTGTCTCAGGGTTTGTATATTGTAAAAGTTATTGAGAATAACACCATCATTACAAAGCAAATCAATATTCTGAAATAATTTCTTAAATTTTTTAAATAAAAGAGGCTGTCTCACAAAATCGAGACAGCCTCTTTTTTTAAGTCATGAACTCTAACATGCCATATCTCCGGCATTTCTCATTGCAGACAAAAGATTATATGCCCCTTTAACAACTACTTTGCTCTTTGCAATTTTAAAATCTTTTGGCAAAATAACTTCGGTAAAACCGTTGTTTGAAATACCTTTTCTAACTTCTATCAACAAAAAATCAGTAACCTCTGTATTGTTTTCCTTACGCCTGTCTTTATAAATAAATATATAATTTTTGTCTTCAAAAGCAAGAACTGCTTCATCGGGTAATGCTGTAGTTGAATCATTACTGGTTTCTATCAAAGCATTAACATACATACCGGGCAATAAGTTTTTATTTTCATTATCAACAGCCGAGTACACTTTAACGGTTTTGTCATCACCAATAGTTTTTCCAACCTGGTAAATAACTGCACTTTGTTCCTTATCAGACTGGTCGGGTAATGAAAACCTTATTTTCTGCCCGATTGACACATTCTCAATATCTTTTTCAAAGAGCGAAAGTTCTAATGTTAATTTATGATTATTAACGATCTCAAAAATTACGTCTGTTGGGTTTACATATTTGCCGATATTAATATTTACTGCTTTTACATATCCATCAATAGGAGAAACTACAGGTATGGAACCTGTTATATTTTCTTCCTGTAATTGTTTCGCATTTATTCCAATTAATGATAATTTTTGTTCCAGGGCAAATACTTTTGTTTTCAGGTTTTTATATTCTGAAAATGCCAGCTGATATGTCTTTGCAGAGCTGACATTTTCTTTATTCAGATCTTTCTGCCTGTAATAATCGGCTTCGGCATATTCGAGTTTGTTTTTGCTTTCAAGATAGTTTTGCTGTAGTTCAATAAACTCTGAATTTTCAATAACAGCAAGAACCTGCCCTTTTTTAACAGGGCTTCCCTGAACCATATCTGTATTTTTTATAAAACCGCCCATATTAACGGAAACCGACACCAGGTTCTGAGGTGGAACATTTACAAATCCGTTTACTTTAATAACATTACTCATTTCCCTGAATTCGACCTGGCCTAATTCAATCCCTGCTGCTTTATACTGGTCGTCGTTCATTTCCACTGTATTGGGTGGCAGCAAATCCTGCCCGCCTTTGTTTTCTTCAGTAATGCCGGATTTATTTTTACAGCTTATAAAAATACAGGCTGAAACTATGATTATACAAAAAAGATGCGTTCTCATTTTTTCTAATGTTAAAAGATTAATTAATTCTTCCAATAGCCTTCTCAATAGCGATAACCGATTGATTATAGTCATTGAGCGTTTGTAAATAATTTGTTTTTATTTCCATGGTTTCATTAAGATTTAAAACATATTCTACATAATCAATATTTCCTGTCTTATAGCTTTTCCCGGACTGTTCAATGATTAGTTCAGCCTGTGGAAGCGCTGTTTTTTCATAAAATTCAAGACTGGTTTTGTACTTTAAATATTCCTGTAAAAGCGATTGCAATTCACCATATATCACTGATTTGTAATATTCGTAATTATTTTGTGCAATTTGCTGATTTATTTTTGATGCTTTTATTTTTGCAGATTGGGAGAAAAATAACAACGGAACCGATACTCCGACCTGTCCTCCTGTAAAACGATAACCAGATTTAATATCTTTATTTGATTGATTAAAGTATGCTACGGAATATTCCGGCATTAATTTTAATCTTTCAACTTTTGTCTCGATACTGCTGATTTTAGTTTGGTGTTGCAACAATTCCAAGGCAGGATTGCCGGCAATTGCATTGCTGTCGATAACAAAGGAGAATCCGGCTTTTTGCAATAAAGTATCAGCTATCTTAATATCCTCTTTCTCGTTTAACAATACCTGTAATTTCGTTTTACAGATCATAATATCAGCGTTTGCCTGAGCAATCAGCGTTTTTACTTTCATCAGTTGCGTTTGCGCTGCTATTTTTTCCAGTAAAGGACTTTCGCCCTTGTCGGCTCGGAGTCCGGTAGCTTTATAAAAATCAGTGTAAATACTATCCTGGTATTGAAGTTGCTTTAATAATGAAAGATAATAAGCAAGATTAAAATAAGAAGACTTAACATTGTTCACAATTTCCGCCTGGGTAATTATAAACTCTATCTCTGAATTTTTCACATAAGCTTCGGCTAATTTTGATTGACCAATATTTAACCCAAGGCCTGGAAACGATTGGGAAATAGTCAGGTTGTTATCGTTAACCATTGAGTTTGTCTGCCCATACATATATTCAACATCTGTTTTTCTGAATTCCCAGCTTGCATTTTTCAGTTTTTTCTGATATTCAATTTGTAAAGAGGCCGATTTAATGTTGCCATTATTTGCCAATGCCTGTGTAACGGCCTGGTCTAATGTATAAGTTTTCGGTTTACCGGTTTGTGCATAAGAAGAATTTGGAATAACGACAACAAATAAACTTATAATCAATAAAATGGATTTAAACACAGGGTTTATCTGCAATTTTCTCTTACCTGAAAAAAGAATATACAATACCGGCAAAATTATTAGTGTCAGTAAAGTTGCTGAGATTAAACCGCCGATAACAACAGTTGCCAGAGGTTTTTGTACTTCAGCGCCTGCCGATGTGGATATGGCCATTGGTAAAAAACCAAGAGAAGCAACGGTTGCCGTCATGATTACCGGGCGAAGGCGTGATTTTATTCCCTTTCGTACCCGCTCATAAATGTCAGTTATTCCTTCTTCTTTCTCAAGCCTGTTAAATTCGGCTATTAACACAATGCCATTTAGTACGGCAACTCCAAACAAAGCAATAAAGCCTATTCCTGCCGATATACTGAAATTCATATCGCGCAGATACAGCGCAATGACACCCCCGATAGCTGACATGGGGACTGCTGAATAAATAAGAAAAGTCTGTTTAATAGAATGAAATGTAAAAAACAATAAAACAAAAATCAGCAGCAATGCAACTGGTACGGCAACAGAAAGGCGTTTTTTGGCTGCAACAAGATTTTCAAACTGCCCGCCATAAGTGATATAATAACCTGCGGAACGTTTTACAGATTTATCAATTTTCGAATGGACTTCGTCAATAATTGATTCCACATCGCGATTACGGACATTGAAACTTACTGTAATACGTCTTTTTGTGCTTTCGCGTGAAACCTGTGCTGTCCCGGTTTTAATTTCAACAGAGGCTAACTGGTCGAGTGGTATTTGTCCGCCGTTTGGTAAAGGAACATAAAGGCCTTTTATGTTTTCAATATCCTGCCTGTAATCTTTATTAAACCGTACAACCAGGTCAAAACGTTTTTCCTCGTCATATACAACACCTGCACAGTTACCGGCAAAGGCCGTTTCTAACAAATTATTTATATCAGAAATATTCACGCCATACTGCGCAATTTTTTTACGGTTATATATTACCTGGATCTGTCCCGACCCGGTAACCTGCTCAACATTTACTTCTTCCACTCCCGGCACGGTACGGACTATTTTCTCGATTTCTTCTGCTTTCTGTGCCAGTATTTCAAGATTGTCGCCAAATATTTTCACGGCTACATCCTGCTTCGAACCTGTCATTAATTCATTAAAACGCATCTGGATAGGTTGCTGCAATGTAAAAACCACACCTTTTAACACAGATAATTCTTCCTGCATCTTTTCTATCATTTCTTCCCTTGTTTCTGCAGAAGTCCATTCGCTTTTATCTTTCATAACAATTATATAATCCCCGGTTTCCATTGGCGTAGGATCGGTTGGAATTTCACCTGTACCGATTTTACAAACAGTGTGCTTTACTTCAGGAAATTTTGTCATTAAAATTTTATTCGCTTTTTCAACCGTTTCGATGGTATTGGATAAGGAGCCACCCTGCAGGGTCATAACACCGGATGCCAGGTCGCCTTCTTCGAGCTGGGGAATAAATTCGCCACCCAAAGAAGTAAATATCCAGAAACCTGAAAGTAACAACATTAGAGAAATAATAACAACAGTAAGTTTATGTTTAAGAGAAAAATTTAAAAGAGGTGTAAATACTTTATTAATTCCGCTCATTATTTTCTCAGAAATATTGTTTTTAAGCTCCTTTTTTTTACTCAGAAATAAAGCCGAAGCAATTGGCACATATGTAAGAGATAAAATAAGCGCTCCCAGGATTGCAAAGCTGACAGTCTGCGCCATCGGCCTGAACATTTTGCCCTCAATTCCAACCAAAGCAAGAATGGGTAAGTAAACTATCAGTATTATTATCTGACCAAATGTTGCAGAATTCATCATCCTTTTTGCAGAATTTAAAACCTCGGTATCCATTTGCCTGGACGTAAGCTCCATACCTGCATGACGTTCCTTTATGCGTGTAATCCGGTGAACCGCATTTTCAACAATAATTACGGCACCATCCACAATTAAACCAAAATCAATAGCGCCAAGGCTCATCAGGTTACCGGAAATTCCGAACAGGTTCATCAGGGAAATAGCAAAAAGCATCGAAAGCGGGATAACAGAGGCTACTATAAGTCCGGCCCGTAAATTTCCGAGAAGCAATACCAGAATAAAAATTACAATCAAACCTCCTTCAATAAGGTTTCTCGATACAGTGCCAACAGCACGGTCAACCAAATCGGTACGATCAAGGTATGGTTCTATTTCCAGGCCATCGGGAAGCGATTTCTGAATCAGTTTGATTTTTTCCTTAACCCCATCAATTACCTGTAAGCGTTCTTGCCTTTAAGCATCATTACCACTCCTCCTACAGCTTCTCCTGTAGTATCGACAACAAAAGCGCCATACCTGGGCGCACTTCCAGTCTGAACTTTCGCCACATTACTTATCAAAACCGGTAACCCGTTTTCAGTAGTTTTCACAACAATATTTTCAATATCATCCATCGATTTCACAAGCCCTATACCCCTGATAAAATAGGCATTTGGTTTTTTGTCAATATATGCGCTGCCTGTATTCTGATTGTTTTTTTTAAGGGCTTCAAATATTTCCGAAAGGGTAATATTCATACTTCTTAACCTCTCAGGATTGACGGCTATTTCGTATTGTTTCAAAAAGCCACCATAGCTATTGACGTCTGCAACACCCGGTGTCCCCAACATTTCACGTCTTACGATCCAGTCCTGGATGGTACGCAGTTCGGTCGGATTATATTCTTTTTCATATCCATGTTTAACGTGCAAAACATATTGATAAATCTCGCCCAAACCTGTAGAAATTGGCGCTAATTCAGGCTTTGTTACACCTTCTGGAATAGTATTTTCAGCCTCCTTTATTTTTTCGGAAATTTGCTGCCTGGCCCAATATATATCTACATTATCCTTAAAAACAACAGTTACAACAGATAATCCGAGCCGGGAAATTGAACGTAATTCAACCATGTCGGGAATATTTGCAAGCGCAACTTCTATCGGGGCAGTAATCAGTTGCTCAACTTCATTTGCCGCAAGTGTGGGTGCTACAGAAATAATCTGTACCTGGTTATTTGTTATGTCCGGAACAGCATCAACAGGTAATTCAATTAACGAAAAAATCCCCCATGCTATCAGTGCAGAAACAAATAATCCGATGATAATTTTATTTTTTAAGGAAAAACCAATGATTCTTTCAATCATAAACCTGAAATTTAATCAATTAAATAAGCAGAAATAAACTAATCAAATCAAGCTTTTTCAACCTGTATAAATGAAAACAAATTGTCATAATGCATTTGCATTATGAACACAACAGGGCATGATTTGAGGTTGGTTAAATTTTAGGCGGTTGCCAGATAGCAAAAATAACGTCTTTTACAGAAGCCTCGCAGTATATGCTTTTAAACAATGTAGGAACCGTTTCAGCAGTATTGATAAAAACATTCAATACAATGATTGTATTTACATGACAGCAATTACATATACAAAATGGAGTACAACCGTGGCAATCATTATCGTTGTGGCTGTGGTTTGCTGATCTTTCAGTTTTATCTGAAAATAAAGTGTCACCGTTATCCTGGCAAGGAACTGCCAGTAAACTAAGAATATAAATTGAGAATATGCAACACAGTAATTTCATCAGGCAAATTTATATCTTTAATTTGTTTATGGCAAATGATATGACAGGATTTTAATGTACTTTCACAAAAGAGTATAAATCCGGCTTATTGCTTTACCACCTTTTGCCTGAATAAAATTACTTTATTTTCAGTTATTTCCGCCATATATATTCCCGGTGAAATACCTGTGAAAGGGATCAGTTCACTACCCGAATCCAGATCACAAGATAAAACAACCCGCCCCGAAAGATCATACAGATTTAATTTTCCATCAAAATTTCCCTGCCCGGAATACCTGAACAATATATATTCAGCAGCAGGACTCGGATAAAGTTGAATATATGGTCTGTCTTCGTTAATAATTTTCACATCCTGAGCTATGCTTAATACATTTGCCAGTATCCAGTGTTTTGGATCGAAAACAATACTGGTAATTTTCGAATCTTTTACAGAAACATTGAAATACTGAATGTTCTGAACCGGGTAAACGGTTATTAATGTATCGGTACTGTCACTGTAAATAATTTTAATCGGCAGGGGGGTTGTAAACAGAGGATTATTCAATGAACTACCCTGCTGTTCCAGTTTAATATTCAGATCACCAAAACCTGTAACAGAAGAATCCTGTTGCCAGGTAAATTTATATACCGGGTACCCTTCACCATAATAATACTGGTTAAACAAATCTGTAAAACTTTTTCCGGTAACATTCTCAAATACATGCTGCACATCCGAGCCGGTAATAACACTGTCTTTATAAATTATATTTAATTGTTTAAGCGCACTGAAGAAAAGAGAATCATTATTACATAAATACCTGATCATATGCATAAAGGCTGAGCCTTTCTTATAGCTCAGATTATAATGAAAGATTCGTCCTTCGTTCCAGATTTCTGAAAATGGTACATAAATACTGCCGTTTGGTTCAAGTTTCGCTCTTTTCTGGCAGTACACAATATTCGAATCGGCTATTGCCTGGGAAACCATATTTTGCCAGTAAATATATTCCGCGTACGAGGCGATTCCTTCATTTACCCATATATCCTGCCAGTTTGAACAGGTAATATTGTCGCCAAACCACTGATGGGAAAGTTCATGGGCTACAAGGTCGGTATTAAATAACCCCAGGGAGGTCATCGTTTGGTGCTCCATCCCTCCTCCTACCGGGCACATGCTATGCCCGTATTTTTCATCGGCCCACGGATAAAGACCGAATTTTTCGCTGTAAAGATTAATCAGGGGACCTGTCAGGTTAATCAGTCCCATGTTATCATTAATGCATTGAGAAGTGTTATAAATCAGGTTTTGAATTAAGATGCTGTCGGAATAACTTGCAGGTTGAGTATAGATATTGTACTCATAATAATCTCCAACGGCTAGTGAAAGCAAATAATAAGCCATCGGATGGTGTGTTTTCCATTCAAACCTGTGCTTACCGTTTCCGAAATTGGTAATATTTGTTAATCTTCCTTCGGATCCGGCTTTTAAGGATGTGTCAACAGTAATAAATACCCAGGCCGAATCAAAACGGTCGGTCAAATCCTGTTTGCATGGAAGCCAGTCCTTTAGATGAAACGATTCGGATAATGTCCACGTGATATAATAATTATAAACATTCGACCAGGTTTTGATCAGCCCCCTGTAACTTCCCGGCGAATTTGGCGTTGCCCCGTGATAGTACAATTTAATTTCAAATTCTGTATTGTTTGGTATCTGGGCCTGGGCAAATACCAAGACCGAATCATTACCATGATAAAACAAGACCGGCTGGTTATTTATTGTAACACTGTCCACAGTAAGGTAAGGAGTAAATTCAAAATAAACGGTATCAATATCAGTTTTTGCTCTTAATAAATATTTTACCGAACCTGCAATATCAGTAGTATCGACACTGACTGCCACATCGATCCATACAAATTTCTGGTCATATTTATTCAGCAATGCAGAAGTTGATTTCAGGACAGGTTTGCTTTTACCGGGCGCATAACTTTTAAACTCATCAGGATTAGAAAATTGTGCATAAGACGAGAAGTACAAAACAACGATGATCAAACTATAAATAAGTTTTTTCATTTTTTGATTTTTTTAGAGACAAACCGGTATCCCAGATAAACTCTTATCGTACCATATTGCTGGAAAGAATTGTTAAAAAGATAACCATCCCCTATGGCATATATTCCAAAGTAGAAATGTTTCGTGTTATACCCGGTTCCAAGCCTTATCTGTAACCTGGATGAAAAGTAATTCGTGTCCTTTTTTACGACATCATCTTCTAGTGTATAATTCCCTCCTTTGCCTTCAAGTCCTATAAGCATCGAGACGGTAGTATACCATCTCTTTAAGGTAAAAGTCTGAAAGTATCCTCCTATAACACCGGCATTAAAAGAAGTAATATTTTTATAATAGGAAGACGGATCAATGTATTTTTTAATGGAGTCGTGAATTATTCCGGTTTTTGAATTTATGGTCAGGTAATGGAAACTCAGACCAAAAGCCCATGTCCCCGCACTTTTCTTTTGAAACTCGGTTTGTGAAAAAGTGGATTTAAAAGAAAAATTCCGGAAGTTGGTAAAATACATTATGCTTCCTCCTATACTCTGCTGGCTCAGGTCGGGTTTCAGGTAGGTCTGATGGGTATTGATAACGGTATCTTTAAACTTTCGCAACATTGTGTCCAGATAAAACCCTTTATATTCCTGGTAAACAAAGTCTGTTATAAAACGCTTTAAATAAATATGGCTTTGAATATCAATTTTCTGTGTTTTGCCATAAATATCTTCATTTTGATTTCCAAAAGAAAAAACAGATAATTCTATTCCAAACCATTTGCATCCGAAACCGGGCCCGAAACTCAGTTTAACATTTGGCATATATTTCAATGTCCGGCCTGTAGTATCAATAATTCCAATATTATTGTACTTGTAATATAAACTTAAATATACTGCCGGAAAATCGGAATATTTTTCAATATATTTATTTTCCTTAACAGGAATAGAATCCTGGGAATAAGACCCGGAGACAGTAACAAATATCAATAATATTATTAATAAACTCGGAGATCTCATTTAACTTTCACAAATTTATAGGGTTTAAGTAAATTTCCGGAGGATTCCTTAATATAATATATTCCCGCCGGGAGATCTGAAATATCAATAGTTTCAGCACCCGATGCCATAGTAATACTTCTGACGGACTTTCCGGTAATATCGGAAATTACCAGATCAGTCGTTTTTAAGTCCATGCCAGGAGCTTCTATATTTAAATAAGTATTAGCCGGGTTAGGGCCAATCTGCCACTGAACTGAAGTTCCGGTTATGGGAATATTTGTTACAACACTTCCTACATTATTTATTATCCAATTATTAGGATCTATTTCAAGAGATTGAACAGTATGAGGTATAACAGCAGAAAATGCCTGATCATTCACCGTCTGGTCAAAACGGATAATAGTATCGCCACCTGCCCATGAGAAGCGGATCTCGAGAGGCACTTTAAAAAACGGTGTAATAAGAGGCATGGAGCCCTGCTGATTTAAAACAAAGTTCAGATTATTCCCCTGCTGGTTCCATGAAACATTATAAGTCGGGAAACCTTCGCCATAATACCACTGGTTAAAAAAGTCGGTAAAATCAATCCCGGACATGTTAGAAATCATATTCCGGAAGTCATCACCCGTTGCTACCGAATCGCCATAGGTTTGCTGGAAATTTTTTAAAACATTATAAAATAACGTATCATTATTCAGAACAAATCGCATGGTATGAATAATAGCAGCTCCTTTTTCGTAAGTTAACCTGTAATCGAAAATTCTGTTCTCGTCAAATACCTGGGCAACGGGAACATATATACTGCCGTCAGGAGAACTCATAATATCGTTATGTTCGTTCAGCATTTCCTGATCAGCATCGGTCTGGGAAACCAGGTGCTGCAAACCGAGATAATGAGTATAGGTGGCAAATCCTTCATTTACCCATATATCCTGCCAGTTCGAACAGGTAACATTATCGCCAAACCACTGGTGTCCCAGTTCGTGAATAATTAATTCAAAACTGAAACTGGATAAAGTTGTCATTGTCTGGTGTTCCATGCCACCACCTATAGGAGCAGTACAATGTCCGTATTTTTCATCATAAAAAGGATACAAACCATATAAATCCGATAGCAACTCAATAAAGGCCGGAGTGTTATCTATTTCAGCCTGAAAATAAGGAAGATACCCGCTGTTGCTATAAATGTAATTCTGAATCAGAACCGAATCGGCAATACCTGCCGGATGAGCATAAAGATTATATTCCTGGTAATTCGATATGGTAAAACTTAACAAATAATAATCAATGGGGTGGTAAGTCTTCCACTCGTATCTGACTTTCGAACCAGGAAGTGTTACCGTATTTGTCAGCAAGCCATTCGAACCGGCCTTTAAACTATTGGCACAGGTAATAAAAACATAGGCAGAATCGGCTTTATCTGATAAAACTTCCTTGCACGGAAACCAGTCTTTTGCATGATACGATTCACTTAAAGTCCATGTAATTTGTGCGCCCCAGCTGGGTGAAAATCCATTTTTAATACCGTTTCCTGCAGACGTACCATGATAATATACTTCCACTGTAAAATATGTATCAACCGGAATGGCAGAAGATAAAGTTACCTGTATTTCATCATTGGTATGAGTGCTTGAATATATAACACCGTCAACTTTTACCGAATCTATGGTAAGTGAATTTATCAGGTCCATAACCAAAGTAGTCATCGGGCTTCCCGTAACTCTGGCTTTTATGGTTCCGCATCCTGAAATTATTTTATTGGTATTGGTTGCATTCAGATCAATTTTATAAAAAACCACATCATAATTATCAAGAAGCGGGTTATTAGACTTTGGTATGCTATAACCGGCATGTTGATCTTCGAACCAGGGTTTAATATAATTTGATATTTTCTGACTCCACAGGAGAGTCGAAAAATTCAGGGCCATTATGATCAACAATGTTTTTTTCATAGGAATATATTTTAAAAGTTTGAAGAATGGTAAATTTATATAATTAGACTCTTAATTAAAAAAAAAGCAGGCATTATTCAGATTCATTTTTTAATTCGTCCGGTAATATGTCAGAATTAAAATTCTGGTAAGCAACAGGTCTCACCCACCTGTAAATGGAATTTATACCAACCGAAGTAAAATGCGAAAATGTGGAGGCAGGATATGGCCCCCCGTGATGCATCGAATTGCAGACTTCGACTCCGGTCGGGAAACCATTTAAAATTATTCTTCCTGATTTCTCTTCTAAAATATTAAAAAGTTCGGTATACTTTTTATAATCTTCTCCGGCGGCATGAACAGATGACGTCAGCTGACCGTGGAATAGCGATGCTACCTGCAAAACATCAAACATCGACTGGGATGCTATTCCAAGTGTTGCCGGGCCGAATATTTCTTCTTCCAGTTCGGCATTATCAATAAATTTTTTTGCCGATACAGTCATTAAGACCGGGGAGGATGAAAATTTCTGAACCGCTTTTTTCCCTTCGGCTCTTTTTAGTATGATGTTCTTACCCAGGGTTTCGCGAAGCCTCTTCTGGTACCTGTCCCTGATATTTTCAGAAGTCATGGGACACGATTCTGCATTTGCAACCATCGATGAAAGGCAATCGATAAATTTGTCGGAATCTTTATTTTCAACAAAAACAAAAATTCCGGGATTTGTGCAAAACTGCCCGTTTCTTAATGTAAGTGACTGAAAGAATCCGTCGGCAATGTCTTTCCAGTTTTTTTTCATTGCTTCGGGAAGAATAAAAAGGGGATTCACACTTCCCATCTCTCCGAAAAACGGGATCGGGTTATTTCTCCGGACACACAAATCATAAAGCGCCTTACCTCCTTTAAATGAACCGGTAAATCCTACGGCTTTTATCAGCGGATGGGTAACAATGTCTTTTCCAACCTGGTTCGAAACACCATGTAATACCGAGAAAATTTCGGGAGGTAAAAGACTTTTGGCAATAGCTGAATTAATACAATGAGCAACCAGTTCGGAAGTTCCGGGGTGGCCGGGATGAATTTTATATATCACCGGACAACCGGCAGCTAAAGCAGATATTGTATCGCCACCTGCCACAGAAAATGCCAGGGGAAAATTTCCCGCCCCAAAAACGGCAACAACTCCCAGGGGTATATTTGTTAACCTTATTTCGGGTTTTGAAAGCGGTTTTCTGTCAGGGATGGCCTTATCAACAGAAATATTCCGCCATTTATCCGTAGAGATCAAACCGGCAAACATCCGTATCTGGTTCAGGGTGCGATTCATTTCACCTTCCAGCTGGGCAGGCGATATTCCCGTTTCAAGGTGACACTGTTTAAGAATAATATCTTTGGATTGTTCAATTTCCCCGGCAATATTCTGTAAAAGAAATTCCCTTGTCCGCGCCTTGATTTTTCTGTATAAACTAAAAACAGATGCAGCAGAAGTTATCGCGTTATCAACACATTGTGAAGAAGCCTCGTAATATACCGTGTCTATTTCTTTGCCGGTAGCCGGGTTATAAGAAAAGAAGGTAATTTCCGTTTTATCACAGATTTTACCGGCCACAATGCTTCTGCCATATATTTCTTTCATAAACAATCTATAATAACTGGTTTAACAACGACATATACAAATCCACGCCGGGTTTTATAAGCTTATCAGGAAAATCATAATCTGGATGATGCAAGGCCGCAGCATCTTCTCCCGCACCTAAACCAAAAAAGGCTCCGGGAAAACGAATGGTAAAATGACTGAAATCCTCGCTCCACCGGAAAGGCTTTGAAATAAAAACGGTTTCAAGCCCTATATCGTTTGCTGCCATTCTTATGTGATCGACACATTTTTCGTTGCTAACTGTTGCCGGATATTCTTCTTTCCACAAATAATTCAGCCCAAGCTTATGATTATTGGCTGTTTCGGTAATAAAATCAACCACCTTATTACTTACCGTCTGCATATCCGCATCATCCTTACTGCGAATGGTAGCCTGGATTTCGGCAAATCCCGGGCTTACTCCGAACGATGGCTCGCCCAGCTTTGCATGGCAAATTGTTATCATCGATCCGGGAACTGCCGTTTCCATGGGAATCATCTCCAGCTTTTCAATTAATTTATTAAATGCAGCAAGGGGACTTTTCCCTTTTTCGGGTTCGGAGGCATGTGAGCTTTTTCCGTTCAGTATTATATGAATTCCACGGGACGCCATGGAAAACACATCATTTTTTATGACAACGCTCCCCGCCGGGTATCCGGGCAGATTATGAAACGAAAAAACATAATCGGGTAAATTCTCTTTGAATCGCGGATCGTCAAGAACCAATTTTGCCCCCTGCCCTGTTTCTTCGGCCGGCTGAAACAGTAAAACCACTTTCCCTTTCCGGGGTTTATTGGCATACAAACGGGCTGCCACGCCGCATAATATGGCGGCATGGCCATCGTGCCCGCATTTGTGCGATACATCCTTATACAGGGAATTGTATTTTAATTCAGAAATTTCATGAATGGGAAGCGCATCAATATCGGATCTCAGAAGTACGGTAGGGCCTGGTTTTATTCCCCTGTAAATATATGCAATACCTGATTTGCCTATTTCCTGAATGGTTTTATCGGGATTATAAAAGCGGATAAAATCATTGATTTTTTTTACCGTAAGAAATTCTTTCCCTGCCAGCTCCGGCTCCATGTGAATGCTCCTGCGCAACGAAACCAGGCTTTCTGTCAGCCTTTCATCTGTCTCCATAAAAAAAATTAATATGTAAAAATAACTGAATCTTTAATTAAAGACTCTTTCACCCGGTTCATAGTTGCCTCTTTTTTTGAATATATGTTTTAAAATATTGATTTACAAAATACGGCTAAGGGAAATTTTTAAGAAAAGTTTTGGATTTATTTAAATATTTTACCGGTTAATGATTTTCAACCTGCCTGACGGATAGGCAGGCATTTACCTCACCCTAAAGGGCAATGTTATTAAGTTATGCAATAATACCATATACATTTTATTGCTTTTAGTGCATCATCTACGATGATGTTGAATTCCTGTCTTTAGATTATTACAATTATTCAACCTCTACGAGGTTATCTGAAAACAACTAACTTAATTTCATTTAAATGTTAACAATGCTTATGAAATCCGGGTTATTTTAGTTTATGAAGACCGGAGACTTGTGTTGAACATAGTCGAAGTATTTCCCGGATTTGTAATTAATTACTATCAAGATGTTTAACAAAGTTGGAGACCTTGCACCTTTTTTAAAATATTATTGGCAAAGTAAATTTCACCGTTTATTAATTCCAGAATGTTAATCCCCTGACGGGGAATACTCTTTGTTTTTATTATTTTATTGGTACTTATCTCCTCACGGAGAAAAGCATTCCATATCAATAAAAAATGATAGTTTGTCCGTAGGACATTAACTGAGCCAAAACAAGAAATCTAAACATTATCAAATTTCGTACTTCAAAGCGAATTGTTTTTTCAAAAAAGATAATCTGCTTTTTTGTTTTTATAAATCTGATTATAAGATACTTAAATGCATTTAAGCGAATTTGCATTTATGAGTAGTAAATTCTATATTTGTAGCATAATTCTTTTTTAAAGCATTATTTTAGTTGGTTTATAAAATAATTCTTCAATAGATGAGTTATAAAATTATCTTTTTTAAAATTTGTTTTTATTTTTGTCAGTTAAATATTAATTTTATTAAAAACCCTTAAAATCAAGAAGCGATGAGTAAAAGTGGTCAATCTCTGAAAGATGCTCTGCAGTCGGTATTTGCTAGCGGTGCTATTATAATTGCGTTAATTATTTCTTTCATTGTGTTTAAATACGTAATGGGTAATCCGGTGAACTTTGAAGGAGGAAACCCGGAAGGTAATCCAATGCCAGGAAACTATCTTGCAATTATCTACAAAGGTGGTATGATTGTTCCTTTGTTAATGTCGTTAATTATTATTCTTATTACTTTCACATTGGAAAGACTTCTTTCATTACGCAGAGCCCGTGGGAAAAAACGCTTAAATGTTTTTGTAAGACAATTACAAGGCCTTCTTTCTGAAGATAAAATTGAAGAAGCAGTTGCTGCATGCGATAAACAAAAAGGTTCACTTGGCAATGTAGTAAAAGCAGGTCTTCACAGATATCGCGCTCTCGAAAACGACACTAATCTGAATAAAGATCAGAAAATTCTTGCTCTTCAGAAAGAAATTGAAGAAGCTACAGCTCTTGAACTTCCCATGCTTTCAAAAAATCTTGTTATACTTTCAACTATAGCTTCAATCGCCGTACTTATCGGTCTTATCGGTACTGTATTAGGTATGATCCGTGCATTTGCTGCTCTTGCACAGGCCGGTGCTCCGGATGCTCTTGCTCTTGCAACCGGTATCTCCGAAGCTCTTATCAATACAGCATTTGGTATTTCCGGTTCAACCATAGCCATCATACTTTACAATGTATTTTCAACAAGAATTGATGGAATGACATTTAAAATTGATGAGGCCGGATTCAGTTTAACCCAGACATTTGCTTCTAAAGTAAAATAATTTAGAAAATACCGCTTATTATGGCAAAAATTAAGATGCATAAAAGTTCACCGCATGTCGACATGACGCCGATGGTGGACTTGTTTTCATTGCTCTTAACATTTTTCATGCTAACAACTTCGTTTCGTCCATCGGAACCTGCAGCCATTGATACTCCTTCATCAATTTCTGAAAAACAGGCTCCTGAAAAAGAAATCCTTACTCTTTCGTTAGACAAGAAAGGTGACGTGTATTTCAATATTGATAACGGACCGGATACTACGACCAAATTCAGGTCGAAATTACTTGAAAAAATGGCTGAGCAATATAAAATTAAATATACAGAAAAACAGATAGAAACCTTTACAAAATTGAATGCTTTTGGAATGCCAATTCAGTATCTGAGTAACTGGATTAACGGTAAAGACGCTACTGCAAGAGATAAATTCCAGAAACAATTACAGAAAGAAAATAAAGCAGGTATTCCGACTGATTCTGTAGATAACCAATTGGCCTGGTGGATATTCTATGCCCGCCAGATCGATGTCAACATCCAGGTTGGAATAAAAGCCGACATGGAAACAGACTATAAACGTGTAAAAGAAATACTTGATATTCTTCAGGATAAAAACGTTAATAAATTCAACTTAACAACTAACCTCGAAAAGGTGGAAGTTAAACTTGACAAATAACGAAAGGAAAGATTATGGCTCAAATAATTGAAAATAACAGCGGAGGAAAAGGTGAAGGCAAAAGAAAACCTAAAAAGCACTCAACCGCCATCGATATGACCCCGATGGTAGATTTAATGTGTCTTCTTATTACTTTCTTTATGCTTACCACTGCTTTCAGCAAGCCCAAAGCGATGGAAATTGTCCTTCCTGAAAAAAATAAAGATACCTCTAAAACTAAATCACCTCAGATTCCTGAGGCTCGTACCCTTAATATTATATTAGGAGAGAATGAAACTGTTTATTGGTATATCGGAATGGCTAATCCAAATAAACCCCCGCTTCCAACTTTAACTAAAACAGATTTTAGTAAAGACGGAATAAGAAAAGTCTTACTTGAAAAGAATAAAGATGTTTTCCAGAAAATCTATGAACTAAAAGATAAGATCACTACCGGAAAACTGGTTATTCCTAAAGATTCTATTACCTCTGAAATTAAAAAGATTAAGAATGAAGATAAAGTAGGACCTATTGTACTTATCAAAGCTGCCGACAAAATTAAATACAAAAATTTTGTTGATATTATTGACGAAATGGCAATTACCAACATTGCACGTTATGCAGTAGTTGATATTAATCCAGTTGAAGTAAAATTGCTCGAAACAGCACCTAAATGACGAAAATTATGTCACAAGAAAAAAGTGTTAGAGTAGAAAGCATGGATGAAATTGTGTTCGCACACCGCAATAAGGAGTACGGAGCATATGAAATAAGAAAACGTTATAAGAAAAATGTAACAAAGTCTCTTATCATTGCTTTTATTGTTCTTATTATTACAGCAGGAACACCTTTCATTATGGCTCTCCAGAACCAGGGTCGCAACAATATTGTTGACGAAACTGTTCAGGCAAATCTGATGGATGTTAAAGCTCCTGAAGATGAACCTCCTCCTCCTCCTCCTCCTCCTCCTCCTGCCGAAATGGAACAACAGGTAAAATTTACTGCTCCTGTAGTTGTGGATTCAGTAGACGAAAAAGTTGAAATGGCTACTACGGAAGAACAAGTTGCTACAACAGTTAACGAAGAAGTTACCGAAGTTGTTGAAACCAACGAAGTAATCCAGGAAGAAGAAGTAGTTAACTTTTATGTTATTGAAGAAAAACCCGAATTCCCCGGTGGAATGGATGCCATAAACAAATGGATAACAGAAAATGTAAAGTATCCTGATGTTGCCAAAGAAAATGGTATTTCAGGAAAAGTTTTTGTTCAATTTGTAATTGATAAAGAAGGAAAAGTTACTGATGTTCAGATTCTCAGAGGTGTAGATCCTTATCTTGATAAAGAAGCCCTGAGAGTTATATCATCCATGCCTGCATGGACTCCGGGCAAACAACGTGGTAAACCCACTAAAGTAGCATTCCAACTCCCGATTAACTTTAAACTATACTAAAATTAATTCACGATAACAACAGACCCTCTGGAAACCCTGAGGGTTTTTTGTTTTCATTTATTTTCATTGCCGAATATTGCCAGTTTCTTCGTTTGTTTTAAACAATTTACGGTTTGCAATATTTTTTAACATACTTATATACATACAATATTAGCTTTGATCTCTGCGTTTAAAAACTTAATAGAAATGAGTCGCAGGCTAAAATGACAAAGGGCTCGTACTTTTTTAAGAATAAATTATGGAATTGAAATATTAATGCATCATAACGGCATAAACTGAAGAAAAAAAAGAATTACATGGTAAGATTTTTACAAGAACTAAAAAATAACGAGTCCTTAAAAATTAACCTAAAAAATCTTCTGTTATGTCAAAAGAAAAATCTAAAAGAGAAGAAAACATGGATGATATTGTTTTCGCTCACAGGAACAAAGAGTATGGTGCATATGAATTAAGAAAAAGGTACAACAAGAATGTAACACGATCTTTAATTTTCGTATTTGTACTTTTTATCATTACCGCCGTAACCCCATTAATCATGGCTTTTAACAGCGATGAGGGGAACAAGATTATTAATGAGACCATTGAAGCCAACTTATTAAAAATTGACAATCCGAATGATAACATTGTCCCCCCTCCTCCGCCACCTCCGGTTGAAATCCATGAAGACCAGGTAAGATATACTGCACCTATAGTAGTTGATTCGGTAGATGAAAATGTTGAAATAAAGCCTGTTGACGATCTTATTAATAATAATAAACCTGAATTACCCGATGATAACAATTTTGTACCCCCTGTTATTAAAGATGATAATATTGTGGTTGATTTTTATAGAATAGAAGAAAAACCTGAATTTCCGGGTGGAGAAGAAGCATTAATGAAATGGATTGTTGATCATACGAATTACCCGCAAATACCAAAAGAAGAAGGAGTCACCGGGAAAGTTTTTGTAAGTTTTATTATTGACAAAGAAGGTAATGTAACAGAAGTAAAATTACTGAACAATGTTGACCCTTATCTTGACAAGGAAGCATTAAGAGTTGTATCATCATTACCGGCATGGAAGCCCGGAAAACAAGGCGGTGAATCGGTAAAAGTTTCATTCCAGCTCCCGATTAAATTTATGCTTTACTAACATTATTCATCCCCCTGTAACCCATCAGGGGGATGAATAACATCTTCGCACTTGTAAATATAATTAACTGTTAGAAAATAAGTATGACGACATAACTACATTATCTTTTTTTTATTTATTAACCTAAAACTTAAATGTTATGTCAAAAATCAAAGAAAACAGAGAAAACCTGGACGAGATAGTATTCGAGAACAGGAACAAAGCGTATGGTGCATACGAGATCAGGAAAAATTACAAAAAAAATCTGAACCGCTCACT
>JBBIRU010000035.1:0-61929 GCA_037441645.1 Bacteroidota bacterium
TGATTATAACAATAATCACCCACATGATAGTTTAGGAAATAAAAGTCCTATTGAATTTATGAATACGAAATATGAAAAATGTTTAATTTAGCTCTGTAGGAAAAAGGGGGTACTTACAATTCCGATAGCTATCGGAACGGTTGATGTAAAGAATGATTATTTTTTTAATGCTTATTTCATAAATCATATCTCCGGGTATTTAAATAAAGGAAAAATCAATAATAAGCTCCATATAATCCGTGCTGTTCTCACAATTCGTATTTTTCAAATTTACTTTAAACTAAATTCCAAATATTTGACATAAAACTTCATAAACGTTGTTTAAAGTAAAAAAAATGTTTCAGGGTGTAAATATACAAAAGAAAAAATATTTATAGCACATGTGCTATAAATATTTTTTTTCATGACTGTAATTTTCGGTTATGAATACCAAAGCCCGGCATAAGCGAAACCTGATTTATGATGAAAAGGGAATACTGGCTTTTGCAGCGCGTTTAAAAAAACTTCGCAAAGAACTGGGTTTTACTCAAAGCCAGTTAGCTTTTGAAGCAGGAATTTCGTTAAGCCAGGTAGCACGAATAGAAACGGCACGGATTAACCCAACATTAAGTACAGTATTTGCATTGTCGCGCGCAATGAATGTAAGCCTTCACGAACTTTTTAATTTCGAATTACCCGATAATTAAGGTGTCGTTTTTTTAGAACTTTTTAGCTTTCATAACTATCATTTCGTTTACCCCTAATTGACAATATTCCGATAGCCTTCGGAACCATCAAGGGAAGGGGGATACCAATGCAAAAAAAGCGGCCCTTTTAAGGCCGCTTTTTAAAATCTGCAAAAGAAAAATTAGTACATTCCGTCCATTCCGCCGCCACCCGGCATAGCAGGCATAGCGGGTTTATCTTCTTTTATTTCTGATATTACACACTCTGTTGTAAGGAACATTCCGGCAACAGATGCCGCATTTTCAAGGGCAATACGGGCTACTTTGGTAGGATCGATTACACCGGCATCGAAAAGATTTTCGTACTTTTCGGTCTGTGCGTTGAATCCGAAATCGCCTTTGCCTTCCATCACCTTGTGAACCACTACCGAACCTTCCAGGCCGGCATTGATAACAATTTGACGAAGAGGTTCTTCGAGTGCCCTGGTAACAATTTCGATACCTGTTTGTTCGTCTTCGTTAGAACCTTCCAGCTTTTCGAGATCTTTAATTGCCCTGATATAAGCAATGCCTCCGCCGGGGATAATACCTTCTTCCACAGCGGCACGGGTGGCATGAAGTGCATCATCAACACGGTCTTTCTTTTCTTTCATTTCTACTTCGGTGGCTGCTCCAATATACAGTACCGCAACTCCGCCGCTCAATTTAGCCAAACGTTCCTGTAGTTTTTCTTTATCGTAATCGGAAGTTGTGTTTTCGATCTGGGCTTTAATCTGGTTAACACGGCCTTTAATAATATCTTTCTTACCGCTGCCATTAACTATGGTAGTGTTTTCCTTATCAATGGTAACTTTTTCGGCTTTACCAAGCATTTCTATAGTGGTTGTATCGAGCTTGAAGCCACGTTCTTCGGTAACAACAGTACCTCCGGTAAGAATAGCAATATCTTCCAGCATTTCTTTTCTCCTGTCGCCAAAACCCGGGGCTTTTACAGCAACTACGCGAAGCGAACCACGAAGTTTGTTAACTACTAAAGTTGCCAAAGCTTCACCATCTACATCTTCAGCAATAATTACCAAAGGACGACTTGATTGAACCACAGATTCAAGAATCGGAAGAAGATCTTTCATGGTAGAAATCTTCTTGTCATAAATTAAAATGTAAGGATTTTCGAACACAGCTTCCATCTTCTCGGTGTTGGTAACAAAGTACGGAGAAATATAACCGCGATCAAATTGCATTCCCTGTACCGTATCAACGTTAGTTTCTGTACCCTTTGCTTCCTCAACAGTAATCACTCCCTGGGTGGTAACTTTTTTCATAGCATCAGCTATTAATTTACCGATAACGGCATCATTATTAGCAGAAATCCTTGCCACCTGTTCGATCTTATCATAATCATTACCAACCTGGCGTGTTTGTTTTTTCAGGTTTTTGATTACAGATTCAACCGCTTTTTCGATACCACGTTTTAAATCCATGGGATTAGCACCGGCTGTTACATTTTTTAAACCAACATTGATGATGGATTGAGCCAGTACGGTTGCGGTGGTTGTTCCGTCGCCTGCATTGTCGGCTGTTTTTGAAGCCACTTCGCGAACCATCTGCGCTCCCATGTTTTCGAACGAATCGGCCAGTTCAATTTCTTTTGCAACGGTAACACCGTCCTTGGTAATCTGGGGTGCGCCGAATTTCTTTTCAATAACAACATTGCGACCTTTAGGTCCAAGTGTTACTTTTACTGCATCCGATAATTTATCGATACCTCTTTTCAGAGCATCGCGACCCTGAATATTATAGATTATTTCTTTTGCTGCCATATATGTTTGTTTTTTAAATTATTCAATGATTGCTAACACATCTGATTGTCTCATTATGAGATATTTATCTTTATCGAGAGTAATCTCTGTACCGGCATATTTGCCATAAAGAACCATATCGCCTACTTTCAGCTTCATCTCTTCGTCTTTGGTTCCGGTACCAACAGCCATAACTTTTCCTTTCTGAGGTTTTTCCTGTGCTGTATCGGGAATAATAATACCTCCTGCTGTTACTGTTTCAGCAGCCTGAGCTTCAATAACAACCCTGTCTGCTAAAGGTTTAATCTTAATTTTTGCCATACTATAGATTTATTTTAGTTAAACAATTTAAATTCGTTGCTGCCACTAAGTCGAATTTTATGCCAATAAAAATAACCTGGTTTTTAATGCCAGTTTTTCATTATTTTAATCCGAAAAAAAGAAAAATGTCAGCATTTATGACATACTGACATTTTACAATATACCTTATTGCCTTTTTTTATTTTGGAGCAGGTTGTTGTCCCTGGTTTGTAGGCATCATTGGTGTTTCGGTCTGACCCGGAGTATTCAGATTATCTTCAATTTTTGATTTATTGGGATCAGCTGTTTCGCGGGGAATGCTCATACTGGCAATTAAAGAAAAAACCAGTAAAGCTCCGGCTAATGTCCAGGTAGCTTTTTCGAGAAAGTCGGTGGTACGGCGAACTCCCATAATCTGACCCGATGATGCAAAATTTGATGCCAGTCCTCCGCCTTTAGAATTCTGAACCAGAACGATTAAAATGAGGAGAACACAAACGATAAAAATTAAAACGATTACTATGTTGTAAATCATATTGAGTTGATTTATTGTTTACTATTTTGATTTTTAAGTTCTAAAATTCGAGATGCAAAGTAACTGTTTTTTTCCGGATATTTCAAAGCTAATTTTTCGAACATTATTATAGCTTTCACAGTGTGACCCTGACTCATAAGTATATCTGCAAGTGTTTCAGAGATATAGTCATCGTTCTGATTTCCCTGGATGTCTTCTTCTTTTGATTCCGGTTCAGGTTGCCGGAAGGAAATTTTAGGATTTCTGGCAAGAAATGTATCAATCAAATCAGGCTGATCTGTCTTTTTCGCCGGTTTTTTCTCTTCCGACATAAAATTCAGCCACTGTGAAAATGACATTGATATGAGTGAAATATCCTTCGGTTTTTCAGGCCCGGTTTCTTCGGGCATATCTTTTAATAAAAGGCTTATATCATATACCGGGGGTGTAAAAGCGGGTTTTTCAATTTCAAAAATTTCTGCCGGTTGAATTATTGCCTCTTCCGTTTTTACAGTTTCTGAAATAATCTCTGTTTTTTCTGATACCGGGATTACTGGTTCGCTTTCCGGTATCGGTTCCGGCTTAATTTCTTCTACCGTCTCCGGTTTTATCTCTTCTGTTTCGATATTATCAATATTCCCTGTTTCAACATAAGGTAATGGTTCGTCCTTTATTGGCTCAACTATTTCCTGTATTCTTTCAGTTACTTCAAAATCAATTTTTTCAGGTATGTTACTTACGCTTTCTTCTTTACCCTGCTGCACTTCTTCAGCCTGCTTAATTTCATCGGAAACTATTATTTTTTCTTCAGGTTTCGGTTCGGGCGTAACCTGAATTTCCTGGCTCACAGGCTTCTTCTCAATAACCGGGTAAGCATATTCTTTAAATGGCTCTTTCCTGCTTTGTTTTATTTCTGCTACTTTCCGAAGAATAATATCGGCAATACTTTCTTTGGGAGCCTCTGTTTCAACAGGTTTCCGGTCAACCGGCAGAATAATAACTTCAGCAACAGGTACTGTTTTTATTTCTTCTGCTTTAACTTCTTCAACCACCGGAATTATTTCAATCTTTTCATCATGAACTGAAATAACTTCTTCTGATTCAATAGCTTTAACCTTTTCAATTATTTCTGTTTTAGTTTCAGCGACCGGAACGGGTTCTTCAATTTTCAGGCTTACCTCTGCCGGTTTTTCTTCCATCACCTCTTCGGTTCTTTGCCCAGCTTTTACTTCAGGAACAACAGGTTCAGCCGTTACTTCTGTTTCAATAACAGGTTTCCCGGCTTTTTTCTCATCCACAGGAACAGAAATCTGTTCTTCTGTTTCTTTGGTTTCAATATTCTTTACTTCTTCCGGAATTGATTTATTTATCTGAACATCGTGAATAAGATTATATAAAACCTGCCTGTCTGCAGCATACAAAGAGACTTTTTTAAGTTCATCGGAATACCTGTAATCGTTTAGTAAGTGCAGGTTTTTCAGGAATAATACACGGGAAGTCTGAAAAAAAGGATACCGCTCATTAATTTCACTCAGTTCTGCCAGGCTTTGCCGGTTAAGCAGCTCGGGGTGTTCGAGATATGTATAAAATGAGTCAATGTTCATGTTACCAGTTTGTAAGAGCTGCGTTAAAAATATCTTCGGTAAGTTTATCTACAATTACAGGTATCAGCTCACCTTCTGCGCTACTAAGGGTTTTATTGCTTTCATAATCGGAAAACTGTGAAAAAGTCCGGTCGAAATTTAATTTTGGATTTTTTGCATTTGTGAATTTCACATGAACTGAGATAGTAAGCCTGCTCAGGGCCGCCGTTTCGTTTCCCTGGATTGCCACAGGGTTGGATATATAATTTGTAATTTCTCCTTCAAAGTTAAGGTCTCCTGTTGAATTAATAAGTTCGAGGCTTGTTTGCGAAGTCATCCTGTCTTTTAAGGCTTCTGTAAAAGTAGTGCTTAATGTAGGCTGAAAAAGAGGCGCCTGGTTCTGAAAATACTGAATGCTTATGGTTTTCATTTCGGGCGAAATAGATGCTCCCGAAAAGGAATAGCTTATCCGGCAACCGCTTACAGCAACCACACAAAGCACAACCAACAGATAAACAGACTTTTTCATTATTTGTCGGTTAAATCATATTCTTTAATTTTCCGGTACAAGGTACGTTCGGAAATCCCCAGTTCGTGAGCTGCCAGTTTTCTTTTTCCATGATTCTTCTCAAGGGCTTTAAGAATCAGTTCTTTTTCCTTTTCTTCCAGGGATAGGGATTCCTCTTCGAAAATTTCAGTATCCTGGATCTTTTCGTTACTGATATTTGAAATCCGGATGGACTGATCCTGCGGATTATAAATTGTCTGGGTTTCCTGATCAAAAGGCTGATACACTTTTTCGCGCACAGGAACACCACCGGCCCTTTCGTGCATAATATCGTTGACCAGCTGTTTCAGCTCATTCATATCCTTTTTCATGTCGAAAAGGATCTGGTACAGGATTTCCCGTTCCGAGTTAAACGTTTTCTGATCAATTACATCTCCCGAAAAAACTGCCGGAAGTTTCGAGGTAAATGCATCGGGCAAATATTTTTGTAAAGTATCGACTGTTATTTCCCTGTTCTGCTCAATAATGGATACCTGTTCGGTAATATTTTTCAACTGACGGACATTCCCGGGCCAGGCAAAATTCAATAATGCCTGTTGAGCCGGGCCGTCTAATTTAATGGCAGGCATTTTATACTTTTCAGCAAAATCGCTGGAAAATTTCCTGAATAACAGGTAAATATCTTCCATCCTGTCGCGAAGAGGCGGAACAAAAATAGGAACTGTATTTAAACGATAAAATAAATCCTCCCTGAACCGCCCGGACTGAATAGCTCTTGGAATATCAACATTGGTAGCAGCAACAACTCTTACATTGGTTTTCTGGGATTGTGAGCTTCCAACTTTAAAAAACTCTCCTGTTTCGAGTACTCTTAAGAGCCTTACCTGTGTGGAAAGCGGAAGTTCTGCAACCTCATCCAGAAAAATAGTCCCGTTATTGGCTACCTCAAAATAGCCTTTTCTTTTCTCATGCGCGCCTGTAAACGAACCTTTTTCGTGACCAAACAATTCGGAATCGATGGTTCCTTCGGGAATAGCGCCACAGTTTACGGCTATATATACACCATGTTTACGGGGACTAAACTGGTGAATTATCTGCGGAAAAACTTCTTTACCCGTTCCGCTTTCGCCGGTAACCAGAACCGATAAGTCGGTAGCAGCCACCTGCATGGCAATGTCGATAGCCCGGTTTAGCCCGGTAGAAGTACCAATAATTCCAAAACGTAATTTAACTTGTTGAATATCCATTTATCTATCATATCAATCTGGCATGACAAAATTACAAAAAGATTGACATATTTACATGAAAAAGGTTGTTAAAGAATGTAAAGTAAATTCCCCGTGTTGCTTTAAGCAATTAATTTTCAGGACTAAGGACGTTTTTAGTATTTCCCTTCGCACATCCTTTTTCCCTTAAGGGGCAACCCGCCTTTTAAAATCTGTAAATTTAAACAGTTCATCATCTGCGAAGATGAACTTAATCTCTGTTGTTGTATTATTATTTAAAGAGAAAAGCCTACAGTGTTTGCAGGAAAAAACGGTCTTTTTAAGATTCTTCATAATTTTTTGATTCGACCACAAACAAAAGGGGTAATAAAAACCGGTGAAGTTCAGAATACGGGAACACAAATGAAATGAATATATTTGTGTCAAATACATCAAAAAAACAGATGAAAACATGCAGTAAATGCAACGAGCAAAATGAGGATAATTATTGTCCGAAATGCGGTACTCCTTTTCATGTTAAAAGAATTGACAGGAAGTATATTTTACACGAGATGGAACACAGTATTCTTCATTTAGAGAATGGAATATTTTATACCATAAAAGAGCTAATTGTCAATCCTGGTAATACGATCAGAAATTTCATTAACGGTGAAAGAGAAAAACATTTCAAACCCCTCGGTTTTTTAATTATCACCTCGGTAATCTATGGTTTTATCAGCCACTACATGGGATTTGAAAAAATTGAAAACAGCGGGGAAACCAATACCATTTTAATAAACTGGATTGAGAATCATAACAATTATGCTAATGTTATATTGATAGCATTTATCGCTTTTAGTCTGAGATTTGTTTTTTACAGGAAAGCGGACTATAATATTTTCGAATATTTCATATTAATGGCATTTATTACCGGCGAAATAATGGTGATGGGTGTATTTGCCGAAATACTTTCAGGAATAATCCATTCTGAAATTCCGGGAGATATTTATCTCTTAATTACTTTTTTATATGGTTCATGGGTAATTGGTAAATTTTTTAAAGTCAAAAATATTGGCGGTTATTTAAAGGCTTTTCTGGTATATTTTACCTGTATTTGTTTTTTTATAATTACAGTTATGATTGCTGATGAATTAATTGTTATTTTTCATAAATAATTAATATATTGATGATTGTATTAGCCGGATACCGAAATGTGTACAGATTTTCATCGGCCATACCCATAAGGTAACATACCGATGAAAATCAAGATGTAAAACACTATAAACAAACAATATCAGAACTTCCCGAATTTAAGAGTAACCGTACCTGATAATCCATCAAGTATTCCTGATTTAAGGTTTTGTAATTGAATATCGGTAGTATATCTGTAACTTGCCCCAACTGCTATCCTGAAAAATTTCAGCATATTCAGTTCTACTTCCACACCCGGCTCAACAAGGGCATAGGTATCCTCATCATATGAATATGATTCCCAGGGATCGGCACCATCATAATACGATTTATTAAGGCTTACGCTTCCCGCTCCAAAAACTATGGGAAACGAGATATGCACCGGTAAACGGGAGCCTATTACCGGCTCTACAAACAAGCCTCCGTATCCGCCTTCGATAAGGGTTTCGGTTTGTAAAACAGGATCGTTATTGTACACGCTGTTTGCAAATCCGTTCCCGGCAATTCCTATTACAAATCTATGATTAATAACCCAGCCTATCCGGCCTCCGGCAGTTAATGCATCAGTTCCGTTTATTTGAGTATAGCCCATAGATAATCCGAGATATCCGCCATGAGAAATGTTCTTCCCCAGCAACGTTTGTATTTCGTAATCTTTCTTTTCCTGGGAAAACAAAGAAGTACTTAACAACATAATTACAAAAATCAGATGTGGTGTTTTCATTTTATTGTTTTTTTAAAGATTTTACAAAATGTTAATATTGATGAATTACTTTTCCCGAGCCGGTTATGTTAGTGTTCACAACAGGATTTCCCCTGTAATATATTTTACCGCTTCCTGAAATATGAGCATTTAAAATATCGTACACGAATATTTTCATATTTCCGGAGCCGGATATTTCTGATGAACATTCATCCTGGTAAAATTCATAGGCATCTAATTCTCCCGAACCGGAAATTTTCAAATCAGACTGATGGGTCTGCCCGGTAAGATAAACATTGCCTGAGCCGGAAATTTTTGAAGCTGTATTGTTTGCATAAACCTCAGCATTTATATTACCTGAGCCGGAAAGTACCATATTAAAATCATCGCAGCTGGTACTGTCAATATTTACCTGCCCCGAGCCGGATAAAATAACTTCATTAATAAAGGGTGACTGAACATACACTTTTATCGGAAAATGATTTTCGAAATGTTTGTATTTCTCGGTTTTTACAACAAGGTCGTTGCCATGTACGCTGGTTTCGACATAAGGAATTAAATTATCCTCAGCCTCTATCACCACCGAATAATCAGGAGCATAGCTGTAATACACATCATAATCACCTTCGGAGGTAAGTTGGGTAAATGGTTCCGATGAGCGTTCTACGGTGGTTACATTGTAGCTGCCCTCAATTTTATGTCGTAAACATGAAACGTTTAACATTGTTATAAAAAGGAGAACCGGAATAAGAATTTTTATTTTTAACATACTTTTTTTGATTTTAATGTTTCCGGAAATAAAGGACAAAAAAGTCAGAGGAGGGTTGCAAAAAAAATAAAAATAAATTCAAGTCTTTTGTACATGACTTTCGTTGACATAAAGCATGACTATATTGCTGTTTCATTTCAGCATATTTCTTAATTTTTGCAAAAATAATTAAGCAATATGGATAATCTAAAAATTAAATCTGACCAATTTCTGGCTTCAGAATTACTTCTTTCCAATTGTAATTGTTCCGCTTGAAATACTGAGCTTTAATTCCGGCATCTCGGGTTTTTCATTTCCGATGATACCTGTTGTTTTAAATTCCTGGGTTTCGGGGTTGGCAAGTTCTTTAGGGAAGGCATTAATATAATCAGGAAGACTTAGTGTGGCTTTGCGGTAATTCAAGCTGAATTTTGCTGCAAAATCCTCTAAAAGCATTACCGTCACATCAGTATAAGAAGATATAATGTTAAAATACCGAATGTTATTTGATAAAGATTCAAAATTGCAGTTGCCGTATTTCAGTTTCAGAATTACATCTTTACCTGCAATACCCACTTTAAAGTTCGAAAAGGTGGCTTCACCTCTCATTACATGCACACTATCAATATAATATTTATCATGCTTGGAATCCAGGTTCAGTTCATCAACAACAGGAATATTAATTTTGGATGAACGACTCAGAATATCAATTTTATTTGCTTTTTTAAATTCAACTTCTGAATAGCTTACCTCAAGCTTGGCATTGGTAAAGCTTTTTAAACGAATATCTCCAAATTCAACTTTAATTTTTGTTTCACCGGTAAAAGCATTGGCCTGCAGGTCGCCGTTGGAGATATCGAAGTTTACAAGTCCGGAATGATTGGTTGTATATACATTACCAAATTTATTTTCAATTTTTAATTCGTTTTTTTCAGGAATATAAATAACCCAGTTAATCTCCACTTTATCTCCCCCGCTGATAGAAGTTGACGCTTTATCTGAAAGGTACGACCATGAGCTTCCTTTGAAATCGGTAAAAACAGTTTTTCCGATGATGTAATATGGGGAATCGTTAAATTGAATATGAATATTATTCAATAATATATCGGCCTTTTCTTCTTTTTTATCACTAACCTTTATTTCTATTTCAAAACGGATGGAATCTGTCGGACCCGGAACAATATGTATGTTTCCGTATTTATTGGTTACCTGGACACTTGTTTCGGGTAATGCTTTAAAAGATTTAACAACTTTCTTATAACGCTCCGTAACCTGGCTTTGAGCCGAAAAAGTCAGTATTGAAAATAAGATAAACCAGGTTCTGTACATTATTAAATTCGGTTTCATCTGTTTATTTTTTATTTTTTTATTAATTTGGTCAGATGGAATGCCCTGATAATCTTCCGACAGCTATCGGAACCGGTTGGTGATAAATTATTATCATGGCATTTCATAGGTCAATATTTATTATTCTTTGCTGCAAAGTTGATTTTTTATATCGCTTAAAATTTCCAGTTTGGTTCTGTAATTCTGAATCATGGCTTCCATAATCTGGGTATTGTCAACATTGTCTTTCATGTCTTTCTTCAACTCATTAAAAGCGGCATCTAGCGGGGAAAACTCATTCTGGATTTCCGTTTTAATTTCAGGATCATAAGCCGTACAATTCAGTATTTCTTCTTTTTTGTTTTCAATTTCATTAGAATAATATTCCTTTACTTCTGCCATTTCATTTACTTCATTAGCTTTAGGCGCTATACTTTCGTTATTATTTCTTTTCTGTTCCTTTTTATGTTTTGTGTTAATGGCAGCTATTTTCTTTTCTTCTGTTTGGTTAATGATTACGGAATTATTTCTCTGTTCCTTTTCAATAAGTATCCTTTTTTCTTTAGGTTGTTGTGCAAAGTGTTCCTGTTTATTTTGCAACCAATCAGACATAAAATATGCGCCAACAAATAACAAAGCAGTAGCGGCGACTGAAACAGCTATTTTTAACCGGTTTAATTTCCGGGGGTGCGGAGTATTGATTCGTTCCCAAATCTCCATTGAGGGTTCCCGGTCGTCGAACTCCATCCTGTTTTCGCGAACAAATTTTTCCAGATTATCTTTTTTCATAGCCTTGTGTTGTTAAAATTTCCTTGACTTTTAATCGTGCTCTCATGTATTGTGTTTTTGAAGTAGACGGACTTATATTCATTATCTGACTTATTTCTTCATGATCGTAACCTTCAAGCAAAAAGAGCGAAAAAATGATACGGCTGCCATCGGGAAGTTTTTCCATCGCATTTTTCACCTTCTCAACAGTTATTCCGGCAACTTCTTCCTCCTCCTGATGAATAACTTCAGGAACTTCCTCAACAAAGTCAAGTTTGATTTTCCTTCGGTTTATTTCGTTAATACATTTATTTACGGTAATTCTTTTAAGCCAGGCGCCAATGGTTGAATCGAACCGGAAGGTATGGATACGGGAGAAAGCGTCGGTAAACACCTCCTGGAGCATATCTTCCGCATCGGTCTTATGGTTCAGCATTCTGTAACAAATGTTATACATGGCTTTTGAATATAGCTTATACAATTCGAACTGAGCGTTCCGATCACCCTGGATACACCTTTCGGCAATTTTTTTATGTATATCCTGCTGCACTTTCCCGATGGATCAGGTTTTCGTTAAACTTGTTCTCTGTTTACTAAAGACAAAATAAAATTAAAGGGGTTGCAATTGATTATAAATTCCATGCACAAAAATGCCTATTAAAAATTATTCATTTATTTTCCTGATAATCTTAAAAACATCATCTGTGTTAACTCCTTTTGACAATAGAAACCGTACCAGTTTCTGATTTTTTTCGTATTCAGTTTCTGATTTTATTGTTCTTCTTTTAGCTTTGGCAACAGCCAGGAATTTCTCAAGGTATTCTTCTTTATTAATGTCTTCAAGTGCCTCATTTATATTGTCTTGTGAAATTCCCTTGTAATATAATGCCTGTTTAATTTTCTGGATTCCCCATTTCTGAAATGCAATTTTATCGTGAACAAATGCCTTTGCAAAACGTGTTTCGTCAATAAATTTTTCTTTTATCAGTTCAATCAGAACCTGGTTTATTTCATCTTCGCCAAGATCGGTTTTAAGTAATCGTGTTTTTACTTCGCTCCTGCACATTTCCCTCCGGCTGCACCATCCACGCGCCCTCTCGAGCATAATATCCATTTCGTTTTGATTCCGGCTCATTTTACTGCTTTAATTATCCGGGGTTTATTATTGATATCGGAAATAATATGAACTGTGTTAAGTCCTTTCTGTAGAAATATCTTTTTTACTTCATCGCCATATTTCTCATGAATCTCAACATAGACCTTTCCCTGTTTTTTAAGATATTTCATCGCGAAACCGGCTATTGCTTTGTAAAACTTAACAGGATCCTTATCGGGCGAGAAGAGGGCAAGATGCGGTTCGAATCCAACTACGTTTTTATGCATGTTTTTAATGTCCGAAAAAGGCACGTAAGGCGGATTACTTATAATAACATCGTATTCGGAATACGTTTTTCCTGGATTTAAAATATTGTCTTCCACAAGATTAACCTGAACATTATTATTCTGAGCATTCTTTTCCGCCACCGCTAAAGCATCGGCAGAAATGTCGAGAGCCCATACTTCCCAGTTTTTCCTGTTAACTTTTATCGAAACCGGGATACATCCACTGCCCGTTCCTATATCTATCATCGAAATTCTATCTGCCGGATTTTCTTTTATTATTAAGTCAACCAATTCTTCGGTTTCGGGGCGGGGAATTAAAACAGATGAGGTCACCAGGAGCTTCAGTCCATAAAAAACAGCTTCGTTAACAACGTATTGTATAGGCTCTCCGCCTTCTAATCTTTCTTTAATTTCGTTCCATTTAAATAAATGACTTTCCGGAAACGGAATATGTTTGTTAGTTGCATATTCATATTTTGAGTAATTTAGCACGTGTTCAACGGCTATATATGCAATACTCTCTGCTTCGCGCCTCGGATAAAGCGGCAAAAGAGCATCTGTTAGCTGTGTAAAATAAAACTGAATGTTCTGATCTGGCATATTTCAAAGATAGAAAATTGAACATGAACTTACACGAAAAATTTATACAACGTTGCTTTGAGCTTGCAGGCAAAGGACTGGGAACGGTTGCTCCAAATCCGCTGGTAGGCTGTGTAATTGTTCATAATGGAAATATTATCGGAGAAGGATATCATCAGAAATTTGGTGAAGCCCATGCAGAAGTAAATGCAATAAATTCTGTAAAAGACAAAGCCTTACTTAAAACATCAACACTTTATGTCAGTCTCGAACCCTGTTCGCATTTCGGAAAAACCCCGCCCTGTTCAGACTTAATTATAAAAAGTGAAATTCCATACGTTGTTATTTCTTCCGTTGATCCATATCCCGAAGTAGCCGGCAAAGGAATTGAGAAACTTATTAAGGCCGGAATAAAGGTTGAAACCGGGATTCTTAATAATGAAAATGAATGGTTAAACCGCCGCTTTTTTACATTCCATAAAAAACACAGGCCTTATATCATTCTAAAATGGGCACAGACAAAAGACGGTTTTATTGATGCAGAACGTAGCCATGATAAACCAAAAATCAACTGGATTACCAACGAAAGATGCCGGATTCTTGTTCATAAGTGGAGAACTGAGGAGCAAGCCATTTTAATAGGGACAAATACTGCGCTAAACGATAATCCGCAGCTTACTGCCCGCTCATGGACAGGAAAAAACCCGCTCAGAATAGTCCTTGACAAAAACCTTTTTCTTTCCGGATTATTAAATATTTTCAACAAGGAAGCAAATACCCTTGTTTTTACCGAAAAAGAAAAAAAATCCAAATCAAATATTGAATATTTCTCTGTAAAGTTTGATAATGAGCTGATTTCAAATATTCTTAATGAACTTTATAACCGGAAAATTCAGTCATTAATTATTGAGGGCGGATCAATAACTTTACAATCTTTTATTGATAACGAATTATGGGATGAAGCCCGGGTTTTTACTGGTGATATTAAATTTGAATCGGGGCTTAAAGCGCCTGTCATTCAGTCAAAACCAACAACTTCAGAGGTAATAGGTGATAGTTTATTGGAAATATTTGTAAACAAAAAACCGGATGAATAATCACCCGGTTTTTTACACTATATAAAATCTATAGAACTTAAAGTTTTGGTTTCGACCGGTTGAATTTTACAATAAAAAGTAATTCATGAGAGCCGTTGCTGTATTTATGAATATCCGATAACGAATAGTCATAGGAATATCCAAACATAAAGCGGTCTTTTCGAATACCAAGATTTAATGCAATAGCATCTGAAGTACGGAACGATATTCCACCCCAGAAAGTCTGTTTGTAAGTAACTTTTGCATTAATATCAATCTGTGCCAGTTTGGCCTCAACTAATTTTGCTAAAATGGAAGGCTCAATGGAAAAATTTGAATTGATGTCAAAAACGTAACCACCGGTTAAGAAATAGTGCCGGACCTGCCTGTTCTCTAATATCTTATCCGTCATCATATCCACTTTTCGATTAAAAAGCTGGTAAACCGATAATCCTGCATAATAATTATCTGCATAATAAAATGCTCCAAAAGCGGCATCGGGTGTAATAAGTTTTTCGGAGCCATAAAGCATAACATTATCATCCATTTCTTCAAGGGTAAGCTTATTTTTATTCAGGTAAAACTGGTATAGCTGTAAAGACAAACCCAGCGAAAGTTTAGCTCCATTATTTCCTATAGGCAGGTGATATGCATAGGTGCCTTCTATTCCCATTTTGGATAATGCCCCGGTAGAATAGTTAAAAATCTTTCCTCCCAGTCCGACATTGTCGGAGGCAAGAAAATGAGAACTTATCATTTGCATGGTCGGGCCGTCATCCAAACCTGTCCACATGCGTTTGTAAGTCAGAGCCAGCGGACTATACGAGAGACTTCCCACGACAGCAGGATTAAATACATATTTATTTTCCATGTACTGGCTAACAGATGTCAACTGTTGTGCAGAAACACTCTGAATGATAACCAAAACTGCGATTGAGAAAAATATCTTTTTCATATTTCGGATTGTCTATTCGTTATTACTTTAAAATTGCTACTGAACCGGTAAATGGCTTGGACCCATCTTTCAGGTCAATTATATAATAATATGTGGCAGCAGGCAATTTATTACCTTTTTTATTGGTGCCATCCCATGCAGTAGTATATCCTGTTGATTCAAATACTTTGATTCCCCACTCATCGAAAATGGTAACGTCACAAGTGGGATAAGCTGAAATGTATTTGATGTTCCATACATCATTTTTACCGTCACCATTGGGTGAGAAGGCATTGTAAATCTCAATATGCCACGAATCGGTAACAATGGTTGTACTATCGGAGATTACACAACCATTATTATCAGTAACAGTTATATAATACACTCCTTCCGGGATATTTGGGAGATCTTCTAAAATTACAGTATTTGACCAATAATAGCTATAGGGTTGAGTTCCTCCTGAAATAAGAAGATCAATAGCGCCATCTGAAAGACCGGTAAATGAGACATTCGTAGTTATCATTGAAAGTGAAAGTGCGCCGGGTTGATTCACTATAACTGAATCAACATACGTTGAGAGACAATTATCTGTAACGGTAAAGTAATATTTGCCGGCACCAACATTTGTTCTGTCAAAAGTAGCCAGCGTTGTATCGCCCCATGTATATGTATAAGGTGTAATACCATTTGAAGGTATTACTTCAATGCTTGCAGTTGACTGACCGTAACATAATATTCCATCCGGTTTATTATAGGTAGCTGTAACAGCTGGAGTTACTGCAATATTAACTGAATCAACCAACGAGCCGCAAACATCAGTAACAGTTACATAATTAAAGCCTTCTACCAACGCAATGGCTGTATCATTTGTTTCCGTTGTTGACCAGAGGAAGGTAAAGGGTGCACCTCCATTAGTAGTGGTTACTATAGCCGAACCATTTGATAGTCCCTGGCATGTGATTAAGCTTAATGAAGTTGCATCAATTGATAATGCCGGAAGATTTGAAATATTTATTGAAGCTATGGCTGTTCCACATTGATCTGTTACGGTTACAAAATTCCAACCGGGCAAGAGATCCATGGCTATATAAGTTGTACTGGCTGAGTTACTCCAGGCATAAGTATAAGGTGGTGCACCATTCGATGCGGTTACAGTTGCTTTTCCATCAGGTGTTGTTGGACAAGAAGCCGGAACGCTGAATGTAATATTAGCAATTACAGGAGGTAATGAATCTATTTGTACTGAATCAATCTTTGAAGTACAGGCATCCGTTACTTTAACATAGTTCCATGCATTATTTAAATTTGTTGCAAATGCATTTGTATTTAGTGTATCACTGAATAAATTATTTGTCGACCATTGATAACTGATTGGCGCAGCACCATTAGTTGCCGTAACGGTTGCTCCTCCATTATTACCGCCAACGCAGGAAGTCGGTGAAGAAGAAGTAATATCAATACTTAATGGCAAAGTAACTGTCATTAAAACAGAGTCAACTAATGAACCGCAACCATCGGTAACGGTAACATAATTATAACCTTCAACGAGGGTAACGGCAGTATCGTTGATTTCTAAAGTCGACCAGTTAAATGTAAAAGGAGAAACTCCATCAGTAGTTATTACTGTAGCCGTTCCGTTACTATCACCTGTGCAAGAAACCTGGGTTAAAAGAGAAGTTGTTATGGATAATGCAGGAACACTGGTAATCTCTACTGAATCTATAATTGAACCACAATAATCTGAAATAGTTACATATTGCCACCCTACAGCCAGATCGTTTACAGTATCATTTATACTTGCCGAACCAGACCAGCTATAGGTATAAGGGGCAATGCCACTTGCCGTTGTTACAACGGCAGAGCCATCGGATGAAGCAGCACAATTAGCCAGGGTTGAAGAAGTAATCGAAGCTGTCATTGCAGGCAGGCTGGTAACTGTAACGGAATCAACTATACTTGTTCCACAAAAATCGGTAACTGTAACATAGCTGATACCAACCCCCAGATCATTTGCATATGCTGTGGTACTGGCAGAACCTGACCATGTATAAGTAAAAGGAGCCACTCCGTTTTGAGTATTCAATATAGCTTCGCCATTATTGTTTGAAGCACAGAAAATAATTAATTCATGATTATCAAGGGATGCTGTTAACACAGGAATCATTGTTACAGTAGCAGAATCAACAGAAGAGCATCCTTTTACATCCGAAACAGTAACCGTATATGTACCTGAAACCAGACTCGACAAATCTTCTGTAATGCTTGCACCAGCATCGTCCCATAAAAATGTAAATGGTAAGGTACCGCTGGTAACGGTTAAATCAACTGCTCCGTTTCCACCGGCACAAGATTCATTTGTTACTGCAAATGCCAAAACAGGAACAGGACTTGAATTAAGAGTGGCAGTTCCTATAGTTGAACACATACTTGCATCAGTAACCGTTACAGAATAAGTACCGGCAGCCAGTCCGCTGATATCTTCAGTTGTGCTGGATAAAGGATCATTCCATTGGTAAGTAAAAGGTGTATTTAGTCCAATAACTGATAAATCAACAGAACCATCATTTCCGGGCACACAGGTTGGGTCAGTAGAACTAAAGCTTAGAACAGGAGCGGAAGGATTCACTAAAGAGATAGAATCAACTCTTGTACAGCCGGCTCCATCAGTTACAGTAACCGTATAAGTTCCGCTGGTTAACCCCGAAATATCCTGTGTTGTACTGGCACTTAAATCATTCCATAAATATGTATAAGGTGTTGTTCCATTTACAACACTTAAGTCTATTGCTCCATCATTTCCGACTCCGCAATTTGGATTTGTAGTATTAAATAATAATAACATTTGTGGAGAAACAACTACGGTTGAGGCATTTCCACCAATATTGCCTGTATTTGTGCAATTAACATCTGAAACAGAAGTAATACTATAAGAATATGTTCCGGCTGAAGGTGTTACATTAATCGTTACAGGCGATACAGCAACAGGAACATTTGTAAATGTATTCTGAATAATTCCGTTTACAGTTTCAGTTCCTGAAATTAACCAGGGACCTGTACCTGTTAATGTAACAATTACATCAACAGAAGAACCTTCGCAAATTGGATTAGCCGACAGGGCTGTTGTTACAATTGGTAATGGATTTACTGTAACAACTTCTGCCAAAGAAGTAGTTGAGCAACCATTAAAATTTGTTACAATAACAGTATAGCTTCCGCCTGTCAATGCAGTATAAGCTGAACTTACGGCGCCGGGGATATCTGTTCCTGATTCCTGCCACTGGTAAGTATAACCCCCACCTACATTTGATAAAAGAACTACCGATTGTTCCTGGCAGAAAGTTGTTGCACCCGAAGCAGTAATCGTTGCTGATGGTGCGACATTTACTGTCACTGTTGTTGCTGTTGAAGTTGCGCTGCAACCAGCATTTGTAACCACTACAGTATAATCTCCGCCAGCTAAAGCTGTATACGATTGATTGGTTTCACCAATAATATCAACTCCGTTTAATTGCCATTGATAAGTATAGCCAACTCCTGCATTTGCATCTAACTGAACACTTCCGCCTGAACAGAAGGTTGTTGGGCCGGCAGGTGTTATTGTTGCAGAAGGAACGGAGCTAACTGTGACTACAGTTGCGGCTGAAGTTGCAGAACAACCATAAATATTCGTAATAATAACTGCATAGCTTCCGCTTGCTGATACGGTATAAGACGTACCGGTTGCACCAGTAATGTCAACACCGCTTTCCTGCCATTGGTAACTGCAACCGGGAGTATTTGTTGCATTTAACTGAACCGTTCCGCCGGTACAGAACGCAACCGGTCCTGTTGCTGTAACTGTTGCAGTTGGTAAAGAGTTAACGGTAACAGTAGCACTTCCGCTCATTAACTGCGTACAGAAAGATGCATTGGTTGCTACAACTGTATAATTTCCGGCAATGGTTTGTAATCCAAAATCCAAGGCGGCACCAGTTCCTGCTAAAATATTTGTTGTAGTAACTCCATCTAAGAATAATTCATAATTAACACCGATATCACTAAATGATAATCCAACAGAAACACCTGTTCCGCCGGTGCAATAATCTCCGCCACCGGTTATATTATAGGTTGCAGGTAAACTGTTTACTGTAACCGTTGTTGCAACAGATGTAGAAGAACAACCATTGGAACCTGTAACCACTACCGTATAATCTCCGGCTGCTGAAGCCACATAACTGCCTGCTACAGCACCGGCAATATCAACTCCGGTTAACTGCCATTGATAAGATAATCCCGTGCCTGTATTAGCATTAAGCTGAACCGTTTCTCCGGCACAAATTGTAGTTGAACCAGACGCTGTAACTGTGGCTGCCGGAAATTGTCTTGAAATTGCCGAAGACCCTGTAACGGAGCATCCATTATTATCGGTAACAGTAACATCATAAACACCTTCTACTAAAGCCGAAATATCTTCAGTAACAATACCGCCTGTCCAGTTATATGTATAGGGTGGAATTCCAGAATATACTATAAGATCAATCGCTCCATCATTCCCTGGAACACATGTTGGATTAGTATTTACAAATGAAATAGAAGGTGAAACAGGAGTTGAAAGAACAATTGTAGCAGTTGTTGCCGAACAGCTTGCTGCATCTGTAACAGTGACGGCATAGCTTCCGGCAGATAAACCAGTCCTGTCCTGAGTTGTAACTGCATCGTTCCATAAATAGGTATAGGGAATCGTTCCGCCGCTTACCAGAATATCTATAGCTCCGTCATTTCCGGGAACACAGGTCAAACCGGTTTTTGAAGCTATCACCTGTGGTGCACTTGGGTTAATAACATCGTAACTTCCGGTAACCGTACATAAATTTGCGTCAGTAACTGTTACACCATAGGTTCCTGAAACAAGAGCAGAAATATCCTGCGTAACTGCTAAATTTGACCAGGCATAAGTATAGGGGCCTGTTCCGTTTATTACAGTAAGATCAACTGCACCGTCACCGCCCGGAACACATGTTGGAGAGGTAATAACTGAGGTAAGTATCATTGCCGCAGGATTTGCTACAATTGCTGAACCTGTTTTAGTACAAGAATTGGCATCGGTAACGGTAACATCGTATGTTCCGGCAGCTAATGCGGAAAGGTCTTCGGTTGTAATGCCGCCTGTCCAGGAGTATGTATAAGGAGAAGTTCCTCCAACAACAGTTAAATCAATGGCGCCATCGGTAGATGTTGGACATTTTGTATTTGTAACTGAAAACACCAAAGCGAGTGCCGAGGACTCTGTTACGGTTGTACTGCCTGTTTTTGTAGCACCAAGCGCATCTGTAATGGTAATATTATAAGTACCGGCAGCCAGTCCTGAAATATCTTCAGAAGTTGCTGTAAATCCGCTGGGGCCTGCCCATGAATAAGTATATGGAGAAGTACCATCGCCAGAAACAGTTAAATCAATGGCTCCGGTAAGGTTTCCGTTACAAAGCACGTCAGTTACAGTATATGATAAAGTTATTGTTCCATAGCGGGCCATAAACATGTCTCTGGCACCGCCTGCAGCATCATTCAGGGTTTTATTTCCAATTGTTAAGGGTGCAGAATAAAACTCTCCCACAAATAAATTCAATCCATCTTTATCAATATTCGAAGTAAGTACATAATCGCTTAAAGCGCCGGAAGCTTTATTTGCAGAAAAGACAGCTCCGTTCCTGTCGGTTTCGACCATAAACGCATCTGTACTACCCGAATTAGTGAGATTAAAAGAATCAAAACTAACTGCTGTAGAATACTGCCCGCCAATTATCACATGATTTGCATCCGGGTAAATGGACAGGCCCCGGTCATCGCCTGCTGACCCATACCTGTTTGCAAATTGTAATGTGCCGTCTGGTGCGTAACACGCATAAAAAATATCATTTGTGCCAACGGCACCGGCATTGGGAAAAGTTTTTACAGAAGTCACGGCAGCCAATGAATCAACGGTTAATGTTGCACTGGAGTAATATCCGATTAAAAATTGATAACCATTTACATCTGATCTATGTCTGTTAATTGTTTCATCTCCTAAAACACCGGAAACCTTTCTTACAAATATTCCATTTCCATTTAAGTCCGTTTTATATAGGAAACCGTCATTTAAGCCTGTACTGGTAATAACGCCAATATCTAATGTTAAACTTCCCGTATAGTTTCCACTGATAAAATACCCGCCAGAATATGCAGTAACTGTTTTTGCAAAAGTATTAGAGCTATTGTCCTGTATTTGTTTTGCCCATAACAAATTTCCATTTGAATCGTATTTGGCAAAAAAGTTTTGCCTGAAACCGGAGGCGTCGTTCAAAGTTGTTGTTCCTCCGTAAAATGTAACGGTATTAGTAAAAACACCTAACTGAACAATATTGCCTGACGGATCAACAGACAAGCTGCCATTTCCTTGATTTCCAAGACCATATGCGGTGTTGTGAACCCATTGAAATGTGCCATCAACAGTATATTTCGCTAAAAAAACATCCAAGCCACCAGCAGAAGTTATTGTATTACCATCAAAACTGGCGGTACCATTTGTAGTGCCGGAAACATAAAAATAATTACCATCGTTACTCAATACAATGCTCACTGCAGATTCGGTTGCAGCGCCACTAATTGCTTTCAGCCATAAAACCTGCCCGTTTTTATTATACTTTGCTATAAAAACATCAGTTATTGCGGCAGGAACAGAAGTTAATGTTAAAGCATCCTGATTTACCGTACCTGAAAAACTTCCATATACATAAATATTTCCTGAAGCATCAGAAGTCATTGTTACAGGCTGATTTGATCCGGTACCGGTAAACTGGCTGACCCATAACAAATCATTATTTTGTCCGGTTACAAGAAAGAAACTATTTAAAATAATAGTTAAAGCACATAATATCCTTTTCATAAAAAAAAATTAAAAAATTTATAATGAGCCTGAAGCCTGGGAATAAGCATCGTAGCCTGACCCGCCCTGATTTAGAGTTTTATTAATATCAAGTTCAGTAACCTGGGGACTACACCAAACTTCTTTGTTTAGCGTATTATTTATTAACGTCTTTTCTGTTTCCATGATAAAAGTTTTTACTAAATGACAAAATTATTAAAATATATTAATTAGACAAATAATTATTTCATATTAGACTTAGAATAAACAAAAAAGGCTGCCATGAATGCAGCCTTTTATTACTGGTTTTTATTTATTATTGTACTATTATCCGCTGTGTAAAACGCTCCTCTCCATCCGTAACAGTAACCATATATATTCCTGGCGGATATGTGGTTACGTCTTTAGTAATAAGATCACCATATAAAATTTGCTTTTCCTCTGTGGAGATCAATTCACCAAGCAAATTATATATTTCCATCGAAATCACTGAACTTTCACCCGGTTTTTCTTCATTATCAATAAGAATAAATAACTGTGTTGACACCGGATTTGGATAAATACTTATTTTGTCGGAATCAAATTCCCCTGAGGCGCCTTTAACCGTTGATTTAAAACATGCTCCAACTGAAATATTCGTTCTTCGTTTTGTACAACCATTCACATCAGTAACAGTAACAATGTAAGTTCCGGAACAAAGATTTGTAGCGGTTTGTGTTGTCTGCCCATCGCTCCATAAATAAGTATAAGGAGCATCGCCTCCTGTTACATTTGCAGTTGCCGTACCCGTACAGGAAGGTGAAGAACAAGTTGTTACGGTTGTTATTATTATGGATTTCTTTCCAACAACTGATTTCTTGATAACGGTTGCACCGCAGGCATCGGTAACCGTTACCCTGTAGGTACCGGATGCCAGGTTTGAAATCGTTTGAGTGGTAGCACCATTACTCCATAAATAAGTATAAGGAGCTGTGCCATTCGAAGGATTTGCCGTAACTTTTCCGGTATTTATACATGGAGAAGTTTTAACAATGACATTAATTACGCTTAAAGCTGCCGGTTGAGTAACAGTGGCCGAAGTAATTGCCGTACATAAATTTGCATCCGTAATGGTGACATTCCAGGTTCCGGCAGTTAAACCGGTACAGGTACTTGTTGTCTGGGCCGGAGCCGGATCGTTCCACAAATAAGTATATGATGGTGTGCCACCACTAGCCGTTACAGTAGCAGAACCATCTGAACCATTCCGGCAACTCACATTGGTTACTGAAGTAATTGATGCGGCAAGTACGGGAGGCTCTGTTATTGTAACAGAAGCAACAGCACATCCACCTGTTCTGGTTACTGTAACGCTCCAGATTCCAGCAGTCAGGTTTGTGCATGTAGCAGTTGTTTGAGCCGGGGCAGGGTCATTCCACAAATAAGTCGTCGGATTAGATCCGCCGACAGCTTTTGCCGTAGCTTTTCCATTTGAGCCGCCATTACAACTTACATTTGTCTGGGAAACAATGCTTGCAATAACATTTGTTGGCTGGGTAATGGTAACTGTTGATATTGTTGAACATAAATTCGCATCCGTAACTGTAACGTTCCAGGTTCCGACAGTTAAACCGGTACAAGTACTTGTTGTCTGGGCCGGAGCCGGATCGTTCCACAAATAAGTATAAGGTAATGTTCCGCCGCCGGCAGTTACTGTTGCCGAACCACTTGAACCACCATTACAACTTATATTCGTCTGTGCCGTTATAGAAGATGTTAATAAACCTGGTTGAGTAATTGTTACAGAAGAAGTCGCCGTGCAACCACCAATACTGGTCACTGTTACAGTCCATATACCTACCGTTAAGCCGGTACATGTTGCTGTTGTCTGAGCTGGTGCAGGGTCATTCCAAACATACGAATATGGAGCGGTTCCGCCAGCCGCAGTTACGGTTGCACTACCTGTTGCTCCGCCATTACAGGCAACATTTGCCTGGGCAGTTATAGATGAAGTTAATACTGCAGGTTGGGTTATTACAACGCTAGTCATTTCGGTACAAAAATTTGCATCTGTTACCGTTACACTCCATGTTCCTGGCGTTAATGCTGTACAGGTTGGTGCTGTCTGGGCCGGTACAGGATCATTCCATAAATATGTATATGGCGCTGTGCCACCGCCTGCAGTTACGGTTGCCGAACCATTGGAACCACCGTTACAGCTCACATTTGTCTGAGCTGTTATATTCGCCGTTAAAACATCAGGTTGTGTAATTACAACACTGCCAACAACCGTATTCTGACATTGGTCGGTAACTGTAACATCCCAGGTTCCTGCTGTTAATGCGGTACAGGTTGCCGTAGTCTGAGCAGCAGGATCATTCCACAAATAAGTATATGGGCCGGTACCGCCGCTTGCGGTTACGGTTGCCGAACCATTTGAACCGCCATTACAACTAATATCCGTCTGAGTTGAAATATTTGCTTTTAGCACAGATGGCTGGGTAATCACGGCACTGCATACCACCGTATTTTGGCACTGGTCTGTAACTGTAACTGTGTATGTGCCGGCAACTACATTTGAAATTGTTGCTGTTGTGGCATTGTTTGACCAGTTATATGTGTAGGGAGAGTTTCCCAGGCTTGCAGTAACAGTTGCACTACCGGTACTTGCGCCATTACAGGTTATATTAAAAATATTTGTTATTGAAGCCTGAAGCAGAGGCTTATAACTAACCGTTGCAGATCCGGTTAATATACATCCGTTTGAGCCTGATACCGTAACATTAAACACACCTAAACCCAGATTTGAAATAGTGGACGTTGTTGCACCGTTTGACCATTGATAGGTATATGGGTCACTTCCTTCTGAGGGGGTAACTGTTACAGCACCATCATCGACCAAGGGTATACCCATTCCATCTATACAGGATACCGGGGTAATCTGAAAATTCAAGCTATCAAAACAGCCAAAACGGACTATGTATGCATCCCGCAAAGAAGAAGAATTAACAAATATATTTTGCCCAATAGTAAGCGTGTCGGAATAAAATTCTCCTGAAGCAACAAAGTTTCTTCCGGTTGAACTGTATTTGATCGCTTTTCCATAATCATCCGTTTTTCCTGCTGCTTTTACAGCATTTATAAACTGTCCTGACGAATTACATTCGGCAACAAAAGCATCTGATGCTCCTAAGTTTGTAAGTGAAAAATTATCAAAAGAAATTAAACCGCTAAAAGAACCCGTTAAAATAACATCAGTATTTGTTACATCAATATTATATGAGTAATCGTTGCCCGATGTTCCTGCTGTTCTTACCCATTGTAAAATACCTGAAGAATTATATTTTATAACAAAGAGATCATTAGTGCCTGAACCAACATTATTTAATACTCTTTTTGAAGTGTCAACACCCGTTGAATCAATCTTTAATCTTACACTATTAAAATAACCTGTCAAATATTGATTGTCATTATTATCGGAAGTATGTTTCCAGATAATATCATCTCCGTTTCCTTCAATTTTCCTTAGAAATATTCCATTACCGTTTAAATCCGTTTTATATAAAAATCCGTCATTTAACCCTGAACTTGTAATTGTGCCAACATCAAGTAATAAATTTCCCTGATAATTTCCACTAATAAAATATCCGTTAGAACATACGGATATGGTTTTAGCAAAAGTTGATACATTATCGTCCTGTATTTGTTTTGCCCATAACAGGTTTCCATTGGGGTCGTATTTGGCTAAAAAGTTTTGCCTGATTCCCGAAGCATCGCTTAATGTTGTTCCCCCATAGAATGTGGCAACAGAAATAAAAGTACCTAATTGAACAATATTTCCTGATGCATCAATCATAATATTACCGTTCCCCTGATTGCCTGCGCCTGATACAGAATTATGCGTCCAAATTAAAGTTCCGTCAACAGAATATTTTGCTATAAAAACATCCAGACCACCAGCAGATGAAATTAGATTTCCATCAAAATTAGTTGTTCCATTGGTTGTACCGGAAACATAAAAATAATTACCGTCATTGCTTAATACAATATTTACAGCTGATTCTGTTGCCGTTCCACTTATAGCTTTTAACCAGACAATCTGTCCGTTTTTATCATATTTTGAAATAAAAATATCCTGTAAGCCGGCAGAAACTAGTGTTAATGTCTCCTGATTTACTGTTCCGTTGAAATTCCCATAAATATAATTATTCCCCTGTTTGTCCTGTATTGAGTTCATGGGCATATTTTGCCCGGTTCCATTAAAATGTTTTGCCCACATCCACCCCTGCGAATTTGCAAATAATGAAAATAAAGTGAGTAGAGAAATTGCAAATAAGTGCCTCATGCTTCTGATTATTACATGTTTGATAAGGATTCCGTATTTTTACCCGTATAAAAAACAGGTAAATTTACCTGTTTTTTATACGCAGATATACGTTTATGGTTATAGGTATTAATACTTCTCCTTCAAAAATTGACGAACGTCGTAATTCTTATATTAAATATATTATAACCATAGGTAAATCGATTTAAATATTTGATATTAAAACAGGTAAAAAAAGAATCTGTACAGCAACCGGATAGTCTTTATTTTTCTTGTTGCAAAAGAAATAAGCCTACATTTATTGCCCGTAAAAAACCTTTATTCGGTTTAATAAAATAAACTTCAGAAACAGATTTAATATCAGAAATAACCTGGTTCAGTTTTTTAACATCCATTATTTTCCTGCATGATTCCGATTGGCTAATTGAATTTATAACTTCTACATATTTGTCGATATTCTCTTTTATTCTATAAAGCAAATCGGCCGCTTGAATTCCTTTATTCTGATTATACAAAATCCTGTCGGGTAACCTGTTTTTCATAGACCTGCGAACCAGATACCTGTCGAAACCCGGCCTGACAAATTGTTCGTCAGGAATGGCAGAGCAAAATTCCAAAAGTTTTAAATCCAGGGTCGGGTCGTAAACATTTATTCCAAAATAATCTCCGTTCTCCTGGGCAAGTCCTGCGCCCTGGGCCATATTTAGATTTATTACAGACATCCGGTTTTTTCGCAAAGATGATGTTGTAATAAAATGAGGGTCATAACCAGCTTCTTTCATTTTTTCGAGCAGCCTTATTTCAATTTCGTATTGCGGATTTATCAGCGAATATTCTAAAAAAGGCTTTCTTCCTCTCATCATATCGAACATAAACCGCATGGCAAAATCAGGAATATTCTTTTTAAAAAAGGGTTTTATACCTGGCCGGATAAAATTTGAATAATAGCTCCGAAAGGGCCATGAAATTGTAATATTTCCTCCCTGCCCGTTCAACATTGTTCCTGCCTGGCTTTGCTTTGCCAGTTCTGATATAGACAATAACCAGTAAAAGTTGGAAGAGTTTCGTACAGGTGTTTTATGAATCTTTAATGAATCATAAATTCCCTGAAGAGGGTTCCTTTTTTCGGATTTTACTATAATATGTTCAATATTAGGGTACATTTTAGCCAGCAACCCTGCAAGTTCCGACTCGTCGCCATATTGTGCAGGTTTTAACAATCCTGTCGTATCATAGAAAGGTACGGATGTATATGCTTTCATTTTTTTCCCTTCTTTTGCCAGTTCCGTTGCCGCCAGAGCAGTCAAAGAAGTAGAATCGAGACCGCTGCTCAACATGGAAACAATTGGCCGGTATGATCTTATCCGTGATTTTACAGCATGTAAAAAAAGTTCATTAAAGACTTTCAGGTATTCGTTATCGTTTTTATACCGTAAGCCGGCAACATTTTCCAGGTGCCAGTATTTTGTAACGGATAGTTTTCCGTTAAGATAAACAGCTGAAGAAGAAGGGGGTAGTCGGAAAATATTTTTATAAGCCGTTTCATTGGCATAACCATGCCAGCCGACCAATAACTGGGCCATCTGAACCATATTTATCTCCTTTGAAACAGAAGGAATAGAAAGTAAAACAGATTTATTGCTGGCAAAAGCTATAAAGTTGCTGGTAATGGTATAATAAAAAGCCGTAACGCCAAGGTGGTCGCGGGCCATAAATAATTTCTTTTCGCTTTTATCCCAAACAGCAAAACTCCAATCGCCAAAAAGTTTTGAAGGACAATTGTTTCCCCATTTTTCAAAAGCTAATGGAAGTAACTTTGTATCGGGAAGACTTTTTCTTTCTGCAACTGGCATATTAAAAACATCGCAAAGTTCATTTCGGTTATCGAGACGGGCTTTCCCAACCATTATATATCTGTTGTTGTCAAAAGAAAAAGGTTGTTTGTCATAAACCGATTCGGGCGTATCGTATAGCTGAACCCAGCCAAGTCCTATATTGTTTTCATTCCAAAGGGTAAAATTATCGTACGGAAAATGCTTAACCGAATCATACATTTGTTCCAGTTCCTGCTTTTCTGCAAAAACGCCTTCTTTTTTTATTATTCCGAAAATTACCGTCATTCTTTCAGGTATAATAAGCTACAACCGTAAAAGTTTCGTGATTTCTTTCACCTACAACAAAGCGTTCGCCCACTTTTAACCAGGCATGGGCTTCAAGTTTATCCCCGGGTTTTCTAACCCCAAAATAAATGGTCGATGGAATATTCCGTTTTTTCAACATTTTTTTTGCAGTTATTGCCTGTTCCAGGCATTTATTTCTCCATAAGGAATATTTTACTGCTCTTTTAATTGCATGAACTATTTCAAAGATCAATTGGAAATCTATATCCTTTTCTGTTCTGGTAATCCTGCTTCTTACTCCCAGTTTTTGTGAATATTGTTTAAAGGGTAAAATAATTAATATCGTCCTTATATAAAACGAAATAAACCATGCTTCGAAAAATAATTTCCGTTCGGTTGATGAAATATAAAAGACTTTATAAAAAGAATATTTCATCCTTTTATTTCAATGATATCTTTTTCCAGTAATTTCATTAGAAAATCTTTTGTTTCCGAGCTGCAAACCGGTTCCTGGACATTAAATTCCTGTAACAACACTTCAACAATTTCACGAAACGACCGGGGTGTATCAAGTATTTCCCAAATACGTGTTGCCACGGGGTTTAATGAAAAATATTTTCCGCTTTCAGGGTGCATCATTACTGTATCATTATCCATACGGCTGGAAAGCAAGTCCTTTCTTCGCTGAAAAACAGTATTAACCGAAAATTCTGTCATATTATATTAGTATTTCACCTGACTGGTTAAGGTATCCAAAGTTAATTAAAACTTCTGAATGAGAGTTTACCAGCTTTTTAATTTCGGAATCTTTCAGTTTTTCTTTGTAGTAGCCCTTTTTCCCTACATTAAAAAAAGTTGAACATTTTGAAGGCTTTTCTTTAAATCCATTTTCTTTTTCCATTTTCTGCAGGACCTCAAAACTTGAATTTTCAATGGCCTTTCGAATCTTTTCTTCGGTATATTCAATCTTCAGAAAGGTTAATATTTTTAAAAATTCATGAAAAGGATTATTATGTAAGTTTTCGTATTTAACAACTAACAATGGGAAAGGTTTCGGCGAAGTCCAGCTTTTTATATGGCCGCTCCACGACAATAATTTCTGCCTGATCTGGGGATTAAATCTTTTAACAGAAGCAGCCAGAACAAATTGCTCATCACACATCTTTTCCACTGTTTTTTCAATGCTTTGGGATAAATGATTGGCAAAGGAAAGAGAGAGGTCAAAAGGGTTCCGGATAAAATAAATGACCGCCTTTGTTGAATCTAAAGGAAACATGGGATTTCCATTACTTAACGGAAGATACGCGTCGTGTGTTTTAACAAATAGATTGCTTTCAGTATCAGACGACAATTTTTCAAAAGCAAAGGAACGCAGTTCGTCACATTCATCAGCCGTAAGCTCGGAGGTATCATAACCCGTCTGGTATTCAATAATATTTCGACTGCTGAAAATATTACCGATCTCCAGATGATTTATATCTATAGGCCCATTGTTATTATTCAGAAAATTTGCCAGAAAAACCCTGCACCAGGTATTACCCGATTTGGGATAGGATGCCAGCCAGACAATATTCTTTTTCATTTGACAATCTTCCTGAGAATTTCATCTATCCTGAACAATAATGTATCGGGTGAGGTTTCGGTTTTAGGGCGCTGTATTTCGTAACAAATCACATTTGTCAGCACTGACGCCATAATTCTAAAATGCTCCTGTGCATATAGTTCTTCTACCATTCTTCCCCTGAAAATAAACTGTCGTAAAAAACTGAATTTTTCGGTTCCTTTTATTTCCCTGGAAGTAACTTTGTTCTGATCATTAATTCCTAAAAAAAAGATAACTACCGGCTCCAGAATTCCACTATAATAATTTGCATTGTTATCATACCTGCGTTTAAAAATATCTTTTCTTATAAATGGCATTTCTTCCATAGGAATATCAAGCATTTCGAGACTATCATCCCAAAGTTTTACTGACGGGAATGAAGAAAAAACCATCGGTTTGTCATTTTCTTTATTTATGGCAATGATGTCGTCAGAGATAAGCGGATAATTATATTTCCTGTTCATTGCCATTGCTATTGTTGATTTTCCTGCACCGGAGTTTCCTGCAAATAAGACCGCTTTATTTTTATAGTTAATCCCGCTGGAATGAAGCGGAAGCAAACCCCGCTGATGGAGTAATATGGCAATTACAGGACTTAACAGAAAAGAGCGTATATCCCGTTCATCGACACCATTCTCCGGTTTTATTATAATCTGTTTCCCTTCTCTTACATAGAATTCTGCCCAGTCTTTAAAGCGTAAAATAAATTCATTTTTTGAGAGCAGAAACCGAAAACCTTTCTTATAAATATTATTTATGGATTCGGGTATCCGGCCTAACACAACAGCAACATCAGGTGTGCCGTTACTGCTCATAAACTCAGGGATTTCAATCTCTGAAGAAAAAATTAAGCCAAAAGCTTTGTATATATAATTTTTATCCAATAAGGAAATTTCATTTCTCAAAAATACTAAAAAAGCTACACAATGGGCAGGCAGACAAAGTTATTAGATTTCAGAAATTCCAGGTATTCAGGAAGCACTTTTTGCAGTACTGGCCATGATTTTTCAGAATCGTGAAAAACAATAACAGCCCCGGCATGGGATGCCCTTTTTACTCTTTTGAGCACATAGTCTGCCGATTTATTAATATCGTAATCACGACTCAGACATGTCCATAAAATCAATCTGAATTTCCTGCGAAGTAAAAACCATTGCATTAACGACAAACGGCCATAAGGGGGACGGTAAAGATTGGATGTGATAACCTCACTGGCTTTAATAACATCTTCAAAATATTCCTTCCTGGGCATCTTCCATCCGTTAAAATGAGAATATGAATGGTTACCAATAGCATGTCCCTGCGCTTTTATTTCATTAAAAAGACCTGGATTTTGTACTACATTTTTTCCCAAACAAAAAAAAGTTGCTTTAGCGTCGAAGTCCTTTAACAACGACAACACCCGGGAAGTTATTCCGGGTGTTGGTCCATCGTCAAACGTGAGATGAATTTTTTTTGTATTTACTATCGTTGTCTTCAACTTAAATAATTAAAGATGAAGAATATTATTGTACTTTAAACAGTGTTACAAATTTTTCGTAATAAATTTTAAATTTATCTTCGATTTGTTTTGACATTTCTGTCTGGTTGTATGTCCGTGTTAAACGGGAAAGTTCCTGCATTATTGACATCGCTCTTTTGGTCTCGTTTTCAACCATTGATGTATATTCCGGGTCCAGAGACAAATAATAATCGAGTTCCTGTTCGGTTAATTTTTTCATTCTTTCCATAATAGCAACAGCTTTCTTTACCTCTCCTGCACGGAAATATGCTTCTGCAACTCCCAACACAAATACATTGTAAGGAACTGTTTCGTCAGGCATAATTTCCTGGCAACGATCCAACACTTTTATTGCCGAATCGCGCTTCCCTTCATCAATAAGAGCCGAGGCAAGCCGTGCAAAATTGTTACGGAAATTCATCGTCATACGTAAATTGTTTTCATTTAAATAAACATCTTTACGATTGATGTTACCCCAAACAAATTTATTCATCAGGTTGTCATATAATATATCTGTGTCAATCCAGCCGGTTTGTCCGTCTTTGTTGTCAGATTTAACAGGCGTTAAACGATATGCAAGCCCATCGAGCCGGAAATAATCTTCCATATTAAGATAACTGTCTCCACCTACGGTTATAGCAAAATCAATAGGTCTGTCCCATTTGTTCTGATATAACATATCCAATATGGCAAGGTCTGATTTATAAAGATAATTTTTGGTTATTTTCCAGTCAATGGATTTTACCATCTTTCCTGCCATATAAGGTTTAATAGTATTATTGGCGAGAACTTTTGCCGAATCGACTTTAAAACTGAACTGTCGCGAAGGCACAAAATTTATCGATTCTGTTTGAGAAATGGGAACCTTAGCTTCAGGTAAATCGCTTTTTACAAATTCTACAATTTTCCCAATATCAACAAAGTTCTTAATTTGTTCCACAACGGGAACATAAACTCTCCGTTCGCCGGCAATCTGATCCTGGGTAAAAGTTATTGGTAACGCTTCCGAGTCATACGCCTTACGTTTCATTTGATTGATATACCAATCGGTATTCAGAAGACTAAGGTTAACAACTCTCACGTCGGTTCTTACTCCTTCCACCTCCTGTGCATACCATAAGGGGAAAGTATCGTTATCGCCATTGGTAAACAAGATAGCATTCTTCTCGCACGAATTCAGGTAGTTTTTAGCAAAATCGCGGGCAGTATAACAATTTGAACGGTCATGATCGTCCCAGTTTTCTTTTGCCATTAACCCGGGTACGGCAAATAAACAAACTATAGAAAGTGCTCCGGCTGTTAATACTGCAGGGGCTTTTTTACTAAGCAGCTGATACAGGGCAGTTACCCCAAGTCCAATCCATATGGCAAAAGCATAAAACGAACCCGCATATGCATAGTCCCGTTCCCGGGGCTGATAGGGCGTCTGATTAAGATAAATTACAATGGCAAGACCGGTAAAGAAAAATAACAGCAACACTATTACAAACCCTTTTGACTCCTTTAAATAATGAAAATACATTCCGATTAATCCAAGGAGAAGGGGCAACATAAAGTAAACATTTTTCGCTTTATTGTTTTGTAATGGTTCCGGTAAATTATCCTGCGGACCCAGCCTCATTTCATCTAAAAAAGGAATTCCTGTAATCCAATTTCCATTAATAATATTTCCATGCCCCTGGATATCGTTTTGCCTGCCACTGAAGTTCCACATAAAATACCGGAAATACATCCATCCAACCTGGTATTTAAAAAAGAATTTAAGATTTTCGAAAAAGGTAGGTTTACTGATTTTCTGAATAGAGCCATCGCCCATAACCCAGTTTACAGTAATTCCCTTAAAGTCTGTCCAGGTCTTATAGGCACTGACATGGCTTCCTTCGGGACTGTACATACGCGGAAAAAGCATACAAAACTGGCTGTCGTAATTAGGTGATTGTTTTTTGTCAATCTCAACGTATTTTCCATCTTTCTGAATATAAACCGGGTCGCCTATTACATAAGGTTCTTCGCGATTCAGCTGGGCGCCGAAAGTTTGCCCGTAAAACAGGGGACGATCGCCATATTGTTCACGATTAAGGTAAGATATTAATGCAAACACATTTTCAGGGTCGTTTTCATCCAAAGGAGTGTCTACCGTTGAACGGATAATAACCATGGCAAAAGTTGAATAACCAACAAGAATCATTGCGATAGACAACACTACGGTATTCCATACAGGCTGCAACTTTTTAAAATAATATACCAAAGCCCAGATACCCGGTAAAAAGATTACCCAAAACAAAGCATTATTAATCATTAACGGCACACCCGACAGGAAAAGAAACAATGAAATAACAGTTGCACGAACAATCTGGGATACGTTTCGTGTTGTAACATAAATACTCGCAATAATTAAAATGATCAGAAGCGCTATATAAAATAAAAGTCCGCTGTTAAAAGGCAAGCCCATGCTATTTACAAAAAGAAGCTCAAACCAGGAAGCAACTTTAAAAACTCCCTGTATAATTCCATACATGATAGCGCCTAATAAAACTACTGAAATAACAGAAGCTCCTATAATTCCATTCCTGGTAGGTTTGTATTTTCTGAAATAAACAACAAATACAATAGCCGGTATTGCCAACAGGTTTAACAAGTGAACCCCGATTGATAGTCCCATAAAAAAGGCTATCAGAACAATCCAGCGTCCATTGTATTTTTCGTCCGCTACCCCATCCCATTTGGTAATAAGCCAGAAGACTACCGCGGTAAATAACGAGGACGATGCGTAAACTTCTCCTTCAACGGCAGAAAACCAGAATGTATCTGAAAAAGTATATGCCAAGGCGCCTACCATTCCACTCCCAAGGATAGCAACCAAATGACCGGCTGTCATTTCGCCGTCTTTTACAAGCATTCTTTTGGCAAAATAGGTAATGGTCCAGAAAAGAAATAATATGGTGAGTGCGCTAAAAAGACCCGACATGGCATTAACCATCATTGCAACATGTTCATTATCTGACGCAAAAAGCGAGAATAACCGTGCCATAAACATAAAGAAAGGAGCTCCCGGAGGATGTCCCACTTCTAATTTAAAGGCAGTTGCAATAAATTCCCCACAATCCCAGAAACTGGCAGTAGGTTCAATGGTCATTAAATAAACGGTAGCAGAAATCAAAAATGCAACCCACCCGCCAATGTTGTTTAAAAGCTTATATTTCATGTGAATAAAATTGTTTTACAGATATGAAAATGAGATAATCCGGCACGAAATTAAAACAAATTTCCTTTGTCGTGCTTTATTTTTGCTTAAAAAAACAAAAAAGATGTTTTCAGGTTTTCAAATTTTTATAACTTTGCCCTCCTGTTTTCAGGTTCTTATTTTATTGTCTGATGGTGTAATGGTAGCACAACAGATTTTGGTTCTGTTTGTCCAGGTTCGAATCCTGGTCAGACAACGCGTTTTATTGTCCCGTTGTGTAATGGTAGCACAGAAGACTCTGGATCTTTAAGTCGGGGTTCGAATCCCTGCGGGACAACACCTTAAAGTGCAAGTTTTTGAAAAAGCCTTAAAACCAAACGGTTTAAGGCTTTTTCTTTTTCAATTTCTGCGGAATTTTTGAAAGAAATAACCTGATTTAGCTGGTTATGCAGCTGGACTAAAAAAATTCTGGTTTAGTCCAGCTAATCCGGTGCTTATTCAATGATTTTCAAACATTTTCATTTTTCTTTAAGAACATTCTGTCGTAATTTTAATCATTAAAAACTGAGAAAAATGGAAACAAGAAATCGAGTTGGTTTATCGTTCTATGTAAAAAGAACAAAACCCTTAAAAAATGGAGAAGTCCCCATTTATGTGAAAATATCCGTAAATGGAATCGTTGATGAATTAGCTACCTTAAAAAGCATTCCTCTGGAAAAATGGAGTAGTGAAAAAAATGGTGCTATTGGTAATGCAAAAGAAGCACGAGAATTAAATGATTCTCTTATAAGTATTAGAAATCAACTATTAGAAAATGCCAGAATCTTAAAAGAAAATGGAGAAGAAATAACAGCTACATCCATTAAAGAATCGTATTTAGGAATTAACAAAGAAGAAAAAAAAGTTTTAGTAATATTCGAGGAACATAATATGATGCTTCGATTATTAGCTGCAAAAAGTGACGAATATTCAACAGCAACAGTTAAACGATATGTTGCCTGTCTTAATCATTTAAAAAACTATATTAAAATTAAATTTAGGAAAGATGATATGTTTTTGAATAGTTTAACGCAAGAATTTATTACCGGATTTGAATTATACCTTAAAATTGATAAAAACTGCGGTCACAATACTGCCATTAAATATATCAAAAACTTAAAAAAAATAATCAGAAATGCAGTAAATAACGGATGGATAAAGAAAGATCCCTTTATTAATATAAAACTAAAATCAAAAAAGGTAGATAAAGAGTTCTTAACAGAAAATGAGTTATTTCTATTAATGAATAAGAAATTTTCAATTGAACGACTTGAACAAGTAAAGGATGTTTTTCTTTTTGGATGTTTTACCGGTCTTGCATATTCTGACTTAAAAGAATTGACATTAGAAAACGTTGTTACGGATGAAAAAGGAAAATTATGGGTTCATACACATAGAAAGAAAACTGATATTGCAAGCCATATTCCTTTACTACTAACACCAAAAATGATAATCGAAAAATACAAAACAAATCCTTATTGTCAACTAAACAATAAACTTTTACCTGTTTATTCTAACCAGAAAATGAATGGTTATTTAAAAGAAATTTCAACTATCTGTGGAATACAAAAAAAACTCACATCACATATAGCACGTTATACATTTGCCACAACTGTAACCTTAAATAATGATATACCCATAGAGAGTGTATCAAAAATGTTAGGACATAGTTCAATAAAAATGACACAACATTATGCAACATTACTTGACAAAAAAGTAGGTCAGGATATGGAAAAAATCAAAGATAAGTTTACACAAAATCCACTCTCAGGATTTATTCAAAACATGTGTTTAAATTAAATTTAAAAGCCCTGTGAAAAATCAGGGCTTTTTTATTTCATTATTTTAGGTAAAGTGAAAATATTTGAAATTTTATGTATAAGAAACGGCAAGTGAAATAAATACAACAATGCAGCGTATATTTGAATAAAAGAAAATTTTTATGTCAAAAGCAGTAAAAACTCAAAAGCAGATAGAAGATGAATACGGCATTTGCCATAATACTTTTCGTAAATGGATAATGCCGATTGAAAAGAAGCTGAAATTAGTTAAAAGAAGACCACTTCTTGCATGGCAGGTGGAAATGATATATGAGTTTTTGGATAAACCTTAAATTTATAATACTAATCCCGATTATGTTTTATTCCTGTGTTGTTCATTCACTTTCCAATTTGTTTAATCAATTTATTTATTTGAGATTTTTGGTTTTTTAAGAGTTCATTTGAGATTTTTTCTTCTACAAGTAATTTTTCATTAATAATAGTTGTTGCTTTTACGCTATAAATTAATTTTATGATTTTTTTATCTAAGCTATTACGAATGGAATTTAAATATTGTATTTGTACCTCAAGTTTGTCGATTTTTTCTCTTTGTTCTTTTTTTACTTTATCAATCAACCCAGTATAAAAACCCAAAAAAAGAGAAATAGAAGCTATTAGTGCAGTTATAACTATACTTAAATACGAAGGTTTCTGCCACCACTTCATTTCTAATTCTTTTATTTCAAGTTCTATTTTTCTTGTCTCAAGAACATTCTTCTTTTCACTGATAGACGAATTATTATTGTCAAATTCACTCATTTTTATTTTAGTTTAGAATAACTAATAATGCAAGCTAACTTGTTTAAATACCTAACTAATGTGACTCCATTTAAACATTAGAGATGTAAAATTCAGACACATAAAAGTATATAACTTTTAGTAATAAAAAAATATTCTATTCCCTCTTGTTTACTTTCATTCAAGAATTATCATTTTCTTTCATCCATTATCAAGAACTTTCATTTACATTCATCTTTCATCATTTTCATTCACGAATTTTCAAGAATCATCAAGCGCACTTTAGCCCCGCCAGACCTTTGTAGACATAAACGCCCGCCATCGGGAAAAACTACAAAGAAATGTCACACAACGATCAGTATTCAGCCATAACAACGTTCTCCGGCATGTTCGGGGGAATCGGAAAAGCCTTATCAAACTTTCATGTATTTGCAAACATTTCAGTTCAGGGAGTGTTTGAAGTAGCTTTTTATGCAGCTATATCAGCCCTTGTAGGCTTCGGGGTAAAAGTTCTCATTGATTACATCAAAAACCAAATCCGCAAATGAACACCTTTTTCAAAATAGGAATCTTTGGCGGGCTTGTTTACGGTGTTTACAAGCTGTTGGGAATGAAACGTGTTTCCGACAAAATGGTAACATCCTTATCAGATTCCAGAATTCACAAGATTGATTTAAAAGGAATAGCCATCCGCACGGAAATCAATGTTTCCAATCCTACCAAAACATCCATGAAAATCACCAAGCCATTTGTTACACTTACCACCAAAGGAAAATACATCACCAGCACCACGCCGGAAAATAAAGAATTTACCATCAATCCCCTTACCGACACGAAAATTGATACCATAGAAATTGTAGTGCCCTGGACTATCCTTGCAGGGTACATCTACGGTATTATAGGAAAAATCCCCAAAATCCTTGCAGCTTTCGCAACCAAAGATATGGCAGCTGTGGGACAGGCTCTTTCCATCCCCCTTGAGATGAAATATTCTCTTTACGCCAACGGACTTTCTTACGAATCTGAACCCACCAAAATCGTATGAGCAACTGGTATTCCAAACAATCCATCACAAGCGGTTACCGCCCTGTCATGAGCGGTAAACAGTTTGACCATCTTTTCGGATTACCGGACGGCAGGGACAGGATTATCATAAAAGACGGAGACGTGGACGACACCGTTCAGCTATTGAAAAAAGTCGTCTGGAAATATCTCAACGACACTAAGAAAATTGCGCCTTACCTAAAAGGAAAAACCCTTGAAGAAACCTGCCGGAATATCTGGAACTTTCTCTACCATCACATCCAGTACAAATTAGACAAAAAAGGACTCGAAGAATTAAGAGTTCCCTGCCGTAGCTGGCAGGAACGTGAAAGCGGAGTGGACTGCGACTGCTTTTCCATCTTTGTTTCCTCTATTTTAACAAATCTCCAGATACCTCATAAATTTCGCATAACAAAGTACGATTATGACCACTATCAGCACATTTATGTGATTGTACCCAAAGAAACCGGACAGGGGGAACACATCATTGACTGCGTGCTTTCACGCTTCAACTACGAAAAACCATTCACTAAAAATAAAGATTTTACTATGAGCCTCAACGGAATTAATGTAGCCGTCCTTTCAGGCACTACGTCCAACGTAATGGACTTGGTGAACGACCTCGAAGGGATTGAAAACTTAGGTGCAGACAACGAACAGGAACGTCTGCAAGCCATTTATGACCACCTTGTAAAAACCCGAACCATGATTGCAGGAAGACCACACCTGATACAGGAAGTGGATTATCCCCCTGCTTTCTTAAAAATGCTGGATTATGCCATTGCCAACTGGAACACACCCAACCGTGACAGGGCTTTGGTTATTCTTGCACAAAATGAAGATGCCCTGAACAAACATTTCGGCATGGACGGTATTCCTGAAAATTCCGAAGAAGAAGGAATAGACAATGACTGGGATATACTGGACAACATGACCACCGATGAAATCATGGGTATGCTGGGCGGTAAAAAGAGCAAAGCCAGAAGACAGGAAAGAAAAGAAAAACGACAGGAAAAGAAAGCCGAACGCAAAGCCAACCCGAAAAAGAAAGGCTTTTTCAAAAAGATTGGCGAAGCTGTAAAGAAAGGAGGAAAAAACTTCATCCGTCTGAATCCGCTCACCATTGCTGCACGTAACGGCTTCCTGTTAGCCCTGAAACTCAACCTGAAAAAGATTGGAACCAAACTCAAATGGGCTTATGCTACCAAAGAACAGGCAGCAGCCAAAGGGGTAAATGCAACAGAATGGGAAAAAAGTAAAAATGCCCTTTCAAAGATTGAAAAACTCTTTGCCGATAAATTACAGGGTAAACGTGACAAGCTGAAAAATGCCATCCTCAAAGGCAAGGCAGGTGGATTAGACGGAGTGGAAGATGAAGAACTGGAACTCGAAGGTCTGGGGGTTCTTCCGGCAGCAGCAGCTTTGGCAGCAGCAGTACCGGTAGTAACATCTGCCTTAAAGATTTTAAAAGACAGTGGTGTAATGTCTCCTAAAGAAGCGGATGACTTACAAACTGAAGTAGATGCCAAAGTAGCCGAAGGAGACAAGATACTGGCTGATGATCCTGACCTTAAGGATGAAGGGGACGACACTGCTGAAACTCCTGCCACTCCTGCCACTCCCGCTACAAGAGAAAAAGATGCACCAGCTAATCCGACAGCCAAAGATGCTACTCCTGACGATGGCGGAGAAGGTGGTTTCATAGGCTTTGTAAAGAAATACCCGCTGGCTGTTGCAGCAGGGGCAGGCGCATTTCTCTTCGGGGCTTATATGTTATTGCGCCCGAAGAAAAAACCGGAACCAAAACCCAAAGGGCTTTCGGGAACAAAAAACGGTTCCGGGAAAAAAACTGCATCCAAATCTAAACATCAATCACGGTCAAGGAAAGCCAGAATCGAGGCTATCCGATTAGGTTAAAATTCATTATTACAAACCTTAAATAATTAATGTTATGAGCAAATCAAAATCATCCGAAGAAAAAGGAAAATCCAAAGGGATTTTTGAAACTACCGGTGAAGACCTCAAAAATATGGGGCTTGTTATACTTGGTGTAGCAGGCGGGGCATTAGCCGGACAGGTCGTTGACAAAATACTGAAAGTGGACGACACCGCTACGGAATTTCAGGTTAAAGCTATTACAAAACCAATTGTACAAATTGTTGCAGGTATCAGCGGAGTCATTTTCCTGAAAAACAAAAACCTGAAACTTATCGCCAGTGGCGTTGCTGCATCCGGAGCCATTACAGGAGTAAAAGTATTTTTTAAGAAAGACATCCTGAACGGTCTCTCTGGCTTCAACATTGCCGACCCGGTAAAACGTGTATTCCGTGATCCTATCAACCTTGCCATTGCTCCCTACAATCCTGACCTGCCGATTCTGAACGAACGCATAGAAGAAATCCAGATTGAACCTGCCCCGACAAATATGGGTGAACTGGACGACTATGAAGAAATTCAGGAGGTGCAAATCCTTTAAAAAAGTTTATGGTTCATTGTTTATGGTTCATTGTTAAACTACGAATTACGAACCACAAACTACGAACTACGAACAACAAACAGAAATTCAATAAATCCAAAATCGTAAATCATTAATCTTAAATCTTAAAAGTTATGTTAACATTAGGTCAAATCGCTACAAGCGACTACAGTCTGCTCGGAGCCATCTCGGAAGAGGAGCTTCTCGGAGCAATGGAACGTGCCACCCTCAACGAACGCAAACAATTTGTACGCAGGGTGCAGAATCAAACCAGACAAGCCACAGCTGCCGGAGGCGGAACTCCCAACAGCCGTGGTGAATTTGAAAAACGCCTTCACTGGCTGCCCAAAGAAATACAGCAGGGTCTGGCAAACAAAACCCTACAGGCTGTGGATGCTGCCTATTACACCACCAAAAACATCAGCGTTTGTAAAATCATTAAAATGCTGAAAGATGACGACAACAAAGTCATCGGTCAGGGCAACATCAGTTCTGCCAAGCTGGAAAAAGGTAACATTATGTTGTTATGGGGTATTATTTTACTTGCCGGAGTTGCAGCACCCGGACAAAATGCTTCACAGGTGAACTATGACATTTTACCGGATTACATCCGTGACGGTGAGTTTGAGTTCAAAGCCAACGGAACTACCCTGATACCTTCCACATCCTGCGAAGTGTTTAACACTACCAACATGAATGTCCGCAAAGGTTTATTCATCATGGACAACCCGAAGGTTATTCTTGACCAGCAGGCAATGGAACTGAATATCGAATGGGGTGCAAATTCAGTGGATAATTTCTATATGAAAGCCATTCTTGTAGGAACCTCTGTAACGAAGTATTAAAACCGTTTGTGGTTTGTGGTTCATTGTTTATTGTTATGCAGTGAACATTGAACTACAAACTACGAACATTGAACTACGAACATTGAACCACAAACATTGAACAATAAACATAAAACAAATTTGTATGAAACTGACCAAATTTCAAATCATCAAAGTTAAGGTAGATTCTGCCGGACAATCCGTGAAGTTTTCTGCCGAAACGGATAAGCTGTACCAGAAGGTTCAGGGTATCTATGTTTCCATGCCTAAAGACACATCCCACTTCGGCAGTTCACTGGAACTACGCATTGCAGAACAGGAGATATTTCCCGAAGGATTTGAGACAAGACTTCTGGCAGTTAACCAGAGTTCATCTCCCAATGAACGCTTTGCCATGTTTGATACGGACGAAGTGATTGAAGCCAGAGGAAGCCACATGGAAGGACGTTTTGTTGATGGTGGCTTTGATGACGGAAGCACCTTCCCCTATACCCTGAACATTTACCTCAAACTTAAAAACGACCTGTAAAATGGAAAGCAGGGAATCCAGAAGATTTGTCATTCTTCCTGTGGATGTAACAAAGGCAGGACAGATAATCCCTCTTGACAGGGAGCTTCCGGCTCATTTAACCGTGTGCAATGGAATAACTGCAACGGTAAAAGGTTTTCTGAACACAGGAAAGGATATTCAGCACATGGGAGAAATTTCCATCCTGTTCAATTCCGGTGAGGTTCATCCTTTTCACCATACGGTTGGCTATTCCTTAGAACCCTTACGCAAAAAGAACAGGTTCTTTGAATTGAAGGAAGAATTTGTTCCCGGTTACCGTGTCAGCGGTTTTTACGAAGATGCCGGAACATCATTGGATGTAAAAGGCAACTTCCTTCCCTATTCTGTAAATATTTACCTCGACTGTAAAGCTATTGTGTAATATGGACAACTATCTCGTAACTTATATCAATCAGCGGATGGCTGAACGTGGTTTCAAAGCATTCCATCATGAGCCTGTTTCTCTGCTTACCAATAACGATCAGACGGAATACCGGATTAAAGGATATAACCAGTTTTTCTACCTCGTATCAAAAGAACTGGCTAATGGGACTGTCATCCGTTCCGATACCAGTGTTTACGATGTTGACCAGTATTACGCAAAACAAAACCTTTCGCAGATACAGGAATTTACAGGGTTAATCATTATTACCAATCCCAATCGTACCGTTCAGCTTTTAGAATTCATCAGAGTAATACCAAAGTAACATGGCATCAGGTAGTGTATCATATTTTTTGAAAAGCCTTCATGCAAAGGCTAACAAAGAGATTGAAAAAGGCAACAGTATCTTTTTCAGTGCCTCCGTTGTGACGGATAACAAAAGCACGAAAATCATAGACAGGGAACCTGTGGAGAGCATGACAAAGCAGATTAACCATATGGTTAAAGCCGAAAAACCGGAAATCATCAAAGTGGATTTGTTTACCGAATCCGGCAACTGGATTGACGGCAATGTCTGTGATTTACGCTCTAAAGAAGCTCCTGTCCAGCAGCCACCGGCTTTTCAGGGATTGGGAGAAGCACAAATCAATGCTCTGGTATCACAACGGTTCGATGAACTGAAAAAGGAAATTGACTTCAATGAAATGAAGGATATTGTGAAAGACCTTGCCGATGAAAACGAGGAACTGAAAAAACGGGTGGAAGAACTCGAACAACAGAACGAGGAACTGGAAGAAGCACTGGAAAGCAAAAAACAGGTAAAATATTATGCCGGAATGCTGGGTGACATCCTTGAAAGTATCGGAATTAAAAAAGAGAAGTTACGCAAACCTTTAGCTGAACTGATGGGGCTGGATGAAAATGACGGGAAAGACGAAAAGAAATCTTTACCACCGAAAAACGACAGTTCCGGCATAGTAGAGGATCATACAACTCAGGGCACAACACAGGAAAGAAAAACGGAGGAAAAAACCGTTCAGGAAAATCCGGTTGAAGTGAATGCTTCTTCTCAGCATATGACTGATGATGAACAGAAGCGTTATGAAATCATAACAATTATCAGTGAATACATGAATACCGTGAATAACCAGTTGCTGGGTGAAATCTTTACCATTTTCTCAGAGATTGAATCCGATAACTCTCTTGCTCCTAATATCATTGAATTTATTGCAAAACATAAAGAATTTACATCATGAACACCTTTGAATTTAAAGTAAAGATTGAAGCAAACAGCAACGAAGAAGCCAAAGAAATTCTTCAGGCGATGTTTGATTTGATGAAGACTACCCGGCAGGAACTATCCACCGCTGATTTCATTGATTTTGCCAAGAAAATTAAGAATAAACCCAGCCTTGTAAGAAAGGCAAAAATGTTTATCTGATGGAAAACCAGAAAATACTTCAAGACCCTGCAAAATCCAAAATAGAGCGTGCAATGGATTATGTTACGGAACATCCGCTGCGTGTTCTTGTTGGCGGAGTGGTTGTCGGTACTGGCAGTTTCATTCTTTACAAGCTGATCCGAAAAATCATTACCAAAGCAAGGCAGGGTAATACGGAGAAAAAACTCGATGACAGCCCCGAAGTACGTCAGGCAACTGTTTTACGCAATGCCATGAACCCATCGGGTATTTCATGGATGATGTCTTTTGATAATACAAGTACGGATGTGATTCTCGATACGGCAAAAAACATCAAGAATCTTGATGAAGTAATGACTTCTTACAAGAAATTGTACGATTCCGATCTGCTGGAAGATTTACAAAAGGAACTCAGTACAGAGGAATACCAGAAGTTCACTACACTAATTGAAACCAATACAGGAAAGAAAGGCGCAGCCCCTACCGTGTTTGTAAAGAAAAACCAGATGGTAGTGGCTAAAAAGGCAATCCGTGTCAGGAATACGCCCGATGCTACTTTTACCGATGGTGTTTTTCAGAGTTCAAGTGATAACAACATACTTTTTACAACCAAGCCGGGTGATTTTATCGGCTATGCTACCGGAAAGCAGGAATTTGATTCCAAAAACAATGTGAAGTTCATTCAGGTAGGTTATCTGGTGAAAAAAGAAGGTCTTCCCGAATCGGTAAAGAAATATGCCGGAAAATCCTATACCATGTGGGTTTCTTCAAGCAAGGATTACATTGACACCTTTGATTTCTTCAATGTCATGTTCGAGCAATATCCCAATACCAAAGCTATTGTTGCTTTTAAAAAACCTCTGAACTTCTATGACAAACCTGTTAAGGGGCTTCCTTCAAGGGCTGTGGTAAGCATTGCTGACACGGATGTATTAAATGAAAAACTACAGTATTACACTCAGGTGGAAAAACAGGTGTTGCTGGGTGAATACTTAGGCAGCCTGAATACCGGGAAAAGGAAGTTTATCAAATTCCGCACTATTGATAACACAGTACGCTGGGCTGATTCAACAACAGTAAAAATAATTGAGAAATGATACTTACCAATGAAATAAAATCGAACAGGGGTGAAAGCAGGGATGCTTTTGTAGCAAAAGTAACTGCTATTTCCGCAAAGCTCGGAATCAACCCGAACTGGCTCATGGCTGTGATGCACAATGAAAGCGGTATAAATGCACAGATTGTAAACAAGCAAAAGGGTGACAGTCCTGATCCGTTTACACGTGCTGCCTATCGTGCCGTAGGATTAATCCAGTTTATGCCCTCCACGGCAAAATGGCTGGGTACGACAAATCAGGCTCTCTACAGAATGACAAGTATTCAGCAACTCGATTATGTGTATAAGTATTTTGCCGGATATGCAGGCAGGATTAAAAGTTATTTCGACTTGTACATGATTACTTTCTTCCCTGCTGCCATTGGTAAACCGGATGATTTTGTTATACAGTCAAAAGCTGTTTCTGCTTCTACCATTGCACGCCAGAACCCTTCCTTTGATATCAACAAAGACGGAAAAATAACGGTTGGTGAGGCAAAGAAAATCATGGCTAAAGCTATTCCGGCAGCAGTACTTGACGAAGTAATTACACAGGCTGAAAAAAAAAGTTCCGGCTTGGCTTGTTAGGGTTCATTGCTCTGGGTATAGGAACGCTGTTCCTTATCAGGAGCTTTAGAAGAAAGAAGAAAAAAAGAAAAAAATAGTCAGACAATGGTGAAAACAATAGTCAGACAATGGTGATATAGTGGTCAGACAATGGGAAAACTGAACAATGAACGATAAACAATGAACAGCGAACAATGAACAATGAACAATGAACAACAAACAGTGAACAATAAACAATTTTTTAAACCTTAAACAAATAAAAAAATGGCACAGGAAACTCCTTTTTCGGACATTGAATTAGGCTTTGTCCGCAAGCGTGACGGTAAGACCGTTAACGTAAAACTCTTTGAAATCTTTAAGAATTTCAGGACGATTGATTTTACTAACAATGAAGTGGTACTGAATGGTGAGGTCTGTCATGCAGATTCATTCCGTAATCCTTATTACGAAGTGCAGCTGAATGTCGTGAAGAACTCTGTCAACGGTGGAAACGGAACTTACCTTTTTAACGGAACCGGTTATGACAATAACCAGACTTTCACTGTTGAAAAGGGCAGTAATGTGGAAATCACCATTATTCCGGCTCAGGGTTCGGTAATTGAATCGGTACAGGACGAAACAGGTCATTTGTACGAACCTGTAAATGGTGGTGTTGTAATGGTTACAATGTCTGTCAGTCACACGCTGACAATTAACTTCAATGTAATTCCTCCGCAATGAAACTCTCTAAAAGATATCTGACAACCATTATTGCAGGGCTAATACTGGCAGCTTTAGCCGGACTATCAGTGTTTAAGGGCATGGAAGGTCTGGCTTCTGCCTGTATTGCCGGAATAATGACCATTTTAACCACTTACATCTGGGGCGAAACCAAACGCCCTTCACAAAACAAGTGAATATTAACCATTGTATGACAACCGAATAACAACTGAATGACTATGTATAACCATTGTATGACAACTGTTTTACCACTGAATGACCACTGAATTACAACCGTATGACCACTGTATGACCATGTATGACCACTGAACAACAAATCACATAACAGCAAAAAAAAATGAAAAATAACACATTAACCATAGTAACCTGCCTGATGCTTCTTTTCGGGTACATGGCTTTCCAGTTCGGAAAGATGTATTTTAACGAATGTAAAGAAAAAAACAGGCTGGAAGGTTCATGGAAGGCAGCGAACCAGCAGATTGTTTATTTTAAGGCAAAAAATGGTAATCTGGCAGCAAAGAATGATGCACTTCTTTTAAAGTACAGGGAACTCAAAGATGTTTATCCCGACATTATCTCTGAAATAAAAAACCTGAAAGTTAACCCCCGACAGGTTGAACACTTTTCCGAAACAGTAATTCATCAGCAAAAAGATATTGTAACAACATTAAAGGACAGTATGATTTATGATACTGTTCCTGTCAGGGTTTTTAATTACTCTGATGAGTTTTATACTGTAAACGGATTAGCAGTTGGCGACACACAGGAGGTACACATTGAAAGCAGGGACAGCTTAATACAGGTGGTTTTCAAAGGGGAGAGAGTAAAGCCCTGGCTCTGGATTTTTTCAAGAAGAAAGCTGCAACAGGTAGTCAGTTGCAAGAATCCGAACAGCAAAATCGGGTATTCACGGTCAATCCTGTTACAAAATAACTGAACAATGGCAAAAGCGGTTAACCAATATAAGCTGAATCAGCAGATAGAAGACTTCATCCGGGAGAAGGATGCGAAAAACGCTGCCTACTCTCAGGATGAAGTTTTATTTATTCAGCAGTATGAGGGTTCGGGCGGTCAGGGCAGCAAGGGAGCCAGCGGTGAAGGGGTGCTGTATGAATTTTTCACACCGGATTATATTGTTGAACTCATGTGGAAACTGGCTTATAATCATGGTTTCGACAAAACAGGAACGGTACTCGAACCGAGTATAGCAACAGGCAGAATAATTGCACCTGCACCGGACAAATCATTGGTTACAGGCTTTGAAATAAATCCTGTTTCTGCAAGAATCTGTGAAATAACCTATCCCGAAGCCCGGATAAACAGGGGCTATTTTGAAACGGCTTTTCTCGAACCTCCACGATTTACAACAAAAATCAAAGATGAAAGGGTAACATGGCTTTCCGGTTATCCTTTTTCCCTTGTTATTGGCAATCCCCCCTACGGAAAACACAAGAACAAATACAGTTCGTATTTCACCAAACCCAAGATGCAGCAGATTGAACTGTTTTTTATGTATTACGGTCTGAAATTGCTTAAATCCGGTGGTTTACTGGTTTATTTAACATCAAGCAACTTTTTACGCAACGGTATTGCATACAACTCGGAAAAAGACAGTATCGGACAACTGGCTGACTTGGTTGATGCTTATCGTTTACCGCCTGTATTCAGGTTTTCAGAGGTTCCTACAGATATAATTGTTTTTAAACGCAAATAATATGGCTGATAATAAAAATCCCCAACCGTCCAATGCTGAAAAAGAACTTCGGGAAGAAATTCTTAAACAGCTAAAGAAAGTAACCAGAGCAAACAGTCCGAATATCTGGGAACGCATACAGACCAGAGAAGGCTATGCAAAGCTCGAAGAACAGATTATTTACAAAGTTATAAATCAACATCTGGTTCCGGCTGCCATCATACCGCAGATGGAATCAGTACTAAACATGAATTAATATGAAAACAAAGAAAAGAAAAACCGCAACAAAGGCGAAAAGAACAACTGTAACTAAAAGAAAAAAGACAGCTACAGCAAAGAAAAGCCGCAAATCACTTTTTGGGAAAACCGCAAGTCGTAAAAAGAAAGCAAAAACCAGAAAGAAACCTGTACACAGATTAAATGGAACAAAGCGCACAACGCCATCCCGAAAAGCACTCATGGAGGAACTCATTTCCATTGAAAAGGAAGGACAGATATATAACAAAATAGTGAGGGATGCACGGTTAAAAAAGCAACCCGATATTCTTAAAATAGCCAAAGATGCTTTAAAACGTCTGGGTGAAAGACAGCATGAGATTTTTGATATTCTCGGTTATTAACAACTAATCACGAAAAAACAAACTCCTTAGAAAGCAATAATCAACACACTGTTCCGGCTGCCAATATTCCGCAGATGGAATCAGAACTAAACATGAATTAATATGAAAACAAAAAATCAGAACTCAGGAAAAGGGAAAAAGGTTACGAAAAACTTAACCAACCCTTCTTCGGCATTACCAAACAAGGTAAGCGAAAAAACACCATTGGAAAAGACATTGGAGTTGTTTCAGATTGATCTGGAAATAGCGAATGTAAAAAACGACCTGTCTAATATTGAAGGTGAGGACATGAAAGAACACCGGAAGATACTGTTAGACAGCCTCAGTATTTTACTGAAAAAAAGAAAAAACGCTATCAAAGAATTGTAATACATCAACAACTGATTCCAGCTGCCATTATACCGCAAATGGAAACAGAACTAAATTTAGAATAATATGCCAATATATAATTCATTGACCGGTCTTGAAATTAAGCAAAGAAAACGCAAATATCCTCCGAAACTCAGAGGAGTAATAACGAATGGACAACCATACGAAAAATCCTGTCTTGAGAGAATTTCTGATCTCAGGGATATGGAATTGATAGCTTCTCATCTTGAGGCATTTCAAAAAGAATGTCATGATAAAGGAATCGGTACTGTTGACGAATTTATCACGGAAATCCTTGCCAATTTTGAAAAAAAGCAAAAAGAAATTTTTAAAGCAATCATTATTTAAGGGAAACTGAAATGGAGTAAAATAACATTTAAAAGAAATAAATATGCCAGCAAATAAGAAAATCAACAAGTCTTCAAGGCAGGATGACCCTGTTAATTGGGCTATTCCAACTGAAAAGAGAAATGAATGGTTGAAAATTATTAAAAAAACTAAACGTGAAGTAACCATTCTTACACATTTACTAAAACAATGTGATAAATATAAGATGTATGAAGCAAAGGAGATAGTTCTTGATTTAATGGCTCAATTAATAATAAAGCAGGTTATTGCATATAGCGCACTTATTTTTAAATGAAAACAAATATTAAAAATATAACCCCTTTGTTCCATCTGGCAAAGATAACCGTCATTCACAGGTTGATGGAAAAGTATGCTAATGTAAAAAATGAATGTAACTAACAACGTACAAGACATGACTACGTCAAGAATCAATAAAGGAATTTTCAGCAGCAGGACGAACGAATGGGCTACTCCAAAAACCCTGTTCCGTTCCCTGAATAAGGAATTTCATTTTGACCTTGATGTGGCAGCCAGTTCAAAAAATGCAACCTGTAAAAATTATTTCACAAAAAAAACAAATGGACTAAAACAGGACTGGTACAGGAACAGTAAAACAAAAACTGTTTTCTGTAACCCTCCTTATGGCAAAGGGGTAGAAAACTGGTTAAAAAAAGCCATAGAAGAAAGCAAAAAAGGTTGTACGGTAGTCTGCCTGATACCTATAAGGACGGACACAAAATATTTTCATCAACTGATATACGACAAAGCCGGTGAAGTCAGGTTAATTAAGGGCAGGTTAAAGTATGATGACAAGAAACAGTCTGCTCCTTTTCCATCTGCCATAATTATCTACAGAAAAGGAAAGACCAAAACATCATGGACAAATGTTGACAGCAAAGGAATATTACTGGATTCTCTTGACGGTACGGAAATAAACTCCCCTTCGTATTACAGGGCAAGAATCAATGCCATAAAGAAACTGATTGAAGAACTACCAACTAACCGTGATGAGAAGAACCCAGACCGCACCCTTATACGCAATGGCTTTATTCCCGAAACACAACAAAAGAGGTTTGATGAGATTCTGGATTATGAATATAAACTCAGTTTTGCACTAAATGAACCATTGACTTTTACTGAAATAACATCATTCAATACATGGTTTGTTTTGCATCCTGAAAAAATCTGTGGTAAAGAAGTAGTAACGACTTCAAGGGAGTTTCCTATAACTATTAAAGGAACAAAAGAAGATATTATCAGAACCATTCATGCCGGATTAAATCAAACAATAGAAATGAAAACAGAACCAGAACCGGAAAAAACAATGAATCGTTTTGGTAATGCAAAGAAAGTGCTTGGCTGGACAGTTTCTGATTATAATTCATTCTACTATGATGAAATGCACAAGTTTTTGCAAACACAAGAACCCATTGAAAAACAAATTGCCGAATTTAAGAAAGAAATCAAAGAAGCCGGCAGGGATAAGGCTAAACGAAATGAACTGACAACAAAGCTCAACGACACTATTCAATTGCATAATCAGAACAAAAATGCTTTTGATTCCGACTGGATCGACTTCTGCATGGAACTTCGCAATATCATTATTGAAACAGCCAAAAACAAAGGCTTGCAGATTAATGACGAAGATAACAGCGACATACCGGATGATATTTTACTTGCCATCTCAGACCGTCCGGGTATAGAGTATTACTGGAATACAAAAATTTCAGAGGTCATTGATAAGGAATTGCAATACTTTATTCAGCCAGATGAAAAACAAAATACTAATCTAAGCGAACTGGAACTTGAAGCCCTTGCACTGGAAACAGAATTACAGCTTTTTGCACTCAGGAAGGAAAAAGGGAAAAGTTATAAAGTGAAACAATAGTAAGACATGGTCAAACAATAGTGAAACAATAGTCAAACATTGTCAGACAATAGTAAAACAATAGTCAAACATGGTCAAACAATAGTAAACATGGTCACACAATTGTAAACGGTAAACATAAAACAATAAACATATGAGCTTTCTCAATGGCATATCAAACACGGACAATCTGGGCTGGCTGAATCCGGCTCTTGTGAGTGTCATACTCTCCAACTCTGATAAGATCCTGAAAGTGGTAAAAGAGGCAAAGCAATTGAACGGACTTGGTTTTACCTCAAAAACCATGAGTTTCGACGAAGTGGTTGCACGTTACAATAAAGGAATCTCCTTTGATGAGATAAAAGCATGGGTCTGGTACAAACGTTCTCTGGGTATTGAGATGAAAGGCTGGGAAAAGTATTATATCAAAGGGGGTAACGTGGTTGAAAATGTCGTTACAACCAGTTCTGTAACCGTAAAAGACAATCATTTCACAGAAATAAAAAATGTGGAAAAAGGCACTGTACTCGGTAAATACATCAAAACGCACAACTTTGCAGAGGGCGACCATTACTTCATCTTCCGTTCTGATGACGGTTTGTACTTTGTTTCAGCCAATGCCTGTAAACTGGTAAAAACATCCATTGCTGCCAATGAAAATGACCTCAACGACCTTGTAAAAAAAGGTGCATTATTTTTTATGGGCGGTGAAGTGGTTCCTTACCCTATTTACACTTTCGGTAATATGTATGACAGGGAACTCCAGCTCGAAGCCGACAAAGAATACATACAGAAACAATGGGGTGATGAAGTTTACGAAAATCACCGTACAGCCATTGAGAAATCAAAACCTGTCATGCTCACCGTTACCAATCCTGATGAAAGAGAAAGACCTATCATTACGGCTATTTCAGATTTTGCAGGTAATACAGATGTATTCTCCATAACAGAAGTCCGTGAAGAATTTATGGATGTGGAGAATTCCGAAGAACTGAAAAAGGTAAACGGAAAAGTGGAACGAAAGAAAAATAACGAAAAAATCCATTTGCGTTTTGACGGCGAAACCAAATACAGTTTGCAGGATGTGTTTGTAAAATGGCTGTTTACTTTGAATACGGATTCAGACTATGAAAAATCCTCTGCCATTGATATTGCAGACTACTATATTGCCAACCGTCCTTTGCGTGACGATAAAATGTCGAAAGAAGAAAAATCCGAACTCAAAGCCAATGCACGGATTGAAGGAGAAAAACTTTTTTCACGTTTCTTACATGAAGTAATTACGGCAAAGGATCAGGAACGGCTGGATTATTCATGGAACAGGCTTTACAACGGACAATCCGATATATTCTACCAGAAAGTTCCCATCGGTTTTGAATGTTCAGCTACGTTCAAGAGCGGGATATTACAACTTACCGATATTCAGCGTGAAGGAATCGCTTTCATGGAAGTCATGGGAAGCGGGATAAACAGTTTTGATGTCGGAGTTGGCAAATGTGTTAATTATGTGTTGTTTACATAATCAGAGTAACAATAGGGTAACGACAATGACTTATTTGTGTTTTTTGAAAAACTATCTTGAATCCAAATATAATAATTATTTTAATGAAAAAATAACTAAAAAATAATTCCCTTATTTATCATTCACTTTTAGATACTCTTCCATTATCCTGTTTTCAAGTTCTGTTAAACTCAAATAATCAAACAGAAATTTAAATATATCGCTAGTCTTTAATAAAGCAGAACCTTTATCAAAATCTGTCATTGCTGATTCAACATTCTTCATGTCAAGATAACAATTTGAACGATAAATATAAGATTGCGGGTCTTTAGGATTTCGAGCAATTCCTTTTGTATAATATTTTAAAGCCTCTTTATAACGACTTGCTTTTTGAAAAATGCGACCCGCCTGCTGATATGTAACATAATTTAGAGTATCCAGAGCAATGGCTTTATTTAATATAGTAATTGCTTCATCTGTTTTCTTTTCTAAAACTGCGCAATAAGCAAGATTACCCATTGCCATTACCAAATTTGGAAATAATTTTAATGTTTTATTTAAAAGAGCTCTTTGTTTTTGAATCTGTTTTTCGGTATAAGTAGTACTCATTTCCATATATCCACAAGCAACTAACTGAGGAATCGTTAAAGGTTTTAAGTATAAATTGTTTTTTATTGCAGTAGCAGAAATACGAAATTCATTAATGTATTGTTCGTCTGTTATAGCAATTTTTGCAGTAGTCTCATAATTCAGATATGAGTTTTCATTATAATACCAACGTAAAAACATGTGTCCTGGTGTAATAATCAATGCCGGATTTTGTGAGTGTTTTTTCAAATAAGTATAAAACACAATGGAATAATAATTACAATCAAGTTTGTTTTTCTTTAACCCTTCAGAAAGTAATGCAGTATTTTCAAATGTTATTCCAAATCTCGATTCAAGAGCATCGCTCATAGCAATGCAAATATTTAAAGCTTTTTCTTTATTAATGTCATTGCTAAAAGAGATTACAGAATCCATATAACTATATATGGAATTTAATCTTTTATATTCCCAATCAGTTACAGGAAAACCCTGTTGTTTTTCCATATCCAGAGCTACAAATGCATCATAATTTTTTAGCTCTTGCGAAAAACAAAACAATGGTAGAATATTTGAAAGGATTATTATTTTTATTTTGAACATAATGCAGTATGTTATTCAATTATTAATAATTCCACTCTCCTGTTTTCGGCAGCTTTCCATTTAGTATCTTCGGTTTTCCAAATGGGGTATTTTTTTCCACACGGCTCTACAATGATTTGTGAATCTGGAATCCCGTTATTTATTAAAATCTCCTTTACACGCAGTGCTCTTTGTTCGGAAAGATTTTCACAATCTTCTTCATTACCTACATGGTCGGCATGACCAAAAATCACTATTTTTGATTTCGGTTTATTCTTCAGATAATCTAAAAAAGGTCTTATTAACTTAATACTTTCAGGTTTTAATATGCTTTTTGAAAAATCAAATTTAGCAACAACCTGAGGTAATGAAACTGGATTTAAATTTCCCCATTTGTTTTTTTGATTCCAATAACTATTATTTTCTGATTCCAATTCCTGAAAATCAAACTTATCACCTACAAAAACTTCACGGTTTGCATTTCCAGTTTTTCCATTATTAGAATTATACGCCAATGTTACATTACACTCTTTATCCATATGAGTTGGCTTGTATGTAATTACATAATAGTTGCGATTTAGATACAAACATTCATTCATAACATTAACAATGTCCGAAGGTCGTAAAAGAGAATAATAATTGCCTCCAGTAATAATTGAAAGAAACTTAAGAACTCTTTCATTTGTTGCAGTACCAAATCCTAAAGTATTAATTCTTACATTATTTTTTTTAGCATTTATAGCAACTTGCTGAGCAAATATTGCTCTTTTACCAATGTAAGCAAAAGAGGAGCACTCATAACCATCAGTAAAAACAAGCATTTGTTTTGGATTTGGAGAGTTTTTAAGAGAAAGTAGTCCCTCGTCCATAGCAGCATAAAGGGCTGTGCCTCCAAAATAGAAAGTATCTTTTTTAGTAAGGGCAACTTGTTTCAATAATTCAATTTTATTATTTGTTAAGTCGCATAATTTAACAATTGTATCGGAAAAACGCACCATTGATAATCGTATTTTTTCCGGCTTCTTTTCAATAAATATTTTACATGAATGTTCAAGACTACTTGTAGTGCCAGACATAGAACCACTATAATCCATAGTTATATTTATATCTGTTGGAATATCTTTCTTTTCATGTACTTCTCTTACATTAAATGATTCCACCTTGTGATTTTTAATTGTTGAAGTATTTTCGACAATTTCTTTAAAATATTTTTTTGAAGTCTCTTTAGTTCCGTATGGTGGTGCTAAGTCTGTTATGAAATTTCCAAGAGTATCAACTACTAAAACGTATAATTTCACAGAATCAGGATAATAAGTAAAGTCTGTTGCAAAAATTTCAAAGTCAAAACGCATCTTGCCCTGAACATCCATAATGCTTTTTGAATCAACAATTAATTTACGTGTAATAACATTTACGGTAGCCATAAGAACTTGCTCTTCGCCATTAATATTAGCAGATAAGAAATAAGTTGTTGTTTTATCTGGCCTGACATTTAGCTTTCCCATTGGAGGCAAGGAATCTTTTATTCCATTAATATTAACAAATGGTACTAGCTTAGAAGTCCATCTCAATGTAGCTTCTTCATTTTTGAAAATATACCCAGGTCCTGAAAAGCTCAGTAATCGAGGATAAACAACTTCAATTACTGCTTCTTCATTTGTTGTATCGCCATTATTTCTGATTGCTTTTATACTATATGCAGTAGCTATATATGGTTTTACAAAAACACTATCAATTGGGCGAAATACTTTATTAATTCCATCAATTGTAACGTACTTTGTTTTTTTATATTTCCAAGAAATTAAACAGCTATCACCTCTTTTAATTTCATTTGGAAATTGTAAATCTTCAATATATTTTACATTCAATGGATAAGTTTTTGAAGAAGATTTCCCAAACTTATTGTATGCAGTAAAAATCACCTTTTCAGTAGAATCAACTCTGATTTTTCTTTCACCTTTAGCTGGTAATTTCTCATTACTGCCGGAAATCATAACATAGTCGCTATATACAGAATTCCAACTTACCCCAAACTCTTCTTCATCGTTAACCGAGGGAGGTACTACTCCTTTTATTTCAGGAGAATTAACTTTAATAGTAAATGATTTTGAAACTCTGTTTTTATTTGAAATGGCAGTAAATTTATAGGTATAAATATTATCGTTTTGGGGCTTAAAAACAAAGTTACCTGATGTATCCAATGTGTCATTTATTGGTTTTAAAACAATTGTTTTAGCATTTGAAATATTCCACTTAAACACAATACTATCACCTAAAGAAATTTCTTTGGGTATATCATTCATTTTTATTAACGGTATCAGCTTTTCTGAGCAAGAACTGAAACCAATTATAACAATTAATAACTTAAATATTATAAGCCAATTTTTCAATTTCTTTCGTTATTAAAAAAACGGTTATTTGCTTAATAGAATACATGCTTATTTTTTTAAACGTAGGAACCTAAGAAAAAGGTATGAAAAATTAACTTATAAAAAAGATTATTTAGTATATGTAGGAGTTTTCGATTAAACGTTACAAATAGTCATTCACATTTAAACTCTAAATATACTTTTTATCAAATTTTTATGTAAGTTTGGAATATCACTTCTAGTTAAAGCTGATGAAATATTTTCTATTTTTTATTTTTTTACTTATATCATTATCTGTATTTTCTCAAACATATAGTTATCGTCATTATACTATTTTTGATGGATTACCACAAAATCAGGTTGGAAAAATATATCAGGATAAAAATGGTTTTATTTGGTTGTGGACTAAGGGGGGAATAAGTCGTTTTGATGGTAAGAATTTTAAAAATTACTTTACAGATCAAATACCTAACGGTTATATAGTTGGTTTTCTTGAATTCAGGAATAAGTTTTATATATGTTCATCCCGTGGTTTGGCCATACTCGAAAAGGACAGTTTTCGTACCCTTTGTAATTTTAGAAATTTACAAATATCATATTTTACTACTAATTATGATACTACTGAACTCTGTATTTGCACTAATAATAAGGTTATTAAAATTAATTCTAATGGAAAACTTACAATTAATACCCTTCCCGAAGTTAAAATAATTAATGGTATTAGCTATTCAAGAAAAAATATTTCATATGTATATACAAGTGATAGTGGATTATATTTATCTGATAAAGAAAATGTCATAAAAAAACTAGCTAATGGTTATTGCGGAGAAATAAAATTTAAAAATGATGTTTATTACTTCACATTCCCATATAATCCTGATTTTCTAAATCATGAATATTATGGAATTTGTTATTTTAACGGAAAAAATATCAATCGTATTTATAATCCTAAATCAAATCTATTATCTGACGCTTTTAAAATATTGCCTGATAATAATATAATTGTTATTCAAAATAAGTCAACCTGGATAAAATTAGATTTAAAAGGAAATATTATTGATAAAGATTCATTACCAGACGTTGCTATTAGTGATTTGTTTATAGATAAAAGCAATAATTTATGGTTAGCAACTGAAACGGGTTTATATCAATTACAATCATATGCTTTTAAAAATTATGATGAAAAAAGTGGAATGCCTAAATATGTATGGTCTATTTTAGCTGATAGAATTGATGATATAGTATTTGCAACGTTTCATGGAAAATTAGTTCAGTTAAAAAACAATCAATTGAAGGAGATTGCTGGATATAAAAACATGCTGAATCCTGATGAGTCTTTCTATCCAAATGGATTTTGTAATTCTTTAGGACAATGGATGCTGCCTACAAATAGAAGGATAATAGTAAATGATTCAGGACACTTTTCATCTTTTGAGCTTATTTATAAAAACAAAAAATCATGTGCAATGTGTTGTTACGAAGATACAACTAATAAAGCGATCTATTTTGGGACAACACAGGGAGTCTTTAAATACAATTTATCCACAAAACTTTATAACAATTATTATATCAAAAACACAAATGTATTATATGTAGCACCGGATAAATATAACAGATTATGGGTTTGCACTAATATGGGAGTATATTTACTTAACAATGATACAATAATCTCTTTAAATAAGAATGAACCCATTTTTAATTCAGGTACTGTTTCTTGCAAACGTGACCCAAAAGGGAATATGTGGTTTGCACAAAAAAATGGATTGTATTTATATGATTATTCAAAAATCAAGAAAGTTTACGATGGCTCATTTTATTTTATCAGCCTTTATAAAAATAGGTATCTGATTGCTGGCTCAACATTAGGATTTCTATATATAGATTTGGAAAAGTTTTATTTAAAAGATAATCATTCGATGCACTTTTTTGACAGATTTAATGGGTTTATTGGTATTGAATGTGGACAAAATGGAACATGTATAGACAGCAAAGGAAATGTTTGGATTCCAACTTCTGAGAGCGTTGTTAAATTTATGCCGGAGAAACTTGTTTTTGATACTATTGCACCAAAAACTTTTATTTATTCGATTGAAGCAGCAAAAAGTAATTGGGTATGGAAAAGAATCGCTTCATTTTCTGAGAATAATAAAAATGAAACTTTGTTAAAGTGGAATAATAACAACATAAAAGTTAATTTTCATGCTTTATCTTATCCATGTTCTGAAAGAGTAATTTATCAATATAGACTTATAGGTTATGACAGTTCGTGGGCAAACAGTCAGGATGAATCAATAATTTATACAAACCTTAAACCCGGAGAGTATTGTTTTGAAGTTAAAGCCTGTAATGAAAATAAGTATTGGAATAATATACCAACTATGTTTAAATTTCAAATTGTTCCTGCTTTCTGGCAAACTATCTGGTTCTTGGTGGTTGCTATTGTTTTAATCCTTTTTTCAGGAGCTTTACTGGTTTATTATATTATGAAACAAAGACAAATTCGTGAAAAGAAACAGCGTGAAGTAGAACAAAAATTAATAGCGATGCAGGTAAGTACTATAAATGCACAACTTGATCCACATTTTATTTTTAATGCGATTACAGCTATTGGTAGCGAAGTACAGGAGAAAAACACCGAAAAAGCATATGCATACTTTGTTAAAGTATCACATTTACTTAGAAGTTCATTAAAAGATTCAGATAAAATAACAAGAACAATTAATGAAGAAATAAAATTTGTAGAAAACTATCTTATTCTTCAAAAATTCAGGTTTGAAGAAAGATTTAATTATAATATCGTACTTGATAAGAATGTAAATATTGATACAATTGTTCCGAAAATGTGTATCCAGATATTTGTTGAAAATGCATTAAAACATGGGCTGGAACATAAACTTAACGATGGTAAATTATTCATTCTGATAAATAAACAAGATAATGGAATTGTTGTATCCATTGAAGATAACGGTGTTGGACGTTTTTTTGCTTCAAAATATAAAAATAACTCAACAGGAGTAGGGTTAAAAGTTTTTAATGAGTTTTTTAAAATTATGAATAACTATAACACATTACAAGCTGGTTTTAAAGTTGAGGATTTATTCACAACTACAGGTGAATCTGCCGGTACAAAAGTAAAACTATTTATCCCCGACAATTATAGGTACATTTTGCAATAAAATATTGATATTAATACTTTTAATATTAAGATTTGTTTATATATTTGTTTAATGAAACTTAAACAAATATGATAAATATTGTAATAGTAGATGATGAAAGCAAAGCCAGAAAAAATCTAATATTATTGTTAGAAAAACTGCCTGAAGTTACTATACTTGCAGAAGCTTCCAATGCTGATGAAGCAATTGAAGCAATTTCTAAATTTAATCCCGATCTTGTTTTTCTTGATGTTATAATGCCCCAGCAATCAGGTTTTGATTTATTGGATAAATTATTAAAACTTGGAATAAAGGATTTTGATGTAATATTTATTACAGCGTATGATGATTATGCTATTAAAGCCATAAAATATGCAGCATTCGACTATTTGCTCAAACCCATTGATGAAAATGAATTGAAAGAATCGCTAATAAAGTTCAAAACTAAAGACAGAACAAAATTATTACAAAACTCTGAAAAACTCCAAACATTTATTGATCCTCAAAAGAAATTTAAAATAAAAACAGGAACCGGTTTTGTATTTGTTGATATTGAAGAAATTGTATATGTAAAAGGTGACAGTAATTATTCCATTATTGTAATGAATAACAATATGAAATACACAGCATGTCGTACATTAAAAGACGTTTCGGAAGAATTGCCTGCGATAAATTTTATTAGAGTGCATAAAGCATTTCTGATTAATAAAAATTTCCTGTGTTCATACAACCGAAATACAAGAATTTGCTGTTTAAAAGCTAATAGCAATCAATTTGAGATTCCTGTTTCAACAAGACTTGCAACAAATCTTTTTGATTAATAAGAGTTTTACAGAACTGCAAATGACATAAGAAATTTATACTCGAAAATTGCATCGTTTATTAAGGATATATAAACAGATACTAAGTAATCTTGCAGCTTTGTATAATGTAGGTGATTTTGAACTAAATTTATAGAAAAATCACGTATATAGATATAAAAACAATGATTATGAAAACACTTAAATCAATATTCTTAATTGGGTTTATTTTCTTTGTGAATTACCTATTTGCTCAAACATATACATATACTGCATCACCTACAATAGGTTCTTATCATCCTACTTGCCCAAGTGGTGATTGTGCAGGATGGACTGGAAATACAGTTGATATGAAAGTTACAGAAGTTACCAGTACATATATTAAATTTACTATTAAAAAATGTGATGGCTCTGTATTTACTTCTAATGGAACTGTTTATATAGGTTCTGATGTTGATATGGATTGTGCTAATCCACAAAATTCTTATGCTTGGTCTTTTAGTATAACATCGGGTAGCACTTCTTACAATTATACTGCCAGCTGTAATTGGAATTATAATAGTTATAATTTATTAGGTGTATATAAAAATACGGTAGGTAGTTTATATGATGCTGGAAGTTTTTATATTTATAGAACTCTCAACCCACCTTCCACTCCAACTGGATTGTCAGCAAATCCACAATCTTCATCAAGTATTTTTCTTTCATGGAGTAGTTCAAGTGGTGCGACATCTTATGATGTTTATGATTGTAGTGGCTCCTATATTGCAAATACTTCTAACACATCTTATACTGTGACAGGCTTATCTTCTGGTGCATATTATAGTTATAAGGTACGTGCAAATAATTCAGGGGGAAGTTCTTCTTTTACTTCATGTTCAGGTGCTACAACTTTATCTAATCCAACAAAGGTTATTAGTTTATCTGGAAATCTAAATTTTGGCAATGTAACAGTAGGCCAGTCAGCAAACGCTACTTTAACAATATCAAATTCAGGAAACACAGCTCTTTATGTGTCGTCAATATCTTGCCCATCCGGTTTTAATGGGAATTGGAGTGGTAATATTTCAGCAGGCAGTAACCAAAATGTTACAATAACTTTTAGTCCTACATCAGCTATTCCTTATAGTGGGTCAATTACTGTAAATTCAGATGCAACGAGTGGAGTAAATACAATCAGTTGCTCTGGAACAGGTACTGCAGTCCCTACTAAAATAATCAATCTTAGTGGAAGTTTAAGTTTTGGCAGTGTGACTATAGGTCAATCTGCAAATGCTATTTTAACAATATCTAATTCAGGAAACACTACTCTTTCTGTTTCGTCCGTAACTTGTCCATCCGGTTTTAGTGGTAATTGGAGTGGAGACATTGCAGCAGGAAGCAGTCAGAATGTAACAATAACTTTTAGTCCTACATCAGCTATTACTTATAGTGGGTCAATAACTGTAAATTCAGATGCAACGAGTGGAGTAAATACAATCAGTTGTTCTG
>JBBIRU010000036.1:0-61212 GCA_037441645.1 Bacteroidota bacterium
AATGCAATTAAATTATATAATAATAAAAGACTTCATTTATCTTTGGGGTACAAAACTCCAGAACAGGTATTTAAAAAAGGTGCTTAAATTGAATATTAACCTGTAGCCATATTTTAGGACAAGACAAAGGCAATCTCCTACTATCCGGAGAACATTTGAAAAATCGAGCTAACGAGTCAGCTTTGCAGGACGAGCTCCTTGTGAAGACCGGTTTACGCAATGGTACATAAAAGTCCGTGGCGCAATCAAGGTAAGAATGTATTGGAAAAAAGAAAACTCGGAATCGTAAAAAGAATTCGAAAACAAATTGCTAAATTTGGAATTACAAATTCTGATTTCGAAATAACAACATATTGATTTTCAGTCTTTATTATTGACCGTTAGTCAGAAGCGTAAAAAATCACAAGGCAAATGACAAACTGACAAGTAAAACCGATTTACAGACGAACAAGTTCTAAACTAAAATTTTGGACTTAAACAACATTGTTCGTTGACATTTATTTGTAAATTCGCAAATAGATAATTGAAAAACAATATCAATGTTAAAAGGCAAATTGAAAATATGAGTAATGTAAAAATATCCATACGTTTTTTTGATGACCGTGAAGTGCGTACTGTCTGGGACGAAGAAAACGCCAAGTGGTGGTTTTCGGTGTTGGATATTGTTGCCGTGCTTACCGACCAAAACGACTATCAAAAAACTCGCAACTATTGGAAATACCTAAAGGCTAAGTTGAAGAAAAAAAACAGCCAAGTGGTTAGTTCTACTACCCAGTTGAAATTCCTTGCACCTGACGGCAAAAATCGTTTAGCCGATATGTTGGATTACAACGGTATTATTGCATTAGGCAAAGAGTTTCCTGGCAAAAAAGCAAACCGATTTATTGAATGGTTTACTTACAGTGATGAAAGTATAGACGGGAAAAGTAAAACAAAAGCGTATGCCTTGTTTGAAAGTTCGTTTATCAACAGCATTGAAGTTGGCACAGTCAAAGGCTTGCAACAAATTCATGCTTATTTGTTTGGCGGCATGTATGATTTTGCGGGGCAAATTAGGCAAAAAAACATTTCAAAAGGCGGTTTTCAATTTGCTGTATCACGCTTCTTGGGCGAAACATTAAAGCAAATAGAAGCAATGCCCGAAATTACATTTGACAAAATCGTGAATAAATATGTAGAAATGAACATTGCACACCCATTTATGGAAGGTAATGGCAGAAGTACCAGAATATGGTTGGATTTGATATTGAAAAAACGCCTGAAAAAATGTGTAGATTGGAGCAAAATAGGTAAAAGAGATTATATGAACGCAATGATGCAAAGTCCAACAAACAGCAACGTTCTAAAAAAACTGTTGAAAAATGCTTTAACCGACAAAATCAACGATCGCGAAATGTTTATGAAAGGAATTGACTATTCGTATTACTACGAAGAAAATGACTAAGGCAAAAATGTTTTGCATTGACATAACAACAAAACGCCAGCCCCTAACACATGTTTGGCAAAAACTGGGCGGGTGGTGCAACTTGAATAATGACAACAATATACAAACATACCAACGGTTTGACGCCCCCTGCGGCTATCCCGAAACATCGGGAGCCCAGCTTTTCCAAGCGCCAAACGTTAGCCATATTCTGTACTGCATCAGGAAGTCGTTATTTGATACAGGGTAATACCGGTGCGCAATATGTAATAGCCCCAAATAAAAGAACTCACAGGCCGAAGCCTGTGAGTTCTTTTATTTTAAGAATTAGTTATGGTTTTGTAACATCGGCCCACATTCCTTTTTTCCTGGCATTAATGGTAGCGTCGTACATGGCTTCGCAACTGATTGCGGGTAAATAAAAATGTCCGGTGTAGCTGGCATTGAGCAATACGCTGAATGTTTTTGTTTCTCCCGGTTTTAAATCGAAATAGGTGTAAACCCTGTCGTCGCGGATGTCCTGGTAGGTGGGAACGGAAGATTTAGTAACATTATCAATTTCGAGCAAACGCGTATTGATTATTTCCCAGCCTGACGGGAATATCTGCGATAATGCCATTTGTTTATAGTTCATGGCCGAAGGGTTGGTAACAGTAACCTGGACATAAAAATCGGAGCCTTGTTCAATGCCTGAAGGTTCTATAAATACACCGTCCAGGGTGCGATAGATGGTACTGATCTTTAACCCGCTTTCGGCATCTGTTTCGTTGCCTGCTTCAGGAATTCCTTCCAGGATGAGACGGGCGTATAGTACGCCATTACTTGAATTGGTAATATTTATAGCGGAAGCGTCGGTATTTCTTACAGGAATATTTGCCTGGGCAATATATTTTGCAGTTGTTATACTATTCTGGTTTCCATTCCCGACCTGGTAGGATGCTTTTACCTGGCTGGCAGGCTTATTATTGCCGAGGTATTTGGAAATCGCTACCAGCGAGTATGCCGTTGACTGCGTACTGAACCACTGGTCGGTTGCCAGTTCATTAGAAATATCTTTCAGAAGATTAAACGCTTCTTTCTTTCTGTCCAGTAAGCTCAGGGTTTCAAGAATCAGCGATTTGTCGCGGACTCCGCTACCATAGGTATAATATAATTCAGTATAAGCAGGAACCTGAACACTTAATCCATCAATAAGCTTAAGTGCAATGGAATTCTTCCCTGCCAGCTGATATGTTGCTGCAAGGCGCCATTTAGCAGCTGAAGAAAGGTTTTTCTTTTCTTTCAACCGGTTCATGGGTCCCATTTCGGGGCTACCTGCAAGAGCCAGGGTGTATAAACGGTATGCCTGCATTAACTGAGAACTGGGTCCGTTATCTACCCATTTCTGCGCCATAGTTTTCTGGTATTTTTTCCAGTTCTTCAGAAATCCGTCCGAAACAACATATCCTTTTTTCTGTGCTTCAATCAGGAATTGCCCGGCGTAAGAGGTACCCCATTCATCGGTATCCTGGCCGCCTGCCCAGTACGACATACCTCCCGAGTAGGTCTGGAATTGCATGAGCCGCTGAATTCCGTATTTTACATTTTTATTGATTTCGTCTTTTCTTGCCTGGCTTAAGTCTAAAAGGTCGGCCAGGTATAATTGCGGGAATGCACCGGATGTGGTTTGCTCAATGCAGCCATGAGGATAGGTGATGAGATATTTTAATCTCTTTTCAAGATTAAGCGGCGGTATGGCTGATAGTTCGAGAGTGATTTTATTGGTGCCGGTAATTCCAATGGGAGTATATGCAATACTTACCGTTTTTCCGGGTTCAATCATTTCGCCTTTGGAATCGGCAACTCTCGGATTGGGGTTTCTGACATCGAGTTCAACTTCATAATGTGCTTTCTCATTTCCGCAAACCGCATTGATTTCAACCTTTGCTATGCCGGTTTGTTGCAGTACTTTCAGATCAAATTCAACGTATTCTTCCCCGTTTTCTTTAAATGTTACTGCTTTTGAAGAAGAACCGTCAACTTTAATCAACCCGTTGGATTTAACAGAAACGGTAACATTTCTTACGTAATTTTCCATGGCAAAAATACTGACAGGTAATTTTAATGTTTCACCAGGACCTAAAACACGGGGCAAGGTTGCCAGAACCATCAGGGGCTTTGTTACAGGAGTTGTTTTTTCCGTGCTTCCATAGGCTCCTTTGTCACCGGCAATAACCATCGTCCTGACAGATCCTACATAATTAGGAATTTCAATTTTATGAGTTGCTGTTTTTCCGCCTTTAAGGAAGAACGGTCCGATGAATCTCACCATAGGTTTAAAACGGTTGGCTTTTTTCTTTCCCCCCTTGCCATCGCCTTCATCATCGCCGCCGATGCCCAGGATACGTTCCAGTTTTCCGCCAAACGAACCTATTACCATATCGTACAGATCCCATGTTGTAACACCTAATGCTTCTTTTGCATAGAAACTCCCCCAGGGGTCGGGAGTCTGGAAACGGGTAAGGTCTAACAGGCCTTCGTCAACAATGGCCAGGGTATAAGTCATGTCATGTCCTTTTTCCTCTTTTACTTTAATTTCAACGGTTGATTCGGAGCGTAATTTATCGGGCATTGTTAACACAGGGAAGAGGTGAGTGGTGGGATCTTCTACTTTTAAAGGCAGGAATCCGTACATGCGGACAGGCAGATCGTTGGCTGTCTGTGAGTGGGGTTGAAGAAGTGTAATGTTAACATAAATATTGGGAGTCATTTCGGCAGTTGTTTTAAAGCTGAATTCGGTTAAACTCTTACTGGTTTCTACCCAGTAAGATTGAATGAGTTTCGTTCCGTTTTCGATACAGACCAATGCTCTTGAACCTTCTCCGCCCGGAATGTTAAGCTTCACTTCTTCGCCAGCCATATATTTGTCTTTGTCGGCAGTAAAGGTCAGTTGTGTAGCAGCGCCGGAATGATCTTTGACTTCTCTGCCAGCCCATCCTGGCCAATCGATATATACAATTTTACCGGTGGAGTGTCCGCTGGTAAGGTCGTTGGCAATTACCATATAACGACCCCAGTCAGGGTAATTAACCCGGATATTCCAGCTGGCTTTTCCATTGGACGATGTTATTGTTTCTCGTTTTAACGGCTGAATGTAGGAACGTCCATTATAGTTGGCCAGGTATTCTTCGGACTGATCCCACCACCATTTCCAGTCGATTTTGAAAAGCTGGACTTCGATCTGGTGTGGTTCATTAACCAGCCTTCCGTCCGAATCCACAATTACCATACTTACATTATGGGTAGTATCGGTAAGTAACATTCCTCTTGTTTTATCACCTTTGGGAAGTTTTAATCCTATGAAACTCGAATAGGGATAGTAAGGAATTGAAAACTGATCGATACTGAAATCACCGCCGCGTTCAAACACTTTGGTTATAAATGTTGCCTTTAAAAAACCGGGCGCTGATTCGCCGGCATCGATTTTGGCTGTTACATCGGTTTTGCCGTTTTCGTCGAGTTCACCTTCAAAAACGGTTTCGAGGGCAGGGTAATATTTCTTTGTAGGGTCGTCGAAAACAAAATCCTGGTATTTATCAAACTTTGTTGTAACAGGAGACATAGTAAGTTCAACCTGTGCTTTCAGATTTTTTGCCACTGCTCCATGGAGCCATAATACTTCCATTTTTCCGCTGGCTTCCTGGTCTTTTACTAATTTCTTAAGACCAAAGTCAAATTTGATTTTTAACCGGTTGGGTTTGATCGTTTCAATTTTGACTTTCTTATTGAAGGAAGCGCCTCCCACTTTTATAGTAACATCGTAGTTGCCGGTGGGTGCATCAGCATCTGTTTTAACATTAAACTGGTAAAAATCAAGAGAGTTTTTCTTTTGAACGATTCTTTTAATTAACTGATTATCGGGATTTCTCATTTCGAAAACAACAGGATGGTTTTCCGGTAACGGTTCTCCGTTTTCTTCCAGGATAAAAGTGAGATACAGGCTGTCGCCCGGACGCCAGACACCCCGTTCTCCATAAATAAACCCTTTAAGACCATCGATGACAGATACGCCGCTGACATCAAAAGCGCTTAAAGACAGGGATGCCCCGTCGGTGAGTTTTAAATAACCTCTTTGTTTGTCTTTCTTCGCAACAACGATAAAAGGTTTTTCCAGTTTTTCAAAAGTTACTCTTCCTTCTCCGTCAGTTGTTCCTTTGCTTAATAATTGCCTGGGATAATCATAGATCTCCACATCCACATTGTTCAGAGGTTTGGCGGTTAAGATGTCGGCAATAAATACAGTAAGCGATCCGTCGTTTCCTTTTTTTGTGATGATTCCCAGGTCGGAAGCAATAATATTTTGCGAAACCGATTTTTCGGAACCATAATATGCATTACTGCATGGATTATCGCGGTTTTCCCAATAATTTCCATAATCACCGTCATAGTAGTCCCAGTATGAGTACTCGTTCTGGTAATCAAAATATTCAAAACTTTTTGAGATGTCGGCTTCTTCGGTTATATTGTTATTCCCATTATTGCCGGTTCCTTCTGTTTCTTCAGATGAACACGGATAAACAGAATGTTGTTTTCTGAACCCTATTGAAACCCTGTAAATAGCGCCGGGTTCGGCATTTATCAGTTTGTTCAGGTCGAGTGTAAAACGGTTCCATTTACCGAGATTGGTGTTAGGTGTTCCGTCCAAAGGAACTATGCCTTCGAAAACTATGTTTCCAACCCTGCGGAGTTCTGCATTTCCTTCAAGTTCATTAACCTGTAGAAACTGGGTAACATTATTTTCATATATTCTTATGATTCTTACATCTACAGCTTTCAGGTTAACTGCTTCAAAGGGTAATACAAGGCCTTCAGGTGAGTGGGGCAGAATTACGCCTTTGCCGACAAGCCTTACCTGGGGTTTTACGTCTTCAAATGTAATGGTGAAGTTTTGTGTTACAGATATCTTTTTTCCTTTTGTGTTTTGTATGCCTTCTGAAATCACAACATTATAATCACCTTTCAGGGGTTGTGATGGATACACTTTTATTAAATTATCTTCAACGGTATATCTTAAACCTTCTTCATTACCAATGGTAACAAGTCCGTTTATATATTGGTTTTCGTCTAACGGGTCGGAGAATTGTAACAATAGATACTGTTCTGGAAAATCGTACAGTTTATACGACAGATATTTAAAATCATTTAATGGCGGAATTTCAACAGAAGTTTCACCGGTGTTATCCACGCCAACAGCGTCTCCGTTCCATTTAATCTGTAGAAATGAAGCATTGTTGGTACGTTGAACGCTGTCTATTTCAAATGCATATTTATTGTCGCCGGATGCTGAGAATTTTATGTTCAGTTCTTTTCCGTCCAGGTATGCTTTTACAATTTTTTGCATATTCTCTATGGGCTCTTCGTCGGCGAGAATTATATTACCAGTGGTTTTCTGAAGTTTGTAGGTAGCTTTATCAATGGTACGGGTTTCTTCAACCTGAACTTCGAAGTTCTGCATGATAGTCAGAAATTCAAAAGTGAAAGTTTCAAGCCCTTCGGGAACATTTACCAGTTTTCCTATTTTAAAATCAACAACAAAATGAGTTCCTCCCGGCATGTCCTGGTCCGGTTTAAATTCAATGGTGTAATTATCTACCCAGGTAGCTTTCCCGGAAAGAGAAGGGCTGAAATCGAAAAGGCCGGTGGGGTCCATGCCTTCTTTTTTGGCAGAAGCAGCAGCGCTTTCGGTAAGTTTAACCACGATGGTTGATTTCTTTGAGATAAGACCGGAAGTATAGGCCGAAATGTATTCGGCATACATAGTACTGTCAGAAACTCTCGACGTGGATTTTCCATAGTTCATTAAGATAGCCATAGCGCCTACGGCTACTACCAATAGAACAATAACAGAAATTAAAAATTTTTTGGTTTTCATACTTTGTCAGGTTATTTTACAGGGAAATAAATCAATCAAAAATAAAGAATTTTAAGAAAAAACATGCCTTTACAACTATCAATGAAGAAAATAATTTTATGAACAGTCAATTAAAAGGATTTAAAAAAGAATTATACTTTGAAAGGGTTAAATAACTACAAAAAAGGTATAAGGGCAATAGGGGGAATAAGGTTATGGAAATTTTATACGCTTACACTTAATGCCATTATACCATATATTCTTATGCTATAGGTTTATCTCGTTTGCAGAATAAAGATTAGTTCTCTGTGAGTTTCAGGAGTTCAACATCGTACACGATAATGGAACGTGCGGGGATTTTCTTTTCGTCGCCCAGTAAGCCATAGGCAAGGTTAGGAGGAAGAATAAATTTTGCTTTATCGCCTTCCCGCATTTTAAGAATTCCTATTTCAAGCCCGGTTTCAACCCCTCCCTGTCCGATCAGGAAACTTTTTGTGCCGGTGGAATCGCTCGAATAACATAGTTTTCCGGAAAGAAGCCAGATTTTATAATTTATGTTTGCTACTTTTCCTGCTTTGGCAGAATCTCCTTTTCCGGTATGATAAATTTTATACCAAAGTCCGGCATTTGAAACGGTAAGATCAATTTTGCGTCTTTCGCAATAGGAAACAATCTCGGCTGAATCTTTATCTACCAGAATTTTGTTTACTTTAACCAGGGGTTCTTTATAGGACAAAATTTTTTCGTACGATTTAGGTTTATGGTCATCATTGTTACAGGCAGTAAGAAAAAGTAAAGCTAAAATTATTGAGAAATGATTCCTGAACATGAATTAACTTTTTAAGAATTGGGAATACTTAGGTAGTAACGATAAGAACTTTTTAATGGTATCTTCCATGTTCAGTTTTTCTTCCTCACCTCCGGCTGCATTTCTATGGCCTCCGCCCATGAAATTTTCACTCATAATCCGGTTGGCAGGGATTGTGCCTTTGGAACGGAAAGAGATTTTAATGTGCTTTTCACGTTCCATAAAAAAAGCGGAAAGTTTAATTCCTTTGATGGATAGGGGATAATTAACAAAGCCCTCAGAGTCACCGGGTTTGAAACAATATTTTTGAAGTTCTTCCCGTGTGAGCCATGTATAGGCAGTCGAGTATTCCGGAATTACTACCATTTTTTCATTCAGCAGATAGCCCAGCAATTTCTGACGGTTAGATGAAAAATTATTGAAAACATGTTCATGGATTTCTTCCCTGTTTATTCCGAATGCAAGAAATTTTGAAGCTATTTCGAATGTGCGGGGGTTTGAACAATTTACCGTAAATGAATTGGTATCTGTCATTAAGCCAGTAAAAAGACAGGTAGCGGAATTTTTATCCATATACGATTCTATCCCGCAGGATAAAATGGTTTCGTAAACCAGTTCGGCTGTCGAACTAACAGTGACGTCAGAAATAAGTATATCGAAAATGGTATCGGGATTTGGATGATGATCAATTAAAACTTTTACACAATTTGCTTTATCTATGGTTTCGTAAATTCCGCTTAACCTGCGTGGTTCGTTAAAATCGAGGCAGAAGATCACTTTTGCTTTGGATAAAACCGGTTCGCACAATGTTTTTTGCCGGTTGTATTTCAGCACTGTTTCGTTGTTGGGCAGCCATTGCAGAAATTCCGGGTAGTCGTTGGGTACTACAACGGTAACATCTTTACCCATATTTTTCAAAATGGAATATAACCCTAAAGACGACCCGATGGCATCTCCGTCGGGATTATGATGTGTGATGATACAGAAAGTTTCGGTATCTGAAATCAGTTGCCTTAAGCGGCTGAATTGTTCACTAAATAGATTTTGCAAAGCGTAAATTTTTAACAAAGATAATTTTTTGGTTGTAAAATATAATTAATACCTTAATTTTGCGGACTTAAAAAAATTGATATGGCAGGAAATACTACATTTACAATGATTAAGCCTTGTGCAGTTAAAGCAGGACACATTGGCGAAATTTTAGCGATGATAAATAAAGGCGGATTCAGAATTTCCGCCATGAAGATGGTTCATTTATCAAAATCGCAGGCTCAGAAATTTTATGGAGTACATCGTGAACGCCCTTTCTTTAATGACCTGGTTGAATTCATGTCTTCCGGACACATTGTTGCCGCTGTTCTCGAAAAAGATAACGCAGTTGAAGATTTTCGTAAACTGATTGGCGCTACCGATCCGGCCAAAGCTGAGGAAGGTACTGTTCGTAAACGATTTGCAAAATCAGTCCAGGAAAATGCAGTGCATGGTTCCGACAGCGATGAAAATGCTGCTATTGAAGCTGCATTCTTTTTCTCCCAGAGAGATCGCTTTTAACAGAAAAAAAACTTAAAATAGAAGTCAGGCCGGAAGGTCTGACTTTATTTGTTTAAAAATTTCAGAAAAATTATTGTATAAGCCATTCAGAAATGGGAATTATTTCTATTGATTTTTCATCTTCTACAATGGTATCTTTTTTATAAGATGTAATCAGGGTAAGTTTTTTAGCATTTAATTCTTTTGACGCCAATATTAATCCCCTGACCTCTCTTTTAAAAGTTTTTTCATTTTCAATTGAAAAGCATACCTGGATCAGTTCTTCAACTTTATTGTTTTTGAAGATTACAAAATCTACTTCAATATTTTTCTTATAATAATAAATTTCATAATTATCTTCAGTTTTACAACGGTAAAGCTTAAGAAATACAATATTTTCATAAAGATACCCAATGTTTTGAGGAAAATTATCGCCAAAAGCAAATGCAAGAGCAGTATCGATTAAATAAGATTTTCGATACTTAATATTTTCCGACTTTTTAAAAGAAAATTTTGGTAATGTAATAATAAGATACGCCTCTTCGAGAAATGAAATATAATTTTTAGCAGTATGTTCACTGCCCAGCAGAAAATGTTTTTTAATGCTGTTATAGCTTATTTCCCTGGAGAAGTTATAAACCAGAAATTCTGCTACATTTTTAAAGGTTTGTTTGTGTTTAATGTTGTGCCTGAAAAGAATATCCCTGGTAACAATTGAATTAAATAACTCTTTAGCATAAGATTGGCCATCGGCACCTTTTATTATTTCCGGGAAGCCTCCATGTTTAATGTATTCTTCAAAATATCCTTTTAGAGATGCTTTTGATTTTGTTGATGAGTTTTTGAAAGTAAACTTTTTGAATTTTAAAAATTCTTCAAAAGAAAAGGGCAATAATTCAGTAAGTGTGTATCTTCCGGTAAGATGAGATGCAAGTTCACTGCTTAATAATTTTGAATTGGATCCGGTAAGCACTATTTCATATCCGTTTCTTTGTAGCCTGTTTGCAAATAGGTGCCATCCGTCTATATTCTGAATTTCATCAAAAAAGAATAGTTTCACATCAGGATAAACCTGAAAAATTGCTTCAAGGAGATGATTTAATTTATCTGCCGGAAGTTGCCATAATCTTTCATCATCAAAATTCACATAAGCATAAGCCTTATTTTTTAAGGCAAGATGAACCAGAGTTGATTTTCCTGAACGACGAACACCGGAAATGATTTTTATTAACGAACTGAATTTTGATAATTTCAATTCCTGTTTACGATGAACCCATTCTTTTTTTTTATATTTCTCTAATTCTTCTTTTTGATCTAAAAGTATTTGAGTAAATATTTGTCCCATATGTTTTTTTGCAAAAATACAAAATATTCGCAGTTAACTGCGAATATTTTATGATTTATTCGCAGTTAACTGCGAATAAATGGAACTATTTAAAACTATTTAAATGAGAAAAAGAACATAATAGAAAGCAATTCAGAATAATACGATTTCTTTAATTACTTCTGAACCTGCTTTTTCATTTAACCGTTTTACTACCTCACTGCGTATCATCATCAATTCCTGCCGGAGGATAGAAGATTCGATTTTTACATAGAGAACCTGATTGCTGATTTTTAAATCCTTTGTCCGTGAAGCAATATTGCCCCCAACAACTTCTTCCCATGAGTGAAGTAAAGCAACTTCGGCAAGTTTGCCTTTCAGCCGGAATGCATCTATGTACTCGCTTAAAACTTCTCCGATGGGTCGTGTGTTACTGCGTCTCATTCAATGGAGCCTTTATTTATGGTAAAGATAGAATAATCAGAATCAATTGTGGAAAGTATTTTTAATACTCTTTCTTTATCAGTATCCGTAATGAATATCTGTCCGAAATGATGCTCGCCTACCATTTTCATTAATCTTGAAACTCTTGTTTCATCAAGTTTATCAAAGATGTCATCGAGAAGAAGGAGAGGAGTGCAGGTATTTTTTTCTTTTATAAAATCAAACTGGGCAAGCTTAAGGGATAATAGAAAACTTTTTTGTTGTCCCTGCGAACCGTTGGTGCGAACCGGGTAATTATCGATTTTAAAAACCAGGTCGTCTTTGTGAATTCCGCAGGTAGTATATTGTACCAGAAGATCGCGTTCGAGCGACCGGCCTAATAATTCTTCAAAATTACTTTCTTCCAGTTGCGACTGGTATAGCAATTCAACTTTTTCAACACCACCGGATATGTGTTTGTAAAAGAATTCAAATACAGGACTTAATTTTTCCAGGAAATCTCTTCTTTTTTTATAAATCGGAATTCCCAGTTCAACAATTTTTTCATCGTATATATTCAGGGTTTCCCTGTCAAATGTTTTTTTCCGGGAGAAATCTTTCAGCAGGGCATTACGTTGTTTTATAACACGGTTATAATTAATCAGGTCATTCAGGTAGTTCTTATCGTATTGTGAAATAACCCCGTTGATAAATTTTCTTCTCTCTTCACTGCCATCCGAAATAAGGTTGGTGTCGTAAGGTGAAACAATTACCAGGGGAAAAAGACCAATATGATCCGAAAGCCGGGAATATTCTTTTTTGTTTCTTCTGAATTGTTTCTTCTCGTTTTGACGTACACCGCAAAAAATATTTTCTTCTGTTTCGTTTCGTTCGTACAAGCCATTGACAACAAATAATGGGTCGTTCCGGCGGATATTGTCGTGGTCGGTAACAGAAAAATAACTTTTGCAAAACGAAAGATAATAAATGGCATCCAGGAGGTTGGTTTTGCCTGCCCCGTTCATTCCTGTAAAGCAATTAATTTTAGGAGAAAAGTCGAGCGAGATTTCTGCAAAATTCTTGAAACTGAGAAGGTCGATATGTTTTAAATGAAGGTTCATTGAACGGTGTAAATCTAACCAATTTTTGAATAAACTAAGGTGTGGTTTTTTCCTTCCTTTTCCCCAGTGTTTTTATTAATTTACAATAAGATAATAACATACAGTAGTTTTTGGCCGGAAAAACATTTTCTTTAATTCGTTTAATTTATATCTTAAAAAAAATTACCTTTGCCGTTTGAAAAAATTATAGTTCGTATAATATTATGGCAAAAAAGGACAAAGAAGTTATTGGAAATGAAATCGACCAGGTGGGTAATGTACTTACTAAAACCGAACAATACATTGAAGATAATCAGAAAAAACTGATCATTATTGTAGCTGCAATAATTATCGTGGTTGGCGGTTACCTGGGTTATAAAAAATTGTACCTTGGACCTAAAGAGACCGAAGCTCACCAGGAAATGTTTATGGCCGAACAATATTTCGCAAAAGATTCTTTTAACCTGGCTCTTAATGGTGATAATTTAAATAAGGGATTTCTTTATATTATCGATGAGTATGGTGCAACTCATGCAGGAAACCTGGCAAATTATTATGCCGGAATATGTTATTATAACCTTGGTCAGTTTGAGAAATCCATCGAATATTTAAACGATTTTAGTACCGATGATAATATGCTGTACCCGGTTTCCCAGGGAACTATTGGTGATGCAAACCTGGAATTAGGAAAAATGGATGAAGCTTTGGCCTGTTATCAAAAAGCAGCCGATGAAAAACGTAACGATTTTACTTCTCCTTTTTACCTGATGAAAGCAGGATTTGTACTGGAAAAGTTAAACCGCTGGGAAGATGCACTTTCTACTTACGAAAGAATTGAAAAAGAATTCAACCGGACAAACGAAGGGCGTAAAATTGAAAAGTATATTACCCGCGCAAAAATTAAACTGAATAAACAATAATAACTTCAAATCCCGATTCGTCGGGATTTTTTATTCAAAATAATGATGGCAACAAATCTGAACGATAAAGAAAAATTTGAAGGCAATATACCGGATGCCCAAACAATGAAATTCGGTATTGTCCTTGCAGAATGGAACAGCAGCGTTACCGATGCTTTACTGAATGGAGCCATTCAAACACTTAAGGAGTGTAATGTAAAATATGAGAACATTATTATTAAATATGTTCCCGGTAGTATTGAGTTGACTGCCGGTGCCAGACTTTTTGCAGAACATACCGATGTGGATGCTGTTATTGCCATTGGATGCGTAATTCAGGGCGAGACAAAACACTTCGATTACGTGTGCGACAGTGTAACACATGGAATTACTGAACTTAATTTACGTTATCCTATTCCTTTTATTTTTTGCGTGTTAACCACCAATACTATTCAACAGGCCATGGACCGTGCCGGTGGAAAACATGGAAATAAAGGCTCGGAATGCGCCCTTACAGCGGTGAAAATGGTAGAGCTTAAAAGGAGTTTTTAATTTTTATTTATTCTGATATTCAGAAACCCAGCCCGGGTCTTCCATTGCTTTTAACAATTTGAATAAGTTTTCGCCGTAAAAATAATCGCTTATTGTTTTTATACCAAACTGGCGGAGCATTTCCATCTGACCTTCTGTAGGAATAGTAGGCTTTCCTGCCCATCCTTTTTCTATGGCCGAACCGGCATAGGGAGTTTCGGAATACCTGAGTTTCCACAATTCGTGAATAATATCAGGTCCTTCCAAACCGGCTTCTTTCAATAGGTTTTTTTCTTCCGGATTTGCTTTCGATTGCTGAATCCCGACAATCTGATGCAGCCAGTCGCGCTGGCTTAAATATACTCTGTTAGCAACTCCTTTTTTATTTATCTCAATGATGGCAAAAGTGATAAGTCCCTGGTAATTTGCTTGTAAACTTAAACCAAAATATCTTTTTACAACCTGGGTCGAATCAATTATCTGGGCAGTTCCTGGCAAATTCAGAAACAGTACCGGGAGAAGAATAAGAAAAATAGCTTTCATATCAACGGTTTCATTTTTTACAAATTTATGCTTTACAAGTTATTTGCCAAATTTTAATTCAGTTAACATTCAAATTTTGTGAATGCCAAAATTGAAATTAACTTTGTTAGTTTATAAAATATACGACATGGCATCATTTAATGATTTTCTTAAAAAGTTTTTCAAAAGCAAGTCCGAACAAGATATTAAAATAATATATCCGGTAGTTGAACAGATTAAATCCGTTTACGATACTTTACAAAACCTGAGTCACGATGAATTACGTGAACGTTCAGGGGCATTAAAAAAACGCGTAAGGGAATATTATAAATCCGAAGAAGATGAGGTGAATTCATTAAAAGCGACAGTTGAGGGGGATGATATCAGTGTGGATGAAAAGGAAAAAATGTATGTCCAGATTGAAAAACTTCAGAAAGAAATAAATAAAAAAATAGAGGATATCCTTTTGGAAGTGCTTCCCGAAGCGTTTGCCATTATGAAGGATACTGCCCGCCGGTTTGTTCAGAATGAGAAAATCCAGGTAACGGCTACTGATATGGACAGAGATCTTGCAGCTGTTCGTAGCAGTATCATCATTGAAGGGAATAAAGCCCATTGGTTGAATAAATGGATTGCCGGGGGGAATGAAATTACCTGGGATATGATTCATTATGATGTACAGCTGATTGGAGGTATGGTACTTCATCAGGGAAAAATAGCGGAAATGGCTACCGGGGAAGGAAAAACTCTTGTTGCCACTTTGCCTGTTTTTTTAAATGCCCTGGCAGGAAAAGGAGTACACCTTGTTACAGTAAATGATTACCTGGCAAAGAGGGATAGCGAGTGGATGGGACCCTTATATGAATTTCATGGGCTCAGAGTCGATTGTATTGATAAACACCAGCCCAATTCACAGGCCCGCAGAAATGCCTACCTAGCAGATATAACATTCGGTACAAATAATGAATTCGGTTTCGACTACCTTCGCGATAACATGGCCATTGGCCCGGAAGATCTTGTGCAACGCGGACATCATTATGCCATAGTGGATGAGGTTGACTCGGTATTGATTGATGATGCAAGAACTCCTCTTATTATCAGCGGACCAACACCCAAAGGTGACGATCAGTTATTTAATGAATTTAAACCCAAAGTAGAAAAACTGGCGAATGTGCAAAAGAACCTGGTAACCGATCTTTTAAACCAGGCAAAAAAACTGATCCAGTCAGGCGATACAGAAAAAGGAGGTGTTCTTCTTTATCGTGCATTTAAAGGCTTCCCAAAAAATAAAGCATTAATAAAGTTCCTGAGCGAACAGGGAATGAAAACCCTTATGCATAAAACAGAGAACATTTATCTCCAGGAAAATGCTAAAAGAATGCCGGAGATAACAGAAGAATTGTACTTTGTTATTGATGAAAAAAACAACCAGGTTGAACTCACCGAAAAAGGAATCGATCTTATAACCGGGAGTACCGATGATGCTCATATGTTTGTTTTGCCTGATATAGGCAGCCTTATTGCCGACATTGAGAAATCAGGCAAAACACCGGATCAGAAGCTTCTGGCAAAAGATGAAATGATTCGTGATTATGCTATTAAATCGGAGAGAGTTCATACGGTGAACCAATTGTTAAAAGCCTATTCCATGTTCGAAAAAGATGTGGAATATGTGGTAATGAACAATGCCGTAAAAATTGTAGATGAACAAACCGGTCGTATCCTCGAAGGAAGACGTTATTCCGATGGACTCCACCAGGCCATTGAAGCAAAGGAAAATGTGAAAGTGGAAGCTGCTACACAGACCTTTGCAACTATTACCTTACAGAATTATTTCCGTATGTTTCACAAACTTTCCGGGATGACCGGTACTGCCGAAACCGAAGCAGGTGAGTTGTGGAATATCTATAAACTTGATGTTGTTGTAATCCCGACAAACCGTCCTGTGGTACGTAAGGATATGCAGGATAAAGTATATAAGACCAAACGTGAGAAATACAATGCGGTAATAGAGGAGATTGTTGAACTTACCCAGGCCGGACGACCCGTACTGGTGGGTACAACCTCTGTTGAAATCTCAGAGCTGTTAAGCAGAATGTTAAAACTTCGCGGGATTAAGCATAATGTACTTAATGCAAAGCTCCACCAGCGCGAAGCTGATATTGTAGCTGAGGCAGGGAAAACAAGTTCTGTAACAATAGCAACGAATATGGCCGGTCGTGGTACCGATATTAAGCTTAGTGCCGATGTTAGGTCAGCCGGTGGATTGGCTATTATCGGAACGGAAAGACATGAATCACGAAGGGTTGACAGGCAGCTGAGAGGCCGTTCCGGACGCCAGGGAGACCCTGGTACTTCCCAGTTTTATGTTTGCCTCGAAGATGATCTTATGCGTTTGTTCGGTTCCGATCGTATTGCACGAATGATGGACCGGCTTGGAATAAAGGAAGGAGAGGTGATTCAGCATTCCATGATTACAAAATCAATAGAGCGCGCCCAGCGCAAAGTAGAAGAAAATAACTTCGGCATCCGTAAACGGTTACTCGAGTATGATGATGTTATGAATTCACAGCGTGAGGTTATTTACAAACGACGCAGAAATGCACTTTTCGGAGAGAAAATGAGTGTGGATATTTCTAACACTATGTATGATGTTTGCGAATCGGTAGTGAGCCAGAATCATGGTCATTCCGATTTTGAAGAATTTAATATTGAACTTATTCGTACCCTTGCTATTGAATCTCCGGTAGATTCTTCGGATTATCTTCAGCTTTCTGTCAACGAGATTACCGAAAAAGTGTATGCCAAAGTTTACGATAATTACCAGAGAAAATGTCAGGCAATGGCACAACAGGCATATCCTATAATAAAAGATGTGTTTGAAAAGAGCGGCCATGTGTATGAAAATATTATTGTTCCTGTAAGTGATGGTACAAGAGTATTTCAGGTTGTGACAAACCTTAAGAAAACTACCGAAACTAAAGGAAAGGAACTGATCCGTTCGTTCGAAAAAAGTTCCATTCTGATTACAATTGATGAAGCATGGAAAGAACATTTGCGTGAAATGGACGAACTGAAACAATCTGTACAGAATGCTGCTTACGAACAAAAAGATCCCTTGCTGATTTATAAATTCGAATCTTTTGAGTTGTTCCGTACCATGGTCGACAAAGCAAACCGTGAGATTGTTTCGCTGCTGACCAAAGGACATATTCCTGTACAGGATCCGGAGCAGGTTAAGGAAGCCAAAGCGCCCCGCAAACTCGATATGAGTAAGTTCGAAACAGGAAGAAACGATGGTACAGGGAATCCTAACAAAGGAGGAAATCCAAATGAAGAACAACAAAAAGCCCAGCCTGTAAGAGTCGAAAAGAAAGTGAACAGAAATGATCTTTGCCCTTGTGGTAGTGGTAAAAAATATAAAAATTGTCACGGAGTAGGAGTTCCGAGTTAATGGTTTAAGTTTATGAATAAGGAGGAGTATAAATTTATAAATTTAAAGGTTCTGGCATTTAATCTTGTCTATATTGTTATATTTACTCTTTTAGTTGTATTTATTCCTGCCTGTACCTTTGATTCTGTAAATTCGGATCAGCTTTTTATCAAAAATGCATTAACCTGTACTAAGTCTGATAGCCTGCCATTTACAGGTGTATGCCGTGATTTATATGAGAACGGAGAAATTAAATCTGAAAGAAATTATAAAAACGGGATACTCGATGGCAGCTTTGTAAGATATTATAAAAACGGACAGGTGAGCGTTGAGGTTAATTATAGCGAAGGGAGTCCGGTGGATGGTTTTAAACAGTATTACGAAAACGGAAAATTGAAAGCCGAGAAAGTATATAATGGAAATTCCCAGGTACTTACCCGTTGGTTTGAGAACGGTGTTAAAACTGCCGAAATCCATTTTGAGAACAACATGCTTAATGGAAGATCGGAACAATGGTACAAAAACGGTAAGCAGGAGATGCAGGCAAATTACCGGAACGACAAGCATGAAGGCCAGCTTATTGCATGGCATAGCAACGGAAATAAAAAAATAGAAGGAAAGTATGTGGATGATAAGCTGGATGGAAAATGGACTCAATGGAATGAGGAAGGGAATGTGATTGCATATGAATATTATAAAAACGGGTACAAGGACAGTACCTGGGAATATTATTTTGATAACGGTAAGAAAAGGCTCGAAATAGTTTATCGTAACGGATTGATAAAGCGAAATACTGAATGGAATGAAAGGGGAGACAGGATAAGCAATTTTGAGGCCGAATAAATGACAAATGTATGAAAGTAGCAGTTGTAGGCGCCACAGGCCTTGTAGGTAACGTAATGCTCAAAGTTCTTGAAGAAAGAAAATTTCCGGTAACAGAACTCTTTCCTGTAGCTTCTGAAAAATCGGTTGGGAAAAAAATTATATTTCACGGTAAGGAAGTCAAGGTGGTTTCTGTACAGGATGCTATTAATGCCCATCCTGTCATTGCCATATTCTCAGCAGGTTCCGAAGTGTCCTCTAAGTTTGCGCCTGAATTTGCCAAGACCGGAACCACGGTTATCGATAATTCTTCTCAATGGCGAATGTTCCCTCATGTGCCACTTGTTGTACCTGAAATAAATGCAAAAATTCTCGGACACCAGCATAAAATTATTGCCAATCCCAACTGTTCTACCATACAAATGGTACTTGCATTGTCTCCCCTGCATGATAAATATAAAATAAAACGTATTGTTGTTTCTACTTATCAGTCTGTTACCGGTACCGGGGTGAAGGCTGTTCGTCAACTGTTTAACGAAAGGGAAGGCAAAGAGGGCGAGATGGCATATCCGCATCCTATTGATCTGAATTGTTTTCCCCATGGAGGATCTTTCATGACTGACGGTTATACCACCGAAGAGAAAAAACTGGTGGAAGAAACCCGTAAAATTCTTTCATGTAAAACCATACAGGTATCTGCAACGGTGGTGCGCATTCCTGTAAAGGGAGGTCATTCCGAATCTGTGAACGTTGAATTTGAAAACGATTTCAACGAAAAAGAAGTCGTTTCCCTGCTTTCTGGTATGCCAGGTGTTGTAATTCTCGATGAACCGGCCAGTAACAAATATCCTATGCCCCTGTATGCCGAAGGGCGCGATGAAGTATTTGTAGGCCGTATCCGTCGCGACCCATCGCATGAGAAATGTCTTAATATGTGGATCGTTTCCGATAATTTACGCAAAGGCGCAGCCACAAACGCTATACAAATAGCCGAATACCTTGTACAAAATAACCTGTTAACTATAGAAGCGTTATAGCGTTTTTAATGACATTAATGGACTGCCGGATTTCATCTTATTAGGATTTTAATATTTGTTACGTGCAAATAAATCTTTAAAATTATATAAATAACCGTTTACAATGTAAACGATATACAAATTAAACTATATTTGCACGAACTTTTGTATGAAAAGAATATCTCACAATAAGGCTGAACAACCCCTGGGAAGAATCCTGTCCCACATGGGTAAAAGTTTCCTGCAAATACTCAATGCAAAGCTTGATTACCTTGATATTGAAAGAAATTATTATGCGTTAATTCTTATCGGAAATTCAAAGAGTGGCATCACACAGCAGGAACTGGCCGAATTACTGGATACGGATAAAGTAAGTGTAGTCAGGATCATTGATTATCTTTCAGATAAAGGTTATGTGAAGAGAGTAAGAAATGTTTCAGACCGCAGAAAATATTGCCTTGTTCTTACGAACAAAGCGGAAAAGGAAATGACGGTGATAAAAAACACACTTGCTGAAGTTACCGGTATAGCTTTAAAAGGACTTAAAAAGTGCCAGGTAACGGAATTTTATAATACCATTGGAATTATCAGGAATAACCTGAATAAACATAACAACGTTTTATGAATGATATAAAATTTATAATCATCCCATTTTTCCTGATCGCATTAATTTCCTGTAAAAACAGCAACAAAGATCAGTCAAATAAAAAAGATTCACAACCTGTAAAGGTGGAGGTTCTTATTGCCAGCGAGAATGATTTTCCAAGAACCGTTGAAGTTAACGGAACAGTTCTTTCCGAGGAACTGGTTTCGCTTTATCCTGAAATGAACGGGCGCGTCACATTCTTAAATCTTCCTGACGGCGGTTTTGTAGAACAGGGAACCGTTCTTGTGAAAATTAATGATGCCGAACTCCAGGCACAACTTGAACAACAAAGTGTAGCTCTGGGCCTAGCAGAAAAAACGGAAGCAAGATTAATACAATTGCTGGCTGTAAACGGCATTGACCAGGCAACGTACGATGCAGCTTTAAGCGAAGTAAATACACGAAAAGCGAATATTAAGGTACTGAATGCACAGATAGATAAAACTGTGGTCAAAGCCCCTTTCAGCGGGAAACTCGGATTACGGCAGGTGAGTGTAGGTGCTTATGTAACTACCCAGACTTTACTTGGTTCGTTGCAAACGGATAAAATAAAAATTGATTTTACCGTTCCTGAAGTTTATGAGGATCATGTTAAAATCGGAAATAAAGTGAATGTTCAGACCTCATCCTCTGAAACTTCATATACTGCAACTGTCAGTGCTGTTGAACCCCAGATAAACACGACCACACGGAATATTAAAGTACGTGCTAAACTTGATAGCGGTACTATAAGCCCCGGTGCATTTGTGAAAGTAACGCTGGAAGAAAAAGTTAAAGGTATTGTTGTCCCGACAAATGCAATTATTCCTGATGCTCTCTCCAACCAGGTTATTGTTGTTAAGAATGGAAAAGGTATGTTTATCAATGTAGAAACCGGTACCAGGAATTCCGATCTTGTTGAAATCACAAAAGGTCTTACTGCAGGAGACAGTATTGTAGTTAGCGGGGTACTATTTGTCCGCCCTGATGCAAAAGTCAAAGTGTTAAAAATAAGGAAAATCGGCGAAAGCCTGAAATAACCTGGAAAGAGAAGGCTTTGAAAATTAACAATTAAAACGGAAAATGAATATTTCGGAATTATCGATAAGGCGACCGATACTGGCAACGGTGATGAATTTATTTATCATTTTGTTTGGTGTTATTGGATACACTTATTTGGGAGTTCGTGATTATCCTGCCATCGATCCGCCTATGATTACCGTGAATACTTCTTATACCGGGGCAAATTCTGATATTATCGAAAGTCAGATTACCGAACCCCTGGAAAAATCTATAAACGGAATTCCGGGTATCCGTACAATTTCATCAACCAGTTCAGTCGGAAGAAGCAGCATCAGCGTAGAATTCAATATTGATGCTGATCTTGAAGCTGCTGCAAATGATGTACGCGACAAGGTCAGTCAGGCTGTCAGAAACCTGCCGCAGGATATTGACGCACCTCCCGTTGTGACCAAATCAGATGCCAACAGCGATTTTATTATTCTTCTTGCAGTTCAAAGCCCGGGCAAAGGATTGCTTGAACTCAGCGATTATGCTGAAAATGTTTTATTGAATAAATTTCAGACGATACCTGAAGTAAGTGCTGTGAACATTGTCGGGCAAAAACGTCCTGCCATGCGTTTATGGGTCGATCCCGATAAAATGAATGCATACAACATTGCGTTTAATGATATATCGAACGTGTTGAATAAAGAAAATGTGGAGGTGCCTTCGGGGAAGATCTATGGCAATAAAACAGAACTGACAATAAGGGCCATGGGCAGGTTAAGCACTGAAAAGGACTTTAAGGATTTAATTATACGTGAAGATTCAAGCGGAATTGTACGGCTTAGCGATGTCGCTAAAGTGGAATTAGGTCCCGAACAATATGAACATAGCTGGAGGCTGAATGGCGTCAGTGCGGTGGGTTTGACGATTGTTCCTCAACCGGGCGCCAATTACATCGATATTGCAGATGAATTCGATAAAAGGCTTGAACAAATAAAAAAATCACAAAAAGACGACTTGGTCTTTACAAAACTAATTGATAATACCAGGAATGTACGCCGGTCATTAAACGAGGTAGGAGAAACTCTTCTTGTTGCAATTGGCCTTGTGATCCTTGTAATTTTCTTTTTCTTCAGGAACTGGCTTATTGCAATCCGCCCACTCATTGATATTCCTATATCACTGATCTCAACTTTCTTTATTATGTATATGGCAGGTTTTAGTGTAAATATCCTTACGCTTCTTGCTATCATCCTGGCTACCGGGCTTGTGGTGGACGACGGGATTGTTGTGACCGAGAATATTTTCCGGAAAATCGAAAAGGGTATTCCTGTACGTCTTGCTGCTATTGATGGGAGCAAAGAAATTTTCTTTGTTGTTATTTCCACTTCAATTACTCTTGCCATTGTTTTTTTACCGGTTTTGTTTCTTCAGGGCTTTGTCGGGAGTTTATTCCGTGAATTTGGTGTTGTATTGTCGTGTGCGGTGCTTGTGTCAGCTTTTGTTTCACTTACCATTACACCTGTTTTAAATATCTATCTGAACAGAAAAAGCGCACAGCGTGGATGGTTTTACAATAAAACCGAGCCCTTTTTCAGCGGGATGGAAAACGGTTACAAAAAACTGATTGAACGTTTTATCAAAAGACGGTGGATGGCATGGGGAATTGTTGTCATATGCCTTGTTATTGTTTTTATAATTGGAAAAAATCTGCAGAGCGAAATTGCACCTCTTGAAGATAAAGGCAGCATTCGCCTCCAGATGACAGGCCCCGAAGGCGCCAGTTATCCTTATATGACAGAAGTCGGCAATAATATTGGCAATTTTTTAATTGATTCCATTCCTGAAAGAGATTTTTCTTTTATTTCGGTTCCGGGTTATAGCAGTACAGGCGTTAATAGTGGTATGGGAAGAGTAGGACTGGTGCCAGCTTCGGAAAGAAAAAGAAGCCAGAGCGAAATTGTAAAAGATCTCACTAAAAAACTTGCACGATTTAACAATGTGCGTATTTTTCCGATTGAAGAGCAAACCATTTCAGTGGGATTGGGTTCCAAAGGTTCTATGCCGGTACAATTTGTTATACAGAACCTGGATTTTGATAAACTGAAAGCGGTTATTCCGAAATTCCTGGATGAAGCAAAAAATGATAAAACATTTCAGAATGTTGATGTAAACCTGAAATTCAATAAACCTGAAATCGACCTTACTATTGACAGAATAAAAGCACGTGAATTTGGCCTGACCGTTACCGATATTGCTACTGTTATCCAGAGTGCTTTTAGCGGAGGACGTCTTGCGTACTTTATTATGAATGGAAAGCAATACCAGGTAATAAGCCAGGTTGCACTGAAAGACAGGCAGCAGCCGGTTGATATTTCTAACCTGTATGTTCGTAACAACAAAGGAATCAATATTCCATTGACAGCGGTGACGAATATTATTACGAACGCAAATCCGCCTTCATTGTATCATTTCAATCGCTATAAAGCAGCCACTGTTTCGGCTTCCCTGGCCGATGGTAAAACTATTGGCGATGGTGTTAAGGCCATGCAGACATTGGCAGACAACTTACTTGACAATAGTTTTCAGACTTCGCTTAGCGGCCCCTCGCGCGATTATTCCGAGAGCTCTTCAAATACTGCATTTGCTTTTATATTGGCATTGATCCTGATTTATCTTGTGTTAGCGGCACAGTTCGAAAGTTTTAAAGATCCTCTTACCATTATGCTTACAGTACCACTGGCTATTGCCGGCGCTATATTATGTTTATGGATATTCGGACAAACATTAAATATCTTTTCAGAGATAGGAATGATTATGCTGATTGGATTGGTTACCAAAAACGGGATACTGATAGTGGAATTTGCAAACAAAAAAAGAGAACAGGGAATACCCATGCGGCAGGCTGTAGTTGAAGCCGCTACTCAACGATTACGCCCGATTTTAATGACAAGCCTGGCGACTTCATTAGGAGCGCTGCCTATTGCTTTAAGCCTGGGTTCGGCAGCTACAAGCCGCATTCCCTTGGGTATCGTGGTAGTGGGTGGCCTTTTATTTTCGTTGGTTCTTACACTATTTGTAATCCCATCTGTTTACACGTATATCTCAGGCAAACGTAAAGTAAGTAAGGATGAAGTTGAAAATACCGTATCGTAAATTGTAATTGTGAATATATGAAAAAGGTGTTATTTTATTTCTTTTTATGGCTTCCGTTTCATACAGAGGCACAGCTTTCGCTTACGATCAGTAATGCCATTGATACGGCGCTTAAAAATAATTTTGATATTCAGATTGCAAAAAACAATACCGAAATAAATAAAATAAATAACACATTTGGCGTAGCCGGTGGATTGCCATCACTTAATGTTACAGGCAGCGACAATAATTCTGTTTATAACCTTAATCAAAAACTGAGTAGCGGGTCTGAAATAAATAAAAACAACGTTACAAGTAATTCCTTAAGTGCGGGTATAACAGCCGGAATGGTTCTGTTTAACGGATTTAAAATTACAGCTACCAAAGAAAGGCTGAACTGTCTTCAGAAACAGAGCGAATTGCAGCTTAATCAGCAAATACAAAATACAATAGCTGCTGTTATGGTAACATATTATGATATACTCAGGCAGCAAAGTTATCTGAATATTATTCAAAGCTCACTGGATGTTTCCATAAAGAAATCAGATATTGTTAAAGAGCGGTATAATGTTGGTATGGCGAATGATGCCGACCTTTTACAGGCACAGATGGATCTTAATATGGCTGAACAGAATTTAAAAGGCCAGCAATTAATTATTGAACAGGAGAAAACTAATTTGTTACAGTTGATGGGCGTAAAACAATTTTTCCCAATTACCATTCACGATACTATAATAGTTGATAATAATATTCAAAAAGATTCTATTATCAATTACCTGGAAAATAACCCGCAATATCTTTCGGCAGAACAACAAATAAAGATAAACGAACAAATTGTAAAAGAACTGAGAGCACAGCGTTATCCGTCCATACGGATCAATACAGGTTATAATTATACATACAATAATAGTTCTGCAGGTTTTAATTTATTTACCCAGAATTACGGGCCAACTGTTGGTGCAACGTTGCAAATCCCGATTTTTAACGGAACTATTTACAAGACACAACAGGATGTTGCTTTGTACAATGTTAAAAATGCCGGGCTGCAAAAAGAAAGTTTACTTACATCCCTTAAGGCAGATGCGATAAAAACGTTTCAGTCCTATGAAAATACGTTGGAGCAACTAAATTCGCAACAGATAAATTATGAAAATGCCGGGAAGTTAGTGAATATTGTTTTAAAGAGATTTCAGTTAAACCAGTCAACCATCCTGGATGTGAAAGCTGCCCAGGCCAGTTTTGAAAATGCCGGGTACATGCTGGTTAATCTTCAGTATGCAGCTAAAATTGCAGAGATAGAATTAAAACGATTAATCTATCGTTTAGGAAATTAGAAACTGCTTACAGGTTTCTTAAAAAGACTTGCAAAGGAAAATGAGATTATGCTTGACCCTTTCCGCCTTGGAAACGTTAATTCATCCGAGGTAAGCGAAGTGCGAATTTTAATGCACTTTTCAATAAGAAACCTTACTTTGAAGTGCTTTGATGGGATGATTTGTTAATTATTATTAATTCGAATTATGAAGCAGATTTTGAAATTAAATATTTAGAAACTGTTTTGAATTTTAATAAATCTGAAAAAAACTTAAAAGCGGCGGTCATATTGAGGCCATGAGCGTAGTCGAATGGTCGAAATAGCGCGTGGGGCATTGTGCATGTCTTTCGACCATTCGACTTTGTTAATATCATCAAGATGATAAGGTTATGAGAGCTGTGATTTAGGTTAATAAAAGTAAAAATGATATTCAAAACAGTTTCTTAACAAAGCTCTTATTCAAGTAAAATGTAATTAAGGCTATAGAGTTGAAAATATATAAATGAAAGTATATGGTTAAGATTCGAAAAATACTTTTGTTAATAATTCCTAATGAATGCTATTAGTTAAATTTTCAGTTTGGTTTGATGGTATCTTTGTATATAAAAAAAATACTAAACTAAAACTATAAATATTATGAAAACGCTAACCTTTTATTTTGCAATAATAATTATTACAATAAGTAATAATTTAAATGCTCAGAATTTTGATTTTAGAAATACAAAGTGGGGCATGGACTCAGTTCAGGTCAAAAAAGCTGAAGCGTCCAAATTGATTTTTTCGAAAAAGAATAACCTTATTTACAGCGGAAAACTAGGTGAACTGGATGCGAAAATAGTTTATAATTTTAATTTATCAAACAAATTGTATCACAGTTCTTATCTTATTAATTTTGGTAATAATGCCAGTAAAAATCCATATACTTATGTAAATGATTTTTTAATGCTTCAGGAAATTCTTGCCAAAAAATATAGTGACCCATATAGTAAAGTAAGCACTACAATTAATGGTAAGGTTATTACACAGGAAGAATGGGCATCTAACCTGATTTCCGATAATCTGTATCTGGAAACAAAATGGAAAACAGACAGAACTGATATAATACTTTCACTTTTTAGTATAAATGATGAATTGTATATTGAAGTAAATTATACTTCTCTTGAGCCCGGAATAAATCAAAGTGATGAAATTAAGATGCAGATGCTTAAAGATTTGTAAGCCCCGTCTTTTTATTTCTGCTTTGCAGCTTAATAAAGCCGAAATTTTCCATTTTTAATATATAGTCACAACTACTCTGTTTTTAGTCAGAAGTAGTCTTGTGATATATATTATCTTTAAAAATAATTTTCCCTATAGTTGTAAACTGTTAACGACTTGACAAAGCAACCTGTTTGTTTTACCGGAACGTATTTATTTTAGAGAGATGTGAAATTTTTTAATACTTTAGTAACTCAATAGTGCAGTAAGACTTTAAAGATGATAACTCAGATAATCAAGGATAATAAAGGTTCTATTGGAATTATCCTGTTCTTTGTTCTTGTAGAAAATATTGCCTGGATTATTGAACCCACATTTTTCGGATTTTTACTCGATGCTCTGATCGATGATTTTTACAAAGAAGAAAATGTAAATTATATGATTCCGCTGATTATATGGATAATTGTCTATCTCGTTAATGTTACTGGCGGAACCTTAAGCCGGTTATTAAGCGGTAAAATATATGCAAGGATTTATGCTGATGTCGCCACGGAAGTTATTTTGAAGTCAAAAAAGAAACGCCATACTACATCTAAGATGCTTGCCAGGGCTGAGCTTGCAAAAGAATACGTGGTCTTTCTAAAAGAGCGGATTCCTGAGATTTTGTGGCAGTTGTCGGCTACTATTGGTGGAATTATTGCATTGTTTTTCTACGACTGGCGTATTGCCGGAATTTGTGTGGTAGTTATTTTACCTATGGTTTTAATAAATAATATTTACCGCAAACATGTGACTAAACTCCAGAAGAATATTAATGATACCCGCGAAGAAATGTATCAGGTTCTTGAAGGAAAAGATACTTCCGGAATTCATGAATATTACCATAGTATGGTTCTTCCCCAGGCAAAAATTGCAAAATGGAGTTCGTTTGACTACGGCATTGTGAAAGTTCTGCTTATGGTAGTTTTTATTGCTGTCTTATTTATTTGTGTTGATGTAGATAAATTTACAACCGGAAAAATTTATTCAATTGTTTCCTATCTCTGGACATTTATTGCATCTACAGAATATCTTCCCGGCTTAATGGAAAGTATAACTTCTGTAAAAGATCTTAATACAAGAATGAAAGAAGAAGTTGGTGAAATAATTTCGGTGTAATATTTTTTCAATTAGGTTCGTTTGGGTCTTTCTGGCCGGCATCGCGTGTAGTGGAATCAGGTATGGCAATGGGTAAATGTTCCCGGTTCAGTTTCTCCATTTTTTCCCTTTTTATCCTGTTGTCTGCAATAGCTGTTTCATAGGCATCGTCATAGCTTTTGCCTTTCGACATCAGGTTACGCTCTATAAGCTCTGTTGATATTGAATATTCGGTTTCTTCAGCAGATATCTGCCCGTCAATCCAGATTTCTCTCGGAGGAATAAAGTGATATGCCAGATCGTTTCCACTGAAACCGAAATCCGGGTAAATATTTTTTCTGACCAAGTACCCGTCAACAACCCATACTTTGATACCGTTACGCTCACCCAACGGAATACGGTATATGTTCTGAAGCTTAACACTGTCGGGAATATCTTTTATTTCCTTTATATTTTCATAATCCGTAACGGGTACTTTAGGAAGGGAATCTTCATGAGCGCGGCAGAATTGCTCGAATTTACGACGCATGATGACTTCTAATGCAAGTGAAGAATCATGAGCCATATCGTATGTCCATCCGAATTTTGCCATCAGGTGACGTTCATTAAGCTCGTGAGCCAGTGTCATTTCAAACTCTTCACAGGAAACAGCGTTGTCGATCCATATTTCACCTTTTGGATTAAACAGATACCGCTGTTCATTTCCGCCATAAAGATATTCTCTGTACAATTTTAACCGTACCTTATCACCATCAATGATCCAGATTTTATAACCATTTTTTTCGCCCCAGTAATAGCGGTAAATTCCGTCAACAGTCCCTTTTTCTTTACAGCCGGTAATAAAACCCAGTAACATAATGGTAAAAGCTATTCCAATCTTCATAATCATTTTTTTTATTCAAAAATAGACATTAATCCACAGATAAATAGTATTTAAACAGATGAATTCTGTAAATATCCTGTAACAATGTAATATCTGAGAAATTAAATTATTGCAATTTGATTGAAAAAGTAAAAGTTGTAATGTTATTTTAATAATATCTGACGAAAGGTTTTCTGCGTAACGAATAAAAAGTATATTTGTTGTTAGAATTTTCAGATAAATTCATTCCGGTACATATATTTGTGAATGAGTTTATTATAATGATTCTGCTTTATTGTTTTAATTGTATGAAACTAAATACATTAATATATCGATAATACGATGAGGAAAACAATACATTTATTAATTGTTGTATTTTTCATGCAGATTTTTATTACATCTTGCACACTGGAAAAAAGGTTATACAGGCCGGGGTATAATGTGATGTGGGAGAAATCCGAAAATAATAAGGAAAAGGTAAATCTGGCCACAGATGCATATACTGTTGAAAATAATAATATAAGCTTATGTTCTGAAAAAACGAAAGATGATGAATCAGACGAAAGCCTGACTGCATCAACAGATAATTCTTCCTCATTATATTTTTTAAATAAAGTTCCAAAGAAGATTACAAATACATCAAAACATAATCAATACATTTCAGGTTTCAATAATGGTTTACTTAATATTATAGATACTTGTGATATTATTGTTTTAAAAAACGGAACAGAAATCCCGGCAAAAGAAATTGAGCTTGGAGCTGCAGAAATTACCTATAAGAGATGCGATGATATAAACGGGCCAATACTGGTACTTAAAACGCAGGATGTATCAATGATAAAATACTCATATGGCGCTATAGATGTTCTTTCTTCCGGGAACGATTATTCTAATATAATAATTGAAGACGGTAATAAAAGTGTTAAAAATGAAAAACAACTTTTAGGATCGGCAGTAGGCTCTTTCATATTAAGTCTTGCAGGTTTAATTATTTTTGGTATTCCCCTGGGAATAACTGCAGCAATTTTTGGAATTATAAGCGTGAGTAAAATAAATAAAAATCCCGGGAAATATGTGGGATTGGGATTTGCTGTTTTGGGTATAATTATTGGATTTGTCGATATTGTTGGAGTTATGATTCTGTTGTCGATGTTATAGAAACAGAATTCTGCCAGGATTAAGAATATCGGTTGCGAAAAGGACTTTAAAATACAAACGGATGAAATCGGGAAATAAAAACAACGTTCAATTACTCACCGGCTACATTCATTATCACTCTAAGCTTATGGGTGTATTTCTTTAAATCGTTATTGTAAATGCCCTGGTGATCGATGTTATCAGTATGAACTTTCCCTGAGGAATGGATAATTTTAGCCGGACTTAAAAGTATCCCGACATGAGTAATATTTCCTTCATCATTATCAAAAAAGGCAAGGTCGCCGGGTTTTGCATTTTCGAGAAAGCTTACCGGTACGCCTATTTTAACCTGTTGGCTGGCATCGCGGGGTATTTTAATCCCGGCAATTTTGTAACATATCTGGCTCAGCCCTGAGCAATCAATGCCGAAAGGATTTTTTCCGCCCCACAGGTAGGGTGAATTTAAAAATGTCTGTGCAGAATTGATAATTATTTCGCGGATGGTATTTCCCCTGAAAGCAGGCGGCTGACTTAAACAAAAACGTTTAGAGCCAATTTTAAAACTCAGCTCCTCTTCGTTGTATTCGGGAAGAGTACAGCCTGCCGACAGTAAATATGCCGATTCTTTTTCATCAATTGCATAGCCAAATAAATTCGGTAAAACAAATGGGTTGGATTTTAGTTTAAGTTCAATAAAATTTGTTTCTGAAATTTCAACCAGTGTTTTTTTATCCGACCAACCTTCATAACCATCAAAAGCATTTCGTATTTTTGCCCAGTTGCCTGTAGTTTCTAAAATCTCAACATGTTCACCAAACATGACCTCGGTAAGCATTTCTGCTTTTTCAGATGGTTCCGGGCGTACAGGAATAACAGCGGAACAGGCAATTGCGTATTTCATAAAGAAGGAAAATATACAGCGAAAGTAATCATTCTGCGTGAATTGTTTTTAAGAAATTTAATTTGATTTTAAATTATTTCAAACAGATTAATACCTTTGCGCTTAGGATATGGAGTAAGTTCATGAAAAAAATCATAAGTTTTATTTTCAACAATGTTCACCGGATCGGAGTTGTAATTCTTTTCCTTATTGCTGCCGGAATAATTGTAGGAATCCTTCCGCACGAAACCCGCTATCGTTTCGAATACCAGAAAGGCAAGCCCTGGATGCACGAAACCCTTATTTCGCCCTTTGATTTTCCGATTTATAAAACCGATAAAGAAGTTCAGCGCGAAAAAGACAGCATTCTTACATATTCTCCTCCCTATTTTATTCAGGATGACGAAATTCTTCTGAAGCAGTTAGAAAACTTTCAGTCGCGCTTTAACGTGGTGTGGGACAGTCTTTATAAGACAGACTCGGCAGCTATTATTAAAATGTTTCCCAGGGATATTAATCCTAAGGAAATAATGTATGCATGGTACACCTCACTTTTAAATAATATTTATTCTAATCCGGGAATTATAAAATTACCCGATTCACTGGCAGAGCTATCTGCATCTTCAACTATTATTTATGTTAAGAAAAATAATGTGGAAGAAGAATTCCAGCTAAATTCATTTCTTACCCAGGAAGTTGCAATAAATTATGTGCAGAAGGAAATTAATACATTGATTGTAAATAAGGTGCTGAATAAAGATATAGCCATTAAAATATACAGGGAATTGTTTATTCCCCAATTTATTATACCTAATACTGTTTTTGATTCGGAAACTTCACGTTCTACACAGGAGCAGATGATAAGCAGCATTTCTTTATCGCGGGGAATGGTGCAGGCCGGCGAGAAGATTATCAATACAGGAGAGCTGGTCAACGGTGAGAAATATAACATCCTGGAGTCATTGCGAAAAGAATATGAACTTACTACCAATAACCCGGCACTTATTGTAGGGCAATCGATTGCAGCTCTTTTGGGAATGCTGATGATCTTTCTGTTCCTGATTAATTTCCGTCGCGATATTCTGCAGCATTTTCTTAAAACCATGTTTATTCTCAGCCTGATAATACTATTTATTTTTATTGCAAGGGTAATGGTATACTGGAACGTGGTTAGTATTTACCTGATTCCTTTTACACTTCTTCCGATTATTATCAGAGCATTTTATGATTCCCGCCTGGCTTTGTTTATATCAAATGTTACAATATTGATTATTGGTTTTTTTATTCCCAACAGTTTTGAGTTTATTTTCCTGCAGATGATGGCCGGAATGATGGCCATATTCTCTCTTGCCAATGTGCGTAGAAGGGGACAGCTTTTTATGGCTGCCATTTTTATTTTCCTGACATATGGCCTGGTTTATTTGGGTATAGCGGTAGTTCAGGAAGGTAATTTTGCCAATATTCGCTGGAAAAATTTTGCATGGTTCGGAGGAAACGGTCTGATGATATTGGCTGCTTATCCGCTGATTTATATTTTTGAAAAGCTTTTCGGTTTTTTATCGGATGTTACATTAATGGAACTGGCCGATACCAACCAGAAACTATTGCGTAACCTGGCCGAAAAAGCGCCGGGCACATTCCAGCACTCCATGCAGGTAGCCAACCTGGCAGAAGAGGTTATTTTTAAAATCGGGGGTAATTCTTTATTGATACGTGCAGGTGCGCTTTATCACGACATCGGCAAAATGGGACTTCCTTATTTCTTTATCGAGAACCAGGGGCAGGGGTCAAACCCTCATGATGAGATTGAAATAGAAAAAAGCGCTGAAATTATTACCGGGCATGTTCAGTATGGAATTGAAATGGCCCGGAAGAATCGTCTGCCCGAACCTGTCATTGACTTTATCAGGACTCATCACGGGAATACAAAAGTTCAGTATTTCTATAAAACATTCCTGAAAAAATTCCCCCAGATGTCTGTTGATGTTCAGAAATTTACTTATAAGGGAACGCCACCCTTTACCAAAGAAACGGCAGTTTTAATGATGGCCGATGCAGTGGAAGCTTCTGCCAGGAGCCTTAAAGTGTATACCGAGCAAACTATTAATGAACTGGTTGAAAATATAATCAGTTACCAAATGGCTGAAAAACAATTTGATAATGCATCCATTACCTTAAAAGAGATTACAGAAGCCAAAGAAATATTCAAGAAAAAATTAAAGAATATTTATCATTCCAGGATCGAATATCCCAGGTAATCAGGAAAAAATAATGCTGGCCTGATATTGTTTGGAAAGGGTAAATTCGGTACAAACGGGTAAAAGGGCCATCAAGGAGGATAGCGAAATAGAGGAAATAAGGCAATGGGAATTCCACACTATATATCGCCTTTACTATATGCCCTCATATTCCAGTTTCCTTATACTTTATCGTACCATAAATATATAATTTACCCGGTTTGCAGTATTAAAACCTTTATTACTTAAATTTGATACTTCATTTACTGTTTCCGGTTTTATTCTTTCAACCTTGCTTTATGAGAAAGATAGTCTTCATTTTTCTTGTTTTATCACAACTCACTGTCGTTGGGCAAAGGTTGAATTTCGGATTTGGTTTTAATGTTTTCAGCCTGTATAATACCCACATTAAAAATGACGTTGTTTTTGCAAGGCATACATACAGGGCTTATTATGTAGATAAAAATCAACTTTCTTTTACTGTTTCATACCAGTATAACTTTATGACAACAGTTGATTATGGAAGATATCTTTTTTCTGCCGAATTAGGGTATTTCATTCAGCAGAATGACGGATTGAAAACTAAACTTTCATATCCGATTGGGAATAATGAATTCAGGAATTATTACTCAAAGATATCATACGCCGGTTACAGTTTAAGCCCGATTATAGGATATGTACTTAATGGTCGTCGTTCTTTTAAATTATATGCCGAGGCCGGATTACCTTTTGTGGTATTGAATGAAAGTATGGTAAGTGAAAAAATTGCCCTTGCCAGGAAAAGCAGTACCGATTCCTGGTCCGATCAGGATGAGATGACAAGCGAATACGGATTGACACACGATTATTTAAACTGGATGGCTGGTATTGGCTACAGAATTTCGGCCGGTTCAATGAGCATACGTTATATCAGTAAAATAAATAATGCTTCCGATACCGGATCCAGACTGGGTTATTTTACTTTAAACATTACAGCTTTAACAAATTTCAGTAAATTAAAGAAACACTACATATACATCGAATGATATGAGAAATAATTTCATATATATATGTACGTTGTTAATGCTGGTTGCTTTCTCATGCAAGAAAAAGGAAACGGAGAATCAGCTACCTTATAGATATGATGTTCCTGTTTTGTTTTCTGCAGAATACTATAATTATGGATTACGTCAGATTGATTTTAATCTGAAAATAGCTGCTCTTCGCGGGAACAATGAAAGTCAGGAGGATATTGTAGAATTTACAGGCATTCCGGACACCTCTTTTAAATTTGAAGATTACCTTTTTGGCAGTACGTGGGTTAAATTTCATCTGAACGGTGTTACATACAAACACGATACGGTAACAGTTCCATATTTTACTTCCATAATGTTAGATCAGAGTTCTGTCCCCGAATCTTTTGATTTAAATGATTATTATAATTCACGATTTCAGGCTATAAACGGTTATCTGAATAAATTATCAGGAAACGGAGAATTGCTTATATCCGGCTTTGCGCGTAACGGAAAACTTAACGGTAACATTGAATTCTGTAACACTGAACCAATCTCAACATGGGATAGAACTACAGCGATAAATCTTCTTGATATGACTCATAAGATTGGCGGTACATCTTGTCTTTTTGATGCATTGAACAGCATGATGGATAAAATGATTGCCGTTTCTGCCCAGAATAAATCCATTGTAGTTCTGGTAATAAATAAAGATGATTCATTGGGAATTGCCAATCAGGAGGCTGTTATTCAGAAGGCGAAAAGTAACAATATTAAAATCAATCTTATATGGCTAATTGATAACTGGCACTATGTTGATTTTTCTACAATGACAGAATTACCCTGTCGGACAGGAGGATTTTTAATTTATATGGGTGACAGATATCAGATATCTACAATCTTTCTGGGGTTAGATAAATTACTGACAAAGAGAGTGAATTATTATAATCTGGATGTTACGCTAACGGTTGATTCGCCCAGTACGTTTGCGGAAACGTATCAGGATGGTGTTAAAATTTATTATCCAAACAGCAGCTACTATACCTGGAATTATATTCCGTTTATATTAACAAAGAATGGAAAAAAGTAAGATATATCTGTTTCTGATATTTGTTTTTACGACTGTTGCCGGAATTTCACAACAGACCGAACTCTCTATTCAGACAGGACACAATGCATCAATAAAGAAATTATGTTATTCGCCCAATGGTAAAATTTTAGCCAGTGCCGATCTTCAGAATAAGATTATTTTATGGGATATGGAGACCGGGGGGCAAATGGTTAAGTTTTATATTGGTTCAGAGAAGACAGAGAATGCAATAAGTACTTTAACATTTAACAAAGAAGGAAATTATTTATTTGCAGGAACAAAATCGGGTACGGTGTATGTGTTTGATGTAGCTGCTTCCAGAGAGGTTACTTGCAGGAAATTTTTTTCATCCATTAACAGCCTTGTTTTTTCAGAGAATAATAATTGCATTTATGTTCTGACAGATAGTCTGTTTATATATAATTTTATCGATTTTTCATCGAAAAAAATAAGTAATCAGTCTTTTATACATATTTCCCGGTCATATAAGAATGAATGTTACCTTATAAATAATAACGGTGAAGTATACACAATGTCATCTGGTGATTCATTAAAAAAGCACGGGTATAGTTTTTATGACCAGGAGGTGTTAGCAAAGAAAAGGCTTCACCGCGAGTTGGTATATGCCAAAGTAGATAAAAAATTAGCAGATGCAAAAAGAGAAAAACAGGTATTAAGGCTGAAGTCAAGAAAAAATATGGTTGATTCATATTTTTTAAGGACAGGTATTACCAGGGCAGTATTTTCTACCGATGCTGAAAATGTTTATTCAAGTTTATCTGATTACAGGATTCAGGCAACATCAATAAAAGAGAGCCAGACTCTTTTTACAAGAGCAAGTACTTATATCGATGAATTATTTACTTCTATTGCACTTTGTGAAAAATATAATTTTTTATTTGCCTCAAATGCAGATGGTAAAATTTATGTTATTGATGCAGAAACCGGAAAACTGGTTACATTTCTGAGAAATCATTTGTCTGATGTGAACGATGTTGCGGTGAGCCCTGATCAGAATTATCTTGCATCGGCAAGTACTGACCGTTCCATAATAATCTGGAACTGTAATACCCTGGAACCTGTTCGAAGATTGTATTCAAGAGCATTTTCAATTACATCGATGGATATAAGTAAGGATGGAAAGAAGCTGGTTTTTGCCGATGAAATAGGCTTTGCTAAAACCATTGATCTTTCATCAGTGATGTTAGACATGAAATCGGTTGAGGCACACAGGCAGGCTGTTCCGTTGATCTCATTTACCCGGAATGATACAACTTTTATTTCGGCAGGAAATGACAATAAAATTAATATAATTGATTTTAATTCGTCAGGAATTCTCGCACGAACTACTTTTCAGCATTATTTTCAGTTGAATATGATTGTTTTAGATTTACTTGAAATACTGGGAATTTATATTCCGCCGAAATCTCAGATGGATAGTCTTGTATTCAATGGTCCCGGGAATTCATTTGATCTTATTGGCGGCCGTTTCAGAAAAGGAAAATTTACCTTTGCGAGGTACAGAAATACCTTTGATTTAAATACGTTATCAAAAATTAGAACTGAAAAAACAGGACACGAAAAAAAGATCGAGTATTATTCTTATAATCATTTGTTAAATTTAAACGATACTGTTAAGTATGGTATCGACTTTTGTAACAAGGTTACCGGGCATACCGATAAGATTTCCGGGATAAAAGAGATTCCCGGGAAACAAATGGTAGTTACTTCAAGTCTTGATGCCACCTTAAAAATATGGGATACAAAAAATAAGAAATTATTAATGACTCTTATCCCGGTAGATAAAAACAAACTGATAAAACTTACTTCCGATAATTATTATATGGCACCCAAAAACGCGCTTACTGCCATCGGTTTTAAATATGGAATGAGTTTTTTCCCGCCCGAACAATTTGATGTTCGTTATAATCGTCCCGATAAGGTTATGGCGGAATTCGGCACGGCAACTCCCATGCTTCTGAAAGCGTATGAGATTGCTTATAACAAAAGACTTAAAAAATTGAATATGACGCAGGAAATGCTCGGGAAAGATTTTCATGCTCCGGAAGTTTCGGTAAGTGAAATCAGCTGCCAGCTAAATACCAGCGATAATTCTGTGAAATTTAAAGTTTCTGCAAGCGATTCAAAATATAATTTAAACAGGATTAATGTCTATAACAACGACATTCCTGTATATGGCACAAAAGGAATTGAAACAGGTGATAAAAATTCCGGAACTTATTCAGGCCTTATAGAAGTAAATTTAATACCCGGGAAAAACAAAATACAGGTTTCCGGTTTCAACGAAAAAGGGGCAGAATCTTTAAAGAATACTTTTGACATATACCGGACTCCAACCAATGAAAAACCTGATCTGTATATTATTACTATTGGTGTTTCAAAATATAATGACAGCCGTTTTAATCTGAATTACGCTGCCAAAGATGCACGTGATGTTTCATCGTTATTCAGTCAGCTGAAAAATGATAATTATGGAAATATATTCAATAAAACTTATACCGATTCAGAAGTAACAAAAGAAAATATTATTAACCTGAAGAAATTTCTGCAACAATCCAGATCCAACGATGTGGTAATTGTTTTCATTGCCGGTCATGGTATGCTTGATGAACAATTCAATTACTATTTTGGTACATACGACCTTGACTTTAATAACCCTTCGCTCAGGGGCATCGAGTATTCGGAAATTGAAAACCTCCTGGATGGTATTCCTGCCATGAAAAAAATACTGTTTATGGATACCTGCCATTCGGGCGAAGCCGACAAGGACGAACTGGAACTGACATCGCAGACTATTGTGGAATCGGGAAATATTAAATTTCGTAATGCAGGGGTAGGAGTAAGGAATAAAAAAGCATTCGGAATGTACAATACAAATGAAATGATGAAAGAAGTTTTTGCCGATATCCGGAAAGGAACCGGCTCAACGGTGGTTTCATCGGCAGGGGCTACCGAGTTTGCTTTTGAAGGGAAAAGCTGGAGTAATGGGTTGTTTACATATTGTTTGCTGAAAGGATTAAGAGATCGTGCGGCTGATCTTAACAACGATAAAATTATTGTATTATCGGAACTGCAGGATTATATACGTAAAAATGTTACCGAACTTTCGGGTGGTTTGCAGGTTCCAAATTCCCGTGTCGAAAATATTAGTATGGATTTCAGGGTGTGGTAAACTTACAAGTTCCAAGTTTCAAATTCCAAGAGCCAAATTTCAAATCTCAATAAAATTTTTATATACACATTGAACAATAAACAATTAATCCAGAACTTTCCACTAATAACTATTAACCAATAATTAATTACTTAATCCCACTAAACCTTAGTCTTCTTAACCAGGTGTATTTTATCAATAACCATAGCTTTATCAACCGCTTTGCACATGTCGTAAATGGTTAACAGGGCAACAGAGACAGCCGTCAGCGCTTCCATTTCCACTCCGGTTTTACCTGTACATTTTATTTCCGAAGAAATGTGAATTCCATTTTTTAAAAGTCCGGCTTTTACATGGATTTTGGAAAGGGAGATGTTATGGCATAACGGGATGAGTTCAGCGGTACGTTTTGCCGATTGTATCCCGGCAATCTCTGCAACGGTAAGAACATCGCCTTTTTTCATCTGGTTGTCTTTAATCAGCTTTATGGTGGCCGGTTGCAGGTGAATGAAACCTTCTGCTATGGCTGTTCTGTTCTGATCCGGTTTTGCACCTACATCAACCATAGCAGCTTTTCCTGTTGTATCTGTATGGGATAGCTTTTTTGTCATATTTTTTAAATTTATAATACAAACATACAAAGTATAAAATGTAAATCAAATTAAGCCATTCTGTTTTGGACTAAAGTCCAATTTATCTGTTTCTTTACCTGCCACGGGCTTAAGCCTATGTGGTAAAGGGCGCTTTCTGATCAGGGACTTTAGTCCTGATTCCTAATCTGAGTTTCGTTCTATATCGTTCTCAAGATAAAAAACATTACTTTTGCGGCTTATTAATACTTGATGGACCAGATTAGTGAAATTAAGCGCAGGCGTACATTTGCCATTGTCAGCCACCCCGATGCCGGGAAAACCACATTGACCGAAAAGCTGTTGTTGTTTGGCGGCGCCATACATGTGGCAGGAGCAGTGAAATCGAACAAAATTAAAAAAACCACTGTTTCCGATTTTATGGAGATTGAAAAGCAGCGCGGTATTTCCGTAGCTACTTCCGTTATGGGATTTGAATATAAAGGATACAAAGTAAATATTCTCGATACGCCCGGCCACCAGGATTTTGCCGAAGATACCTACAGGACGCTTTCTGCTGTGGACAGTGTTATAATTGTTATTGATTCGGCTAAGGGAGTCGAAACCCAGACAGAAAAACTCAGTAATGTTTGCCGGATGCGCAGAACTCCATCCATTTTCTTTGTCAATAAACTCGACAGGGAAGGGCTTGATCCGTATTCTTTGCTCGATGAGATAGAGCACAAGCTTTCGATTAAACTCTGTCCCATGACCTGGCCTATTGGTATGGGGAAAACTTTCAAGGGAGTTTATAATATTTATAACGAAAGCCTGAATCTGTTCAGTGGCCAGGAAAAACAGACCCTGGAGGATTTTATCAGCATTAAATCACTGGAAAGCGAAGAACTGGAAAAATATATAGGTAAAGCCTCTGCCGATAAATTGAGGGAAGATCTTGACATGGTCAGGATTATGTATCCCAACCTCGACAGGCAGAGTTACCTGAACGGGAATGTTGCTCCACTGTTTTTCGGAAGTGCACTGAATAATTTCGGGGTACAGGAATTGCTTGATTCGTTTCTCGAACTGGCGCCCTGGCCTCTTCCTTCGGAAACTACCGAAAGGATAATTGAACCGGAAGAACCAAAATTCTCGGGATTTGTTTTTAAAATTCATGCTAATCTTCATCCTCTTCACAGGGCAAGAATTGCCTTTGTTAAGGTGTGTTCGGGAGTGTTTGAGAGAAATACGAATTATTTTCATGTAAGGCAGGGCAAATGGTTTAAATTCAGTAATCCTACTTCCTTTATGGCAGCCAAACAATCCATCATAGATGCTGCATACCCGGGAGATATTATTGGTGTGCACGATACCGGGAATTTTAAAATAGGAGATACACTCACCGAAGGTGAGATTCTGAATTTCAGGGGTATTCCCAGTTTTGCTCCCGAACAGTTCAGGTATGTGGAAAACAACGATCCGTTTAAGTCCAAACAATTGGCAAAAGGATTGGAACAGCTGACCGACGAAGGGGTTGCGCAATTGTTTATTCATAAAACAACGGGGCGTAAAATTGTAGGAACCGTAGGTGCGTTGCAGTTTGATGTTATACAGTTTAGATTACTGAACGAGTATTCTGCATCATGCCGTTATGAGCATATTAATCTGCATAAGGCCTGCTGGTTTGTAAGCGATAACCGCGAAAAGCTGGAAGACTTCAGGAAGCGGAAAACACAGTACCTGGCAGAAGATAAATACGGGAGGGAAGTGTTTTTAGCCGATTCGGCCTTTAGCCTGCAAACAGCCCGCGATAATTTCCCGGAAATAAAATTCTATTTTACTTCGGAATTTTAAATAACGGTTTATACAAACTCCTTTGTTTTTGAAACCTCGGTAGAAATAAATATTATTAATTAATACTTGCAAGATATTATTGAGTGGTAGTAAAAAGGTCTTAAGAATCAAATTAATGAATTGTTTTCATGTTGTTATGTAAATGACTATCCAGGGTGTCGTATTGTGCGAGTCGGTTTATTTTTAAACATTGTTAGCAATGGTTAATCATTATTCTCCTCACTTTTTGGCTTATAACTACTACTAATTCTGACTCCAAAACCAATTATATCGGTCGATGTACTTGTATTATTAAATCGTCCAAATTGATCTTTATATGAACCACCCGTAGAATGATCCATTCTTAATTCTATAGGTGTAGTTTTTATCTTCGAACACTAATCATTATACTGGTTATAAGATTAATTCCTTTAAGTAATGTTGTTGCTCCGGTTGTTCCATTTTTATAAACTTCATTAAAATTTGTCCTTTAAATTTCTCCTGATTTATTAGTCTTTGTTATTATGTTCCATTGTTATTGCTACTTTTCTTCAGGTATGCCCTTCTTCAAGATGTCCGATACCAGTTTATGAGGCTCCGCTAGAGATGGGAATAGACTCTCAGGGCTGACGCCTTAACGAAATCATTCATCTGTTGTTGTACAGTTGCCTGGGACAGGATGGACGTCCCGTTATGTGTTGAGATGGACTGTCTGTCCGCTATAGCCCGGGGCTTCCCGGAGATTTTACCCAGCGCGTAAATCAATTTATCAACATCTTCTTTGCTATTTCCGATACCCAGGCTTATCCGGACGAGACCAGGCAGTCTCAACTTTGGGAACAGGGTTTGAATCAGACGCTGGAATCGTTCAAGGAAAGGACTTACATTGAGAAGGCGTTTGATTATGATATGTGCACAGTGACAACCGTACCGCGTACCAATTCCGCTCCTCATGGCCATTTCTTTGGCTATCCGGTTGGGCATCATGCTCTTCATGCTGAATACAATGACACCGACCTTTTGGGCAAACCCAGGCGAATCAGGATCTTTAATGCCGTATATCTTGAGTCCTGATATCTGTGCCATACCGCGCAAAACATGCTCTGTCAAAGACTGTTCGTCTTTTTGAATTAAGTCCATGCCAATCCGTTGCAAAAGTAAAAGTGCCTTGCCTAATGCAGCAATACCCCCTGCATTTTCTTCGCCGGATAATTGAATCATCTTCAGTTCTGTGGAATTGAAATTAAGCAACCCCTTTCCGGCTATCAGCACTCCACAGCCAAATGGCGCATAAACCTTATGGGCAGAGAAGGCCAGATAGTCAATTCCGCATTCTTCTATACTTACTTTACGATGAGCAACCAGCTGCGCCGCATCTACCAGCAGGCGTGCTCCATACCGATGAACAATCCTGCTTATTTCTTCAATGTTGTTACATACGCCAAGTACATTCGAAGCACCGCTTATAGCTACAAGTTTGATTCGTTTTTTTCCATATAGCTCTTTCCGGTTGTATGCACTCAAGACTGTTTCTAGTTCGTTCAAATCTACAAAGCCTTCATCGTCCACCGACAGTCGGATCAATGAATATCCGGGGATCATGCGCCAGGGCAGATCGTTCGATGAGTGTTCAAGAAGTGTGTTGAGCACAACAGGCTCGGCGCCTTCTTTGGATTCACGGTTTAAACTTTCGGCTGTAAGGTTAATGGCTTCGGTGGTATTGGAAGTAAATATCACATCATATGCAGCCAGTGACGCACACAGCATTTTGGCGCAGATGGACTTTACCTCATGAATAATTTCCTGCTTTATTAGTTCGGATTGATGCAATGTCTGGCGAAAAGCATTCCAAACCGGAGTAAATGTCGGAGTACTGGCGCTGTTGTCCAGGTTTATAAAAGGTCTTGTACCTTCCATTGTTGGAACACGAACTTCCCGACCTATCAGCGTTTGCCTGAGTTTATCCAATAATTCCTGTCCGGAATATTTTTCCAATTCATCATGGTACAATATTTCGGTGGCTGTCAGTTTTTCGGAAGCCGGGTCAAGAAAGATGTCTTTTCCGAATTGTTGTATCAGACACAATGCTTTGGCAAACGCGATAATATTAACGATAGCGGGCGTACCGGCTTCGAACTTGTCCGGTGCATCGGCCCAGATTACCCAATCTCTTGAAATAAGCTTGGTTGTCCCTCCGCCGGATTGGAATGGAGCACCTTTAGGTAATGTTTTTCTGCTAACAGCCAATGCTCTAACACCTATTGACAGTCCAATATCTTGACTTGACAAACTTTGATAACTTTTTGGCTCAAGCTGTGCCTTTAGGGCAGCTTCTCTTCCCGGTGTGCAAAAGATGACAGTGTATTTGCCTTTGTCCAGCCCAAGATATTCAAGGATAATGTTTCTGGCCTGCTCGAATAAATGCGTTGACACCATCGAATTGTGCCCGCTACCCCGGTGAACGTTGGAATACGTCTCAAGTGCTGAATGCACCCCCCGCTCTAGTTCTGTAAATGCTTCAACTATTTTATTGTTTTTATATTTCACCTCTTTTAGTTGAAGAACTTCCGATGAGTTGTCTTTTGTATAAATTGTTGGTTTCATAAGTATTCTTTTCTGATTTATTGAAATTTGTTATTAAGAATATCTACAGGTTTAGTCCACTTCCATGCATACCAGACAATGAAAGAAGTACAAGCAATTTCAATAATTGAACAAAATATATAATAAAGAGAAGGTGTTCCGGCAAACAGTGATGCAATCTGAACACTTGTCATAATTATTCCTGCTATCATATTTGCAATGCGATTTGCTTTATAATTTAATATCCGGGACAAGAGAACCATAAGGATAGGGATTTCCATCAGTATTGCTGCTCCTAACAAGAGTTTTTCATTCATTTGAATAACTCCTGTAGTGCCTGTAATTATTTGTTTTAGTTGTACAGGATCCATTAGTGTCATTACATCACAATATAGATAATTGAACAGGACAAAGATCCATAATGTTGAAAGTATTACTTTTCTCTCTTTCATTTCGGCGGTTTTATTGTTTAAATTCATTTTTCTATTTGTTATTATTATACATTGTTATTACGATTCCTCCTTTTTATGAGTACTTTATTATTTTTCGGAGCGGGTTTTCGACTTCCTTTAGTTGAAGTATCTCTGGATGTCCATATTTTGTATATATAGCTCTTTCATTAATATTCTTTCTGTTTTTTATTTAGTTTGCCCGGTATTATTAATACCCATTAAATCGTAAGGTTTTTCACTGAATTTATCGTTGAATAAATAGCCTGTAAGAAAGACGAATGCAATAAATGTGAGCAAAATAAGCAATTGGCTTTTAGATATTTTTTGAATATCATGTTTTTCTTTAACCTTACAAACTTCACCCGGGCAGTATTGTATTTTATTTTTAAAAAACAGGGGATAAAATTTACATCCCAAACAAATTCCAAAAGCTGATTCAAAGAATAGGAAAACAAGGCAAACAAGGCAGGTAATGCCTGTGATTGGACTATAGGCGTTTACAATGATAAAAAAGATAAACATGGTAGCTGCCAAGACCACACCAATTATCCATGCAAACTTTTTTTGAGCGGCTCCGACATATTCAGGGACCTGGTTTTTGACAATCAAGCGTCCAATAATCAGAGTAGGCGAAAATTTGGGGTTTATAAAAACCCGTATTAAAAAATCCGCAAGGAATAGGGTAATTACATACTTTATTGGAACAAAGTTCCCTTTAAATAAGATAAACATTAGTGAGATGAATGTAGCTAGAAACAGGATTCCTGCGGCTGCCCGTATTTCCCGTTCATTTAAAACCGCGATGTTGTATCCTTCAACATCTTCGCCGAATCTGATTATTTTTTTCATTTTGTTATTTGTTCTAGATATAATTATAATTCTTGAGACGTATTTGATAGTTTATTTGTTACAATTATTACAACATTTCCTTTTTTATGGCCTTTTTCAACGTAAGCATGAGCTTCTTGTAATTTTTCGAATGGAAATTGTTTGTCAATTATTGTTTTTAATTTACCTTCTTCAATTAGTGTCCGGATAAAATTTAGTGCTTCAGTTTTATTAATTGACATCGCAAAGACCACTTTCTTTTTATTGTCCAGTTTGGTCAGGAACGATTGGAGAATTAGCTTTAAAGTCATTACAGTTGCAATATATTTACCTTTAGATGTAAGCGCTTTCCTGCAATGTGCAAACGAGCTTTTACCAACGGTGTCGAATATTATATCATAAGTATTATCGGTTTTTGCAAAATCTTCTATTGTGTAATCCACAACTTTATCTGCTCCTAATGATTTAACTAACCCGATATTTTTTGTACTGCAAACACCTGTAACTTCTGCGCCAAAATATTTAGCCAATTGCACTGCAAATGTTCCAATACTGCCTGATGCTCCATTTATAAGAACTTTCTGCCCTTTTTGAATATTGGCTTTTTCTTTAAGAAAAAACAGAGCCGTTGTTGCACCGTCAACTACGGATGCTGCTTCGAAAAACTCCATATTCCCTGGTTTTATGGCAAGCGATCCGGTTTCATTCATACATTTATATTGGGCATAACAACCGGTTCCAAAGCCTCTGAATGCATAAACTTCATTACCAGATTTAAACTTTTTTACTTTACTTCCTACCACTTCAATCTTACCTGAAAATTCTGTTCCTAATATTTGATACTTTTTTTTTGGTTTTATAATGCCTAACAATATTCTACTTAAAAAAGTATCGCCTCTTCGCATCATGCAATCGGCTGATGATACTGTTGTTGCATGTATTTTTATGAGTACTTCATTGTTTTTTGGAATAGGTTTCTCAACATCCATTATCTTTAAAACTTCCGGTGGTCCGTATTTAGTGCAAATAATTGCTTTCACTTTTATATTATTTTGTAATTTGTTTTAGATTTTAATTGCATTTTGGGAGTTTAAACCGACTTTAAATTAGGTCGGTTTATTTTTATGTTCTTTTTCCGCAGCATTAACCGAAATAAGTTTTAAGTTTAAATCCCTTATCCGATTCAGAATTCCGTGCAAATGCGATTCGTCTTTTATATTTCCTGTAAGAGAAGTATTGTTCCCTTCATAACTGATTTTCATGCCTTCAAAGCAATCCTTCCATCTTTTGTCAAGATGTCCCTGAACTTTTATTTTAGTATTGCCTTTCATATTATCATTATTGATTAATTTCCTATACAAAAGTCGGGTACGTTCATCAGAAAAAAATCATCCCTGAGGATGATTTGAGAGGGTGATTTTTTATTTTACAGGAAATTATTTTGTAACAATAATCTGCGAACGGGGTTATATTATACCAAGTTCTTTTGCTTTGATTAAAGCTTTTGAACGGTTATCAACTTCTAACTTCAGAAGAATATTTCTGACATGTGTTTTAACGGTATTTAATGAAATAAACAATTTATCAGCTATTTCCTTATTCGATAAACCTTCGGCAATAAGTTTAAGGGTATCTGTTTCACGAATACTTAAATCTACATCTATCTTAATTTCCTTAAGTTTTCCTCTTTTTTCAATAGCGAGTTTAAGTTTATCAAATAATTTTTGAGGAATTTTAGTAGTTGCTTGTATTTTAAATATTTCCTTTAGTAAATCGCTTATTTTATCCCAGAAAAGTACATAGGACATTAATATATTTTCATTGGCAGCGTACTCTAATGATTCAATCAGGTTTATGATAGCTTTTTCTTTATCCCCGGTTGCCTTACATAAAATTGCGTATAAGACTTTAAGTTCAATTATTCTCTCAATCCTATTTTCGGCTTGTGCCATTTTCAATAATTTCGAAAGAAGAATTTCAGCCTCCTCAAATTTTAATTCAGTTATCAATAAAAAAACATACGGCGAATATCCATGCTCGTCTAAATATGAGATTTTTTTATTAAGCCCTATTCCGTTTTCTTTAAAAAAAATATTAGCTTTTTCAGGTTCGTTCTGTTCAACAAGCATATATCCTTTCATGGCAACATAAATTGACATAGCGCCGGGAGCTATTTTATTTAGTTTTACAATGTCGTCCGCTTCATTTAACGCCTTTATAAGCCCTGCACCATCTCTGCGTCCGTATAAAATGAGAGAATAAACCAGTAACACAACTACTTTAAATGAATTGTTAGAATCATTCTGGCTTAAGCTGTATGCGGTTTTAATATTTTCAAAAGCATCATCAAAATCTGTCCGCATACATTCTATACCAGCCAGGCATGAATACAGTCCGGCGAATGTGCATTCCGATTTTGCTATTTGCGAATAACCGCTTTCTTTCATAAATGATAAAAGATCGGAGCATTTCTTATACGATGATGTATAGAGTCCCATTCTGGATTCGAGGTAGGCCAAATTAATTGCAATAGTGGATATAAGATAAATGTTACCTGATTTTTTGCCATATTCCAGCGCTTTTTCATAAGCTTCGATACTTTTCTTAAAATTTTCACATACCGTCTCTGTAATTCCAATTGAGTACCATCCCCAGCTAAACCACAATGGATCGTCTTCCGAAAGGTTTTCCATTGCTGTTTTACAATAATCAAAAATTTTCTCCGAACGTGCTGCAATTGAATTCATGTATGCAAATGCAATGGATATTTTTCCTAACAGTTTCTTATTATATTGAACATCTTTTTCAGATGAATTTTTATCGTTAATTATCTTTTTTGTAATTATTTCGGCACTTGCCAAGAAAGGTCCGGCTTTCTGAATTTGACCGGCTATGATTAATATCCATGCATAGTATAAACAAAAGTCAGCATTCTTTTTAATTAATTCATCGGGTAATATATCTCCATATTTAATAATTGAAGAATGCTGTCCGTTTTTCCACATGTCCTCAATTATTTTGCCTATTAATTGAATGCCTCTTTCGTAGTTTCTGATTTCAAGAGCGTGCTCTATAGCAAATTCAAACATATTATTTAGTTCGAACCACCCGCATGCTTTGTTATGAAGCTCAACAATGACAGCTTTATCTCCTGGCTGAAGCCTCTGTTTTAATAATTGCGCAAAGAGATGATGATATCTGTACCAATTCCTCTCAGCATCCAACGAAATAACAAACATGTTGTTTTTTTCAAGCTTCTCAAGAATTAACTGACTGTCATTTCTGTTCAAAACAGCGTTGCATAAAGGAGCAGACATTTGCTCCAATATGGAGGTTTGTAATAAAAATTCTTTAATATCATCTGTTTGAATCTTTAGTACCTCTTCCATAAGATAATCCATAATATACCGGTTATCTCCTTTTAAGTCCCGGATAAATTCAGGAATATCTTCACGGCCCTGCATCGATAAGGCAGTTAGTTGCAGGCCTGCGATCCAACCTTCGGTTTTTGTTTCAAGCGAATAAACGTCTTCAATGGATAACCCCAGTTTCAGCTTTTTATTAAACAATATAAAAATATCATTTGCAGAAAAACTAAGTTCTGACGAACGCAACTCAACCAGTTGATACTGACTTCGTAACCGTGCAACAGGTAGTGCCGGGTCAGACCGGGTTAAGATTACAATATGTATATTACATGGAATATGTTCTAATAAATAAGTGACTAATGTTAAAATATCATTGTTTTCTATCAGATGAAAATCGTCAAGTACTAATAAAAAGTTTTGGTCAATGTTGAGTATCCCGTTGATTAAAAGGCTTGCAATTGATTCATTGTTTGGTTTATTGGGTGATTTTAACAGCTTAATGACACTTTGTCCGAATTCATTATGAATATTTTGAATACCTGAAATTATATAACTTAAAAATTCTACCGGGTCGTTATCGCCTTTATCGAGCGAAAACCATGCTGCCGGAATCTCTTGTTGATTAATCCAGTCACTTAACAGGGTTGTTTTACCAAATCCCGCAGGGGCCGAAATGAGAATTAGTTTTCGGCTTAGACCGGTATTCAGTTTCTCGTAAAGTTCAGATCGGTGAACTATCTTATTTCCGGCAGGTGGAATATGTAGCTTTGTTAAAAGCATATATGCAAATTAATAAATATTTTGGTCGTCAAGATACGGGATCAGGACATCAACCGCTGTAAAGTTAATTAATTATTGAATGTGTCAGGCCTGTCTGCCGACAGGTAGATTGCACATGTCAGCCTACTAAACACTAACCGTGTGTTAGCAGTTAGTGTTTCTTTCCCTGCCAAGCTTTGCATAAATAATTAACTCCAATTTTGAAGTTCTATAATGTTCCCGTCAGGGTCGGAAATATATATGAATTTCAGCAATCCAACGTTCTCACTTTTAGTGCATCATCTCCGATGATGTTAATTTTTTATCTTTATGTTATTATAATTATTTAACCTCTACGAGGTTATCTGAAAACAACGGAACTTATTCCATTTAAATGATAACAATACTTAGGAAATCCGGGTTATTTGAGTTTATGAAGACCGGAGGCTTTGAGTATGGCCGAAGTATCTTCCATATTTGAAATTAAATACTCTCAGGGCATTTAACAAGGCTGGGACCTTGCACATTTTCTGAAAAATTGTTTTGATCATTCCTAACAGGAATAGTTTCTCTATCTGGAGTTCTTAACTTAATGACATTGGGTATAAGGGGGAGTATGGAGGGAATGAGGAATAGGGTAAGGTAAAATAAAATGGAATAAGTGGGTACTGAATATAGAGTTTTTATAAATCCTGATCCGATAGCTATCGGATCGAATATCCTTAATTCTAAATAGTTAATAGGAATAACAGGGAGATTAATGAAGGTAATTCTGAACATCCACCACGTTGCCTTTTTCGTCCCATTCGGTCTTTGAAAGATAAACCCCGTTGCGGAAAACAGCTTCTTTCTTTTTCTGCCCGTTTTCGTAGTACCAGGTGTTTTTGCCGTCCATCTCATCATCAACGTAATTTGCAACAATACGCACCTGTCCGCCTGAATACCAGTAGCGCCATTGCCCGGTCTTTTTACCGGCAGTGTAATTTCCTTCAATTTTCTTCTGGTTATTGCTGTACCAGTATTCCCAGAACCCGTCCTTTAAGCCTTTTTCGTAATTTCCCTTAAGTCCTTTCTGGCCGGTTTCGTAATACCCGTAACACTGGCCTGTATATGGTTTTTCGGCTTTTTTCAGGTACATCAGGGCATTCCGGTCTTCGAGCTGGGAATTATCTACTCCCTGTGCAAAAGTTTTGTCGAGAAGATTCTGGAAAAAAGTAATTAACGGTTTTTTAAATGCGGAATTTTCAACTAAGTTATTTCCTTTCCGGTCGCTGACATCGATAGTAATGGCAACATTTTCGGGATCGGGACAATAGGGGCACCGGAACCATGAAATGGTAAATTCCACTTTATCGGAAACTCCACTGATCTTAACTTTTTTCCAGCGGATAAAATTGGATTTTATTTTAGCATCGTCGCCGAACCTTTCTTTTAAAATACTGATGTAATTAGCGGCATTCTGAAGTTCGCGGGTCGAAAAAGATAACAGAAGCTTGCTTTGACCTCCGCCTTTGTTGCTTTTCCATTTAAGGGCTTCAATTTTATCGAAACAAATGGCAACAATTTCGTTAAGTAAGAAAAGCGAATCTTCAAGTTCAATCCTGAAAGGTACCTTTAAATTTATTTTCGATAACTGTATTCTGAATTGTTTATATCCTACGGACGATACGACCAGTGTGTCATTTAATAATTGAGAATCAAAGGGCAATTCAAATTTTCCGTCTTCTTTACTGGTGGTACCAATATTTACCGAGCGGATATAAATACCGGCATAAGAAATGGGCTGATCGGTGGAAACAGAATAAACGCTTCCTTTTAAAAGAAGCTTAGTATTTTCCTGTGCAAAGAGAAAAAATGGTGCTGCAAAAAGAAACAATAACAAATAACGAAACATTCCTGATTTTTTTTTCAAACCTACGTTAATTTTGAAAATTACACAAACGTGGATAAGCGTATGTATTTAAATACATTAAATAAAAAGATGATAATATTCGATTGGGGGCAAAGAATTGAAAAATGAAAATTATTGGTCCGAATCCATATCAAAAGTCAATAGGCTGGTTTGTTCGTTTTGCTTTTTTGCCGTTTGCATGGTTTCGGGAATATCATTTTCTGCCGTGGTATCAGCTGCCGGGGCTTTTTTCTCTCTTGTTTTCGGTTTGGCTTTTGGCGCAATGGTTTCGGGCTTGTTAAAGAGTTCGTTTATAGCTAAATCGAGTTTATTTGCTTTTAAAAACATACCCCATTCAATAGCTTTTGAAATACTTTTAATGGATAGTTCAATTTCCCATTCATCGTTTGAGTTATTGCGCGGAATAACAGTGAATTCGGTTTTCTGCTGAAGACAATAATCTAAAACAAGCTGGATGTTTTTTGCTTTAACAATAATTCTTGGTTTTTCGGACATTGGGTTCATATTATTTTATAATTTTTTCAATGGGATACAAAAGTAATAAAAATGACTTAATATTTCAGCCTTTAAAGAAATTATGACATGCAAACTACTATCAGGTCATCTGCAGGAGCGGAATATAGTCAGAAACTGTTTTGAAATTTCACCATTTATTAATTCCAGGATGTTAATCTCCTGACGGGTAATGCCCGATGTTTTTATTATTTTTTATTGGTATTTATCTCCTGACGGAGAAAATAAAAAATTCCATATCAATAAAAAATTAAACTAATGATAGTTTGTCCGTAGGACATTAACCAGGTCAAAACAAGAAATCAAAACAGTTTCTAAAAATTATTTTCTCAAAAATTAATGACAATCAACAAATAACCTTTTCTTAATCAAAATATTACCAACCTATATATGGGCTAAAGTTATGATTTGCGAAAGATGAGTTACCTGTATTGAAAGGTGAATTTCCTTTATTTATCTGCATTTCAAGGTATATGCTGGAATTTTCGTTAAAATTGTAACCGATGCCCAGCTTGCCGCCTTTCATGTCGTTGCTGAAGGCAGGGTTTATTGAATTATTAACCGGGGCGTGGAGTGAAGTATATGCTCCCCCAGTGAGAAATACTTTCTCGTTTACTTTATATATACCCTGGGCATATACAAATGAATTATTGAATGTTAACGGGCTTGTGCGGTTGCCTTCGGAAGTAGTAAAACCGGGAGTAGTAAAACTGCTGTACTGGAAGCCTGCCTGTACCGAAAATTTTTGTGTTAAATCATAAGTGTAATGAGGGGAGAGGAAAGTTCCGTAATAATTGTTTCCACTCATAGAACCGGCAAATCCACCGGCATTAATTCCCCAGTGACCATTATTGGTTTTTGCTTTGGTTAATACAGAGGGATCGTAATAGTCGCCGGAAGCAGTATCATTCTGGCCAAAGGAAAATTGAAATAAGAAAAACAAGGGAAGAATTGCTGTTAACTTTTTCATACTTCAAATATTTAAACAAATATACGACATTTTTAGGTTATTCGTCATCTACATCGGGAATATAATTTGTTGAAAGCACCTTAAATTCGGTACGGCGGTTCATTTGATTGGCCAGGTCTTTCAATTCCTGTGTTGCAAGGGCATTAATGAAAGCTTCGGTTAACTTATCTCCTTCTTTAAAGGTTCCTTCTTTTGCCTGCCGTGCGTTAATTACTTTAGGCATACTCTTTCCGTATCCTTTGGCAGATAGCCTGTCTTTTGCGATTCCTTTTTCGATAAGGTAATCGATAACAGATTGCGCACGTTTCTGGGACAATGTAACATTGGATAATGAGTCGCCCACCATATCCGTATGAGAACCAAGTTCTATGGTGATATTCGGATTGGCTCTTAAAATATCGATCAGGTGATTGAGTTCTTTTTTGGATTCGGGCCGGAGATCCCATTTTCCGAAATCGTAAAGGATATTTTCAACTTCAACCGGATTAGTGATGGAAGAAAGCCGTATTTCGTCGGTGAAAGTTTTGCTGTCGGCGAGTTCGGCAGTAGTAATTCTTCCTTTTCCGTTTAAATACCCTTCTTTTTTTGCCAGGTAAATATAATCAGTATGTTGATTCAGTTTATACCTGAAAGTGCCGTCATCTTTGGTTGTTATGTCTAAATCGGTACCGTCGCTTCCCACAATCCTGATTCTGGCGCTGCCAATGGGTTTGTCGGTATTTTCATCTTTAATAATTCCCTGCAGGACAAATTCCATGGGAGGCAGAACAAATGAATAAATATCATCCTTTCCCCGTCCTCCTTTGCGCGAAGAACTGAATAGCCCTTCTTCCTGTTTTCCTTTAAATATTATATCGAAATCGTCTTCGGATGAGTTAATCGGGTAGCGCATATTTTCGACCACCCACTGTCCATCCTCGTCCTGGGTAGCTTTGAAAATATCCAGTCCGCCCATGCCGGGATGTCCGTTTGAACAGAAATAAAGAATATCGTTTTCCCGCATGTAAGGATACATTTCATCGCCGGAAGTATTTATCTCAAAACCCATATTTCTGGGATTGGAGAATTTTGCCGATTTTGATTTTCGGGTCATCACGTATATATCGTTTCCGCCAAAACCCCCCGCCATATTAGAAACAAAGTACAAGGCAAGCCCGTCTTTGGAAATGCTCGGATGTCCTGCGGTGACACTGTCGCCTGCAATCTGCAGTTGCTCATAATTGAACCAGTCTTCTCCCGCCTGGCGGGTGGCCTTATAAATCTGGCATCCCAGTTTTATTCCACGTACAATTTTACAGCGGGTAAAGTACAGGTTATTAAAATGATCTCCCAGCGATGGCGTGCCGTCGTCATTGGGCGAATTAATAGTATCGTTAAGAGGGACAGGTTTGCTCCAGGCGCCTTTTTTATCGAGTTCGGTTTCGAAAATATCAGAAAAGATCTGTCCGGTTACAGGATTAATTTTTTCGCCATAAACTCCGGGGCGGGTCGAGGTAAAGTAAATGTCGGTATAATCTTCATTGGCATAAGCGGGTGCAAAGTCAGCTTCTTTGGAATTCAGTTCCTTCCTGTTTTCAATCACATAGCGGGTAGGGCTTTCAATCCATTTGGCTGCCATAGCACAGGATGTCTTGGCTGTTTTCGCTTTTTCATCATCGGGCACACGCTTTAAATATTCATCAAACTGGGCAGCTGCTTCGGCATATTTTTCATTTTTCCGGAGCATATCTGCGTAATAGTAATAAATAAGCGGGTTGTCGTAGTTCTTTTGAATTACTTTCAGATACGCCGCCTCTGCTTTCTGGGTTTGAAGCATGTTCCTGTAACATTCGGCAATTTTAAATAATATATAATTTTTTTCATCTTTGTTTTGTGATTCTTTGTACATGTCCTTGTACATGTTTAGGGCTTTGAAATATTCATTGGTAGAATAGGCTAAATCCGCTTTCTTGGTTAGTTTACTGTAGAAATCATCCTGGGAAAAAACATTTCCAAATGCAAAAAGCAACAGGCAGAGTATAAAAACTTTTTTTAAAAGAAGAGCACGCATTTTCGAACTTTGTTTTGGAAACGTTAAGGGTTCAAAATTATTATAAAATTCGGATTAAAAGAACCTGTCATGGTGTTTTTATAAACGGAAATACTAAATATTATAATGAATCTATGAAAGAGTTATAGCTCTAAATACTAAACAAATATCAATCAATCCTTAATAATATTGAAAAAATGAAAGCCTCTGCATAAGTTGATTAAAATCTTTATTTTTAGATGAACGGCAAATAATACCGGGCTTTCGCTAAATAAACACTTTTTAACAGAAATTCTATTCTTTAATGTACATTTGACCCGGAATATTATTGGTTTATTCCTTTGTTATTTTCGTATTAAGTTATTTATTTTCTTCTGTATTAATTATGACGCTGGCGGGTATTCTGGGAGTCCAGGAAATTTTAATTACAATAATTATTATTCTCGTTCTTACGGGTGGAGCCTTTCTTCCCCGGCTGATGCGTAATATGGGCAGAAAGGTTAAAGAATTCGAAGACCAGGCAAAAGATTCCGATGATAAAATGAACGAAGCAATTGATGATATTTTAATAAAGCAGAAAAGAAACAGAACCGAATGACAGGCTGTTTTGCAAATGGTAAATGTTATATTTTATGAATATAAGGAAGGTATAAGGTATATGGGTGTATGGTATAGGTATATAACGCGTGTAATTCCCATAACCTTATTCCCCCTTTTCTCTTATTCACTATACCTTTTTCTCCTTATTTCCCCTTTCACTCTATACCCATCCACCGCGGAGTACTAAAAACTACAAGGAATGGATTCATTTGATGTTATAATAATCGGGGCTGGTCTAGGAGGATTAATTTCGGGAGCAAAACTCTCAAAAGAAGGAAAAAAAGTCCTGGTACTGGAACAACATTCTGTAATCGGGGGATGTGCAACAATTTTCAAAAGAAAAGATTTTCTTTTTGAGGCGGGACTTCATGCTATTGACGGTCTGGATAAAGGTGATCCCAAATGTCAGATATTTAAAGAACTGGGTATTTTTGATCATGTTGAATTTGTCAGGATACCCGAATTCTATCGTTTTAAGAATCCGCGCGTAGATATTGTTGTTCCTTTCGGGAGAAAGGAGGCTATAAAGCTTCTTGTCAGCAAGTTCCCGGATGAAGAAAAAGGAATTAAAAAGTTTTTCAGAAGGATATGTAATATTCAGAAGGAGACAAGCCGGTTTTTAAAAGAAAAAAGAAGTTTAAAATTTATTATGGCTGTATTTCCTTTTGTTTATCCTTACCTGATTTTTAATTCTCTCAGAACATTAGGAAAATTTCTCGATTCAAATATTAATAATGAGGATCTGAAATTAATTCTTCAGGCTAATTTACAATACTATCATGATGATCCTTATTCCATGTCAATGATTTATTTTAGCGCAGGGCAGGCCAGTTATTACAATGGAGGAGGGCATTATATAAAAGGAGGGTCACGGAGGCTTTCGGATTATCTTTCGTCTTTCATTCAGAATAATGGGGGCGAAATCCGGATGAATCACCGGGTTGATAAAATTATTATGGAGGAGAACAAAGCCTGTGGAGTTGAATGTGTGAAAAAATCTGATACAGATCAAAAGATGTTGATTATAAGGGCGGAAAAAATTATTGTAAATGCGGCAATACCCACGCTGATAAACATATTGCCCGAAGAACACAGTCTTTTAATAAAGAACAGGATAAGTAAAATGGAAGTGGCCTGTTCGCTTCTTTCTGTATATATCGGTTTCAGAAGCGAGCTTAAACATAAGGGCAGCAATCACTACTCGACTATTGTATTTGACGGGAATGTGGCATCTCTTATTCATATGAAACAAAATTTTAAGGGAAGCCATAAAACAAAAAATTTTGTTTTTGTCGATTTCAGCCGGATAGATTCGGAACTGGCGCCGGAAGGGAAAAGCGCAGGAGTAATCTGTGCCGTTGATTATTTAGGCGATTGGGATAAACTGGATAATGAAGAATATCGGCAAAAGAAAAACGAAGTAGCTGAAATATATATATCAAGGCTTGACGAACTGATTCCGGGAATAAAGGAAGAAATTGAATATTATGAAGTGTCTACGCCGAGAACAATTAAGCGTTTTACACTAAACCCGGAAGGATCGGTATATGGATTTGCCCAGACCCCGAAACAAACCGGACTGTATCGTTTTCAAAGCCGGTCGCATTTGAATAATCTGTATTATGCTTCAGCCTGGGCAAATCCGGGAGGGGGATTTACCGGGGCTATTTTAAGTGGCTGGTTTTGTGCAGGGGAGGTGCTGAAAAAATAAAAAACCGGAGAAATCCGGTTTTTTATTTTTATTTCTGCAATTTATTACAATAAACTTGATCCTTTATTCTTTCCTTCAAAAACATTAAATCCAATAAGAATTTCGTGACTGCCACTGGAGTAATTTTTAATATTACTGGTGGTATAGTCAAATGCATAGCCGATATAAAACTTTTTATATTTTACACCAATCATGGCAATAATATCTTTGCTGGAACGGTATGAGAAACCTAACCAGTAGTTTTTCATAAAATAGCCTTTTACATTAAAATCTACCTGCCAGGGTGTGTTCATTGTTCCTTTAACAAGAACCGATGGTTCGATATCAACATTATCACTTAAAGTGAATTTATACCCTGCATTGGCAAAGTAATGCCTGATGATCTGATTATTATCCTGTGTAGCAGTATCCGTATAGAATTTATCCAGATTTAATTGAAGTAACTGTGTGGCAGCTAAACCAACAGAAAATTTATTGCTGTATAAATACATTCCAAAATCAGCATCGGGACTGAACTGTGAAATAGTACCATAACCAATGGCATTGTCACCCTGTTCAATAGTAACGAGTTTGGATTCATCAAATTTAAACTGGGCAGCTTTACCAGCCAGTCCTATTCCCAGTTTGATATCGTTGGAAATACGTAAATGATAGGCTGCGCATATCTGGATACCCATTCTGCTCATGGGGCCGAATTCATCATTAAAAATATAGCCGCCTAATCCGAAATTTTGTTTTTCGAAAAGATAATTTCCACTGATCGCCATAGTTTTAGGAGCATCATTTATACCTACCCATTGTGACCTGTAAGTTAAACGAATGGGGAAATAATCAACACTCCCGGCAATAGCAGGGTTCAACAGGAAAGCATTCATCATGTATTGTGAATACAGAGGAAGTTGCTGAGCCTTAAGTGAAAAGCTAAGCAAAATGATGGCTGCGGAAAGAATTATTGATTTCTTCATAGGTTTGTTTTTTGCAAATTTACATTATTTATACTTAAAAACAACTTATAAGGTTTCATTATCTGATTATTGAACATACACCGGTAACCGGATCATCATTATCAATGATAATTATATAGACATAAGACCCCATCGGCAGGTCTTTACCATTGTGTTTTCCATCCCACCGGTTAGTATGGTCGTTATATCCCATACCGGTTCCGTTATAAATGAATATCTGGTCACCCCAGCGGTTAAAAATCTCAACAGAAACATTTGAATAATATTGAATATTTTTTATTTCAAAATCATCATTTTTATGGTCACCGTTAGGAGTAATTACTGATGGGATAGTAATTGGCATTTCAGGAATATTAATAACTACAGTGTCTAAAGAAACACAGGAATTCATATCGGTAACTGTAACAATGTAAGTTCCGTTGGCTAAATCTGATAAGTCTTCGGTAGTTGCATTATTCGACCAGATATAATTGTAAGGTAATAAACCACCCGTTACAGTAATATCAATGATTCCGGTATTGTTTGCTGAAACCATGGTGGTGTCCAGGATTATAATAGCCGGGGGATTCGAAAGCGACGATATCGATGTAGTTGTACAGTTATTTGCATCTGTAACGGTCAATGTGTAAATTCCTGCTCCTACATTGGTTAAACTCTGGGTATTGACGTTACCCGGCCATGCGTAAGTAAACAAGGGTGTTCCGCCGGTAATAGTAATTAACACAGAACCATTATTTCCACCAAAACAAGTAGGATTGATCGTAGAATCTGCAATAGAAATGGCTGATGGTTCGGTTATGGAGCCAGAAGAGGTGGAAGTACATCCATTATTGTCGGTAATTGTTACATCGTAACTTCCGGCAGATAATCCTGTGATTGTATTCGTGTTCTGTAAGTTGCTCCAGATGTAAGAATAGGGTGATGACCCTCCCTGGGTATTGGCTGTCAGAATTCCGTCGGTATTGCCAAAACAGGAAATGTTCTGAATGGTAATATTTGAATTTAAAGCATTTGAAGGTTGGGAAACAGTAACAGATGTGTCGGAAGTACAGGAATTAAAATCAGTGATAGTAACCTGGTATATTCCTGATGGCAGATTTGTTGCAGAATCTGTATGGTTGGTTGCATCATGCAGCCATGTGTAAGTATACGGAGAAGTACCGCCCGCAATACTCACAAAAATAGAACCTGTAGAATCTCCGAAACACAATATATTATTTACCTGGCTTACCTGGATTATTCCTCCGCTGATACTGTTAATAGTTGCAGTATAAGTTGTAGTACATCCGTTGGCATCGGTAACAGTAGCCGTATAAGAACCGGCTGCCAGGTTATTAACAGTGTCATTTATTGAGCTTAAAGGATCGTTCCATAAATAAGTATATGGTGTTGTGCCCCCGGATGCTGTAACATAAGCCATACCGTTACTGGCATTACAGTTTGCCTGTGTGGCATTTCCTGTTGATGTAAGCAGGGGAGGCGCATCAATATGAACCGAATCTATGGTGACACAATTGTGTGCATCAGTAATAGTAACAAAATAATCCGCATTTCCGCTTAATGTTGTAATTGTGTCATTTGTGGTGTTTAATATATCACTCCATAAGAAAGTATACGGAGTAGTACCACCGCTTACTACAACTACAGCCTGCCCGTCGTTGCTGTTATTACACTTGGGAGAGGTCGGCTCAAGCATCAGGGAGTTCAGTAAAGCCGGTTCGGTAACGGTAATGCTGGTTGAAGAAGTACAACCATTAGCATCAGTAATAATATAGTTGTAAGTTCCGGCAATTTCGACAAAGTTACCTGTACCGGTATAAGGTCCGGTTCCTCCGGTAGCAGAAACAGTAATAGTTGTTGTTTCTCCGTTACACATGATTGGTGTTGAAGACGAAGACACTGTTATTGCCAATGGCTCCGTAATATTTACCGATCCGGTTGCCTGGCAATTGGCTACATCCGTAACAGTATAATTATATGTTCCTGCCGGAATATTCGATAAGTCTTCGGTGGATGCCAGGTTGCTCCATGTATAAGTAAAAGGTCCTGTGCCACCGATAACCGTTAAATCTATAGCCCCGGTACTTAAACCGTTACATAAAATATCCGTAGGAACAGTACTGGTAGTTGGCGCGCCGTTATTCGAAATACTGGCGACATTGGTTGATGTACATCCGTTTCCGTCAGTGATGGTAACCGTATATGATCCTGCTGCAAGGCCTGTTTCAAGTGCATTGGTGTTATTGCTGGGCCATAAATAGGAAAGAGTACCGGTACCTCCGGATGCCGTAACTGTTGCCGTTCCGTCGGATAAGCCGCAGCCGGCCAGGGTTGTCGATATCGATGAGGTAATAGCAGCAGGCTCGGTGATGGTTATGCCGGTGGATGAAGTACATCCGTTATTGTCGGTAACAGTATAATTAAATGATCCTGCAATTTCCGTAAATGTTCCATCACCGGTATAGGGTACAGTACCCCCGGTGGCAGATACGGTTACAATTGAGTTTCCGCCATTACATAAAATTGAGGTAGCAGAAGAAGATGCTACTAAAGCAGCAGGTTCGTTAACTGTAATACTGGTAGATGATGTGCATCCGTTGGCATCCGTGATGGTATAATTATAGTTTCCGGCAGTAACAGTGAAATTTCCTGTTCCTGTATAAGGAGCCAGACCTCCTGTGCCTGATACTGTAACAGTAGCCGTGCCACCGTTACATAATATGTTGGTTGCACCGGAAGATGCATTTGGCAAAGAGTTGATGGTTACCGAAGTGGTTGCATCGACCTGCGGGCAACCACCCGATGGTAATATGGTATAAGTTACTGTATAGGTTCCGGCAGTACTTGTACCAGGTGTTATTGTACCTGTGGACGGATCGAGGGTTAATCCGCCGGGAGCAGAATATGTTCCGCCTCCGGAGCCTGTTTGAGTTACACTTACAGGCAAAACAGATGAACAGAAAGGATTTCCGTTATAGGAAATAGCGGCAACAGGAATAGAAGTAATGGTAATGGAACCTGTAGCGCTTGCCTGGGTACAGGTGCCTGTCGTGGTTACGGTATAGTTAAATGTGCCCGACACTGTAGGCGTTCCGCTGATAGTAAATGTTCCGCCGCTGTAATTTCCGGTTATACCGGCGGGTAAGCCCGTAACACCTGCGCCTGTTCCGCCTCCCGTAACGGAATAAGTAATATTTGTTACAGGATTGCTGTTGCACAATGTTTGATTATTCGTGCCGGCTGCTGATGTTAATGCTATAGCCGCATCCTGATTTACGGTAACCGTGCCGCTGGCCGAAGTCTGCGTACATGTTCCTGTTGTTGTTACTGTATAGTTAAATGTCCCTGTAGCAGTAGGCGTTCCGCTGATAGTATAAGTTCCGCCGCTGTACGATCCCGACATACCGGCAGGCAATCCTGTAACTCCTGCACCTGTTCCTCCTCCGCCAACTGAATAAGTAATGTTGGCTGCCGCGGTATTTACACAAAGCGTTTGCGCATTCGTGCCGGCTGCTGATGTCAAAGTAATGGTTGCATTGGGGTTTACGGTAACCGTGCCGCTGGCCGAAGTCTGCGTACATGTTCCTGTTGTTGTTACTGTATAGTTAAATG
>JBBIRU010000037.1:0-60871 GCA_037441645.1 Bacteroidota bacterium
GGGAGGACTGAAAGAAACATTTCCCGGGCCCGATATAGCCGTCCATGTTCCGGTTCCAATACTCGGAACCCCCTGTAAAGTATAATTCAGCTGGCATACTGCGGCATCGGGGCCGGCGTTTGACACAGGCTGGCTTGTAAATGTGACATTAACATTTGCACTACTGGTACATCCGTTGTTGTTTTCTGTCCATGTAAAAGTATAAACTCCGTCAGTTGTTACCGTAACATTAGTAGCAGCGCTGTTGACGTTGGCAAAAGCAACTCCTGTTGATGGTGACGCTGTCCATGTTCCGGTTCCAACACTGGCAACACCGGTTAAATTAAAGGAATGGGAACACGTCTGGCCACCTGCACCTGCATTTGCAATAGGTGATTGATTAAATGTTACGGAAACGATATCGCTGGCAGTACAGGAAGCACTGTTTGATTCTGTCCATGTAAACTGGTAAGTTCCACCAGCAGGTACAGTTACCGAACTTGTTGGACTGGTTGCATTTGTAAATATAGCCGTAGCAGGACTACTTGTCCAGGTTCCGGCAGTAGATGCAACACCTTGCAGTGTAGTTGTTAATAAACAGACTGTCTGATCCTGTCCCGCATTAGGTGTTGGCATAGTACAACACTGGGGACTACCAGCAGCATATACAGTTACAGATTGTGAAGACTGACTGCTGGTACATCCGTTTTCGATTACAGTTAAAGTTAAATTATAGACACCTGCAGTTCCCCAGGTAATTGTATATGGGCCTTGTCCTGAGCCACTTTGAACTGTAGCTCCGTTGAAATTCCAATTATAAGTTGCACCGGCACCGGCATTCCCGGTATATTGAACAATACATGGATCATTTTCACAGATAGGAGTAGTAGCAGTAAACGTTGATGTTGGATTCGGTGTTACATTTACAATAACATTGTCTGTTGCTGTTTGTCCGCAGGCATCGGTTGCCGTCACGGTATAGGTTGTGGTACTTACCGGAGAAACCTGAACAGAGGCTCCGTTTCCACCACCATTATTCCAATCGAAATTTATAGCGGGGACTCCTCCGGATGAAGTGGCTGTAAGTATGGCGGGTAATGCACTGGCGCATAAGCTCTGGTCAGTACCGGCATTTACACTGAGTACGGTATTATCAGCGATATAAACAGTATCGTATGAGGTACCTCCGCAGGCGCTGGGAATGGCAAAAATCACTGTTTCGGTACCCTCTGTTAAGGCATCCAGGGTTGGAGTAATGGTAAAAGAAGTTGAGTTACTGTTTGCAGGAATAGTTACTGACGTCGCCGGTATTATAGGAAAGTCAACTCCATTGGTTGCTGTTCCTGTCATAGTGTAATTAATTACCTGAGGGGTTGGTAAAGTGTTTCCTGTACTAACGGTAACCGTTGCGGTTGAACACCCTTCGCCGGCAGCATTGCCGGAGGGATTGCTATAAGTAACCTGTATATCTGTTGCATCTGTTGAAAAGGAATTTGCTTCAAGAAAGACCCCTGAATCCAGTATACCATCGCCAACATCGGCAACGGCAATTTTTATATGATAAGGAACACATGCAGTTACGTCACATTGTGCCGCAAGAACTGTTGTAAATGCATCATAGATAATAGTACTACCATTACAATTATCTACAAAATAAGCACAATTATTACAAGGCCCCGTTGAGCATCCACTCGAATATCCATTATTAACATTATTAATAGAAACGGCTGTAGTTGTACCGGGAAGAATTGCAATATTTTGGTTTACATAATTTCCACCTAATGGGTTTGGACCGGTTACGAAGAAACCAAAAGCATCATTATAAGAAGAATTTACATAATCGTTATATTCTTCTGAAGCAAATACATAATTAAATGAAACGGTATTATCTAAAGGAGTAAAATCAAATTCGAGAACAGCTGCATCATAAGATGTATTACCGGCAATGGCATCTATTTCAGGAGATCCTGCTCCGGCAAGGCCAGTACTCATCAATGTTCCGGGAGTATTTGGAATGTTATTAACATCACCGCTGGCAATTACTATTCCCTGGTCTAATCCAAGATTTGTAGTACTCCCATTGGTAAAAATTCCTATTTGTGAAACACCGGTAGAAGCATAAGCTCCCTGAAAAGTAACATTTGAAACAGTAACTCCTCCGCCTACAAGTACATTCTGTACCATTTGAGTGGGAGTAGGTGATGTATTGATTAATAACTGACCAAATGAACCTGTAGTCCAAAGAATGCCAATTATTATCAGAATTATTTTTAATGCTTTAAAATATCTCATACTAAAAATTAGTTGAAGGGTCTTAATATTAAGACAGAAATAATAAAAAAAAGTTGCCTTTAAATTTAATAAATTGTTAATAAGTTTCCAATGAATTTTGAAACCTTTTCAGAAAAACTAATCGCAAGAATATTAGAGAGATACCTGTAAAGGCGAAAAAAAAGATTACTTTAATCCACTGAATGAGTTAATAAAAGCTTTAACAGAACCGACTAAAATATCGGCCTCTATATAAACCGGAAGATGCACTTTGTCGTCAGTAACAAGAATTGTCATTGAATCGCCGGGTTTAAAAACAGTACCGGCTACAAGAGTTGCTGTAAATTTTATACATTTTATTTTTTTTCCTTTACTGATTTTATAATATTCGGAACCGGTATATTTAATATTAATGGGTTCATACTTATTGTCCAGAAGGACATTGAGCGGAATTATGTCTCCCGGACTATATTTTGAAAAATCCAGATTTCTACAGGCATAAATGGCTGTGAGCATATCCCAGGTACCTGGTTTTAATTCAAGTGTATCTTTAAATGGTTTGGTATTACTATTATCTATCTCGCTGTATATTCTTTTATTCAGATAATCAAATAAATATGTTTCATTGGCATGATAACTTCCTTCAATAGATTTTCTGGCGTATTTTATAGATTTAAATGGTTCACATTCTGCGTATGACATAAAAACTTCCCGAACTTTCAAAACCCAATCGTATTCGGAATATGAAACTCCTGAACTTTTGAAGATATAAGCCGGCTTATTATTTAACTGGGAACTATCAACCGAAAACTCAACCCTACCGGCATTGACCCATAGAAAACCAAGATTATACATTATATTATAAGAAATTTTCTCACCCGACTTAAACACTATCTGTTCCATAAAGTTCTGCGAAAAAAGAACCTTTGTGAAAGAAACAAATAGCAGAAGAAACAGGGTTCTGGTCATTTACTTACGTTTCCGATTTTATTTTCAATAGATTGAATTTTACTCTGAAGGCGATTATTTTTATTTTTTTGAATATCAAATTTGATGGAAGAATAAACCCTGTCGCTGTGCTCGGTTAAAATATCACTTGCTTTCTGAATAATATCAAGGGCTTCTTTTATTGTCTCTGTTTCAATAATGGTTCCCATAGCTGTAAGCTTATAATTTTCAGCATCATTTCTGATCATCTGAATTACTTTACTTACATACTCGCTGACACTTGCTCCTTTATCGGTTGGAAACATAGCAAATTCCATTAATACTGACATAATGTTCCGGGTTAAAAAAACCACCCGAAGGTGGTTTACATTTATAATAATTTGTCAATTTTTTCGGCCAATACTTTTTTAGGAACGGCACCAACCTGCTTATCTGCAATCTCACCATTTTTGAAAAATAAAACAGTTGGAATGTTACGGATTCCGTATTTTGATGAAATACCGACATTGTTATCTACATCTACTTTGCCAAAAACAGCACGACCGTTATATTCTTCGGCAAGTTCGTGAACCATTGGCGCTATCATTCTGCATGGGCCACACCATTCTGCCCAAAAGTCAACTAAAACAGGTTTATCAGATTTAATTACTAATTCTTCAAAGTTGGAATCTGTTAATTCTATAGTCATAATCAATGAGTTTAGTTTTTTTAAAAAGAACCCTTAAATTATATTTTTTTACTAAAACAACCAAATCAAATTTTAATTGAGTTTAAAATCCAGATCGTTTTCGTTGAAATAGTCGAGGGCCTCGTTATTTAAGGTAAACGAATAATTTCGCGAAAACATTTCAAGATAAATTTTTTCCTCGGGAAGGCCAATATTAAAAGTGAGTTGGGTTTTTCCTTTGTTTTTCTTACAAAGTTTTTCAATGGAATCAATAAATTCGGTTGTAATAGATGGTAATTTTATTCGTAAAACAACTTTTCTGATCTCATTTCTTACTTCCGATAAAAGTGAAATTTTTGAAATTTTCACTTCCAGTTCGGTTCTTTGCTCATCGCGAATTCTTTTCTGAACTTTGGCTTTTATCAGCAGACACATACCAACCTGCATGTATTTTCCATATTCCACATACTCTTTACCAAAAAGATTAAATTTAAAGGTGTCAGAAAAATCTTCAATAGTAGCGATGGCATAAAGGTTTCCGTTTTTTGCAGTCTTTGTCTGTGACGTTGTTACAAACCCTGAAATGATAATTTCTTTTCCGTCCAGTTTTGTAAGGTCGTGCAGTTCGGAAAGTTCATTGGTAGCGAAATGCTCTACGTCAAAACGGTAAGGGTCAAGTGGATGTGCTGATAAATATATGCCAATATGTTCTTTTTCTTTGTCGAGTTGAAATAATCTTGTCCATTCTTCACACTCAGGCACCTCTGGTTTTTTTACATCAACAGGAATGGCCGCTCCAAAAAGATTTTGTTGCGAATTGTTTTTGTCAGCCTGTAGCTTGTTTCCGTACCGGATAAGTTGCTCAATAAAGGAAATTTCTCCCCCGCAAAAATAATGGTGACGTTTGAGTTCGGTAAAGGAATCGAAGGCGCCAGAATAGGCCAGGGCCTCCATACTTCTTTTATTTACCGAACTCAGATTGACTCTTTCAACGAATGAAAAGATATCTTTAAATGTTCCGTTTGATTTTCTTTCTTTTATTATGTTTTCGGCTACTGCTTCACCTAATCCCTTGATAGCCCCAAGCCCGAACCGGAGATTTCCGTCTTTGTTAACTGTAAATTTGATATAGCTTTCGTTTACATCGGGCCCCAGCACGTTCATCTTCATCCGTCGGCAGGCATCCATGAGCTTTGTTATTTCTTTGATGTCGTCGAGATTACGGCTTAAGTTGGCCGCCATGAATTCGGCCGGGTAATGTGCTTTCAGGTAAGCTGTCTGGTAAGCAAGGTAGGCGTAACAGGTGGAGTGAGATTTATTAAATGCGTAATGGGCAAATGATTCCCAATCGGCCCATATTTTTTCACATATTTTTTCATCGTGCCCATTGTTTTTACATCCTTCCATGAACTTACTCTTCATTTTGTCGAGGACGTCTTTTTGTTTTTTACCCATAGCTTTTCGCAACGAGTCGGCATCTCCTTTTGTAAAACCGGCAAGCCGCTGCGATAGCAACATAACCTGTTCCTGGTAAACGGTAATACCGTAAGTATCTTTCAGAATTTCTTCCATTTCGGGAAGATCATACTTTATAGGTTCTTTTCCGTGTTTACGATTGATAAAACTGGGGATGTATTCCATTGGCCCCGGACGATACAGGGCGTTCATTGCAATAAGGTCTTCGAAACGATTGGGTTTTAATTCACGAAGATATTTTCGCATTCCATCCGACTCAAACTGGAATACGGCGGTTGACAGTCCTTTGCTGAAAAGCTCAAAGGTTTTTTTATCATCCAGCGGAATTTTATTTATATCAATTTCTTTCCCTTTGGAGATAACAATATTCTCTATAGCGTCTTTTAAAATGGAAAGTGTTTTTAGTCCCAGGAAATCCATTTTCAGCATTCCCACTTCCTCCAGATAATGGCCGTCGAACTGGGTTACCAGAAGATCGGATTCCTTGGAAATACAAACCGGAATATATTCCGTTAAAGAATCACGGCTTATAATTATTCCGCAGGCATGAAGTCCGGTTTGTCTGACAGAACCTTCCAGCGTTTTTGCATAAGCAAGTGTGGATTTTATTTCGTCGGTTCCCGAGTCCATTTCTTTTTTTAGTTCAGGTGATTCTTTAAATGCTTTTTCAAGAGTCATTCCTGGCCCGTCGGGAACCAGTTTTGAAAGACGGTCGGCCTCACTCAATGGCAACCGCTGTACCCTGGCAACATCTTTGATAGAAGATTTACAGGCCATTTTACCAAAAGTAATAATATTGGCTACTTTGTCTCTTCCATATTTTTCTACCACCCATTTCAGAATTTCTTCACGGCCGTCCTCGTCAAAATCAATATCAATATCAGGCATCGAAATACGTTCGGGATTAAGAAAACGCTCAAACAGTAAGTCGTATTTAAAGGGATCAAGATCAGTAATCTGCAGGCAATAAGATACTACCGAACCTGCGGCAGAACCACGACCGGGACCTACCCAGATTCCCATTTCACGTGCTTTTGCAATAAAATCCTGGACTATTAAAAAATATCCCGGGTAACCCATGTTTTTCATGGTGTCTAATTCGAATCTTATTCTTTGCCGGGTTTCTTCTGACAGTTCTGATCCGTAACGCTTTTCAGACCCTATAGTGGTAAGGTGTTCCAGGTAATCGGATTCTAGTTTTACCCTTAATGTTTTGTGATATCCACCAAGCCTGTTGAATGTGTCTTGTGAAAATTCCTTTAAAAGATCTTCTTCAGAGATTTTTAACTTGTAGGATTCTGTGGTACCAAAACTTTCGGGAATAGGAAATTCAGGCATTACCGGCGTGCTGTCGATGGAGTATATTTCAACTTTTTCGGCTATTTCAAGCGTATTGACAATGGCTTCGGGAATATCCTGAAAAATCTTGGCCATGAGTTCGGGTGATTTTAGCCACTCCTGTTTGGTATACCTTAAACGGCTGGTATCATCTACCTGGCTGTTGGTATTAATGCAAATGAGACGGTCGTGAGCTTCGGCATCTTCAGCATTAATAAAGTGCACATCGTTGGTTGCAATTACTTTTATTCCTGTTTTTTTTGAGATTTCCAATAATCCTTTATTAGCAATCTCCTGTTGTGTGAAAACAGTTTGATCTGCTTCAGGATCTGTTGTATTATGTCGTTGTAATTCGAGATAAAAATCATCGCCAAATTCCTTTTTAAATTCCATCGCAATGCTTTCTGCAAGTTCCATCTCGCCGTTACGAATAGCGCGGGGAATCTCTCCTGCGATACAGGCCGTTGATATTATTAATCCTTCTTTGTGTTTAAAAAGCAGGGGCTTGTCAATCCTGGGCTTGGAATAAAATCCTTCGGTAAAGGCAATAGATGACAGTTTAATCAGGTTTTTATAACCTTTTTCGTTTTTAGCAAGAACAATCAGGTGGTTTCCGCTTTTATCGTCTTTGGTATCTTTATCTTTATCGGTTCGTGTGCGGCGTGCTACGTACATTTCGCAACCTACAACAGGTTTAATGAGCCTGGGTTCATAGGTTTCATTATTTTTTTCTGCTTCTTTCCTTTTTTTCTTTTCTTCGTTGTTATGTTTTGATACCGCATTTAAAAATTCTTTTACTCCAAACAGGTTTCCATGATCTGTTATGGCAAGGGCCGGCATTTGAAATTCGACTGCTTTTTTTACTAAATTTTTAATATTCGAAGCGCCATCGAGGATGGAGTACTGGGTGTGAACATGAAGATGAACGAACTGATTCATTAGACTGACAGATTATTTGATTTAATTCTTACAGATCAAACCAATGCTATTCTATAAAAAAGAAAATAATGGATGATGTAAGCGAAGGGTAAATTTACAAAATACCTGTTTTCGATTTTCATTTGTTTATAACTTAATAAAATTCATTTTTAACGATAATGGATGAGTATATTTGTTCTATGAAACAAGTGATTTTATTATTAGGAACCAACCTGGGTGATTGTCTGAAAAATCTGAATAATACAATAGTGTTATTGCAGGAGAAAAATGAAAAAGTTATAGCTGTTTCTTCGGTTTATAAAACCGAACCCTGGGGTTATAAATCTGAAAACTGGTTTTATAATATGGTTTTGAAACTGGAAACTTCTCTTGATGTCTTTTCTGTATTTGAAAAAATAAATGGGATAGAGAAATTTTTAGGAAGAACAATTAAATCAGAGAAAGGTTATTCGGACAGATTGATGGATATAGATATTTTATTTTATGAAGACTTAATAATTAACCGTCCTGAGCTTCAGGTTCCGCATCCCCGGCTTCATTTGCGAAAATTTACCTTAACTCCTTTGGTTGAGATATGTCCGGATATTATTCATCCTGTGTTAAATAAAACAATTCAGAAATTATTCGAAGAATGTAAAGATGAAGGAAAGGTTATTTTCTATGAAAAATTTAAAATTTACAATTGACTATAAAAACAATAAACATATAATGGTTTTCGATTAATACCGGATATCTGTAAAGTGAACTATCAGGCTAAAAATTACGGACCAGAAAATTACTGATAAACATAATAACAACAACGTGTTTTTCGAACGGGTAAAAAATCTTATGGCCAGAAAAGTGCCTATGGGTATTGATAATAACAATGGAGTTAGAAGCGCAATTCCGGCAAGGCCCCAGCTTTGTTTTATTCTTACGAATCTTTTAGAGCGTTTATTAAATATTTTTTTTTGTTTTCTTGGAAAGAATTTGTGGTAGAATTTTTTAACATTTTTAGCAAAGCGATGAATCTTTGGAAATTTTGCGAGGTACACATGTACAAACCAATGATAAAATATAAGTAATTCGGCAGAAATAAAGGCAAAAAAAAGCACACCCGCTATACCGCCAACAGAAGTAACAAGAAGCGTTGTGGGAAAGTTAAAATGATATTTTAATGCAAAAGGAAAAGCAAATACAAATTTTACAGAACTGATTAAAAATAATATAAGGAGTTTCTGAAACATGTTTACTAAATCACTTTGTTATATTATATAAATATGAATGCGTAGTTTAGTTTTGAGGACAAGAATTTTAATTATTTAATATTATTGGAAAGATCTGAGCTGACACAGGGAATTTAAGAAATACTACTGCAGGTGTTCTTTTGCGCCGTATGCCAGGTCGCCGGCATCACCCAGGCCTGGAATAATATAGGATTTAACGGTAAGTTCTTCATCAACAGCGGCAGCCCATAGAGTAACATTTTTTGCACACAGGTGTTTCTGAAGGTATTGTACTCCGTCGTGGCAGGCAATAACTGTAACAATGTGTGTGTTTTTTGGCCTTCCGTTGCGAATTAATGAATTAAATGCCAGAACCATAGAAGAGCCTGTGGCAAGCATCGGATCGCAAAGAATAAGGGTTTTGTTTTCCAGCGATGGGCAGGAAATATATTCGAGCTCAATCTGGAAGGAGCCGTCTTTACTGTATTTACGGAAAGCGCTAATAAATGAATTTTCGGATGAGTCGAAATAATTTAACAAACCCTGGTGAAGTGGAAGCCCAGCCCTGAGAATAGTTGCTAAAACAGGTTTCTCAACCGGAACATTAACATTGGCAATACCTAAAGGAGTAGTTACTTCCTTTTCTTCATATGTAAATTGTTTGCTTATTTCATAGGCCATAATTTCGCCGATGCGTTCCATGTTTCGTCTGAAACGCATACTGTCACGCTGAATAGCTTCATCCCTGATTTCGGAAATAAACTGATTCAAAAGGGAATTTTTATCGCTGAGAATTTTTACTTCCATATGGCTAATATTTACACTTTAAAAGTATAAATTAAACTTGTAGAATCAAATTCCAATGCCAATTATTTTTTTAAAAGACGCAAAGGGAAAGGAAGCCGGTTCTGTTTAATAGTAGTATACTGGCAATCGGTAGCTCCAAATCCCTGGTAAAACCTGGCTAACCCTTCAATATTTGAACCTTCAAAATCAAGAGTCATGTTTTTTTCAGAATATTTTCTGATAAACTCATCGATTAATAAAAACATGGCTCTTTTTTCTTTTCCTTCCTCGGTTGAGGCAGCAAAAAGATAATACGCTTTTTTATGAGAAAAAAGAAAAAATACAGCTGCCAGTAAATGGTTTTCGGCATTATAAACCGAAAGAATTTCGCCCCATTGGTTTTGTAGCGAAGTACTTACAATTTTTTGAATGGTTGAATATTTCTTCAGAGGAAGGTTCTCGACTTTTACCCCTATATTATTTTTAATCAGCTTAATGAGTTCGTCAACCGGACACGAGTTGGAGAGTACTTTTAATTTATATTGATTTGCTTTTGAAATATTTCTTCTGGTGTTTTCTGAATATTTCCTGCAAATTTGTTCATGATCTAAAATCAGGTCAAGCTCAAAATTGTGGTTCTTTTTTTGTTCCGGTTCAATTCCCGGAATGGAATTATATTTATTGAGATTAATATTGATATACTTAAACTTTGAGGGTATGGCAAGTATAAAAGCTGAAACAATTTCTGATGTTATACTGTGGGATGAAAAAACACCTAATTGCTGAGAAAAGAAAGGTTGTGAGAGGTAGGAAATGCCAAGTTTTTTCTGATGTGTAAGAGGCATTACTGTCTCATAGTCGTTTAATATTAATGCGTCCCATTTTTCACTAACAATATCGAGATACCAGGAAAAAGCATAAAGATTTCCATTGATTGAATTCCGGATACAATCGTCCCATTTTTTGAAATTGATTTTTTTATGTGGTAAATATTGAATATTCACTTTTGTTGATTAATTCTTGCAATCATTTACTGAATATCAGAACATTTGAATAACGGAATATTTTATTTCATGGTTCTGAATTCAGATGTTTGAATGTTTATTTGTAATAATTAAGGTTATGTTGTTGCTGTTTTTATCATATGTTCGTAAACCCGTTTCCAGTCCTTCCAGTATCCGGAGTTATCCAGCGATTCATTATGCCACAAAGATACGAAGGTGCCGCCAGATTCTTTTATCATATTAATATTTTGGGAAATAAATGGAATCGCGTCATCCGGCATTTGATTTAAAAATTGCCGTAAAGTACGATCCATCCATGGAAACGGGTAAACCGTCAGAGGGGTTTCCCGGTTGTTTTTTACATCAAAAAAAGGAAAGGAACTGCAGGTTCCTGCCCTGAAGCCTGTTACATGAGAGTATCCCATCGAAAAGTCCTCTTTTATTCCGTTTTCAATAAGCTGAAGATAGGTATCAGGAAATTTTAACATCAGAAAATGCTGACGCGATATATAAATAGTTCTCTGAACAGCTTTTTCCAAATCAACTTTTTCCGCTTTTAGCGAATTGCTGAAATTGGATTTGTAAGAGGGATGAATACCGAATTCGCAATTTGCACCAATCTGTTTTAGCCTATCATTCAAAAGCGGGTTATTGGGTGAAATATTTTTGTCGTATTTTCCATACCTGCCATTCAAAATAAATATTTTGGGTTTTACATTATACTTTTCGTGAATCTGAGAAATAAAATCATACGTATCGTAAGGGTCAGGATGGTTTGCCCAAAGAACTTTTAACCTTTCCGATGCCTTTTTAAAATCAGCAGTAATTAATGATTTAAACAACCCGCCGGTATTTCGGTATAGTCCTTTCCCTTTGTATGCAAAAGCGTTATCAATATCAATGGTAGAAATAAAAGTATATGCAGGTGAATTAAAAGTAAAGCCCGGAAAACAGGAAACAAGAGTTTCTGAAAGTTTTTTTGACCATATATTAATGATGGGTTTTGAAAGAATATCGCTTTTGTATAAAACAGAAGCAGTATGTGGAAATCTTCCGAATGCGTCAGGTTCAAAAGGCAAATATTCTTCGTAGCGACTAACAATATAAAATGATGCAGAAAAAATATCGAATGGTACTTCAGAACTTTCTGTATTTGCAAAAAAAACTTTACCCCAGGAGTTTTCAGATACCGTAACCGGGGTTGAATGTATGTTTTTTTCAAAAAGCAGACCCGAAGGTTTTATCCATAATCCGCCCGAAGGCTTAACGTGAGTATAACTTATTTTAGCACCTGCATGATTTTCAAATGCAGTTTTATTCTCAGTAAACTGAAAGGGAGAGCCGATTAAATTTTCAAACAGAAATTTTACAATGTAATCAAATCTTGGGCTTCTGTTTTCAGTATAGACTAATAACATTCTTCAGAATCTTATAAAAAACAGTTTTCAAAAAGATTAATCCCAGACGTCATCCTGAGCGGCGTCGAAGGAAAGTCTGGATTATAAAACTCCTTCATCGGCAAAACTATAATACGACTGTTGTGTAATTATAAGGTGGTCGAGCAGGGTTATGTCCATCAGTTTGGCCGATTCATTAATTTTTTTTGTGATAGTAACGTCGGCATCGCTGGGTTTGGTATTTCCGCTTGGGTGATTGTGTGCCAGAATTATTTTTGAGGCGCTGTCGAGCAGGGCTTGTTTTAATATAAGCCGTGGATCCATTACTGTTCCGGCCATTCCTCCCTGGCTGGTTTTATGATGAGCAATTACCTTGCTTGCGTTGTTAAGGGTAACAAAGTGTGATTCTTCATGAGGAAGATCACCTAAAAAAGATTGAAAATATTCAAATGCTTCCAGGCTTGTTGAAATTGTTTTTTTTTGAAGAATATCTTCGGCTTTTCGCCTGCGTCCAAGTTCGAGTGCTGCAGCAATGGTAACAGCACGGGCCTGACCAATTCCCTTGATTTTTTTCAGTTGTTTTATGTCGAACTGGGCCAGTTCATGTAAATTGTTGTTGGCTGTTTTCAGTAATCTTTTGGCAACTTCTACGGCCGATTCCTCTTTTGTGCCACTGCCTATTAATATGGCAATCAGTTCGGCCGGCGAAAGGCTGTTACTCCCTTTAAGAATAAGCTTTTCGCGTGGACGATCTTCTTTTGCCCAGTTTTTTATACTAAGTTTTTTTCTTTGTTCCATAAAAAAAGTCTTCCTAAAAGTAGGAAGACTTTTTTAAAATAAAGTAAATATTTTTCTATTTTAAGCTGTTTACATGTAAAGTCAGGCTCGATTTGAGGTTTGAGGCCTTGTTTTTATGAATTACATTTTTCTTGGCCAGTTTATCCAGCATGCCTTTAAGAACAGGTAGTTGTTCTATAGCTTCTTTTTTATCAGTTGTACTACGTAACTTTTTAATAGCATTACGGGTAGTTTTTGCGCTATAGCGGTTTTCGATACGATGTGTTTCGGTCTGACGAATGCGTTTTTCTGACGATTTATGGTTTGCCATAATAATTATTTTTAATAAAAAATTGTAGCCCGTAGGGGAATCGAACCCCTGTTTCCAGGATGAAAACCTGGCGTCCTAACCCCTAGACGAACGGGCCATGATCTAAAGAACATCCCTTTTTGTTGGGAGTGCAAAGGTAGAAAAGTTTTAGAAAATACAAAAAAAGTAGGGAATATTTTTTAATCATAGTATATTCATCTAATTGAATAAAGGGGTGCTTTTTAAAGTTTCTCCCGTCAGTCTGAGGTTCTCGAAGACTGACGGGCAAGAACCAAAATCTTATGAATAATATAAAATAAATTAAAAAACTGTTTTGAAATTTCACCGTTTATTAATTCCAGGATGTAATCCCCTGAAGGGAAATACCCGATGTTTTTTTAATTGGTATTTATCTCCTAATGGAAAAAAAATATGCCGTAGGCATTGAATATCAATAAAAAATAAAACTAATGATAGTTTGTCCGTAGGACATTAACTAAGTCAAAACAAGAAATCAAAACAGTTTCTAAAATTCCCCCTCTGTGACTTTTCCGTAACTCAAAATGAAATAAGGTAGAAATAGAATGCGTATTATATATTACGAACTTTGTATTTTATATGGAGTGTATTCTAGAAAAAGACGCATGATGAATTTCGACACAAACCGAAATATATTATAATTAATTTCGATTAAAAAAGAAAATAATTATAATTACTGGTTCTGATTTTTTTTAAGTCACTGTAACTTTTCCGTAACTTGCTCCGTCCTATTCCCGAAAACGAACTTATTTAATGACGACCGACGAATACAATAAAGCAGTTGATGCCTTTGCTGACGGGGTTTACAGGTTTATTTTAAAAAACCTGAGAGACAAGGATAAGGCAAAAGATGTTGTTCAGGATACGTTCGAAAAATTATGGATTAATGTAGCCAATGTAAATTTTCAGAAAGCAAAATCATATATTTTCACCACAGCCTACCATACTATGATTGACGGAATAAGAAAAGATAAAAGAATGGTAAACTTCGAACAGGCAGATCCATCACAGAACTCAACCAGCAGAAGTTATTCCGATGTAGGTGAAATTTTGAATAAAGCCATTGAAAAATTACCTGCCGATCAGAAATCTGTTTTATTACTTCGCGACTATGAAGGATATTCGTATGATGAAATTGCAGAAATTACAGGACTCTCAGAAGCACAGGTAAAAGTTTATATTTACAGGGCAAGAGTTTTTCTGAAAGAATATATAGGTGATATGTCAGTTTTAGTGTAAAAATAAAAGTCATGAAAATAAACCGGAATAATTACGAATTGTTTTTTATCGATTACCTCGATGGAAAACTTTCGCATTCCGAGGAACTCGAACTCATGGCTTTTCTTACCGGAAATCCTGATCTGGATGAAGAACTCAACCTGGTTAGAAATATTAAAATTGAACCCGAAAAAATTTTCTTTGTTGACAAGAACAGCTTAAAGAAGGCTTCTTTCCCCGAAATTTCTTCTGAAAAATTCTACGAGCTCTGTGTTGGTAAAATTGAAAAAGCCCTCAGCCATGACGATGAGATTCTTCTCGCACAATACATGGAATTGAATCCTGAAAAAGTAAAGGACCTACAGCTTTTTGAAAAAACTATTCTGAAAGCAGATACAACCATAAAATTCAGCAATAAGGAATCATTAAAAAGGATCGAAATTTCATGCGAAAGATTTAATGAACTGTGTGTTGCCAAAATTGAAAATGAAATTTTAATGGAAGACGAAAATATCCTTTCGGCATACATTAATCAAAATCCCTTGCTCGAAAAAGATATAGAACTTTTTAGCCAGACAATTGCTAAACCCGATTTATCCATTCAGTATCCCGATAAGCAATCATTAAAAAGACACGTTGTTGGAATTTCTTACAGGAAGATGGTATTTCGTTCATTATCTGCTGCCGCAGCTATTGTTTTACTTTTCCTTGTGTATACATTCTTTAACAATACCGATCAACACGGAAATTCACCCAGGATATTTGCCACTTCTCTTCATTCTTTAAATTATAAAGAAGTTCAGAAACAAACACTTATTAATAAAAAAGCAAATAATAATATAGCTGTAAATAACAACAAAGCAATTAAAATCAATCATCAGGCACAGGTAATCAATATGGATACTACCCACTCTTTAGCAAATGACAACAATATATTAAAACATGACAGTACTGTAAAGAAAAATGAAATACGGAATCTGCCTGAGCTAAACACCGGGAATTATATGGCTGAAAATAATGGCCACAATCACGATAACTTTGATAAAACATACGATGCTATTTTTGCCGAATCTAAATATTCACATTTTCGCGATATGATTGAAAACGTTCCTTACGAAGCAATTCAGTCATCGCCTTCCGGGATGAATAATCTTAGCGTATGGGATGTTGTTGAAGAAGGGAGTAAGGGAATCAGCGCAATTACGGGTACCGATGTCGATTTTCAAAAGAAAACAGATAAAAGACATAAAACCGATAAATATTCATTTCGTATAGGTCGTTTCGGTTTTTCCAGAACCGTACATAAGTAATTATTCTTTGGTTGTTTAAAAATAATTTTATCATGAGACTGATTTTATGCGTTTTACTGACATGTCTGAATAATGTCATATCGTTTGCCCAGGAAAAAGTTGAAATAACCGGGCAGGTTAAGGATGCCCAGGTAAAAAATATTCTGGAATTCTGTAATATAACTGTTTACAATACACGCGACAGCCTGATTGCCGGAACAGTAACAAATAATAAGGGATTTTTTTCTGTTTCGTTAGAGAGCGGAAATTATCGATTTGTAGTTAGTTTTATCGGATATAAAACAGATACATCAGAAGTGATTTCGGTCACTCAGAATAAATTTATCGGGGTATTCAAATTAGAGCAAGGCGCTAATCTTTTAAATGAAGTTTCTGTCAGCGAAAGTTCCCGGGAAAATCAACTGGATCGTGATGTACAGGTTGTAACTGAAAAAATGAAGGAAGGAGCTTCTAACACCAAGGAAGTTTTAGATAAAATAAACGGGGTTGATTATGACAGGTATAACAACTCAATTAAAGTGGACAATGACAGCAAAGTCATTATCCTGGTAGATGGTATTGAGAAAGACCAGGAATATGTAAAAAATCTTGCGCCCGAACGGTTAAAAAAAGTTGAAGTTATCCGCGACCCGGGCGGGAGGTATGCCCTGGAAGGTTATTCCGCAGTAATTAACATAATACTTAAAAAAGATTACCGGGGAACTGAAATTTATGTCAGCGACAGGTCAATGGCCGATTCTGATCCGATAAAGTCTGCATATATTCCTGTTCAAAATGGTGCCTCAGCAACCGTAAACTATGTTTACAATAAAGTAAATGTATATGCAAAATACAGCAACAACTACAATAATTTTAATTTTAACTCAGCAGCAAAAAAAGAATATAATAACGGGCTGGTAATAGATAAAAATCCTGTATCGGAAAATGATGTCAATACAAAAATTAAACAGATGTATATTAATTATACGCTTGGAGCCGATTATTATATTAACCCGAAACATACCATAAGTTATGAAGGTATGTTAATGAAACAACCCTTAAAATACAATACCTCCCTTGAGGAATATAATGTAACATATAGTATAAATGACAGTATTTTTAACAGTTTTAATTCAGCATCAGGAAATAAGTCAGATAATTTAAATTCATACAATTCGCTTTTTTATGAGGGAAAATTGAACGAAAACAATGTTATCAACTCAAATTTTACTTTTTCCAGTTATAATAACAGCTACACGAATGAATATAATGAAATGTCTCTGTTTCAAAGAAACGAAGAAGGAAATGATGTGAAAAACAGCACAAAATTTTATTTGGAATATGTGCATACATTTAACAATAAAACCAGCCTGCAGATAGGATATGGAAATACATGGGAAGACCTCAATAGTAATTTTACCGTTGAATCAGTTAAAAGCGAATTCAATTATACAGATATCCGTCATAAACTTTATTCCTATTATTCCTGGAAACTGAATGATAAGTTCAGTGTAAAATTCGGGGGAGCAGGCGAAACAAGTTCGCCCGATGCAGATGGGCAAAAAAACTCGTATTTAATTTTCCAGCCCTATGCTGATGTAAAATATTCTGTTTCCAGGATGCTGGATATTAAAGCAAAATACAGGGCTGCCAGCAATTACCCAAACATTAGTCAAACAAACCCTTATACATATTTAGTCGACCAGCAAACAATAAGAACAGGAAATCCTTTGTTAAAACCCGAAGTAACTAATAAAATTTCTCTGCAGACCAATATTCTCCAGGGGTTGATTAGCATAGAACCATATTATCACTTTTCGAATAATTATATTACAGAAATCGGAACCCTAAGATCTGACAGTATATTTGAATACAACTACAGCAATGCCGGATACTATAAGAATTATGGTGTTGAAGCAAGTCTTACCATTCCTTTTAGCAAAACAATTTTTCTGCAATCCAGTTTCGATTTTTTTAAAAGCAGTGTAAAATATGCCGGGAGAACAAATGAGTTTAACGATTGGTCTATGTCGAATCAATTAATCTATCAAAATCAGAAATCGAAAACCGTAGCCGGATTTCAGTATCAGAACAACATGCGTAAATACATAACAGCGCAAGGCTATAGCAAAGGCGATAACGACTTCTGGATATTGTTTGTTCAGCAACCTTTCTTTAAAGAAAAATTGAGCGTTATGCTTTTATACTTTACTCCGATAACCTGGGGTGTTGATTTTAACCAGGGAAGCTATATCAAAACTGATAATTATACTGAAAACAAGTGGTATAATATTGATATTCTGAAAAATATTTTCATGCTCGAAATCAGTTACCGCTTTAACAAAGGCAAATCTGTAAATAAAAAGGAAAAAGAAGTTGAACAGATAAATGAAAAGAGTTCCAAAGGATTGTTTTAATCGGACATGTATTTGCTGATTTTTTATTAAAGCATGCTCCCAAAGATGCTTTAATTCCTTTATTAGCCGAAACCATAGTTGTTTTCTCAAATAAAATTCAGGCAATGGTATTTATTGAACTTTTTCCCGAATTCATTGAAAAAATCTTTGCCTTCATCTGTAACTTTTCAAAACACCCAACCGTCATACGACAAAATTGAACAGGAAAACCTAAAATTTTAAGAATATGAAAAAGCTTACAGTAATTTTAACAGCAGTCTTTTTAGCAACGGGAGTGTTTGCACAGGAGAAAAAAGACACATCAACCATCTTTATCGGCAAAACTAAAATTATAATTATTTCTGAAGATGAAAAAGTTGAATTTAAAGATAAAGACACTATTGATATTGATATTTCCGATACAACAAAATGTAATAAATACAACGGACATTGGGCAGGTATTGACCTGGGTTTAAACGGATATCTTAACAATGCCAATTCAATGGATTTAACCGGTTCCGGTAAGTTTATGTCTCTTAACCAGGCAAAATCATGGACTTTCAGCCTGAACTTTGCAGAATTTAACATTGGAATTGTGAAAAAGTATGTAGGAATTACTTCAGGATTTGGATTACAATTCAACAATTACAGGCTTAACAGCGACAACAGGTTAATTGGCGATTCAGCTGATCTGACCTATTTTACCGATACTATTAAATACAAAAAGAATAAATTGCTTGCAACTTACCTGACTTTACCGTTATTGCTTGAATTTCAGTTGCCTGTAAACCATAAAAAAGACTGGCTTCACCTGAGCGTTGGAGTAGTTGGCGCCCTTCGGGTGGGTACTCATACCAAACAGGTATTTGATTTGAATGGTAACGATAACAAAGAAAAACAACGCGATGATTTCCATCTGTCGCCCTTTCAATATGGTCTGACCGGACGTCTTGGATACAACGACATGAGTGTATTTGTAAATTATAGTCTTTCGTCTCTCCTCAGGAATGGTGAAGGCCCCGAACTATATCCATGGTCGGCAGGTATTTCCTTCTCGTTCTAACTATATATCCTTTTTAACAGAAAAGAACCGTCTGCAAATGTCAGACGGTTTTTTGTTTTATTAATTGCAACTACTTTTTTTGTCATCCTGAGGCACTCGAAGGATGAATGTTTTAGTAAAAACTCACACTTCGAGAACCTCAGTGTGACATTTGGTTTGGCGTGAATGCTCCCTTTAGGGAATTAAAGGGTGTGGGTAAGAAGAAGAAAAAATAAATTGTCTACCTCTCAAACACCAGAGCTTTACCTTTTACACTTTCGTTAAACTCACCTTTATTATATACAGGAATTCCGTTTACAAAAGTGGTAATCACTTTAGATTTGAATGTTGTACCCTCAAATGGAGACCATTTACACTTATATAATATATTATCAGAGTTGACAGTCCATGGATTATTTAAATCTACCAGAACAAGATCAGCAAAATAACCGGGTTTGATAAATCCGCGATTTTTTACATTGAATACCCGGGCAGGTAGGTGACTCATTTTTTCTGCAATTTTTTCCAAAGTAAAAATTTCCTGGTGATACATTTCAAGCATGGCTACTAAAGAATGCTGAACCAATGGGCCGCCCGAAGGCGCTTGGAAATACCCTGCCGATTTTTCCTCCAACGTGTGGGGGGCATGGTCGGTAGCAACAATATCGAGAGTTCCGTTGTTAACGGCTTCCCTTAGCTTGCTTCTGTCGTGGAAAGTTTTTATAGCCGGGTTCCATTTAATTCGTGTACCATATGTTTCGTAATCTTCATCGGTAAACCATAAGTGATGAACACATACTTCCGATGTTATGTTTTTTTCTGAAACAGGTTTATCAGTAAGAAGCGAAAGTTCTTTGGCAGTTGACAAATGAAGCAGGTGCAGCCGGGTTCCGAATTTATTTGCAAGGTCAGCCGCTTTTTTCGATGAGGTATAACAAGCTTCCTCAGAACGAATTAATGGATGTGCGCTTACCGGAGCATAATCTCCATATTTATTTAAATAATATGAAGCATTGTTCCGGATTATACTTTCTTCCTCACAATGGACGGCAATCAGGAGTTTTGATTTCCGAAACAGTTGCGACAAAGTGTTTTCATTATCCACAAGCATATTCCCGGTTGATGAACCCATAAAAACCTTAATTCCGCATACGTTGTTTTTATCGGTATTAAGGAGAACATCCAGGTTGTCGTTAGAAGCGCCTATATAAAACGAGTAATTGGCAAACGATTTTTGCGAAGCAATGTTGAATTTTTTTTCCAGTAATTGCTGGGTAATTGCAGGGGGGGTGGTGTTAGGCATCTCCATAAATGATGTAATGCCACCGGCTACAGCTGCTTTTGATTCGGAATAAATATCTCCTTTATGAGTAAGTCCGGGCTCTCGGAAATGAACCTGGTCGTCAATAACACCTGGCAGAAGATGTAGTCCTTCGGCGTTAATTGTTTCAAATGAAGCGGGGATACTTTCAAATTCTCTTTCGGAAACTTCTTTAATTATTCCGTCCGAAATAAGAACATGTGCTTTATAAATACGGTTTTCGTTAACAAGGGTAGCGCCTTTTAAATAATAATTGAGCATATCATTTCCCTTGTTTAGGCTTATAGGTTTTAAAGAAACTGTTTACTTTAAGTTTCAGTACACCCCAGAATGCTTCACCGAATATTCCACCGCTCATTTTTGATGATCCCTGTTTGCGGTCGGTAAAGATGATAGGAACTTCAGCGATAGGGAATCCCAGTTTCCAAGTGGTAAATTTCATTTCAATCTGGAAGCCGTATCCTTTCATTTTTATCTTTTCCAGGTCGATGGCCTCCAATACTTTTCGGTGATAACAAACAAACCCGGCAGTAGTATCACGAATCGACATACCTGTAATAAATCGAACATATGCAGAAGCATAATACGACATAATCACCCTGCCCATGGGCCAGTTTACAACATTTACCCCCGATTTATAACGCGAACCCACAGCAAGTGCGGGTGCTTCAGTACTACACGCTTCGTACAAACGTTGAAGATCTTCCGGGTTATGAGAAAAATCAGCGTCCATTTCATATATATATGTATACCCATGTTCAAGGCACCATTTAAAACCGGTAATGTAAGCAGTACCAAGCCCAAGTTTTCCACTTCTTTCTACCATAAATAAATTATCCGGAAATTCCTTTTGTAATGTCTTAACAATGGCAGCTGTCCCGTCCGGAGAGTTGTCTTCAATAATTAAAATATGAAAGGCTTTTGGAAGCGAAAATACCTTACGTATAATGTTTTCAATATTCTCTTTTTCCTTATATGTTGGTATAATTACTACAGAATCAGTCATTTGCGAATTATTAATGAATATAAGAATAGATAATGACTTGCGAATATACTTTAAATAGTTAAAAGGACATATACTATATATGCAGAATTAAGATATTTTAAAGTAGGCATATAAATTAAAAGGGGAAGTTTTATGGGTTGAACATATAAGAAAGGAAGGTAAAATCTGTTGGTATTGCTGGATTATTTGAATAAATCATCATTTTAAAATAATGTTTTACAGCACCATGTAAAATAATATAAAAATAGTTGAAAAAATATTTGGAGAATAGAGATACACCGGTTACCTTTGCAGCCTCTTTAAAAAACGTTCTGAATAAAATTGTTTAAAATATTTTCTAAAAAAGTTTGCGGGTAATGAAAATTGATTTATCTTTGCAATCCCAAATTTAGAAAAACGTTCTTTGAGAATATTGAAAAGGAGAAATTGAGGTAAGTGATTTGTCAATTCTAATGAGAAATGAATCTTGAGCAATTTCAACTCTTTTTACTATGAAGAGTTTGATCCTGGCTCAGGATGAACGCTAGCGGCAGGCTTAACACATGCAAGTCGAGGGGCAGCACGAGTAGCAATATTTGGTGGCGACCGGCGCACGGGTGAGTAACGCGTATGCAATCTACCTCTAACTGGGGAATAGCTCAGAGAAATCTGAATTAATACCCCATAATATTGTTAGGAGGCATCTTCTGACAATTAAAGTTCCGACGGTTAGAGATGAGCATGCGTGCCATTAGCTAGTTGGTGAGGTAACGGCTCACCAAGGCTGCGATGGCTAGGGGGTCTGAGAGGATGATCCCCCACACTGGTACTGAGACACGGACCAGACTCCTACGGGAGGCAGCAGTGAGGAATATTGGTCAATGGGCGCAAGCCTGAACCAGCCATGCCGCGTGAAGGATGAATGCCCTATGGGTTGTAAACTTCTTTTGTACGGGACGAAACCCCTGAACGTGTTCGGGGCTGACGGTACTGTACGAATAAGCATCGGCTAACTCCGTGCCAGCAGCCGCGGTAATACGGAGGATGCAAGCGTTATCCGGATTCATTGGGTTTAAAGGGTGCGTAGGCGGGATAGCAAGTCAGTGGTGAAAGCCTACAGCTTAACTGTAGAACTGCCATTGATACTGTTGTTCTTGAGTACAGTTGAAGTAGGTGGAATGTGTGGTGTAGCGGTGAAATGCTTAGATATCACACAGAACGCCGATTGCGAAGGCAGCTTACTAAGCTGTTACTGACGCTGAGGCACGAAAGCGTGGGGATCAAACAGGATTAGATACCCTGGTAGTCCACGCCGTAAACTATGATGACTCGCTGTTGGCGATATACTGTCAGCGGCTGAGCGAAAGCATTAAGTCATCCACCTGGGGAGTACGATCGCAAGATTGAAACTCAAAGGAATTGACGGGGGCCCGCACAAGCGGAGGAACATGTGGTTTAATTCGATGATACGCGAGGAACCTTACCTGGGTTTGAACGTAGAGTGACCGGTGCCGAAAGGTGCCTTTCCTTCGGGACAGTCTACGAGGTGCTGCATGGTTGTCGTCAGCTCGTGCCGTGAGGTGTCGGGTTAAGTCCCATAACGAGCGCAACCCCTATCGTTAGTTGCCAGCGGGTAATGCCGGGAACTCTAACGAAACTGCCAGCGTAAGCTGTGAGGAAGGTGGGGATGACGTCAAATCAGCACGGCCCTTATATCCAGGGCTACACACGTGTTACAATGGCCGGTACAGAGGGCAGCCACCTGGCGACAGGGAGCTAATCCATAAAGCCGGTCTCAGTTCGGATCGAAGTCTGCAACCCGACTTCGTGAAGCTGGATTCGCTAGTAATCGCGCATCAGCCATGGCGCGGTGAATACGTTCCCGGGCCTTGTACACACCGCCCGTCAAGCCATGGAAGCTGGGGGTACCTAAAGTCCGTAACCGCAAGGAGCGGCCTAGGGTAAAACCGGTAACTGGGGCTAAGTCGTAACAAGGTAGCCGTACCGGAAGGTGCGGCTGGAACACCTCCTTTCTAGAGAAGATTTTTTTCTCAGAATTTACAAATCACCCTCTCTCCTTTTCTTTTTTTCATATTTTATAATCCCAGAGTGAAAGGTATAGTCCTTTTGCGAAGATTTGACAGTCCCGTAGCTCAGTTGGTTAGAGCACTACACTGATAATGTAGGGGTCCGCAGTTCAAATCTGCGCGGGACTACTATCAATTATATGACAAATTTCTGTCTGTGATAATTCTGGGGGATTAGCTCAGTTGGCTAGAGCACCTGCCTTGCACGCAGGGGGTCAAGGGTTCGACTCCCTTATTCTCCACAAATCCTTTTTGGATTAAGTTCTTTGACGTATTGGAAGAAAACATTTTTGAGTGCCTACTCAATAAATAAGAAAGATAAAGTAACTAAGAGCGTATGGTGAATGCCTTGGCTCTCAGAGGCGATGAAGGACGTGATAACCTGCGATAAGCTACGGGAAGGTGGAAATAACCTGCGATCCGTAGATTTCCGAATGGGGAAACCCACCTGGTTGAAGACCAGGGATCCTGAAAAGGAGGCAAACCCGGTGAACTGAAACATCTAAGTAACCGGAGGAAGAGAAAACAATAGTGATTCCCTAAGTAGTGGCGAGCGAACAGGGAACAGCCCAAACCATGATTGTTTCGGCAAGCATGGGGTTGTAGGACTGCGATATGCATAATTATTTCAAAGTAGAATTTTCTGGAAAGTTAAACCATAGAGGGTGATAGTCCCGTACACGTAAGCAATAATTATTCTAGCAGTATCCTAAGTAAGGCGGGACCCGAGAAATCCTGTCTGAATCTACCGGGACCATCCGGTAAGGCTAAATACTCCTGAGAGACCGATAGTGAACTAGTACCGTGAGGGAAAGGTGAAAAGAACCCCGAACAGGGGAGTGAAATAGTACCTGAAACCGTACGCTTACAACCGGTCGGAGCCCTTTTTAGGGTGACGGCGTGCCTTTTGCATAATGAGCCTACGAGTTACTCCTCCCTGGCAAGGTTAAGGATTTAAGATCCGCAGCCGAAGCGAAAGCGAGTCTGAATAGGGCGTATAGTCAGTGGGGGTAGACGCGAAACTTTGTGATCTACACATGGCCAGGTTGAAGTCTCGTTAAAACGAGATGGAGGACCGAACCAGTTAACGTTGAAAAGTTTTTGGATGAGCTGTGTGTAGGGGTGAAAGGCTAATCAAACTGAGAAATAGCTCGTACTCCCCGAAATGTATTTTGGTACAGCCTCGTGGTTAAGTGTTATAGAGGTAGAGCTACTGATAGGGCTAGAGGGCTTCACCGCCTATCAACCCCTGACAAACTCCGAATGCTATAACATATACACGGGAGTGAGCCGTTGGGTGCTAAGATCCAGCGACGAGAGGGAAAGAACCCAGACCATCAGCTAAGGTCCCCAAATATATGCTAAGTTGTTCTAACGTGGTGCGACTGCATTGACAGCTAGGATGTTGGCTTGGAAGCAGCCATTCATTCAAAGAGTGCGTAACAGCTCACTAGTCGAGCGGTTGTGCGTGGATAATAACCGGGCATAAGCATATTACCGAAGCTATGGAATTAGTAATAATTGGTAGGGGAGCATTCCAGTTGCACTGAAGGTGTGTCGTGAGGCATGCTGGAGCGGCTGGAAAAGCAAATGTAGGCATAAGTAACGATAAGACAGGTGAAAAACCTGTCCGCCGATAGACTAAGGATTCCTGATCAACGCTAATCGGATCAGGGTTAGTCGGGAGCTAAGCTGTACCTTGGAAAACAGGGGAAGGTGATGAACAACTGGTTAATATTCCAGTACTAGCTCATATTGCGATGGAGTGACGAAGTAGTGAAAGGTCCGCGTACTGACGGAATAGTACGTTAAAGGGTGTAGGTATATGTTGAACAGGTAAATCCGTTCGACGTGCCGAACCTGATAGTACCGTGAGTCTTCGGACAAGCGGATAGCGACCCTAATCAGACTTCCTAGAAAACCTCCTAAGCTTCAGATATGAGCTACCCGTACCGCAAACCGACACAGGTAGTCAAGAAGAGAATTCTAAGGCGCTCGAGTGAATCATGGCTAAGGAACTAGGCAAATTAACCCTGTAACTTCGGAAGAAAGGGTCCCCTGGCAACAGGGGCGCAGAGAAATGGTCCAGGCGACTGTTTAACAAAAACACAGGGCTATGCTAAATCGTAAGATGATGTATATGGCCTGACACCTGCCCGGTGCTGGAAGGTTAAGAGGGGGGGTTATTCGCAAGAAGAAGCTCTGAATCGAAGCCCCAGTAAACGGCGGCCGTAACTATAACGGTCCTAAGGTAGCGAAATTCCTTGTCGGGTAAGTTCCGACCTGCACGAATGGTGTAACGATCTGGATACTGTCTCAGCCATGAGCTCGGTGAAATTGTAGTCCCGGTGAAGATGCCGGGTACCCGCCACGGGACGGAAAGACCCCGTGAACCTTTACTGCAACTTTACATTGATTTTGGGTAAACTATGTGTAGGATAGGTGGGAGACTTTGAAGCGGTGTCGCCAGGCATCGTGGAGTCAACCTTGAAATACCACCCTTGGTTTATTTGGAATCTAATCCTAAACACTTAGGAAACAGTGTATGGTGGGTAGTTTGACTGGGGTGGTCGCCTCCAAAAGAGTAACGGAGGCTCCCAAAGGTGCCCTCAGCACGAATGGTAACCGTGCGTAGAGTGTATTGGTACAAGGGCGCTTGACTGTGAGACTGACAAGTCGAGCAGGTACGAAAGTAGGGCAAAGTGATCCGGTGGTTCCGCATGGAAGGGCCATCGCTCAAAGGATAAAAGGTACTCCGGGGATAACAGGCTGATCGCCGCCAAGAGCTCATATCGACGCGGCGGTTTGGCACCTCGATGTCGGCTCGTCACATCCTGGGGCTGGAGAAGGTCCCAAGGGTTCGGCTGTTCGCCGATTAAAGTGGCACGCGAGCTGGGTTCAGAACGTCGTGAGACAGTTCGGTCCCTATCTGTGGTGGGCGTTAGAAATTTGAGAGGACCTGACTTTAGTACGAGAGGACCGAGTCGGACAAACCTCTAGTGTATCTGTTGTGGCGCCAGCTGCATTGCAGAGTAGCTATGTTTGGACTGGATAAGCGCTGAAAGCATCTAAGCGCGAAGCCAACCTCAAGATGAGATTTCCTTAAAGGGTCGTCGAAGACTACGACGTTGATAGGCTGCAGGTGTAAAGACAGTAATGTCAAAGCCAAGCAGTACTAATTGCCCGAAAACTTTTCTTTCAGAAAGGCATTTAAATATTTTTCTTCCGTACGTCAATCATTATTGAAAAACTTAAGGTGACTATTGCGACAGGGTCCCACCTCTTCCCATACCGAACAGAGTAGTTAAGCCTGTCAGCGCCGATGGTACTGCATTCGCGGGAGAGTAGGTCGTCGCCAACTTTTATAAAGAGAGCCGTTCAGAAATGAATGGCTTTTTTTGTTTTAATACATACAAAACATGATACTCGGTAATTATCAATTTTGGTTTCTGAAAAATGCACCATAATGGTGTTTTGACTAATTAAGATTAGGCTGCCAGTTTCAGTTCATGTAGAATCTGATTCCCAGATTGATTTCAAAGCGATCAAGGCTTTCCCTTTCATTTAGTTTGATAATTTTTCCATAGATTTTTATTTTACCGATGGAACCAGAAATATAAGAAAGTGAACACCCCACAATAAAATTGTTTCCAAGAAAACGATCAAATCCGGCAGATATCCCGGTACAATAGGTTTTCGCTTTTATGCCAATTAATTTATTTTCAATGTCTGTATAATTGAAGTAACCGACAAAACCTTTTGCATAAAAAACAGACTTTTCATTACTGGAAATGCTTCTGTAACTTATAGATGGTGCAAGTATAATTGTTTCAATATTTTCAGACAATTTCCCTGTATTATAAATGGAGTACTGATAAGTAGTCGAATTTGAAGAAAACATATAAATAATATTTAGCCCTGTCCCAAAGTTTTTCTTAAAATAATAATTATAGTCACAGGCAAAACCATATCCATTTCTAAGCCCTTCTACATAATTCTTTAAGCTATCGCCAACTTCCTGCGATAATGGAGAGGTTCTTTTACTAAAACTAAAATCAATTTCAAAGCTACTTCCTAATTTGATTTTCTGAATTTCTTTTCCAGAAGTTTTTATCGGAACATTATCGGGAAAATCTTCAAACTTTAAATGGTTGTAATTTCTTAGAATTTTAAAGACATTATTCTTTTTAATACTATATAAAGAAGTGTCCGGTAAATTAAGTTTAGTATATTGAATAAGAGAATCATTCTCAGTAATTATTTTACACTTGATAGAGTCGGAACCATTGTTTGCAAGTAATAGGTCATATTCAGGAATAAGATAAGATTCAAGAAAAAGGTTAAGCGATTCTATAATTGAATCAATATGAATCTTAGAAAAATCAGTAACAAAAAATTTATTTAAATTATTTCTGTCAAATCCAGGTTCTGATAACTCTTCGAGCGGAACAGTTTCTTTGCTACTGAAATCATAATATTCGAAATTATTTATCAGTAACTGGAACCTGTCTTTCTTACACCATATATGAATAATGCGAATCAAGAGTTGAAACCACTTAAAAAATATTCAATAATTGTTTGAAAATCAATGGAATAAGTTTGTTTATATCCTTGATAATCAGTATCTTAGTGTCAGTTACCAATTGACATTTAAATATGATTACCAAGGATAAGGATGACAAGTTAGTGAAAATTTATTTTTTTATCTGCAAAATGTTCAACGAAGAATTAAAATATTACTGCGAAAGGTTCAGCAATAATTCGACACCTGAATTTTCAGACGAAGAAATCATGACAATTTATTTGTATGTAATGCAATGCGAAAATCTTGTAAGAGTGAAGCATATTCATCGGTTTGCGGAAAATTATTTAAGATCGTGGTTCCCAAAATTAGGAAGTTATCAGGCTTTTGATAATAGATTGAATAATCTAAATGGTGCATTTTCCCGATTAGTAACACCAACCGGAAGATTGCTGCTTATCTCAAAATGTCTTAGATTCATTACCAATAATAACATGTTCTGGAAAACGGTGCAGTAAAGTGGCACGAGAAATAACAGATAAAAGTTATTGCTCGACTAAAGGTATTTTTTACCATGGATTAAAGCTGCATTTGTTGGGTTACCGTAGAACAGGCAAGCTCCCACATCCCGAACAAATATTATTTACCCCTGCCTCTGTAAATGATATAACAGTATACAAACAAGCCTGGGCAAAGCTAAAAAACAGGATTTTTTTTGGCGACAAGATTTATTCTGACATAGATTTTAACGAAGAAATAAAAATCAACTCAAACTCAGAAATGCTAACACCAATCAAAGGAATAAAAGGAATGGATGATGTTATAAAGAAAAGAATAAAAGCTGCGGATGATTTATTTTCTACTGCTGTTTCGAGAATTAGGCAACCTATAGAATCATTATTTAATTGGATAATTGAAAAAACAGATATACAAAAAGCTAGCAAGGTAAGATCAACCAAGGGGCTATTAGTACATGCCTTTGGCAGACTTGCGGTGGCTTATATAATTTTAATTTTTTAACCCTTGATTCGCATTAATAATATATTTTAATTCACCGATATAGGTATTCTTTACTTCCGGGTTCTTTACCTGAACTGTTGATGTATAACGTAAGATATTGTCTTTTAATGGATCGGAAGTATAAGTTAACCCATATTTGTTTGAGAACCAGTTCCTGATGACTAAATATTTTCCTTGGAAAGTGGATGGATATACTTTCTTATACTGAAATATATTTTCATTATTTGATTGTCCTAACAATGCTATTGAAATTGTTAGAAAAAAACAAATAATTAACAAAACAGTTCTGGCAGATATCAACTAATTTTCTCTAAGGATAACTTCGTCGTATTCAATTTCGAACATGAGTTTGTGTTTCGACTCTTCCTGGGCAAGTTGCTGAAATAATTTTTGCAAATCGGGATTGTTGGTTTTTCCTGCCAGGTTAGTATAAAGCTTAAAAGCGGATTTCTCACGTTTCATGGCCAATATTAATGCATCCTGGTAACTCATGTCGCCTGTAGCTTTTACATGGTCAACATAATCGGAGAGTTTAAGGTCGGCAATTTTTTCTGAACCCAGGTTAAAAATCTTTTCTTCTTTAATTTTAGTGAGTTTTGCTTTGTGTCCTACTTCTTCCTGGGCAAAATGTTCAAATGTTTCGCTCATTTCACTGTTTTTTGTCCTTGAGGCCAGCTCTTTATAGAAATCTACTGCTTTCTGCTCATTTTCAATGGCAAAACCGAGAATATCATCTATGTTATTAAACTCTTTCATGCGTATGTTTTTTATTTTTTTAAAGAGGTTATATGGAATTTGCTCCAATTTATTTGTTTTTATTTGTGTCGTCGAACTTCGTTTGGCCTTTTGTAAATTTCAATATTTAGAAATTTTACCTGGCTATTTCATAGATTTCAGTTTTTTTAGTGAGTAATTTTGCAAATAATTGATCAGATTTTAACACTATATGGTCGCAACCGTGATCGAAAAGACGATTCTGATTATTCATTCCGGTTTGAACAAAATGGAACTCATTTTTTGATAAATTTTCAGAGATTGAATGAAGCATATCATTTGTAATATCTTCTGGAACAGACTCCATACCAAACTTTTTCAAAAGAGATTTTAATTGCCCAATGTTGCATTTCTCAAGGGTTGATTTAAAAGCACGTTCATAGGTTTGAATAACTCTTTGGGTATTAGTATAACTTCCTCCGGTCTCAAAAGGAAAAGTTGCCGGAAGAATTAAATCGGCTGATTTTGCAGTATCTGTCATAAAATAATCCTGAACCATTACAAATTCAGCTTCAGTTAACCAGCCCGAAACCTGTTTTTTATCGCATGCACAGGCAAGAGGATCTTCCCCCCAGATTAATAGATTCTTTATTTTGCCCATTTCAAGGAATTTAAGTAATTCATTGGATGAGCCATTTGAAATTCCTGAATTAAGAATACCTTCAGAATTATTTTTTTCTTTTAATGAAATAATACCCATAGAAGTTTTACCAAGCTTGCCCGTAATCATTGCAAAATTCCTTATTTCTGCAGAACAGTGGGCTGAAATTTCTTTTTCAGAGAAAACCAGGATGGCATTGGGCGTATCGTTATAGTCATCAGCAAATGCTATAATAGAATCTATACTTACACCCGAACGAGTAGCTAAATCATCAAATTTTTCTGCTAATAATGATACTTTATACGTTTCAAAATCTTTACAATGAGAAGAAATAAATACAGAATTTTGTTTCCCGGACGAAAGCAGGTAATGATTAGCTGCTTTTATAAAACTATAATATGAACGAACCTGAAGGAATGAATCGACCTTTTTTAGCATGGAGGATTCTTTATGTTTACTGACCTGGATCAGTGTTTTGTGATTTAAGTAATGCTGATTGTAAATCATGAAGCCGGCAACTGCATTGTCGTTATTCGTTTCCGACCCGAAAATGAAAATTTTATCAGCTCCTTCGATTTGTTCAAATGGTGTGTTTAGGTGGCTATTGTTTGTATAACCTTCACCTCTGCCTAAATAATGAAAAGAACCTGTATTTTTTGTTTTAATTCCTTCGTTTGCCAGTTTTTTAACAAGGAAAATCTCTTCATTGGATAATCTGGCACCTGCAAAAACAGCAGTTTCTCCAGGAGATTTTACAGAAATCTTTTCAGCAATAATATTAAATGCTTCTTCGAAAGAAATTTCTACAAATTTTCCATCTTTCTTGTATAATGGCTTAATTAATCGTGATTTATCATTCAGATATTGATATCCGAATTTTGGGTAACGACAAATATTTCCATCTTTATTTACCATTCCTTCGTGTCCGGTAACTCTCCAAATAAAATTTCCTTTTTTGTGCAAAGTTATTTCACAACCTACAGAACAATAGTTACAAATGGTATTGAAACTTTCTGTTTCAACCGGACCGGGTTTAAAATAAACATTTTCTGAAATGGCAGCAGTTGGACATGTTGAGATACACATACCGCATGATTCGCAATCGGTATCGGTTAATTTATTTCCTAAACTTGGGGCAACATAAGTTTCAAAACCGCGGTTTATCAATCCAAGCGCATTAGCTCCTACAACTTCCCTGCAGATTCTTACACAACGGGAGCAGAGAATACATTTATTATTGTCAATTTCGATAAAAGGGTGAGCAAAATCGACACGGTACTTTTTAAAATCGCCTTTATATCTTTCCTGGGTAGCTGAATAAGCGGATGCGTGTTTTTTAAGGTCACAGGTATAATATTCAACACAGCCACATTCGAGGCAACGATTGGTTTCTTCAATAGCTACGGTTTCGTTTTCATAGCCCAACTCAACTTCGTTGAAATTAAGCCTTTTGTTTTCGGGAATAGTAGGCATTTCGTGGCGTTTCTGGGCAGAAAAATGTCCTTTATAATCTTCTTTTACCTGTTTGGTGAAATTATCTTTTTTACTGATAAATTCGTAGGGTTCGGGCTGAAGCGTTTGGCCTGTAAGGAACTGATTACAACTTCGGGCAGCTTTGCGTGCCTGGGCAATTGCCTCAATAACAGTTGCCGGCCCGGTAACGCCATCTCCACAGGCAAAAACAGATTTTATTCCGGTTTGAAGTGTTTGTTTGTCGGCATCAAGGTCACCCCATTTATTTATTTTCAGTTCGCCTTCGGTAGAAAATTTATTTATATCATCAATAAAGTTAACCTGGGTTTTTTGCCCGATAGCGGCTAAAATATAATCAACGGGAACATCAAAATCGGAACCTTCAACTGTAACCGGGCGGCGACGACCCGAAGCATCGGGTTCACCCAGTTCCATTTTAAGGCAGGTAATGGATTTAACTTTCCCCTCGCTGTCTTTATTTACTTTTTTGGGAGCGGTTAAAAACATGTATTCCACACCCTCGAGTTTTGATTCATGAATTTCGATAGGGTTGGCAGGCATTTCTTTTTCGGTACGACGATAGATAACATATACTTTATCAGCATTGCAACGAAGCGATGTACGGCAGCAGTCCATGGCAGTATTTCCTCCGCCAATAACGGCGATGGTTTTTCCTTTGAAATTATAACGCTGACCAGTAGCTTCCATGTTTTTCAGGAAATCAATTCCACTGAAAACATTTTCTGCATCGTCGCCTTCGCAGCCAATGGGAGTTCCGCCTTGTGAGCCAATGGCAAGAATTACGGCATTATAATTTTCTTTTAGTTCCTTATAACTTATATTTTCGCCGAATTTTTTATGGTAGAAAATTTTTGTGCCCAGTTCGGTAATGGCGGCTACTTCGCGGTCAATAATATCATTTGGCAAACGATATTCCGGAATTCCATAACGTAACCATCCGCCCGGATGAGCCTGTGCTTCGAAAATATCGCACAAATGCCCTTCCTGTTGTAAAAACCAGGCAGCAGAGAGTCCACCGGGACCGGCACCGATAATAGCCACTTTTTTCCCGGTTAACGATTTTGTTTTGGCAATATATCTTGTATCGGAATTCAAATCAACATCAGAAGCAAAACGTTTCAGGTAGTCAATTCCGACCGGGGCGCCTTCATCGAGTAAGTTACGACGGCAGGCAACTTCGCAGGGGCGGACACAAACACGACCACAGATAGCAGGAAGGGGGTTTACCTTTTTTATTAATTCAATGGCTTCGTTGTGAAGCCCTTTTTCTATTAATGAAATATAACCCTGAACATCAACACCTGCCGGACAGGTTTGTTTACAAGGCGCCGTACAGTCTGCATAGTGATTACTTACAAGAAGATCCAGGGCTGTTTTGCGGGCTTTGTGAACCTTTTCGCTGTCAGTAACAATTTTCATTCCTTCGGTAATTTTTGTTGAGCAGGATGGCTGAAGCCCGCGCATTCCTTCTACTTCAACAACGCAGACATAACATGATGAATAAGGTTCCAGGCGATTGTCATTACACAATGTCGGGATTTCTATTCCATAACGATTAGCCAGCTGGAGTATAGATTCTCCGTTATTTCCCGAAACACTTTTACCGTTTAATATTATATTTAATTCGTTCATAATAAAAATTTCTTTTTAAGACAATCTGATGGCATCGAATTTACATTTGCTGAAACATACGCCGCATTTGATACAGGTTTCCTGGTTAATGAAATGAACTTTTTTCCGTTCCCCTGAAATGCAGTTTACCGGGCAGTTCTTGGCACAAACCACACAACCGGTACAGTTATCTTCAATTACTGTATAGGTGAGAAGTTTTTTGCAGCTATAAGCCGGGCATTTTTTGTCTTTTATGTGAGCTTCATATTCATTCCTGAAATATTTGATTGTTGTTAGAACCGGGTTTGGCGCTGTTTGTCCCAGGCCGCAAAGCGAACTGTCTTTAATCTGGTACGAGAGTTCTTCCAGCGTTTCAATATCGCCTTCACGGCCTTCACCTTCAGTTATGCGGGTTAATATTTCGAGCATTCTTTTTGTTCCGATGCGACAGAAAGTACATTTTCCGCAGGATTCTTTCTGGGTGAAATCAAGGAAAAACCTTGCAATATCAACCATACATGTGGTTTCGTCCATAACAACCATTCCGCCCGAACCCATAATTGCCCCGGTGGCATTTACCGAATCGTAATCTACTATGGTATCGGAAAGGTGGGAGGGAATACAACCACCGGACGGGCCTCCTAACTGAACGGCTTTGAATTTTTTATCATTCTGGATTCCACCGCCGAGTTTATAAATAATATCGTGAATGGTTGTTCCCATAGGAACTTCAACCAAGCCACCTTTTTTAATTTTTCCTGTGAGAGCAAAAACCTTGGTTCCTTTTGATTTTTCGGAACCGTATTTATTATAGGAGCCAGCGCCGTTTAAAATTATTTGCGGAACATTGGCATAGGTTTCTACATTGTTTATGTTGGTAGGTTTTTTCCATAATCCCGAAACAGCAGGGAAGGGAGGTCTGCGCCTGGGCATACCGCGTTCGCCTTCGATAGAAGCCATCAAAGCGGTTTCTTCACCGCACACAAAAGCACCGGCTCCTTCTTTCACATGAATATCGAAATTAAAACCCTCTTTTCCATAAATATTTTTTCCGAGATAGCCTTTTTCGCGAGCCTGTTTAAGTGCAATGTTAAGACGAATAATGGCCAGCGGATATTCGGCCCGGCAATATATAACTCCTTCTGAAGCGCCTATGGCATAAGCAGCAATGGTCATTCCTTCAAGCACAGCATGGGGATCGCTTTCGAGTACGGAACGGTCCATAAATGCACCCGGGTCGCCTTCGTCGGCATTACAGATAATATATTTTTCGTCGGATTTGTTATTAAAAGCAAATTTCCATTTCATCCCGGTTGGAAAACCACCACCTCCGCGTCCACGAAGTCCGGAATCAAGAATTGTTTGTATAACTGCTTCCTGTGTAATCTTTTCGCTGAATATCTTTTTAATGGCTTTGTAACCATCGTATTTTTCGTAATCATTGATATTCTCCGGATCTATAACACCACAATTTTTCAATGCTATTTTAGTTTGTCCTTTCCAGTAGGATTCTTCGGAAGTTGAAAACAGGTCGGTTTTTACTACATATTCTTTAACCGGTTCGGAAAGTTTTATGTGTTTCTCGAAAATCTCGATAGCCTTGGCTTCATTTACTTCACCATAAACATAGGAGCCTGTTTCATCAATTATTTCAACCAAAGGTTCTTTATAGCACATTCCAACACATCCTGTTTTGATGAGATCGAAGGAAATGTTTTCAGATTTTTTAAGAGAACTTATTTTTTCGTATACTTTATTGGCGCCTGCTGCAATACCACAACTGGCCATTCCAACTAATACTTTAACATGGTCCATCGGATGGGTAATATTAATTTTTTTCTTTCAACTGAATTTCTTTAACAACGTTTACTGCTAACTTTCCTGTAAGTTTTCCAAAAACCTCATTCCCAATCAGCATGGCCGGTGCCAGTGAGCAGCAACCAATACAGGCTACTGTTTCGAGAGTGAAGAGACCGTCGGGTGTGGTTTCGCCATCATTTACTTTCAGCGCTTCCACAAGCGAGTCGGAAACTACATTGGCATTCTGAACATGACAGGCGGTTCCGTGACATACTTTTATAATATGTTTTCCCACCGGTTTAAGCCTGAATTGGGCGTAGAATGTAGCTACACCGTACATGTCGCTTAGTTTTAACCCGGTTTTTTCTGAAATCAGGATAAATGCTTCGCGGGGAATATATCCAAAAGTGTTTTGGGTTGCCTGAAGCAGGGGAATTAAATTCCCTTTTTTGTTTTTGTATTTTTCTATAAACGGATTGAGAAGTTCAAGCTCAACAGGTTTATTGTCAGAATTAATAACCGTATCTGTAGATGTACGTTTTATACGCATAAACCAAAATTTATTTTAATAATAATTGAGGTGTTAAAATTACAATAATCTCGGAATTTTGCTATGCGAAATGACAGGAATTATTAATTCATGTAACCCATTATAAAGCATTCGATTTACAGTATTTCAAAGAATGTATTTTAAAATTTCCATGAAATAGTTCCTGTCAGGAAATTTTCCTGGTGGTCGAAGTGCCCGATCCGTTTCGAATTATTATAAAAAGAGAAAGAAGATACTTTATCGAGAAACTGGTAACGAAAAACGATCTTTAATTTATTTAATGGAATAGTAAATGAAACTCCCGCTCTTCGTTTAATGATATCTGCTATATTATATACAATATATGCACTTTGTTCTACATAGTTTTCCAGATGTCCTACCGGAGTAATGAACCCTTCCACCCAAAGATGATTAAAAATTTTGATGCCAATAGCTTCTTCAAAAATAAATTCTGAATTTTTGCCCGACTTCTGAAGTACAAAGGTTGAAAGTGAATATAAATTCAGGTTTCCCTTCGGAAATATTGAAAAAATTAATCCTAACTGTTTTTGTCTGGAATTATTAAGACTCGAAAAAGTACCAAATAAGTTAATTCCGTAGTACAAAAATTTATGATCCAGGGTCAGTGATGCCGCATAATCATTAAATGTTACAGAAGTCCTGTTAAGTATAACCTTATGTATGATGGTGTCATAATCAGAAGACAATGTTTTGTAGTCGACTGAAAGATAGTGAAAAGCAGGAGTTAGAACAGTTCCTTTTGACAACCTGTAACTGAAATTGGTATAAATCTGGTTTTGGTACAGTGTATAATTATCGTTTAAAAGTTCAGGTCCGATAAATATCTGGCGGGTATTGCCGATTTGTAAATGGCTGTATGAATTTGTAACCAGAATGTTTTTTCCTAATGAATAATTTATTCCGGCGCTGCCAAAAAAGATTTGGTTGGTTTTATTTGATTCGGCCCATTGTACTTCGGGAGGATGTTTTTCAATAAAGGGATTAGTATTATTTTGGGTAGAATTAATTCCCATGTCAATAAAGACTTCCTTTAAAAACCCCTTATTTGTTTTTCCTTCAAAAACCCGGGGATTTTGCTTTAAAATGTTATGCGCATCGCTTTGCCGGTTCAGGAAAATATAACAATTATAAAGGGATTCGATGGAATAGCTGTCGGATGCATTAAATCCAAGCGCTTTTTCGAAATGGATAGCGGCTTTTTCGAAATTTTTTTTTTCATAGTAAGCGGCTCCAAGCCTGGCTCTCAGGTAAAAATAATCGATATTGTTTTCAATGGCATAGTTTCCCAGGTCAATCAGGCTGTCCCATTGCCGGGACATATAATAATCATATGTTTTTTTATCTACTGTTTTAAAATCCAGTGTATCATTTGAAAATACTTTTAATGAAAAAAGAATTCCAATAAAAACCAAAAAGACATTCTTCATTTCTGTTTCTTATTTCATTATTGCCACTGTAGTTCAACATCCATATTTATTCCGTTCAGTGTTAAATTAATAACAGAAGGATAAGCTGTGTAATTGGCAGGATTAAACTGAACATAGCCAACCGGAATCTCTTGTGGAGGCATTCCTTTTCTGTCCCATAATGTAACCTGGTATTCATGATTTAAAACCGGAAGTTGGAAATACGGGTTTATGTTCCAGAAAACCGGAAGCGATGATTGGTATACCCCATTTAAAATCAGGCTCATGCCGTTAAGGTAGACATATGTGGAAGGAGGAACGTCATTAATTTTAAAAAATAAATTTACGAACACCGGGGGATTTAGGGGAAAGTTCATTTGTTTTACAGTGATTTTTTTTATAAAAACCATGGTAGGGGCAGCGGCTAAAACATGAATATACCCGGTCTTGGTTAAGCTATTAGAACCAAAAGAATTGGATGCTGTCAGGGTTACGTCAAAAAAACCGGGGGTATTATATTGAACATTGTTTGGGTTTTGAGAATTTGAAGTTCCCGGGTTACCAGCGGAAAATGCCCAGTTCCAGGAATCCGGAGTATTCACAGATAAATCTGTAAAATTTACCGTTTGGCCAATATTAATGGTCACGTTATTTGCAGTAAAGTTTACAACGGGAGGTGTGCCCACAGAATTAACCCGGATAAGTTTTTTCTTTTCGATATAAGTTGAGCCGCAGGCATTGATAGCCGTCAGGGTGACGTCGTAAATGCCGGGATTAATAAATTTATGTACACTGTTCTGAAAGTTTGAAGTACCCCCGTCTCCGAAAGTCCAGAACCACGAAGAAGGTAAAACGCCCGATGAAGCAATTCCGTGGAAATTAACAGAATCGTTTACATTTATTACCGTGTCGCTGACAGCAAAATCAATAAAAGGCTTTGTAACAATATATATAACTTTTATTTCGCTGTGCATTCCGCCATTACCATAGGCAGTAAGTTCCACATTATATATTCCTTCATGCTCATATACATGTTTTGGATTTTTTTCATAAACAACGGGTGAACCATCGCCAAAATCCCACCGGTAAACGGATGCGTCCGATGATAGATTTTCGAAACTGACTTCTGACGGCGGTACACTGCACTCATTGGAATAATTATAATTAAATGCAGCTACCGGTAAGGAGTTATCGTCTCGTTTACAGGAATATAAATAAAAGCATATTCCTAACCCGGCAATAATTATTATGGATAAAAACTTTTTCATGATTTTACAGACGCAAACGTAGAAATTTTAGTTGCAAATATTACTGTTGAATTATATTTTTTTGGAAGAATTTTAAGCAAGAGGAGAAAAAGATGTTTTTAATAAGTATAGGATATAAAGGTAGGAAATGTACGGATTGGTGAATGATCAAATAAAAATTTCGGATTCACCCTTATTTTCTCCCCTTATTCCTTGTTACTTACTCTATACCCTATTTCCTTATACCCTTTTCCGCTACACTCGTTTTACTGATTTTAACTTTCCGGAGCATAATCCTCTTAATTTCTCTTTATATATATACATTCACTATTTTTGTAGAAATAATACGTACATGCCAAAATACAGAAATATAATTGAATCCAAAAAATACACTTTTGTTGATACTTCGTTTGATCAGCTGATACAGCACAGGATTCATAAAGTACTCCTGGTTTGTAATTCATACGATGCCTTTATGCTTGAGGAAGACGGTCGCATCGATGAACGGATTTTTAATGAATACTTTTCGCAAAATCTACGGCATCCACCTGCTTTTTTGCAGGCACATACTGTTGTTCATGCATTTAATATGCTGGAAGAAGAAAGTATCGACCTGGTTATAACAATGCTTACGGTTGAGGATCTGGATGCGTTTAAACTTGCCCGGAGAATTAAGAATCTGTATCCCAAAAAACCTATAGTAGTACTAACCCCGTTTTCACGTGAAGTGTCGCTTTGGCTTGAAAAAGAAGATAACAGCGCCATTGATTACGTTTTCTGCTGGCTCGGTAATGCCGATATTCTTCTTGCTATCATTAAACTGATTGAAGACCGGATGAACCTTAAGCACGATGTTGAAGAATCCGGCGTACAGGCAATATTGCTTATTGAAGATTCGGTACGGTACTATTCGTCTTATTTGCCTATTATTTATAAAATTATTTTTCAGCAGTCGAAGAAATCGATGAATGAAGGCCTGAACGAACACCAGAAAATGCTTCTGATGCGTGGCAGACCAAAGATTTTACTTGCAACAACATACGAAGAAGCCGAAGCACTTTTCGATAAATATAAAACAAACTTAATCGGAGTAATCTCCGATATGGCTTATAAGTTAAGTGGCGTAAAAGATTTTAAAGCAGGGGTTAAATTTTATCAGAAAGTTCATGCCGAAGATTGTTTTATGCCTTACCTGCTTCAATCGAGCGATGCCGATAACGAAAGAGTTGCCCGTGAAATAAGAGTTGATTTTATAAATAAATACTCGAAAACTCTTTCTATTGAGCTCAGTAATTATATAGTACATAATCTTGCTTTTGGAGATTTTATTTTCCGTAATCCGGAAACAGGCGAAGAAATAGCCCGTGCCACCGACTTAAAATCCCTGCAGGAGAAAATTCTGAAAATTCCCGACGAAACTCTTGAGTATCATGTTAAGCAAAATCATTTTTCGAAATGGTTCAATGCCCGCGCACTATTTTCTATTGCACGAATGCTGAAATATGTTACCTACGATGATTTTAATAATATAGGAGAAGTTCGCTCATTTATCTATGATATTGTTACAACATACAGGCAGTATAGGGGGAAAGGAGTTATTGCAAAATTCGAAAGGAAGAGCTTCGACGAATACCTTAATTTTTCAAGAATTGGCGATGGCTCTATCGGGGGAAAAGCCAGGGGATTGGCGTTTATTGATTTAATACTCAAGAAATACGAGATCTCAGAAAAGTGGGAAGGCGTAAAGGTTAAAATACCCCGGTCGGTTGTTTTGAGCTGTGATGTATTTGATGAATTCATGGAGGCAAATAACCTGAACAGGATTGCTCTTCAGGCAACAACCGATGATGAAATATTACATGCTTTTGTTAAAGCTTCACTTCCGGGAAAAGTTATTAATGAGATAAATGCTTTTATTGCATCGGCTACCGGCCCCATTGCTGTGCGTTCTTCAAGTAAATTAGAAGATTCGCATTATCAGCCGTTTGCAGGTATTTATTCCACATATATGGTTCCCAATATTAAAAAGAATCAGAAACTTACATTGAAAATTCTGAACGAAGCCATAAAAAGCGTATATGCTTCTGTTTTTTACAAAAGCAGCAAGGCGTATATGACAGCTACATCAAATATGATTGATGAAGAAAAAATGGCTATTATCTTGCAGGAAGTGTGCGGACAACAATATGGAGATGTTTTTTATCCTGTTATTTCAGGTGTGGCACGTTCCATTAATTTTTATCCCATTGCTCCCGAAAAGCCCGAAGACGGGATAGTAAGCCTTGCTTTTGGTTTAGGGAAATATATTGTAGATGGCGGCCAGGCATTGAGATTTTCTCCAAAATATCCGAAAAAGATATTGCAGCTTTCCAGTCCATCCATGGCATTGCGCGATACTCAAAAATATTTCTTTGCCCTTAACCTCCAACACGATAGCTTTAAGCCATCTACCGACGACGGAGTGAACATTGCAAAAATTCAGATTAAAAATGCTGAAAATGAAACCTCATTTGAACATGTTGCTTCCACTTACGATTATGAAAATCACCTGTTACGCGATGGACTTCACGAAGGCGGCTTAAAACTGGTTACATTTGCCAATGTATTGCAATACAATGTTTTTCCCCTTGCTGAGATTCTTGCTCACCTATTGGAAGTTTGTCAGCGCGAAATGGGAAACCCCATTGAAATTGAATTTGCTGTTGATATGGATGTTCCTGAAGGACATCCGAAAGTGTTTAATTTTTTGCAGATAAGACCTATTGTAGAGAACAAGGAAATAGTGGTTTTAGACCTTGATAAAGTGGAAAAAGAGAAATCCATTGTTATAAGCAACTCCGCTTTAGGTAATGGTATTATACAAAATGTTTTTGATGTAGTATATGTTAAACCCGGATCTTTTAACCCGGCCAGAAGTCACGAAATGGCAAAAGCTATTGAGAAGGTAAACAATAATTTTACCGAAAGCAATACGAATTACATTCTTATTGGTCCCGGACGCTGGGGTTCGAGCGATCCGTGGCTGGGTATTCCTGTAAAGTGGCCGCAAATATCGGCGGCCTGTTTAATAATTGAATCAGGTTTGGAGAATTTCAGGATTGATCCGAGTCAGGGTACCCATTTTTTTCAAAATCTGACCTCGTTCAGGGTAGGGTATTTTACTGTGAATCCGTATATTAATGAAGGGTATTACGATGTGGATTTTTTGTCGGTTCAGCCATCGGTGTATGAAGACGAGTACCTTCGTCATGTGCGCTTTCAAAAGCCTCTTACAGTAAAAATCGATGGGAAAAATAACGTAGGAATTATCTATAAACCCGGAGAACAATAATAGAAATTATGCTAAAAAATATTTTTCCAATAAAACATTCAAACATATACATATTTATATGTGTATATAATTATCTGGTCTGTAGCTGATTCGATAAATAAATAAATTTAAAAATTAAAATCTGTTTAACAACACCGTTAAAAATCAACAGAATTGTAATCCTATTTTATACTTTTGCCCATTAAAATTGCATTAGCATTTTAAAGAACTTAAATTAAAATAACCATTAAATCAAATTAGTGATGAAAGTAGAAAAATTGATGAACGATCTCGAAAAGAAACACCCGGGCGAGGTGGAGTATTTACAGGCTGTAAGAGAAGTTCTGGAATCTATTGAAGAATTATACAACAAGCATCCCGAATATGAGGCTGCAAAAATTGTTGAAAGAATTGTTGAACCCGACAGGATTTTAACATTCAAAGTTCCCTGGGTCGACGACAAGGGAGAAGTTCATATGAACCTCGGTTACAGGGCACAATTTAATAATGCTATCGGGCCTTACAAAGGGGGTTTACGTTTTCATCCTTCAGTAAATATCAGTATTCTGAAATTTTTAGGATTCGAACAGATTTTCAAAAATTCACTCACAACATTACCTATGGGTGGTGCAAAAGGGGGTTCCGATTTCGATCCCAAAGGAAAATCGAATGCTGAAGTAATGCGTTTCTGCCAGAGTTTTATGTTGGAATTATGGAGAATCATTGGCCCGGAAACCGATGTTCCTGCCGGTGATATTGGTGTTGGTGGTCGCGAAATCGGTTACTTATATGGTATGTATCGCAAACTCGCCCGTGAAAATTCAGGCGTTTTAACCGGTAAAGGATTAGGCTGGGGTGGTTCATTGATTCGTCCCGAAGCAACCGGTTACGGTGTTGTTTACTTTGCAAAAGAAATGCTGTCGGCAAAGGGTACCGATTTGAAAGGTAAAACAGTTGCCATTTCAGGTTTTGGTAATGTTGCATGGGGCGCTGCTTTAAAGGCTACCGAACTGGGAGGTAAAGTGGTTACTATTTCCGGTCCCGATGGATATATTTATGATAAGAACGGCATCAGCGGGGAAAAAATTGATTATATGCTAGAACTTCGTGCATCAAACAACGATGTTGTTAAACCATATGCTGAGAAATTCGGCGCAGAATTCCATGCCGGTGCTCATCCATGGGAAGTAAAATGTGACGTGGCATTGCCATGTGCAACACAGAATGAATTAAATGCCGAAGATGCCAATAACCTTGTTAAAAATGGTTGTATCTGTGTAACAGAAGGTGCTAACATGCCATCGACACCTGAAGCCATTGAAGTTTTCTTAAAGGCAAAAATATTATTCTCTCCTGGTAAGGCATCTAATGCCGGCGGGGTTGCCACTTCAGGACTTGAAATGTCGCAGAATTCAATGAAGCTGAGCTGGTCTTCCGAAGAAGTAGATAAAAGATTGCACGATATTATGGTGTCCATTCATAGCCAGTGTGTAAAATATGGAAAAGACAAAGATGGCTTTGTAAATTATGTTAAAGGAGCTAATGTTGCCGGCTTTGTAAAAGTTGCCAATGCTATGTTAGATCAGGGTATTTATTAATAAAAATTCGATTTGGTGTTAAAAAACTCCGGGCGGAAGTCCGGAGTTTTTTATTTCCAATAAAAGGCATCTTTCCGTATCCCTTTCCAAGCAATAATCCGAATTTGAAAATGCCCTTTTCAAAACTTACAAAAATGACGATTTTTCTGAATTTTTTTAACTTACTCATAATGCTAAAATTCAGCAACTATTATTTAGAATAAAAATAGATTACAGGCCGGCCATATTTTTTACCCAAAAAACACGAAAAAATCTGCCCAAAAACATGTTTTCATCAATGTTATGCCGACAAAACCGCCTGTTAAGCCCATAAAAGCTATAAAATAGTGCTTTATGAATGCCAGAATGTTTACAACATCAATTAGGTTGTACAATGCAATTATGTACACACTTACACTTACAACCTTAATAGTAGCGATACTGGTTTTGATTTATAAGTATGCAAATGATGTTGGATATAAGACAGCAAAAAGAAGATTTAAAATGGAGGTCAGAGATTTAGTCATTGCACTCATCGTTGTAAAATGTGGAGGAAATCCTGATGTTTTCTTTAAAAAGACATAAAAAAGTGGTCGGAAGAAATTCCGACTCTCCTGGCGTTAGCCTGGCTTTTATTTATTATCTTAAATACTGGTTAAAACCCTGAAATAATCGTTGTCTTTTTTTCGCTTCTAATTTCACATCTTTATTTCCTGGCATTAATGACTCATAAGGAATGCCTAAATATCTGTTAAGCAATACGATCATTTTTAATGATAGAGGTCTTTTTTTATGCAAAACTTCCGAAACTCTTGTTTTGCCTCCAAAAAGGGGAGCAATATCTGCCTGTTTCAGGTTCATTTGTTCCATCCTGAATTTTATTGCTTCAATAGGATCGGGACTTCCTATTTTGTAATGCTCTCTTTCGTATTTCTCAACCAGCAATGACAACAATTCTATTTCTTCTCCATAAGCACTATCCGGTTCGATAGGTTTTTCGGAGGAATGAATAAGGCTGTAAATCCTCTCACAGGCTTGTTCATATTCTTGTTCTGTTTTTATTATCTTAGTTTTCATAACTTACTGTTTTTGCATCTAAATTGTCATATTCTGTGTGTGTGCCAAACCAAACAACAAATACTATTTTTAACTTGTACTCTACATCAACTATTAAACGGTAATCGTTGCCTTTTATGTTAAATACTACTCGTTTCGAACTTATAATACTTGCATTTCCATATTTCGACTTCAGGTCTTTTGCTGTATCCCATTCGGAATTCCTCACTTCATAAATCCATGCTTTTATCGGCTCCTCTGCCAGCTTATATTTACTTTGCAGAAAATACTTTTTTAATGTACTCTCTTTTATTATTCTCATACTGCAAATTTAATAAAAAGTTACATATTATGGTAACTTTTTTCTGTTTTTATTTTTAAGATGTTGAAATAATCCGCTTTTTTCAACATGTATTTAAAATATGTTGATTTGCTTATCACATTTTTTATCCCAACGGATGAAATTTATTAATCAGTGTGCGTTGTTCTTCCACCGGAGTAAAGCGGTACTTGATTAGGTCTATATTTGTTGAGAAAATGTGATGCAGGTACTTCATTCCAGCTTCCAAAGGTTTTGTAATTTTATAGTCGAGATTTCCGCCAAAGGCTGCCTGTACAAGTTTATTACCCTGCATAACATAGTCCCAGGTTACTTTACCGAGAGTTGGCTTTGAATATGTTAATGGCAACCTTTCAAAGGTTTCAGTTCCTTTAAAAAGACTATAGTCAGATTCATAAAGTATGTTTTTACCTTCAGTAGCAGCTGTCATACTATTTCCGACATAAGTAAATTTTTCATTTATTGTAGTTTCACTGCCATACTCAATGTTTACATGCTCAGAACCTGTTTGGAAAGTTTGGGGATTTGAATTTGTGTATTTGAAAATCTGCTTTGGGGAAAGTGTAAAACCTTGTGCACTCATAAATTCTTTAGATTTTTCTGTATTCATTTTTGTTACAGTTCCTGCTGGTCCTACTGGAATATTCTGTGCCCCAAATTTGTCATCTTTTCCAATATTTACCCAACCTGTTCCTGCTGATTTTGGCATTTCACTCTTTCCTTTTACATTCGCAACTTCTCCTGTGTTTTCATTTTCAAACCAATCAGGATTAGTGGCAGCTCTGCCGTCTGGGTCAATCTTATTTATAGGGTTTAGGTCAAAAGCACTGTACGGCGACTGCCAGGGGAATTCACCTGTTAGCGGGTCAACAGCAAAAAATCTACAAATTCTACTATCATATTCCCTAAATAAAAATGCTAAATGGCTTCCGGTCGTACCAGTCCACTCATCATCCTTTTCCTGTTCATTAAATCCGAATCTGTATTGTGTATTGTTATAACTACGTCCAGGTAATGGCATGCCAAACGCGTAGTAGTCTTTACAGATTTCAGAACCGCTTGCGTTTTTTGCCTTATCTGCCACAGAAAAACGGGCCTTTGGTCTAAGGCCCTTTCGTCGTTGTAATATGATAATTTTAAACAGCCCATGTTTTGTAAACGTAATGCAAGATAATAAATTTTACTGTAAAATTCACTTTAAAAACCGGATTGCAAAACCTGCGCACAACAAGCCTTTCAGGCAGATACAGACTTTAACATAATGCGACATTATGGAAACAGGGTACAAAGTACCGGGAACCTGTCCCATAATAGCATTATGTGTAAATAGCATAGCTATACGCTGCACCGCCTGTAAGGCTTGTTCTTCAAAGAACTACATATTTAACTTTCGTTTTCAAGATATGCTATCAACTTTTTTGTTTCTGTTAATACGTTTAGTATCGGCATTACATTTGACATTTCTTGTGGTGCTTCTTCAAGCATCAACACACATTTTTCGCATATTTTATATGCTTCTCTGATTAGTTCATCTTTTTTCATTATACATATTTGTTTTTTTAAGTTTGGTATTGCTACCATGTTTATATATCTATTAAATATTTCCATTTTTTTAAAAATCGCATTTTTCGTAAACTTTTTTTTCGCACTGGCTTACACACCCTGCCGCCCTACGGTTGGCTCATTTTTAAAGCTGATGCAAAAAATAATTTCATTGTTTTTTTATGGCACAAGCGTAACGGTGGTGGTGGTTCCCTCCATTCGTCGGGATAAATTCCGTGTAGCGTTTTTTTGTTTGTGTCCCGATAGCTATCGGGAGGGCAGCTCTTCCCGACGCTCCGGTCGGGATGTGCTGCAGAAGTATTGGTTTAAAAAAATGTGACAGAAAAAAACAACAGAAGGGCTGGCGTGCAGGTGGGTGCGGATGCTATTCTTTATCGTGGCTTGTTTTAAATCCGATGCGTTTACGTGGCTTCGGGTTTTCATGTTTTTCTATAAGTTCATCAAGGTAATTGAAAACTAATTCTATGTTTTTATCCTGCTTTTCGAGTTTCTTTTTTATTGTTTCTATTTCAAGTCTTAAGCTTAAATTTTCTGTCAGCATTTCACGCATCTTAATAAAAACTCTTATTATTCTTATATTAACGTCAATCGCTCTTTTGCTATTCAGGATACAGGAAAGCATTGTTACTCCCTGTTCTGTAAAACAAAATGGTGCATAACGTAAGCCTATCATATCTGATTTGGAGGTCGCAAATTGCGTCCTCCAATTTGTGAACTCTTCTTTTGTCATTTCGAACATAAAATCTTTAGGAAAGCGTTCTATATTACGTTTTACAGCTTCTTTTAAACGTTTTGTTTCTACTTCATAAAGCTCTGACAAATCCCTATCTATCATTACTTTTTGTCCCCTTACAAGATATATTTTATTTATAATTACTTCCTCCGGGATCATAGGTAAATTATTCTTTGTCATATTGATATTTTTTGATTTACAAAACTAAAAAATTTAAATTGGGTGTCGCAATTTGCGATACCCAATTTTATCCAATCGGATGATATTTGCTTATGTCTTCCTGTAAATCGTCCAGATCATTTATAAAATATGCTTCCGTAAGCTTACAAAACGATGCCCGGCCATGTATTGAACCTGCCGTAAATTGTATAGTTTCAGCCAGTGAGTTATTACGCTTGTCCTGATTTGTTTTACTGATTTTACTTTGCTGTTTTGCCTGTGAAGTTTTTGTTTTAATCTGGCTACAGTGCTTCTGAAGTGTTTGCCGTTGTCATAACAACTAAATTTGCCATTTTTTATTAATTCAACAAATATAACTTCAAACTATTTTCAAGCATTTTTTCACTTTTTGAATAACAGATTGTTTTTCGTGACAGACGTTTTAAATGTGTTCTTAATGTCAGGTTTTTACGTTCTATTTTATTGATGTTATATTGAAATACTTTATGCATTGTTTTTGGAATTAACGAGGCATAAATATTTAAACCATCTGTATACATTTTTGAAGGGATTAACTGCATTACTGTTTTTACTACTTTTTGCAGGTTCTCTTTATTTCTGCGTCCCACGGCGAAGTCAATCACTTTTCCATTAATCTTGTTTATAGCATACATTACCCAGCTTTCATTCTTCCTGTTTCCAACGTATGTCCGAAGTTCGTCTATTTCATAACTTTGATTGCACTCTGTTATTTCCGGTTTTCTTAGTTTTTTGCTTATGTTCTCTATTAATCGTTGTACACTGGTTTTTGAAACGGATAATATTCTTCCTATGCTCCTTATGCCTACGCCTTCGTTATTCAGCTTCACTATCATTTCGTTGTGCATGGTCAGTTTCTTTTTGTATGTCTGCTGTTGATATTTACGACAGGTCGTACATTGGTATTTCTGTAATCCGTTTTGTTTCCCTTTTTTAATACAGTTACTATTACAGTATTTACATTTCATTATAAAAATATTTTTTACCCTCTAAGTTACAGTGTCGTTGGTTTTGACTTGCTTTCCAGGTGATAAATTGGGACACAACCCAATGGGATGTGTTTAGAAAAATATGTTCTGCCACTTTCGCAATCCTTAACACAATTAATTCCTCTCTTTAATAAAATATAAATTATAGCTTTTTCTTTCTCCCAAGGAATTGAGTACCTTATTTTATTTTTTTCAATAAGGCTAGTGTCTTTTAATAACTCCTGAATCTTTAACAAATTGACAAAATTTGAATCAACTTTGAAGTATTCCAAGTCATTAAAAAGACTGGCACTAACCTCTAAATAATCATTATTTTCGATTATTTTTCCTATTCTATAAACATAGATTGGGAAAATTGGAAACCATTTCTCCTTTCTTAATATATAATATAATTCTTCATTCGGACTAACAATAGAGTACAATTTACTTTTACAACTAATATTAAGATATACATATGGGTCGGTCGAGCTTCTTATATTTAAATTACATATTGGAACTTCCTTGGAATTTTTAAAATGATAGTATTTAAATATTACCATTGTTATTATAATCATTGCAATTAAAGAAAATATATAAATGAAATATCTTATTTTCATTTTAAAATAGATTTTATTATTCACCTACTTGAGGATCACGCGTTTTTCTCCTTATGTTATTTTCATTTTTACGTGCACGTCGTTCCATTTTATTTTCCATTTTTCCATTTTTCTTTATTACTTTCATAATAAGAGCCTGTATTCCCTTTGTTTCGATCAAACATATGAGTTAGTTCATGAATTAGTCCAGCTCTTGGATTTCTAGTCTTTTTTTGTGATTCTTCTGATTTTGGATCATTAGTATCGTATGGATCATACTGAATAGTTGCATTATGTTTGTCACTTAATAAATATTGAAAAAATGAGGGATTATCTCTTGTTTGGTTATAACTTCCATCTTTGCTTGCATCCTCATCATAATTTGTTATTTCATTTTCGAAATCATTGGTTTCTAATTCTGTTATTATATCCTTAGCATCTCCATCATCTTGTTTCAATTGATTTAATTGATATTGTACTGTTCTTGCGTATTCAGATGCTCTGCGTACAACTTTACCATCCTCATTATATAATTTTCCATTTTTATACTGTAGCTTTTCAATAGTTTGAGATTTACCATCAACTTTTTTATTTACTACGATCCAGATTTCTTCTCCATTTGGATCAATTGCAATTATTGGCATATTACCAACAAAATTATATGGTGTTAAACTTGGATATTTTATGGCTAAAGGATCAAGACTCAACCATCTCCCAACTCTCGAATCATAAATTCTTGCACCAAAATCTAAATGACTTCCTGTGTTATTTGTTATTTCGTCAATCTTTTCTTTTCCGTTATAGCCAAACAAGTACTCTGTTGGGCTGTGGGAGCGGTTTTGCATCATCATGCCGAATGGGTAATAATCCATGTACGACACCGAATCGGTTTTAAAATTGCCCGGAATTCCTGCATATAATGTAGAAAGTTTTCGGTCGGTAAACACAAATCGCACATTGCCCAAATGGTCGGTTTCTTCGTATTTTTTATCGCCAATATTTCTTGCATACAGCAATTCCATTGCAAGGTAAATCCTGTAAGGCTGCAACGGTAATGCGCCGGTTAACCGCCAGTGGCTTTCGGTTAATATGGTGTAATCACTAACGGTGGTTGTGTAATTCGGGTTGGTTACTTTCTTTACTGTTGTTAAACCGGGCATACACACATACATGGCAGTATCTTTGCAGCGGCGTATTTCGCCGTAATAATTGCTTATTACATTGTTGCGGCTGCCGGTTTCGATATTAAACCTGCAGATATTATCGGGAGGTGTGCCAAGACCAATGCCTATGGATGTTGAGCGTGTTGACATATATAAATACTTGCTTCCGGTGGTAAAATCAAAGGTATTACATTTTGTGTTATCCGGAATTATTTTTTCATCTCCAGCATTTCAAATAACTTATTTTCAAATTCTTATCTTTTCAACCAAAAGCCAGGTGACAATTTGGAAGACTACCCCTTTCTAAGGCCATCGAAACCTCCATTACAAGACAATATAATAGAAGAAGAATAAAAAAGAAATATATAATCATTTATATTACCATTTATAACACATATAATACTCCTGATTAATTCTCTTCATTCTTATATAAACGTAATTATTTTTATCATCTCGATCAATGAATATTACATAAAAAATATTCCCTAGCTGGTCATAGTATATTAATTGTTTTTCTTTACATAATTTATCAAGCATACTATAATTTGATTCGGCATTATAAATTTCGATGCTATCTAATTTATCTATTCGGGAAAGGGTACTGTTTTTCGAAACGCTAAATATTTCTGTAGCATTCACATCATTAATTTCTGTAAAACGCATCACCTTCTTCATATAAAACCTTAAAAAACTTTGTGCTTGATTTTCATTCATGTGTAAGCAATAAATAATTCTATTGATAAAATCTTTTAAACCTAAACGGTTCTCAATTAACGAAGAAAACAATATATAAGAATTTGTATCACAACAATTGTAATTCATTTCAGATTGTTTCTTAGAAAGCATACTCAAATAACCCGGATCTTCGTATAAATAATATAAAACAACACCATCCTTTTTAAAAACAATAATATTTAAACTATCCTGCCGGTATTTATCATAGTAAGAATATATACTAAATGTTGAATTATCACCATTATTATATTCAGTTCTCAATGTATTACTAATTTTTTCAAACCACAATGAATCATAAGTAAATCGATTTCCAATATCACTATTGTTAAGTAATTGGTAAAACATTTGTTTATCGCTGGCAGTTTGTTCTTTATTACAACAACCTTGTAAAATAACAATAGTCAATAATAAAATGATATTACTCGATTTTTTTATGAAATACATTATCCTTAGCCTTTCTTGAATAATCTTCCTCTTTAAGGAAACAAATTGGAACGTTTCTATCTCTAACAATTTTATCAAGATAGTTAATTTATATTTTCCAATCGTAATAATTTATCATTTTCATAATATCCTATTTTTATTAGTTCACCTTTTTTGTTATAAAACTTCCCAGTCCCGGTAACTTTTCCATTTATATAGGGGTGTTCCATTGAAACTTTACCTGAACGAAAATAATCTGTTTCCATACCATTTTTAACTCCATTTACAAAATTACTTTCATATAATAACTTTCCCTTGCCGTAATAAAATTTTTTAACCTTTCCATTAAGTAAACCATCCTTATAATTTTGTTCCAACCATACATAACCATTTTTATAAATAAATAATTCCTTTCCATTAAAAAAACCTCCTTTATAAAAAGCTACATGTTTTATTTTCTCTTTGTTGTATAACTCATAGTACATTCCTTCAAGTTTGCCATCTAATAAATATTTGATTTCTTTAATATCATTGTTATTGTAAAATGAAATTAACACTCCTGAATAAAAAGATGTTGAATTTTCTGGGAATATGCCCTGATTATATTTAATAACTTCAACCTCGTTTGAGAATTTATTTTTTTTATACAGAGTTGTAACCTTTTCTCCTTTTATCTTATTCGTAACAATATATAGAATATTAGAATCTTCTTTGTAAATTTCAAACGTGTCTTTTGGTACAAAATAAACAAGTGTACCTTGAGAAAAAGAAATTTTAGAAAACACTAATAATAATACAATAATAAAATATCTCATATTAATATCGAATATTATAAGTTGGGTCATCTTTAATCTGATTATAAAATGATGTTGTTGTTCCGCCTCCAGAATAAATAGTTCTAGGTGCTTTAAATACTTGTCTTGGTATAGTACTAGAAACACGAATACTTGTATAACTTATCGTTTGTGTTGGTCCAGCACCAGCAGTGCCAGTAGAATTCCAAACATTTGTAATATTGGCAGACGACATAGTAACATTAACAGAAATTTGAGTATTAGTATTTGCTGTAAAAGTTGCAGTTACATTATCGCCTTGATTTTGAACACTACCGCTTGCAAGAGTAGTCCCATTCTGACTAATTGTTATAATATTAGAGTTTGCCTCATTTCTAGTATTAGCTGCAGTAATTGTAACTGTTTCATTAGGGCTTAGATTAATATTGTATGGCTCAACAATACCATTTACATCTGAACTAATAATGTCATTAGTAGTATTTGTAAAAGTACCCGAAACCTTTACGTTATTTTTAACATCAACTAAATCACCCGTAGGAGTCCATGACCTACCACCATTTTTAATTTTTTGGTTATTTTCGACAGCAAACCATGATTTACTTGCATACCTATTGTACATTTCTTCTCTTAAATCACCACCAATCTTCCCTGTTTTTTGTGCTAATTTTCTTTCCTTTCTTTCAAATTTATTAATTTTTCTTTGTTTTTTTCTTTCACTATCTCCATATGGATCATCACCTCTTGGGGTCAGTATTTAAAATAGGATTATTGGAAAATGCTGCATAAGGACTTTCCCATGGATGGATTACAGGGTCAGGACTAAGCCATCTACAAATTCTGGAATCATATTCTCTGAATTCTGTTGTATAATAAGAGCCATCTATGTTAGCAAATTCGTTGTCTTTTTCCATACCGTTATATCCGAACAGGTATGAATTTAGATTAAAATTTGTGGTTCGTGGAGTTATCATACCGCCTGCGTAGTAGTCTTTACAAATTTCAGAACCGCTTGCGTTTTTTGCCTTATCTGCCACAGAAAAAACTGGTCTTTTGCCTAAAGCCCTTTCGTCGTTGTAATATGATAATTTTAAACAGCCCATGTTTTGTAAACGTAATGCAAGATAATAAATTTTATTGTAAAATTCACTTAAAAAAACGTATTGTAAAACCTACGCACAACAAGCCTTTCAAGCAGATACAGACTTTAACATAATGCGACATTATGGAAACAGGGTACAAAGTACCGGGAACCTGTCCCATAATAGCATTATGTGTAAATAGCATAGCTATACGCTGTACCGCCTGTAAGGCTTGTTTTTCAACAGCACAGGACTACAATAAAACTATCATCGCTAAAAATAATAATACCATTGCAACAATAATAATTGTCTTTTTACCGGGGTCTTCACTTTCAATGTTGAAGTACTTTCCAAAACTGATTTTTAGTTTTTCTTTTTTCATTATTCATATTCTTTTTTTTATTCGGTATTGCTACCGTTATTACTTATATTAATAAATATGTAAAAGTTTTAAAAAAATCACTTTTTTGATAAAATATTTTTTTCGCACAGGCTTACACACCCTGCCGCCCTACGGTTGGCTCATTTTTAAAGTTGATGCAAAAAATAATTTGATAATTTTTTATGGCATTTTTTACATCATCTTTAAAAACGCTTATTTTCTTTCGCTGATTGAAGTTTTGAACAGCATCGAGCCGGATGAAAGATATTTGATATGAGGGCAGCTCGTGCGTATCTTTCATTCGGGTTGATGATCCAACCGAACTACTAACCACATTCGAAGCTGTGCAGCTATTTGAGGGCGGAAGGCTTGCAGGTATTTGTTCCATTATAACATAGTTTTAGCCAAAAGTAAAGTGCTAAAAGAATATAATAAAGGACAGATTTTGCGATGGCGATGTAATTGATATCATGTACTTTAAAAAATCGCATTTTATAACGTTTTATTACTAAAATACTCACAAGTAATGTTTTGTCAGTGGACAAAATCACCGTTTTAATGGACAAATCCCCCGTTTCCGTGACATTTTTTTTAAAATAATTTTTGATAATCAGGGGACAAGTCAGGTACGATTTGCGGCTAAATAAATTTTGGAAAAAGACAGATGTGAACGATTTTTAATGTGTGTCAGCGTGTGTAAGGCGTAGCGGCTATTTAGCATAATGTGCTTATGTGGCTTTAGTTTACATAAGATCACATTATGTTAATATAGCTTAGGGTTGTTTTTTTATGGCACAAGCGTAACGGTGGTGGCGGTTGGAGTGTAGCGTTTTTTTTGTTTGTGTGTCGTAGCAGCTCTTTGATTTTTTCATTTGTTTTTTTTCAAATGAAAAAACAATGTGCTGCAGAAGTGTCGGTTTACAAAAAATGTGACAGAAAAAAATAACAGAAAGGTTGGTGTGCAGGTGGATGATGCGTTTATTCTTTATTGTGGCTTGTTTTAAATCCGATGCGTTTTCTATTTTGATATTCAAGTTCTTGTTGCTTGACTTCTTCAAACTGCTTTATATATTCAAAAATCAGCATTATCTTATCGTCTCTTTCGGCTCCTTTTCTTTCTAATTCTTCTAATTTTCTAAAAATTTCCTGATGTGTCAATAAAAGCGCTCGCATTTGATTAAATACTCTTATAATCTGGATATTAATTTTGATAGCTCTTTCACTGTTTAATACACTTGCCAGCATTAATACGCCGTGTTCTGTAAATGCAAAAGGCGGATATTTTGAGTGTCCTCCACGACTTTGTTTTCCTGTTAACTCTTTTAATTCCTGATATTCTTCATCGGTTAACTCTATCATAAAATCTTCGGGAAAACGATCTATATTTCTTCTTACCTGTTCTTTTAGCCGTTTGGTTTCTACTTCGTAAAGCTCTGCTATATCCCTGTCTAACATTACATTTTTTCCTCTGATAGTATATATTTTTTGTTTTACTATTTCGTCAGGGATTGCAATCTTATTACTCATATCTTTTAAGTTTTGATGCTAAATTAACTCTTATTTCTTTAAGGTCGCAATTTGCGACCTTAAAATCTATTTATCCTATTGGATGGTATCGCTGTATTTCTTCGCTCAAATCATCCAGATCATTTATAAAATATGCTTCCGTACTACTTACAAAACGATGTCCGGCCATGTATTGAACTTGTCGTAAATTATAAAGCTTCAGCCAGTGAGTTATTACGCTTGTCCTGATTTGTTTTAATGATTTTACTTTGTTGCTTTGTTCATGCAGTTTTTTCATAAGATTACTGATAATACTTCTAAAATGCTCACTATCGCCAATACTCACAAAAAGTTTGTCGCTGTTTTTATTTGTATGTTGTAATATTTCTGAACGGATTTTTAACTGGTATTCCATTATGTCTAATACCTGATGGGCTTCAAGTTTCAGTTCTCTTTCGTTGCTTCTTCTTGTTCCTGCTATATATATTTTCCCTTCTCTTAATTTCAGGTCTTTTTCTTTTAGTTCTCCAAGTTCATGAGAGTTTAAGCCCTGATATATCATTAATCCTAAAATTACTTTATTTCTTTTGCTTACGATTACTGATGTTTTATACCAGTTCTGATTTTTGTCTTTGTTGTTTTCATTTGGTAGTTCAAAGTTGTTGTAAAGTTTTTCTAATTCCTGATGTGTAAAGATGTCGTAAAGTATTCTCCGTTTTATTCCGTGTATTTTTATTTGTATTATCGGATTTTCTGCAATTTGTTCTGTTCTCTCTAAAAAATTAAAGTAATGTTTCAGGCTGTTCATTTCTGCGCTTATTGTTTGTTGGCTTACTTTCCTTTTCCTGCCTTGTATATAGTGTAAAATATCTGCGTAACTTATTGCTTCATGTGGTATATTTTCCTTTGTTGTCCATTTTAAAAAGATTGCTGTATCTTTCACGTATCGCAATGTTGATGTTGTGCTGTAGCCTTTTATTAAAAGATAGCCGGCAAATTCTTTATATTGCTTTAATTCTTCTTTCAGTAATATTACAGAGGATTCATTTTCTATAACTTTTTTCTTTCCTCTTGTCCGGCTGTCTTTGGTTTTGCCAAGTTTTATTTTTCCGCTCATAGTTCGTCCTCTGATAGTTTTGCATAAGGATATCTTTGTGCTTTGCTGTATTGCTGTGGTTTTAAAACCGGTGTTTCTCCGTTCTTTTCTGCTTCTACAATATGTGTATAAACCTGTGTACTTTCTAAACTGCTATGACCTAAAAAACGACTGATTTTTTCTAATGACATTCCGTTTTGTAACAGGTGCGTTGCAATGGAGTGCCTGAGTACGTGCAAGCGTACATTTTTTTGTTGTAGTTCAATATTATCTGTTCGTTGTTGTAGTAATTTTAACCGTAATGACATGCTTTGTGTTTCCATTCTAACGCCACGTTGACTTATAAAAAACGCTCCGTCTCTTCTGTCAGTTGTTAATAATGGTCGTGCATCGTAAATGTATTCCTGTAAATAATTTAATGATGTTTTATTGAATGGTACAAATCTTTCTTTATATGCCTTGCCTTTTCTCACGTGTAATATCTGGCGATCAAAATTAATGTCTGATAAATCTAAATGATAACCTTCGTTTCTTCTTAATCCACAGGCATAATAAACGGTTAAAATGGCTCTGTCTCTTGCGTTCAACGCTTCTAATCTTGTTCCTTCATTAAATCCGTAAGTTGCTTTGTACAGTTCTTTTATTTCATCTTGTGCCAGGTATTCTATTTCTTCGGTGTCGTTGCTTTCCCAGTCAATATTGAGATATGGTAAAACATGTCTTCCCGATTGCCTTAAATATTCGGTAAATTTGTATAATGCCTGTAATTGTTTGTTCAGATATGCATTGCTTAAACCACCGCCACGCCTTGTGTTTTTCCTGCTTTTTAATTGTAAAAAATATTCTTTAAAGTGCTTTGTTTCAAGTTGTGTTATTTGTGTAATTCCGATTTGTTCCATGTTATAGAAAAATTCTCTTACGTGTGTTGGTAGCTGGTAAACGGTGCTTCCTGCATAACCTAATATATCGAGCCATTCTCTAAAGCTGTGTTCTATGTATTGGAAGTTTTCAGATTTGATTTGTAATTGCTTCATAAATTTCTTTCAGCCTTGTGTTTTTTAATAGTGGTGTCTTACTGGCTTCTATTCTTCAACTGGTAAGGGATTGAGTTGGACATTGGTGTTACTGTCCGACTGGTTTCTTACTGACTTAGTTTTTTTCTTTTTTGTTTCTTTTGGCTGTTCTGTAGTCCTTTGTTCATGAGTATTCCAGATGTTTTTTATTACTTTTTCTATCTGTTCGTTGATGCTTTTTTGTAAGGTTTCGTAATCACGGTTTAGAGTTATTTTATAGCTGTAACCTGTTTTGTGTTTGTTGCCTCCTGTCATTTGTAATAGTCCGTAATCGGTTAGTTCCTGTAAATATCTGCTTAATGTTCTTGGGTGTATTCGGTTTCCTTGTCGTATGTCGCTGCCGTAAAACTGTTTTTTCCTGTTTTCATTATTCCATTGTTTAAGCCATTGGTAAAACTCCCTTGCTGCTCCGCTTAATTCATCACTCTTTCTAAACAAAACATCCTGTAATAATTTAAAGCTTTGTTCTATATCCTGCGGGTGGACTTCTATAAATATTTCTCCGGTTTCTTCGTTTGCTTTCTGCTCTCGTTGGTATTGATGGTAAAATGTTATGGCTTCTATAAAACTGAGTAATAAAGGCAGTGTTCTTCTTGGTTTAAATATTTCTTTGGGTAAATCTATCAATGTGGCAAAGGGGTTTATTACTTTTATTGGTTCCAGTACTCTTTGCATATTTTGTAATTTTTCCTGTAATTGTTTTTCTTTGTGTGTGTCTATAAGCCCCGCCCTGTGTTGTTTCTGATAGTTCATTATTTTCTCGTCCTGTTCTTTGCTGTTATCTAAATATATCAGGATGGCACGGTTTGCGTTGTCTTCGTAAACTTTTTCTTTGGTGGTGCAACCTATTACGCTTACTGGTCCTTCTACTATTAAGGTAATGGTTCTTAATTGTCCGGTTTTGTCTTTGATGGTTACGGTTTTTGAGATTCGTTTTTTTGTTTGCAGTTCTCTTATCGGGAATAATACTGCCTGTGCTCCGTCCAAATCTTCTATTAAAAATACTTTGCCCCGTATTTCTTCTCTTTTGTAGTAATAAAAACTGTTTCCGCTAAATTGTGTATGTTCTTTCGCATCTTCTGCGGGGATACATTCTGCCACTTTTTCCATTAAATAACTTTTTCCTACTCCGCTTTTGGCAAGGCATATTACACTTAACGGGTCTTTTGTTTTGCGGCTGGTCATTGCTATATAAAGTATCATGCTGTTTTCGGCTTCGCCTTGTATGCCGGTGTCTTGCAGGTCTTGTAATGTTTGTTCCATCAGATTTGGGGCTTTCAGGTTTTCGGTGGCGGTGGTTTTTTCGGTTTCTGTAAGGTGCTTTGTTTGTGGCTGGCTTATTTGCTGTTGCTTGAGCATTTCCAAACGGTATTTTTCAAGCTCGCTGGTTAACTCTGATAAACTTGCTGCTATTACCGATGTTCCTGTTTCCATGCGTTCGGCTACTTTTCTTATAAATTTTTCGAGCTGGTTATCGTTGTATAAATCTAAGTTGTGGCGTACTGGTGGGCGTGGGCTGTCTTTCAGTTCTATTTTTAGTGTTATTCTCATTCTGTCCAAACCTTCGAGCTTTACTCCGCCCAGAACTGTAAAGCGTAAAAAGTTATTTTCGTAAATAAGTTCTTCGGGGGTGTTGATTTGTAGTTTATTTATTGCCATGTTGATAAATTATATTAAAGCATATATGACTACAAATTTATATTATATGACTATACATCGTTTGCGTAATCATATAAAGATTTCAACACATTATATAATATATGACTACAATATCTTACTTTTGTAAGGCATTTAACGCAGTTTCATTGTTAATAAAATATTTTATGGCTACATTCGGTGATAATCTTAAAAGGCTTCGTACTGAGAAAGGTATTTCGCAGGGCGATCTTGCTGATTTAATTAAAATGCATTCTACGCATATTTCAAGGTATGAAAGAGGACTTACCAGTCCGACTGTTGACGTTATCAGGAAAATTGCGGATGCGTTAAAAGTTTCGGCAGATGAACTGATTTACGGGGATAAGGAACAGAAAGCTAAAGAAAAAATTACAGATAATGAGCTACTGCAAATGTTTTCACAGGTGCAAACTCTTAAAAAAGACGAACTGCAATGTGTAAAATCTCTGCTTGGCGCTTATATTTTTAAAACGGATCTTCAATTTAAACTCAAATCGTAATGAACTCAAAAGTATTATTGGGCTTCGCCTGCAATTTAATGATATCTTAAATCATGCAAAGAACGGGTCGTAAGATCCGTTTCTTTGTTTTAATAAAAACCAAATTGAGTTAGGGGTGTGAATCTTGCAAGCCATAACACTGCCATTATAAACCCTTATTATATGTTTTACCTTTAATATACTTACCTTTTTTGTAAATTAATATAGAAGCTTTACTTCTAAAGAACAACAAATAATGAGCACCTGTATAAGTAACAAATCTGCTATTTTTTTCATCATTTATAAAATGACCTTTTATAGACAAATTACCATTTTCGAAATAACTTCTATATTTACCCTGCTTTAGACCATTTTTATACTTATATAAATCAATACGATTTTCTTCTTTTATAATCCAAATACCTGTTTTTTTACCATTTTGGTCTACTTTATTTTTATTAATAGTAGAAATTCTTCCTTGTTTAATTGTATTGCAACCTGCAATTAGCATAAGAAGTAATATCAATCGAATAAATTTCACAGCTAATAACCCTCCGAACCTAAAATTAATGGCTCTTCTGGCAAAGAATAATTTCCATTATCGGGAGTTGTACGATTAAATGAACCTTGTGATAATCCCATATATGGTGGCTTACTCTCTCCGTTATATGCCTTGTTTTTTTCATAATCAAACTTCCAACTATTACCAGCTAAATTAATTGTATTACTAATCCACGGAACACTTGTAGGTAAATCTATGTTCATATACTTTTGCTGATATTCTTCTCTTGCAGAGTATTCCGAATTAAATGTTTGAACTTCTCTATCAAAATATGGTTTACCACTTTCGTCTTCTGCTATTTGTTTTGGATCTAAATGCCAGCTTTCATGAACACCTATAGCATTAATACCTTCTTCTTCTGTAATAAATCTTGAATTATCACTATTTATTAGTCCAGTATTAACAGTAATGGTCGCTTCTTTATAAAAACCCTGCTCGTCTTTCCCTCCTTTATTTTTCGTCAAACCATAATAACTTGATAGCTTATTATCTGAGGTTTTTAAATGAACTTTTGTAGGTATTTCTTGCATGGCTCTAAAAGCAGCTTCTCCAGAAGGTGTTTTAATCATTGCATTTCCGATTTTCTGCACATCAGCCGAAGCGTTGGAACTCCATTGAACCTGACCGCCTGATGTTCTTGTGTAAGTAACTGGTTTTCCGTCTAATCCTACTACAATATTTCCATCTGCATCTTTAAATATTATCGGATTGTCCAACGAAAACACATACGGACTTATAGGCGCATAAGAAGATGATAATTTATCCGGCGTAAACCATCGGCAAATCCTACTGTCATATTCTCTATCTCCAAAATCTAAATGACTTCCTGTACTTCCAGTCCATTCATCGTCTTTCAATTTTCCATTAAATCCAAAGGTGTAAGTATTCGAGTTAAAGCTTCTCCCGGGCATCAACATACCGCCTGCGTAGTAGTCTTTACAAATTTCAGAACCGCTTGCGTTTTTTGCCTTATCTGCCACAGAAAAAACTGGTCTTTTGCCTAAAGCCCTTTCGTCGTTGTAATATGATAATTTTAAACAG
>JBBIRU010000038.1:0-59274 GCA_037441645.1 Bacteroidota bacterium
TGTTTCCACTGGTCGACCAGTTATAAAATACGTAGCCGGCTCCTGCATCCAGGGTGGTCGAGGATCCGCTGCAAATGGACAGGGTTCCGCTAATGGAAGGGGTCGGGCTGGGATTGACGGAGACGGTAGCGGTATCTGAACTAACACAACCTCCGGAAGTCCCGGTAACGATATAAGAGGTCGTTGTAAGCGGGCTTACTGTCTGATGACTGTTAGTATCGAGTCCATGATCCCAGGTGTAAGATAGAGCACCCGTAGCTGTAAGGGTGGCAGATTGACCCGCACAAATTGTTTCATCATTAACAAAAACAGGGATAATTTCTAGAGGAACCAAAAACTCGGGAAATTTATGCATCATTCCCATACTTGTTCCAATGTTAAATCCTGTTAAGGAGTAATTGCACGAAATACCCTGAAGATCAGGTGAATTAACAACCCCAAAATAAGAATTTAAATTACTATGACGATGGTATATTTTTCCATCGGGGGCCAATTTTAATCCCATGGATCCGTCAGTACCAGAAGCAGTAACCTGGGCAATTAACACAGGTGGAGTTGAGGGTGTAAAAGTATTATATTGTAATAATTTTCCCGGGGAGTTGGGACATTCCCGATATTTTGATAAATACAGAAATTGTCCATTGGGCGACCACTCCATATCGCTAATTCCACAATAAGATGAACTAGAAGAGATAATTCCCGGAATTTGAATGGGGTTTGATAGAACACCGGTAGCTTCGTTAAAATCCATTATAAAACTAGGGCCATTGCCAAGCAAATTACCAAATCCAACTTTATGAGAAACATATGAATACCGAACTGAAATACATATTCCAACACTTAATCCAACATCATAAGTATTACTTAAATTGACCCCATTTTCATCAATCTTATAAACAGAAACATTATTTGAATTATTTTTAGGTACAATTAACCAATAGCAACATCCTGTTCCTCTGACGATATACATTCCTTCACAAGATTGATTTGTCAGATAAATATTCTTAGAACCACTGATTATATCACCTTGAGGATTAAGTGTTGTCCCATTGCCCGGTAAAGTCATGTCTAAAATACTATAATAAACATTTCCTGGATTTATATCACTGGTAGTACAAAAAATCAAAAACTGATTTGGATGCCCCGGGAAATAACAAGATAATCCTGTTTGCATTGCATGTGCTGCATTTGTTAATGAACTCCCATTGGGCATTACCTGATGATTACTATCCCAAATGCTAGTTCCATCGGTATAAAAAAGAAGTTGTCCGGTTGTTTTATCACAGGCAACAACGTATGCTCCGGCCTCAATCATTGGTGAATGAACATTTGTAACCGAAACAGCATTGGTAGTATAATCAAAAAATAATCCTTTGCTTGTGTTACTAAAATACCACGTATGGTCTTCTCTTTGAGAAAAAGTGATTAATGAAACAAATAAAATATAAAATAATAATATATATTTCATTCAATGATAATGATTCGAATTATTATTTTAGACGAAACAAATAACAAAGAGTTGCTTTACCTGTTTTTATTTTATCATTTCTAAATGCAAAGGAGTTCCCTTCGAAATATTTATCCGTGCTCTTTTTCCCATAATTTCCCAAAAATACCTGGTATGCAAGCCATTTCCAGGTCTTATTGATTTGATGTTTTCTGATGTTAACATTTCACCTGCTTTAATATCTTTAACACAATACAGGGAACGAGAAAAGTGTCTGTTTTTAAGAGTTTTTTCTGAAAGTTCATAATTCACATTCCCCATGGAAAGTTCTGCTTCTCTAATATTGTTGGCCATTTTTTTAAATTCATCGGGTTGTAATGAAAAGGAAGCATCGGGTCCGCCTATATTTCTGTTTATAATAAAATGTTTTTCAATGATTCTTGCTCCTAAAGAAACTGCGACAACAGGCACAATCTCTGATTTGGCATGATCCGACAAGCCTGGAACTACATTAAACTTTGATGCCAGATCAGGAATCGTTACAAGGTTTGCTTCCTCTACAGGTGCCGGATACGCTGAAGTACATTTCAATAAAGAAATCTGATTATTTCCTGCCTTTCGACAGGTGTCTAGTGCCAATTGAATATCATCAACAGTAGCTATTCCTGTCGAAATTATTACTGGTTTCCCCTTTTTTGCAGCATACTCTATCAACGGAATATCAGTTATTTCAAAACTGGCTATTTTATATGCCGGCACATTCATTTTTTCCAAAAAATCTACCGAAGAAAAATCAAATGGTGATGAAAAACAAATCAACCCTAATGATTCGGCTATCTCTTTCAGTTTTGGCTGCCATTCCCAAGGAGTATATGCTTCCTTGTAGAGATTATAAAGAGTTTTCCCATCCCATATCGTTCCCTGCTGAATTTTAAAGTTTTCATTATCACAATCAAGTGTAATGGTGTCGGGAGTATAAGTTTGTAATTTGATTGCATCTGCCCCACAGTCTGCTGCTGCTTCAATTGTTTTAACAGCTACTTCAAAGTCCTGGTTATGATTGGCAGAAAGCTCAGCTATTATCAGAACTTTTTTATTTACATCAATGTTACCTATTTCGAATTTCATTCTTTTATTATTTATACAGAAATTCGAATTTCATTGCATTATATTTTTTATCTGCTTTTTCAACTAAAACATAGCCTGCCTTTTCGAAACCCTTCTGCGAAGCAATGTTTTCCTTCTTTATATAAGCAATAATTTTTTGAATTTCTTTAAACGATTCTGAAAGCAATTTAGCTGATTTTATTAATATTTTATCTCCTAGTGACAATCCCCTGAATTCTTTGCATATACTTATGCCAACAACGGCTTCATTGCCAGTTATCTCATATCTGACCTGACCCGCAAATTCTCCGGCAAATTCTGCAATCAAATAAAAGGTTGATGGATTTATAAGTTTAGAATTAAACCATTTCATATGATTATCAAAATCAATTTTCCCGCTGCTGAAGGATAACCTTCTAACCTCATCATCATTGGAAAGTTCAAAAACTTTCAACAAATCATCCGAAGAAATTTTTCTTAAGGTTAAGTTTTTTTCAACTTGTTTTTTTAAAATTTCCGAAACAATATTTCTGCTTCCATTAGTTGTAAACTGTTTTCGAAACAGAGTTGATTTAATCTCTCTTTTTTCTTTATCAGAATACCGTTCTATAAAAGATAATATATTCTGAATCGTTTGCTTTTCATTAATTGATCCGGCATAATCAAAAAAATCATTCTTACACCAGCCCTCAATATTCAGAGATTGATTTTCAGCAAGCTTTACAAGTATTCCTGGTGTTTGTGTAACAGCTAACTCATACGTGGTTTGGCCAGCAGCAGAAATTGCAATATCGCAGGATTTCATTAAATATACAACCTCTTCGGACGTTAAATCAGAATAAAATTTAAAATTTTTATTTTCACTATGAATAATGTTATTCGAAAGAATATGTTGTCTGCTGTCAGGAAAATTTTTAGAAATCTCATTTGTGATTAATGAAAGAAATATAGCGTTTTCAGTACCTCCTCCAATCGTAATTAAAATATCCTTTATTTCTTTTCTTGTTTCTCTCTTTTCAACATTCCAGAAGTTTTTTCGCAGCGGCTGAAATTTCAGACCTAATAAATAATTCAGACCCTCTTTTACATTATATCTTAACGAATCTGCAATAAGATTTCCATTAATGACAAAACCCCGTAAATATTTCACTTTATTTTCATCATCTAAAAAAACCGGGGTTTGTACGTGTTCATGGATCAGCGAAAATAATGTATTTGGTATGTGGTACGAATCAACAAAAACCAGAAAAGAATTCTGAATAATCGGTTTTAAAAAATCCGGATTTTTTATCCAATCTATTTCTTTATACGTATAGTTTTCGTTTCTTTTAAATGAAACGAAATCAGTTGCTATTAAAAATTCACACTGTATTTTTCTTTCCCAAAAAGCATCGGCAATTGAGTGGCAACGGGTAAAATGACCCATTCCGCTGTTTTTTAATAATTCTGTAATAAAAAAAACCTTCATATATAAAAAAACCTCCAGTCGGAGGTTTTTCAATTTTTTATTCTTTCAAAGCATTGGCACCACTCACAATTTCCAAAATCTCATTGGTAATGGAAGCTTGCCGTGCTTTATTGTACTTGAGTTTCAAATCACGGATCATTACTGTTGCATTATCGGTGGCCTTGTGCATAGCTGTCATTCGGGCTCCGTGCTCAGATGCAAAGCTGTCTAATAATGCTTTAAACAATTGTATTTTTAACATTTTAGGAACCAGTTCTTCCACTATTTCTTCTTCGTTTGGTTCAAAAATGTAAAATTTCTTTTTGCCTTTTTCTTGTTTTACTGAATTTAACGGAACGGGAAGAAACTGCTCAACAGTATTTATCTGAACAGCGGCATTTTTAAATCTGTTATAAACAATATCTATGCGATCAAATTCATGAGCCATATATTTTGTCATGAAAGTCTCGGCAAAGTTGGATGCATTGTGATAGGTAAGTCCGTTAAAAATATGATTATCGCTGCCAATCATGGAATATTTTTTCAGGCGGAAAAAATCTGCTCCTTTTTTGCCAAAACTCCAGAACTGAACCTTGCCTGCAGAATATTGTTCAGGATATTTTTCCTGGGCATGCTGTATCGCAAATTTTATAATATTGGAATTAAACGCACCACACATTCCACGATTGGAAGTAAGAGTAATTATTAAAACACTTTTTACTTCGCGGTGTTTCATTAATACATTTTCACCGGCACTATCAAGGTTTCCACAAACCTCTGAAAGAACTTCCTGAAGTTTGTTTGCATATGGTCTCATTTTAATCACAGCATCCTGGGCTTTACGCAACTTAGCAGCCGATACCATTTTCATGGCACTGGTAATCTGCTTGGTTGAGCTTACCGATGCAATACTGTTCCTGATTTCTTTTAAATTTGCCATAATTAGTTTATAAAGTCTTTGAGTTGAAAGTCATAAAGTATTTTTGACGTTTTTGCTATGCTATCTATACTATCTTCGAATCGTTTAATTAACATCCTTTTCCATTCGACTTTCAAACCCGACACTTTTAACTCTTAAACCTGGTTGCAACTTCTGCAGCTGTCTTTTCAAGAACATTGGTTATTTCGTCATTAAGAATGCCTTTTTTCAACTGATCTAAAGTTTCGGCATGTTTATTTTTCAGATATTCAATATAATCTCTTTCAAATTCTCCGACATGTTTTACAGGAACATCTTTCAATAAACCTTTGGTACCACAATAAATAATGGCTATCTGCTCTTCCACCATCATGGGAGAATACTGGCCCTGTTTAAGAATTTCAACATTCTTTGCTCCTTTATCAAGAACGGCTTTGGTAGCGGCATCGAGGTCGGAACCGAATTTTGCAAACGCTTCCAGTTCGCGGTACTGAGCCTGGTCAATTTTTAATGTACCAGCCACTTTTTTCATTGATTTAATCTGGGCGTTACCTCCAACACGCGACACGGAAATACCTACATTAATAGCCGGACGAACACCAGAGTTGAAAAGGTTCGACTCAAGATAAATCTGACCATCGGTAATAGAAATTACGTTGGTTGGAATATATGCAGAAACGTCTCCTGCCTGTGTTTCAATAACTGGTAATGCAGTTAAAGAACCGCCTCCTTTTACCATTGGTCTGATAGATTCGGGAAGATCGTTCATGTTTTTTGCCACTTCCTGCGACTCGATAACTTTTGCAGCTCTTTCGAGCAGGCGTGAATGGAGATAAAAAACATCGCCTGGATAAGCTTCGCGTCCGGGAGGGCGACGGAGCAACAAGGAAACTTCACGATACGAAACAGCCTGTTTTGATAAGTCATCATAAATAATAAGTGCATGACGACCGGTATCGCGGAAAAATTCTCCGATAGCACAACCTGCAAACGGAGCATAAAATTGCATAGCTGCCGGATCGCTGGCCGTTGCCATAACGATTACTGTGTAATCCAAAGCGCCATTTTTCTCCAGTGTTTTAGCAATATTTGCAACTGTTGAACCTTTTTGTCCAATAGCAACATAAATACAAAATACCGGCTGTCCTTTTTCGAAAAATTCGCGTTGATTAATAATTGTATCTATAGCAATAGCTGTTTTTCCTGTCTGGCGGTCACCAATGATAAGCTCACGTTGTCCGCGTCCGATGGGAATCATAGCATCAATAGCCTTAATGCCTGTCTGTAAAGGTTCCTTTACGGGTTGTCTGAAAATAACACCAGGAGCCTTACGTTCCAATGGCATTTCGTAGAGCTGTCCTGTAATTGGTCCTTTACCATCTACCGGTTCGCCAATGGTATTGATAATTCTACCCAACAACCCTTCGCCTACCATGATGGAGGCAATTTTACTTGTTCTTTTAACGGTATCACCTTCTTTAATGCTTTCTGATGAACCTAAAAGCACAACCCCAACATTATCTTCTTCAAGATTAAGTGTAATTCCTTTCATGCCATTATCGAACTCCACCATTTCGTTGGCTTGTACATTCGATAAACCATAAATTCTGGCGATACCATCACCTACCTGGAGCACTGTTCCAACTTCGTTCAGGTCGGCAAAAGTTTTCAGCCCTTTCAGCTGATTCTTTAAAATCTGGGAAACTTCACCCGGTTTAATTTCGGCCATTTTCTATTTATTATTTATTTTCGATTTACTATCTTTTGTCAATTGTCATACAATGGTTAAACAGTTGTCATTCAATTGTTAATTATTTAAAGGCGTGTTTATAAGATCCCGGCAGACTTTTCTCAACTGAGTTTGTATGCTGGAATCAAATTGTAAATCTTCCACCTGTAAAATAAAACCGCCTATTATGGATGGTTCTATTTTCGGAGATAACTCTACTTGTTTATTATATTTTTTCTTCAATAATTCTGAAATCTGCTGGCTGATTTTTGCATCCAATGCAACAGTAGTGGTGAGAGTTGCAGTAATGATTCCTTTATGTGCTCTGTATTGGTCGTCAAAGTTACGAATAATATCGCGGAGCCTGTTTTCGCGGCGGTGTGTTATTATCATTTCTAAAAACTGCATCGAAAGTGGAGATATTTGAGAAGCAACAGCTGCCTTCAAAATAGACTGTTTCTCAGACGGTTTAACCACAGGGCTTTCCAGTATCTGTAAAAACTCAGCAACAGAAACAGCGAGTGAATCAAGAAAAATCATGTCTTTCCTGACTTCTTCCATTAGGTTCTGTTCGATAGCAACTTGCAGAAGTGCTTTTGCGTAACGTACACCAATTTTGCTGTAATTCATTCCTAATTCAGGTTAATGTCTTTTACGAGGTTTTCGATATATTCTTTCTGGCGTAAGTCAGAAGAAAGCTCTTTCTTAAGAATTTTTTCAGCTATATCAACAGACAAAAAGGCAATTTGGTTTTTTATTTCAGATAAGGCAGCCATTTTTTCGCTGTTAATGGATGCTTTCGCATTTTCAATTAATTTGTTGGCTTCAACACCGGCTTGATTCTTGGCTTCCGCAATAATTTTTTCTTTTATTTCACGGGCATCTTTTAATAATGTATCGCGTTCTTTGCGTGCTTCAGCTAAAATCCTTTCATTGTCGGATTGAAGTTTTGCCATTTCTTCCTTAGCTTTATCGGCCATTTTTAAAGCACCATCAATGCTTTCTTCCCTCTCTTTAATCATTTTAAGAATGGGTTTCCATGCATATTTTTTAAGGATGATGAAGACCAATGTAAAGGAAAGCAACATCCAAAAAACTAAGCCTATTCCCGGGGTTACTAGTTCCATATCTTTATGATTTAGGATTCATAATTATTTACACATTTATTTATTTGCAATGCTGCCAACCGCAACATTGCAAATAAACTTTCTTTCTTTTATACAAAAAGAATTAAAAGGCAAACAACAATCGCAAAAAAGGCAACACCTTCAACAAGAGCGGCAGCAATAATCATATTCGAACGAATATCGCCGATAGCTTCGGGTTGTCTGGAGATAGCCAAAAGCGCATTACCGCCAATGTTACCTACGCCAATACCGGCACCAACAGCAGCAATACCTGCGCCAATACCAGCACCCATTTTTGCAACAGCAGTGTTTGCAAGAGCTTGTAAAATAATTGTTAATGTAATCATAAATTATTGAGGTTTAAAAAAGTTTAATGATGATGTTCTTCGGTGGCCAATCCGAAATATATCGCCGAAAGCAAAGTAAAAACATATGCCTGGATAAACGCAACCAAAAGTTCGAGCAGGCTCATGAAAATTGTGAAAAATACTGATAATATCGAAATTCCATAGCCGGCGCCAATATTCATTTCACCAAAAATAAAGATCAGGCTGAAAAATCCCAATGCAATAATGTGACCGGCTGTAATGTTGGCAAAGAGTCGGACCATAAGCACAAAGGGCTTGGTAAATACACCAATAACTTCAACTATAGGCATTAATGGAATAGGAATTTTTAACCACCAGGGCACTCCGGGGGCATTAACAATGTGCTTCCAGTAATTGGCATTGGCATTAATCGTGGTTATAACAAAGGTAAATAATGCCAGAACCATAGTTACTGCAATGTTCCCTGTCAGGTTTGCACCTCCGGGAAAAATCGGAATAAGTCCCAATAAATTGGTAAAAAATATAAAAAAGAAAATGGTAAGTAAGTAAGGTAAATATTTTTCGTATTTATGTCCGATAGAAGGACGGGCAATGTCATCTCGTACAAACATTATCAGGGGTTCCATAAAGGACTGCATTCCCGATGGAGCCATATTTTTTCTTGTATTATATTTTTTTGCAACCGACAGGAACACCCATAAAATAAAAGCACAAATAATAAAGAGTTCGAGTACGTTTTTAGTTATTGAAAGATCTAAAGGTATTTTCGCTGTTTCGTCAATGGTTTCTCCATCCTCAGTTACCTCAACAATTTTTCCTTTGGTTTTTCCTTCTTCAGAAATTTTCAGACCTTCATGTGAAGCATGTCCATGTTCAAAGGCAGAAGACATAAAAAACAGAACCTTTCCTTGTTTGTAGCTGTAAACAAGAATCGGGAGAGGAATGGATATCGGTGTACCATTCCATTCAGCTATGTGCCATTCGTGGTTATCAAGGATGTGTTCTATTATAAATTCACCGGGTTTAAATTTTTCTTCGGTCTTCCCGTTTTCTTCCGCTATTGATGAATCCTGTTCGGCTTCGTTTGCCCGAATACTCGAAAACGAAAACAGCAATGCCGTAATTAACAGAAATATGCGACTATATTTTAAAAACAATGACATTCGTTAATATCCTTTTTTTTGAGAAAACAAAAATAATCAAAATAATTTCGGCTCAAAATCTTAACGTCATTTTTCTGGATTTTGATTTATAACTTATTGTTCATTTGTTTCTTGTAATAATTTTAGATTAATAATAATAATGGCATCTTGATTTTCAATAGCGCTAAACACATAGCTAAACAATAAAAGACTTATTAAGGTCTTATTCTGCCTGTCAGTGGTTAATTTTTTTAAAATCCCCTTAGTATTTTATATTTTTGCGATTCATTTATAGAATAATTACGTGAACATTTACTCCCGAAAACAAGTCTGGAAACTATTGCTGTTTGCTGTTGCGGTAATTATCGGGATTTCATCGCTTTGGATAACCAATCGTCTGGTAAAGAAACTTTCTGACGAGGAACGTAAAAAAGTAGAGTTATTTGCTGAAAGTTACAGACAATTATCGCATATCGATAATCTTAATCAGGATATTAGTTTTATTTTTCAGGTAATTCATAATAATGAAACAGTGCCCGTAATTATTACCGATAGTGTAGATCATATTCTTTTTACCCGTAATCTCGACTCACTTAAACTGAAAGACACCACCTATCTGGCCGAAAAACTTGCCCAGATGAAAGAGCATTGCACCCCCATCGAAATTACAGTTTCAAAGCAATTTGTGTATTACGAAGATTCAACTTTACTTGTTCAGCTTATTTATTACCCATATATTCAGCTAGCAGTAATTTTTCTCTTTATTCTTGTAGCATATCTTGCTTTCAGTTCTTCACGAAAAGCCGAGCAGAACCAGGTATGGGTGGGAATGGCAAAAGAAACTGCCCATCAGTTGGGAACTCCCATTTCATCGCTTATGGCATGGGTTGAATTGCTTTCATTAAAAAAAATAGATCTCGATATTCTTGAAGAAGTGGGAAAGGATGTGAAACGATTGGAAATTGTTGCTGAGCGTTTCTCAAAGATTGGTTCAGCAACTACTCTTACGCCGACAAATATTGTTGAAATTATTCAAAATGTGATTCATTACATGCAAACAAGAACTTCGGCAAAAGTTGAATACAAATTTCAGTTACGTGGCATCCAGGAAATGATGGTTCCGGTAAATGTTCCGCTTTTTGAATGGGTTATTGAAAATCTATGTAAAAACGCCGTTGATGCCATGAAAGGTAACGGTACCATCGAAATTTCCTTATTCGATCAGATGCAGGTTCTTTTCATAGATATAAAAGATACCGGGAAAGGCATTCCCAAATCGAAATACAAAACTGTTTTTCAACCCGGTTATACTACTAAAAAAAGAGGCTGGGGACTGGGTCTGAGTCTCTCGAAACGCATCATTGAATCGTATCATAACGGAAAAATCTTTGTTAAATCTTCTGAAATAAATTCAGGTACTACATTCAGAATAGCATTAAAGAAATAAAATCCTGGTAGCTTTGTTTTATAATTCAGCCTCTTATTGGGCTTTTTAAACGTTTTAACTTTTTTATAACGATATTATTTATACCTTTGCAAAAATTTTTTCGGAAGTGAAAAAGTTGACTGAATATATCATTCCATTCAGCGGTCTGAAAGCAGGTGAACACATTTTTACCTATACTGTCGGAAAATCATTTCTTGAAAAATTTGATAATAATGATATTCTTGACCTTGCTCTTGAAGTGATGGTGAAAATGATAAAAAACAACCGGTTACTTGAATTCAGTTTTTTTCTGAAAGGAAAGGCTACGTTCGAGTGTGACCGTTGTCTTGAAGACCTTGAATTGCCTATTGATTATAATTCACGGTTAATTGTTAAGCTGGAAGATGTTGACGAGGTGGAAGATGAAATTATTTATCTGAAGCCTGATGAAACGGAAATAGATATTTCGAGATTTGTATACGAAAACATTGTATTTTCAATACCTCCGCGCCGTATTCACCCCGAAGATAAAAAGGGAAAAAGCGGATGCAATCCCGAAATGATAAAAAAACTGGAGAGTCTGCTGGTAAAGAACGTCAGCGAAACCGTAGACCCCAGGTGGAATGAACTCAAGAATTTGTTAAATTAAATAAGGAAAAAAATGCCACATCCAAAAAGAAAACACTCGAAACAAAGAAGAGACAAAAGAAGAACCCACGACAAAGCCGTTGTTCCAACTTTATCAACCTGTTCCAATTGCAACGCAACAGTTCAGTATCACCATGTATGTCCCGAATGCGGATTTTACAGGGGTAAAAAAGCGATTGCAAAAGAAGTTGCCGTTTAGTTCCTTTTCATGAGGATCGGAGTTGATATAATGGGTGGCGATTTTGCCCCCCTGAATACCGTAAAAGGTGTTTTATTAGCTAAAGACATCCTTCCGAAGGATGTTCAATTGGTTTTATTTGGACCAACGGAACAAACTATAAATCAGTTCAAAGACTTAGGTGCCAGTCATGAGAATTTTGAAATTGTGGATGCGCCTGAAGTAATTGAAATGGGCGATCATCCGGCAAAAGCTTTTCAGCAAAAACCGAAATCTACTTTGGCTGTGGGCCTTACTATGCTTAATAAAGGCATGCTGGACGGATTTGCCAGTGGTGGAAATACCGGAGCGGTACTGATAGGTGTAATGTATATCATAAAATCTATTCCCGGAGTAATCCGTCCCTGTATTGCAGTTCATATACCACGTCCTGATGGAAGCAAGGCTATTCTTGCCGATGTAGGAATTAACCCCGATTGCCGTCCTGATGTTCTTTATCAGTATGCCATATTAGCTTCAAAATATGCTGAATATGTGCACGGTATTAGTACGCCAAAGGTAGGTCTTCTTAATATCGGTTCAGAACCCGATAAAGGTAATTTACTGGTAAAAGCAACTTACGATCTGATGAAGGATTCTACCCATTTTAATTTTTTCGGGAACCTGGAAGGAAATGATTTGCTGACTCCCGGAATGGCAGATGTAGTAATATGTGACGGCTTTGTTGGAAATGTTGTTTTAAAACAAACAGAAGCTTTTTACACCATTATGAAAAAGAGAAACCGGCTGGATGATTATTTAGACCGTTTTGATTTTGAAAACTATGGAGGAACTCCCATTCTTGGTGTAAATAAGGCCGTTATTATTGGTCATGGCGCTTCTTCGCCAAAGGCCGTAATGAATATGGTTATCCATACTTATCAGGTGGCACAAGCCAACCTAATTCAAAAACTTATTGAAACATTTTAATCATGCCTGGGAAAAAAGCAGTTATTACCGGCGTTGGCACTTATGTACCCGAATATATTCTTACCAATGAAGAGTTGAGCCGAATGGTGGATACCACCGATGAGTGGATTATGACGCGCATTGGCATTAAAGAACGACATATACTTCGCGAACCCGGAAAAGCAACAAGTGACCTGGGTGTTGAAGCAGTAAAAGAACTTTTAGAGAAAACAAATACTAAACCCGAAGAAGTAGATTTACTAATCTGTGCCACCGTAACACCCGACATGCAATTTCCCGCAACGGCAAATATTATTTGTGATAAAGCTGGAATTAAAAATGCCTTTAGTTATGATCTAAATGCAGGCTGTAGTGGTTTTTTATATGCTTTATCCACGGGTTCTAAATTTGTTGAAACCGGTAAATATAAAAAAGTTGTCGTTGTCGGTGCAGAGCGAATGTCGTCTATTGTAGATTATACCGATCGGGCAACTTGTCCTATTTTTGGTGATGGAGCCGGTGCCATTTTACTTGAACCGACCGAAGAAAATATTGGAATTATTGACGAAATTCTTTTCTCTGACGGATACGGACGGATTCATCTTCACCAGAAAGCCGGTGGTTCTTTAAAACCCGCTTCATTTGAAACAATCGCAGCTAAAGAACATTTTATTTACCAGGAAGGTCAGCCTGTATTCAAATGGGCTGTTTCTAAAATGGCAGACGTTTCGATAGATATAATGAAACGAAATGACATTACTCCCGAAACCCTGGCCTGGTTGGTTCCTCATCAGGCCAACATGCGTATCATTGATGCTACTGCAAACCGTATGGGCTTAAGCCGTGATCAGGTAATGATAAATATTGAAAAATACGGAAACACAACTTCTGCCACACTACCTCTTTGTCTTTACGAATGGGAATCGAAACTTAAAAAAGGAGATAATATTATTTTATCTGCTTTTGGCGCCGGGTTTACCTGGGGAGCCATTTATCTGAAATGGGGTTACAATACGAAGTAATTTTATTCTAAACCATCGTCATCCTGACACTCGAAAGATGACTCGTCAGTCTTTCGGCTCCGTTGCTCCTGACTGACTTTCCGTTTAAAATGCGCCCATCAGCAAATTAATATCCTGGCAAGGTAATTTGTACTGACGACCAATATTGTTATTGGTAAGAATTCCGTTATAAATATAAATACCATGTCTGAACCCGGCATTTTCTTTAATTAATGTATTTAAACTCCCCGCCTTACCGATTTCCAGAATCAGGGGAGCAAAAATATTACTTAGCGCATAAGATGCCGTTCTCGCTACGCGGGAAGGTATGTTTGGAACACAATAATGAACAATACCGAATTTTTCAAAGACAGGGTTATTGTGACTTGTTATCCGGGACGTTTCAACACAGCCTCCCTGATCGATACTGATATCAATTATTACGCTTCCTTTCTTCATTGTTTTAACCATTTCTTCGGTAACATAGTAACCGGCACCTTTATCGATAATTCTTACGGCCCCGATTAAAACATCTGCGGTTTTAAGCGCATTTGCCAACACTAACGGATGAAGCACTGAGGTATAAACGTGTTTTCCCAGGTTATTCTGAAGCCTTTTTAATTTCCAGGCCGACGAATCGAAAATCTTTACTATAGCACCAAGCCCAATGGCAGTTCGTGCAGCAAATTCACCGGCGGTTCCCGCACCGATAATGACGACTTCAGATGGGTTTACACCGGTAATTCCACCCAGCATCTCTCCTTTACCGCCATGAACATTGCTCAGATGCTCGGCAGCAGCCAGTACAGATGTGCTTCCGGCTATTTCGCTCATTGAACGAACAATAGGAAAACAATCATGCTCGTCTTTCAGGTATTCAAAAGCAATACTGGTTAGTTTTTTATTCATCAGCTTACGGAAATATTCCGCATTCTGAGTGGCCAGGTTAATGGTCGAAAAAAGCATCTGATTTCCTTTCATCAGGCCAATTTCAGCTTCAGTAGGAGGAGCCACTTTTAAAATGATATCTACCTTAAAAACTTCTTCTTTATCTTCAACAATTAAAGCTCCCGATTCGCTGAAATGATTATCGAGAAAATTGGCCGCCTTACCCGCATTCGCCTGAACTATAACATCATGTCCGTTATTTACCAGAAGTTCAACGGTCAGCGGCGTTAGCGCCAGCCTGTTTTCGTTTCGTTCTTCTTCGCGCGGAATACCAATGGTTAATTTTTTGTGCTTGTTTTTTACCGCAAGCTTTTCTTCCATAGGCAATAACTTGGTGCCTGACAGCGGAATATTTTTAGCTCCAGATTTAGGAAATACCATAAGAGAAAGAAATAAACCAGATTTTTGCAAAAGTAATGAAAAAAAGCCAGTTATACAATAACAGATAAAATCCGTTTCGAGTCAACCTGGGATTCTATTCTTATTTTTAATGTATTTTCCGGAAGAAGAGGTTCGGAAATCTCGGGCCATTCTATAAAGCAATAATTTCCTGAAAATAAATATTCTTCAAAACCAATATCCAATAATTCCTGAAAATTTTGTAACCTGTAAAAATCAAAATGAAATACAGAATTGTTTGAATCCAGGGAATATTCGTTAATAATTGCAAAGGTAGGACTGGTAACATTCGAAGTACATCCCATCTGTTTACAAATTCCTTTTATAAGTGTCGTTTTACCAGCACCCATTTCACCATAAAAAGCAACAATTTTTTTCTCCCCGGCTTTTTTAATTACCCAATCAGAAGCAGACGAAAGCTGTTCCAGAGAACGAAATTCAAAAACGTCCATTACCTGGGATTTAATGTTACAACGGGAATAAGCATTTCTTCGAGGCTTACACCTCCGTGCTGAAAAGTATTTTTATAATATTTTACGTAATAATTAAAGTTGTTTGGATACGCCAGGAAATCATTATTACATGCAAAAACATAAGTGGAACTGAGTGTAGATTTCGGCAAATATGCCTTGACCGGATCAGTTATTTCAAATACCTCACGTTGAGAATAATTAAGATTTTTTCCTTGTTTGTATCTTAGGTTTGTGGTTGTTTGCCGGTCACCAATAACTTTAATGGGTTTATCTACCCGTATCGCGCCATGGTCGGTGGTTAGAACTACAGTTATTTTATTTTCAGCAAGTAATTTTAATAAATCAAACAAGGGGCTATGTTCAAACCATGACATGGAAAGCGAGCGGTAAGCAGATTCATCTTCAGCAAGTTCACGAATCATGTCCATTTCTGTTCTGGCATGCGAAAGAGTATCAACAAAATTAAAAACAATAACTCCGAGTCTGAATTTCAATAAGTCGGAAAAGGATTCAACCAGGTGTTTTCCATCGCGGTTATGCAATATTTTAGCATAGTACATGCTTTCGCTTCGTCCGCTTCTGGTATGCTGGCGTTTTAACAGATCTTCCTCGTGCATGTTTTTGCCGCCCTCTTCATCATCGTTGAGCCAGATATCGGGAAATAACTTATCTATTTCAGAGGGCATCAGGCCGGCAAACATTGCATTTCGCGAATATTGTGTACAGGTAGGCAGGATGGAGCAAAAAATTTCGTCTTCGGCAACACTATAAATATCATGAATTTTCTCTTCTATTATTTTCCAGTGATCGAGCCTGAGGTTATCTATTAAAATCACAAAAACCTGTTTCCCCTGGTCTAAAAGCGGATATACTTTTTGCTTGAATATACCGGGCGACATAAGAGGTTTTTCTGTGGATTTAGGATCGAACCATGATATATATTTCGATTTTATATATTTAGTAAATGCATTATTGGCTTCGTTCTTCTGCATCTTCAACACCTCATCCATGGTATTGTCGTTGTTTTTTCCCAGCTCAATTTCCCAGTAAACCAAGGTTCTGTATACCTTCTTCCAGTTTTCAAAGGAGTTAGCCATAGAAATTTCGGCAGTCAGTTTATTGAATTCGACCTGGTATGAATGGGTAGTGTGTTCAGAAATCAGTCTTTTGTTATCAATATTCTTTTTAATGGCCAATAGAATCTGGTTTGGATTTACGGGCTTTATAAGGTAATCGGCAATTTTAGACCCGATGGCCTGATCCATTATATTTTCTTCCTCACTTTTAGTGACCATTATTACAGGTACCAGAGGATTGATTTTTTTAATTTCATCGAGCACCTGAATACCACTCAAACCGGGCATGTTTTCATCAAGTAATACTAAATCGTACAAATGAATTTTCATTTGCGAAATTGCATCATGACCATTGTTAGCAGTATCAACAGAATAGCCTTTTTCTTCCAGAAACAAAATATATGGACGCAGAAGGTCTATCTCGTCATCGGTCCACAATAAACGAGCTTTTATTTGAGGTTGAATCATTTGCCTTTTTCGAGATATTTGCCGGTAAAAAAGTTCAGATACCTGTCAATATCTTTATCGGCTTGTAATTTTGGGATGTTATTCTCAGATATCACAAAGAATTTATATTGCCTGTCATCGATACCCTTAAAAACAACATCTTTGTGTTTGTTTGCAGACTTATAATATTTTACAGCTTCTTTTTTCGAAGCAAAGGGTAATACTTTAATCAACTGGTAACGATCATTCCAGGTTCCCGTACTTATTTCAAAATCGAACATGCTGAAATAATCAATGTTATATCCAAACAAATTATATTTTAACCGATAGATATCTGCATTTTTATCAAGCAAAATAACAAAGTACTGTTTATCTGTTTCATCTAATTTATACAGATCATCTTCCTTTTCGTTTTCTACAGGTGGTTCTACCTGTTCATTTGTGTTCTGTGCCTGATTTTGCGTTGTAGTGTTCTGATTGCTTTCCTGAATTAATTCCTGCTGGGCTAAATAACTATAGTCGCCTTTGGATACATAAGCAAGAATATTTTCGGCGGTTGTTTTTTCTTCCGTTCCCGGATATTTTTCGATAACTAATGACAATGAATTTTTAAACCCGTTAATATCACCGGTTCCTCCTGTCGACAGAGCTTTTAAAAGACCAAACTTGGCGCTTATATAATTATTCGAATACAGCGAATCGGCTACTTTACAATAATTAAAAACCTTAAAATAATTGCGGTTTTTAAATTCCTGGTATGCTTCATCATAAAGTTTATTTACAACATCTTTTTTCTCCTCCAGTTCCTTCAGGTAATTGGGATTGGACAGAATATGCGCATAATTACTTTCGGGAAATTTTTGTAAAATCAGGTTTTTATATATGTTGGCTTTTGCATCATTCTTTGCATCAATATTCATATTATAAAGATAATAATAGGCCTGCAGTAAATATTTTGAATGGGGGAACCGGGAGGCTAATGTTTCAAACTGAATTATAGACAGGGGATAATTCTTTAATTTGTTTTTATATGCTTCACCCGAGTTGAAGTAAGCATCCTCTACCCTGGTATTTGAAGCTTTCAAAAGAGAATCATTCAAGGGAAGGTACTGAAGATAGAATTCCCGCTTTTTATTATCGGTAATAGCGGGCTTTGTTATTGAATCGGTAATCGCAGCAGTCTCATCACTATTTGCAGACATCGATACTGCTTTATTTTTTCTCCTCCAGTCGTCTTCAAGTTTTCTGTTTCCCCATTTCTTTTTGAATTCTGACATTCCAAAGCTTAAGGTGGCCGGATTATAGAAATACCATTTACCGCCGGCATTGGTGTTCAGGTTCTGATTTTGCTGGTTTTGCTGAAAAAGCATAGAGTTTATTTGCTGCTGTTGTTCTTCCTGTTTTTTCCGTTCTTCTTCCTTAATTACTTCAGCAATTAGCTGATCTATCAGTCTGTTTCTTTCTTTTTCGGGCAATGCAGCTACCCGTTGTAAACTGTCTTCGTTCTGAATCACCAGCAAACTTTTTACCAGTTCGGAAAGATTTTTCGACTTTGCTTCCACACTGGCATAATCGATATACTTCTGATCGAGAAAAGCCATGGTTGAATCATAATAAGATTGTGATAAAATATATTTCTGCTGACCAAAATAAATATCGGCAACAGCCAGGTACGACAAGGCTTTTTGATTGGAATTACTTACGCTTGATTGGGCAGAAAGCTTATAATACTCCAAAGCTTTACCGGTCTCTTTCTCCTTCTGATAAAGGTTTGCAATGGCATAATAGATTTGATCTTTATATTCGATATTCTTATCATCTTTCAACATTTTATTTAGTTGTTTCCTTATCTGGTCGGCATTTCCCGATCCAAGATCGAAACAGGTAGCCCGGTTAATCTGGGCATTAAAAATCATTTCGTAAGGAGGATTTAGCTTTGTTACTTCGGTATAACATTCCGAAGCATTTGTATATTGATTACTCCTTTGATAAAGTTGAGCTAAAATGTAATTATAGCGGGCTTTTTCCCTCTTTTTATGGGACAGCTTAAGAGCTGTTTTTAATTTAGGAATAGCATCATCATATTTTTTTTCTTTCATGTACAGGTCAGCATACGAAAGGGTAAGGTCTTTAAACAGTCGCTGGGGAAATTCTTTTTCTCCTTCTATCCTGTCGAGAATATTTTTGGAATCACTGTATTTCCCCATGTCATTGTATGTTCTGGCCAGCCAGATACTGGCATCATATTTAATTTCCTCGTTCGAATATTCTTTGATTATATATTCAAATGCTTCTTCTGCACCGTACAGATCGTGATTAACAAGCTTGCTTTTCCCGGTAAGGAACCAACTGTCATCAACCCAGTTGCAGAATTCTGCTTTGTTATAGAATGCCTTTTTTTTCTTGGATAGATTTCCGCTTTTACGCTTGGGCTTTGCGGTAATAGAATGCAGTTTAATTACTTTTGCCGCCTTGGTCAGGGCTGTTTCCATATCGCCGGATACGGATTTCGCAGCAGTCTCATTGGAAATCGGGAATACCGGGATAAAAGTTGTAAAATCGTCTTTAATCGTTTTGTCGATCTTTTTTATTCCTTCTTTATATGCTTCGCGTCCGTTAAAAAAGGCATTGTAATGAGCAGTGAGGTTATGGTAACCACGCGTTAATGCCGTATTGCGCTTGGTCGAACACGAAACACTCATCAACACAATAACTGTAAATAAATATAGAATCCTGGTATTTTTCACTTTTTCTTTAAACAACGAAGCTATAAACTTAAGTTATGCAAAATTATTATTTTTTACGAAAGAAAACATTCGTTCTGTTAATCATTCGCCTATTTCTAAATCACCCATTTTATTTTTTTAATATTTCCCCTTAAGCAATTGCCCAAAAACTCTATCGGCAAATAAATAAAATACTTCTACTTTTGCGATAACTTTTATGAAACTGCAAAAAATTATATATCAAAAAACATTTTTGGGGCTCCTGTTATTCGTGTTCTTTGTTTCAACTTCTTGTCAGAACAAAAAAAACAATTCTGCAAAGAATACTTTTCAAAACGACACGAATGGCGTTATAGAATTACTGAAGCTTGAGAACCAATATTCCATTTCAAACCCGGGGTTAGCAATAAATTACGGGAATCAGGCTATTGCATTATCGCAATCGCTTGATTACAAAACAGGTTATATTAAAGGAATGCTTTATCTGGGTCAGGTTTATATGAAGGGAAATGATTATGTAATGGCAAAACGTTATTTTATTTCATCATTGAAATATTCCCGGGAAAACGAACTGAATAATTTTATACCCGTGTGCCTTGGAAGTCTTGGGATTGTGAGCGAAAAATTATGTAATTACCCCGAAAGTATCGGATATTACACTCAATGTAAAGATGCTTTTACAAAAATCCATGATTCCATCGGCATAATAAAAAGCCATATCAATATCAGCAATGTTTATAAAGCCATTGGCGAAAGATCGAAAGCAGTAAGTGTATTGTTAGACGGAATAAAAACATCTGAAGCGATTGGCGACGAAAGCATTAAGTGCGTTTGCTTAAACAACTTAAGCATTTTATACCAGGATATGGGGAAAAACGATGAAGCGCTGAAATACTTTTTCGAAGTTGAAGAAATTACCAGAAAATCAAGCGACAGTTCAAACCTGGCTAACGCCTATAATAATATCGGACTTACTTACCAGGCATTAAAAAACAACGAACTGGCTTTAAAATATTACCTGCTGGCTGCTGAAATAAAGCAAAGAATGAACGACAAAAGCGGAATGGCCATTGCATTAAACAATATTGGATCAGTCAGATATGATGCAAAAGATTACCCCCTGGCACTTGAATATTTTAAAAAGGCTTACCTGGTATCGGAAGAAACCCAGGACCTTCAGTCGTCCAGCAAATATTTAAAAAATATGAGCGATGCATTAATAGAAACAGGCAAATTTAACGAAGCGTTTGACTGTCTTAATAAAAGCCTGTCCATTGCCAGAACGATAAATGCCAGTGATGAAAAAATAACGGCATTACAGGCGCTGTCAAATGCATATATCAAAATAAACGATTACAGGCAGGGTTACGAATATTTTAAAGCGTATTCGGAATTTAACGATTCGCTTCATTTAATGCAAAATAACCGGGATGTGGAAGAAATGAAAAACCGCTATGAATCTGACAAAAAAGAGCAGCAGATTAATCGTCTTGAACAGGAAAAAGAATTTGCAAAAACCACCCAATTAATGCTGCTCGGATTAGCCATTCTGCTAATCATTATCGGAATATTAATATTTCTGTGGCAACGGAATAAGTCCATAAAAAACAGGCAACATACCGAATACCGACAATCGCTTATGGAAGAAAAGCTTACTGTTTCAAAACTCGAACAGCAAAATCTTAAACAGGAACTGGAATTTAAAGAAAAAGAGCTGGTTAATATGGCTTTATTTATTGTCCAGAAAATTGAATTTATGGAAATATTAAATAATGAACTTAAAGCTTTGCAGAAAGAGGCACCAGGAGTCAAAAACGAAATAGTAAACAAGCTTTCCCAACTTATCTCTGCCAATGTGAAAATTGACAAAGAGCGTACTGATTTTCAATTACATGTTGATAAAGTAAATCAATCCTTTTTTAAAAAACTCAAAGAACGGTTTCCTAATATTACCGAAAACGAGAAAAAACTCTCCGCATTGCTACGTATTAACCTTTCTTCTAAAGACATAGCATCCATTTATAATATATCTCCCTCGAGTGTTGATATGAGCCGTTACAGGCTTAGAAAAAAATTAAATCTTGTAAACGACGAAAATATCGTTGACTTTTTAAATTCCATATAAAGTATAGGAGTTTTCCGGCTTATCTTCCTTGTTTTCTGAAAATTAAAATTTATGTTGTAGAGATTTTTATGTCCATATTTTGTATCTGTAGAGATAGAATATAGATGGTTAATTGCCATCGCTGATAACCTCAGTGGTATTTTTGCCGCATAAATTTTCAAACCAAAAAAATATTATGAAAACAAATCTTAAATTTTTAACGCTGATTTTACTTGCATGCTCTGTTCTTATTCTTAATTCTTGTAAAAAGGATAAAAAGGAAGACACCCCCACCGACACTTCAAAGAAGTATGTAATGGTAATTGAAAATGGTGCACAAACGATGTCGCCCGATGGTCATATTACTTATACTGCAATTCTTGTTGACGCAAACGGAACCACAACTCCTGCCACCGGAATTTCATGGTCTTCGTCAAACACCTCTGTTGCCGCCATAAATTCATCAGGCGTTGTTTCAGCGGCAGCTACCGGTGAAGTAAAAATAACTGCCTCGGTAACGAAAGACAATGTAACATATACAGCCTCGGTACCTCTTGGCATTTATGCGCCATCGGCATTTTCGGTTGCCCCGTCGGCAATTATCTGGAATAAAGGTGATAATTTACAGTTGGAAGCCGTTTATTTTTCAACCAGCGGAGTAACAAATCCTGCTTGTACCTATACCTCCAGCAATACTGCTATTGCAACGGTATCCTCAACTGGTCTTGTAACCTTTATTGAAGTCGGAGAATGCTATATTACTGTAATAGCAACCGGTATCCAGGGCAGCCCGGTTGTTAATGTTCCTGTTCTTGTAGTAGGCATCCCGGAAGTTACCATTCCTATTATCCGCATCGAAGTAAATCCTCCATCCAAAGATTTATTCAAAAATGAAACCCAGCAACTCACTGCAAAAGCTTATAAAAGCGATGGTTCAGAAGCTGCCGGCACCTCTTTTTCATGGAATTCATTTGATGAATCCATTGCAACCGTAAGTAATACAGGACTTGTTACACCGGTAAAAACCGGAACCACTTACATCCAGGCAAAAGCTGACGGAATAATCGGCCAGGCCGAAATTATGGTAAACTCCGACACCCTTGTTGTTGTATCGCCTTTCTATACCTCTATTCCAGCCGGAGGAACAAAACAATTTACCGCCCAGGCATACCATATTACCCGGACAAACGCCACTCCCTATACAGGAATAACATTTGACTGGCAAATACCAACTTACGGTTTTGATATGTTTGACATCGCAACAGTAAATGCCACAGGTCTGGTAACCTTAAAATCAAATGCATTTGCAGGCATGTCCACTTTCGTAATGGCCTACGACCACAATAATCCCTGGGTCGGAAGTGTTGGGACCATTATGGTTGCCGTAGCTGATAATTGTAATTGTGGTGCGGGAAATCCTTCGGTTGATCATATTACAGTTACCAATCCGCAACCCATTAACATGACCTTAACCAGCGGAATGCCTGTTCAGTTAGACGTTACCGCATATGATGCTTCAAACAACCCGGTTGCAGCACCTGATTTAGTATTTTGCTCCGACAATATTATGGTTGCCAGTGTCGATTCAAACGGTCAGATAATGGCTGCCGGCGAGGGAGATGCAACTATAAAAATCTGCTCCGGAACGTTTGCCCAGACAACCGTTAGCGTTCATGTTACCATGTTCAAATAGAGTTAAATAAAATATTGTTAACGGGAAGACTCTTTGTAATCTTCCCGTTTTTTTATTTCTATTATGCTCAAATATGAAAATAATATTTTGTATTAACTTATAATTTTTGAAATTTGAGGAGTGAAATACCTGGCTGCAATATTCCTCATTTTAAATTTCTCCATTTTAAAAATGGCATATTCCCAAGAGTATCCTTATGAAATTAACCAATACCAGGAATTTGAAAGAAATCCTGCATATACGCTTAATAATCTAACAAATAATACGATTGATTATTCTCATAAAGGTTTTTTACCTGGCATTAATAAATTTAATTCTGATAAAATCAGTTTCAAACATTATTTCGAAGGACTTTTTTCCGGGGCGGGAGTGTTTTTTTCGAGAAATCAGACCAATGATTCTGTAAAATATACCTGTACCGGCATTTCGGCTGCATACAGGAACATTCTTTTCGACAAAGTGTATGTTAAGCTCGGGTTGACATATAAGTTTATTTATAACAACTCTGCATCAGGAATTTATGATGATTTTTCCTTTTATGCTAACGATTCGGCTTTAAAAAGAAACAGTATTAATAATTTTAATGCCTCAGTAGCGTTTACTTCGTCATCCGATTATTATTTTATTTCTGCCGGTATCTGCAATATTAATCCCTTTGGAAAAATTTATTCTGAAAACTCACCGTTTTTGGTTCAGTACTCCGTAAACGCAGGAAATTTTTTCTCTCTTCTGAGCGCACAAAAAACCAACTACCTTTCCTTTACATACCTGCAAAATACAACTGCTGAAGGGACATTTTATTCGCGGGGATATTTTTCAACCCTTTACACAACCATTCGTCTTAGCAGAAGAACTTCATTAATAACAGGCATTTCAGGGGGATATCTTCAAAACAAACATTATAACATTGTTCCATTTATATATTATGTTAAAAAGAAATTTATTCTGAAACTCTCCACCATGTTTTATATTCCATTTGAATCATCTTATGTTCCTTACAGGTACTTACCTCAATTAAACATCATTATAAAACTATAACTATGAAAAAAATCTTTTTTCTATGGATTGTATTGAACAGCTTTAATCCAATCCGGGCACAGGAAAAAAACATTGAAACGGAAGCCGCCATTACCGATATTACAATGTACACCACCTCGGCTGAAATAAATTATGAAAAACAGGTTCATTTAAAAGCCGGAAAAAATACCGTTGTGTTTACCGGTCTTTCGCTTTACATTGAAGACAATACTGTAAACGTGAGCGTTTCATCACCAGACGTTAATATTATTACAGTCTCCAACCGATTGAACTACCTGAAACAAAAAAAGTCGGAAGACAAGCTGATTAATCAGCTAAACGACAGCATTAAGAGACTGGAAAACGAATCTGGTCTGATGCAATGCAAAATCGAAACTTTTGATAAAGAAAAAACATTGCTTTTAAGAGATCAGCAAATAGGAGGAATTTCTCACGAAGTACCCGTTTCTGAGATTGAGAAAGCAGCAACCTTCTTTCAGAACCGTTATCTTGAACTGGCTACTAACATTTTTGAACTTGAAAAGAAAACTGCTGTAAACGACGAGAAAATCAAAAAATATAAAAACCAGATTGCCGAATTAAGCGCTACAACTTCGGTAACCTCATCAGAATTGAATATTGTTCTTGAAAGCCAAGGCGAACAAAATGTAACATTCAAATTTAAATACCTGACCTCAAAAGCAGGCTGGGCTCCTTTTTATGACATAAAATACAACGGACCCGAAAAACCCATCGAATTTATTTTCAGGGCCAATGTGTTTAATGCCAGTGGAGTTGACTGGAAAGACATAAAAATAAAACTCTCTACAGCCGACCCCATCAGTGGTTTTAACACTCCTACGCTTTCCGAAGGAACCACAACCAGCACCGGAAATAAAATGAACGTTAAAACAGAAAAATTCGATGATCAAACCATAAGTTACAACCAGGTTGAAGTAAGCGATGTTCTTGCAGAATACCCGGTTAAACATAAATATTCTATTGTTTCGGACGCCAAACCATACCTGGTTGAAGTAGCAGAATATTCCATGCCATCTGCATTTACCTACCTTACCATTCCCAAACTCAGTCCGTTCGGATTCCTGATGGCAAAAATTCCAGCCTGGCATAACTACAACCTTATTTCGGGGACTACAAACGTGTATAATAAAGGCACTTACATGGGAAAAACATTCTTAAATACCTGGGCCGAAAATGATACTCTTGAAATTTATCTTGGCAAAGACAATAATATATTTGTTTCGCGCGAAGAAAAAACCCAGAATAATCCCCGTTCAATTATCGGGAATTACATGACAGATGAAACAAATATCGTTATTAATATTAAAAATAATTATTCCCAGCCAGTAAGCCTTGAAGTACTTGATCAGGTTCCTGTTTCAAACGAATACGACAAAATAAAACTTGAGGTTTTCAATATCGAAAATGCCCTTTACGATAAAGCCGAAGGCTCTGTTAAATGGAATTTATCGCTGAAAGGAAACGAAACGTCAACGTTAAATTTAAAGTATATACTTAAAGCGCCTAAAGAGTACGGAGAAGCATTCAGAAATAAAAAAATGAAATACAGAACTATTTCGTGTCCTTCGTTTTGACCAATTTTTTAAACAAAATAATTTGTTGAAAAACATCTTTTATGGTTTTACAAATCATTGGAATTTGTACTTCTTTTTTTACCTTTAGAGCCCTAAAAATAACTTTTAAATTAAATTTTAATTATTTATCATTAAATCAGCCTGAACAATATGAGTAATAAAATGTATTCCTGGAAAATGACTGAACTTAATGCTCCGTTCACATTAACCGAGAGCACTCTTCCCGAAATAAACGAGCACGAAGTAATTGTAAAAATTGCCGGTTGCGGCGTTTGCCATACCGACCTGAGTTTCTGGCATTATGGCGTAAAAACAAAAAAAGAACTCCCCTTAACGCTCGGTCACGAGATTAGTGGTGAGGTAGTTGCCGGTCCTGCCCAATGGATGGGAAAAAAAGTAATTATTCCAGCTGTTTTGCCTTGCGGAGAATGCGAACTTTGCAAAAAAGGACGCAGTAACATGTGTCAAAAGCAGCTCATGCCGGGTAACGATTTCGATGGAGGTTTTGCATCTCATATAAAAGTTCCACATAAATATCTATGTCCGGTTCCTGATGGTGTTTTACAAAAATATTCCCTTGAACAATTGGCTGTTGTTGCCGATGCTATTTCAACCCCATATCAGGTTTTAATGAAATCCGAACTCGAAGCCAATGATCTGGCAATTGTTATTGGTGTAGGTGGTGTAGGAATATACTGTGCATTGATTGCAAAAATATTGGGTGCAAAGGTAATAGCACTTGATCTCGATGATGCAAAACTGGCAACAGCAAAATCACATGGTATCGATGCCACTTTAAATGTTAAAGGATTAGATATTAAAACCATAAAAGGAAAAATAATTGAATTCGCAAAAGAATTAGGCGCATCCCGTTATGGATGGAAGATATTTGAATTATCCGGAACAAAACCCGGGCAGGAAATGGGATATAATCTGCTGACCTTTACATCAACCATGTCGGTAGTCGGGTTTACCATGGATAAACCTGAAGTCCGCCTGAGTAATCTCATGGCCTTCGATGCAAAACTTATTGGTACCTGGGGTTGTAAACCGGAACTTTACCCGGCAGTGCTTGATTTAATTGCAACCGATAAACTGAAAATTGCATCGTTTGTAGAAACCTTCCCGATGTCAACTATAAACGACGTTTTTAAAAATACTCTGGAACATAAATACACCAAACGGTCGGTAATGGTTCCGGATTTTAATTAGAATCATACTGAGGCACTCGAAGTATGACTTAATAACTCATTCAGTCTTCGAGAGCCTCAGACTGACAATACAATAATTCAAAATTAATAACAACTTAAAAAATAAAATTATGTCAGAATTAGCAAGTCACAATTTAGTTGAAACTACTTTCAAAGAAATTCTTTTCGAAAAGCGTCCTGCAAAAGATAAAAATGGTAATCCTATTGAGGGACTTTTTAATGCCTGGATATTTTTAAATAATCCTGGCCAGTTTAATTCATACACAACTAATGCTGTTAAAGAAGTAATTCTTGCCATGCGTCAGGCATCCAACGATCGTAGCGTAGTTGCTATTGTTTTTACCGGCGTTGGCGATAAAGCATTTTGCACGGGTGGTAACACAAAAGAGTATGCTGAATATTATGCCGGAAATCCTCAGGAATACAAACAATATATGCGTTTGTTCAACGACATGGTTTCATCTATTTTAATGAATGATAAACCGGTAATTTGCCGTGTAAACGGAATGAGAATCGGTGGCGGTCAGGAAATTGGAATGGCCTGCGATTTTTCAATTGCTTCGGATTTGGCCCGTTTTGGTCAGGCCGGACCAAAACACGGAAGCGCTCCTATTGGTGGTGCTACAGACTTCTTACCACTTTATGTTGGTATTGAAAATGCCATGTTCTCTTGTACTGTTTGTGAACCCTGGTCTGCTCACGAAGCTTTAAGATATGGAATGCTTACCGAAGTTGTTCCTGCCTTAAAAGTGAATGGCGAATATGTTGCAAATCCCATGGTGATAGTTGACAAATGGGTTGATGAAAAAGGACATTTTGTTTATGGAAAATCAAAAACAGGTGCAGATTTAGCTAAAGGCAAAGAAATTATGAAATCCGGTACTGTTGATTTAACTGCCTTAGACGAAGTAGTAGATAAATATTGCACCAAACTGCTTTATACCATGCCGAACTGTCTAAGCAAAACCATAAACACTCTTCGTATACATAAACTAAATCTTTGGGACATAAATAAGGAAGGTCACAGAGATTGGCTGGCATTAAACATGATGACTGAAGGCAAAGCCGGTTTCCGTGCATTCAACGACGGGCCGAAAGATAACCGCGAAGTTGACTTTGTAAAACTCCGCCAGATGCTTGCCAAAGGCCACGAATGGAACGATGAACTGATTGCTGAAACATCACCGAATTACCAGAAAGTTTAAAAATGTTCTATGTTCATTGTTCTATGTTATTTATCGATCAATTAATGTAATGTCTACCTTTAGAAAATTTGAAGATCTTGAGATCTGGCAACTTGCCCGTAAATTGTGTAATAATATTTTTACAATTACAGAAAAGGGAAGTTTTCAAAATGATTACCGTTTTAAAGATCAGATTAAATCTTCGAGCGGCTCAATAATGGACAATATTGCGGAAGGATTTGGAAGAGGGGGAAATAAAGAGTTTGTGAATTTTTTAAGTATCGCCATTGGTTCATGTACGGAATGTTGTTCTCAATTATATAGAGCATTGGATTGACAATATATTTCAGAAGATGAATTTAAAATCAATTTTGAACTATGCGAAGAAATTATTTCAAAATCAGGAGGATTAATCTCTTATCTTAAAAATTCCGATTTAAAAGGAACAAAATTTCACAAAACAACCAACGACAAACATTGAACAATGAACTACGAACGATAAACATAAAACCATAAACATTTTCCACATGACAAAAATTAAAGTCGAATACACCCACGATAGTTCCGTAGCAAGAATCATTCTCGATGATGGCAAGGGCAATGTGCTTGATAACATTATGATGAATGAACTGATCCCTTTGCTGCAATCCTTCAAGACAAATAATAACATTAAGCTTATAACTTTTGAAGGAGCTGGGAAACACTTTTCATTCGGAGCCAGTGTTGAGGAACATACAAAAGATAAAGCAGATGAAATGCTGACAACGTTTCATAAAATATTTTTAACCCTGCTCGATCTTCATATTCCAACTATGGCAAAAATCTCCGGACAATGCCTGGGTGGTGGTTTAGAGCTACCTTTAATGTGTAATTTCCTTTTTGCCGATAAAACCGCAAAACTGGGACAGCCGGAAATTGTGCTCGGTGTTTTTGCTCCCCCTGCTTCCATCATGCTTCCTTTAAAAATAGGAAATGCAAGAGCCGAAGAATTGCTGATTACCGGAAAGGTTATTACTGCTGAAGAAGCTAAAAACCTTGGTCTGTTAAACGAAGTATATGAAGACAAAGAAACCATGAATCGCGAAATTGATGCATGGATTACTAAAAATATTTGTCCGAAATCTGCTATTTCTTTGCGCTATGCTACAAAGGCTGCAAGGGCTTCTTTCGATTACTTTATGCAGAAAAACCTTCCTGCTTTCCAGCAAATGTTCATCAAAGACTTAATGGAAACCCACGATGCCAACGAGGGAATAAACTCTTTTATGGAGAAAAGACAACCAGAATGGAAGAACAATTAAGCAACAAATACCAACTCTAAAATTCCAAATCCCAAGAATAACAAATTAACAACCAATAATTATCAACTAACAACAACGAACATAGAACTACGAACAGTAAACCTTTCTTCATGAGTGCTGAAATAAAAGAAGTTGCAAAAATACAGTCCGTAAACGCATTACGGAAAACCATGGATGATTATTTCCTGCGCATTAAAACTGCGGTTGAGACAGGAAACAAGAAAATAGCCTGGTGTACGAGTGTTGGGCCTGCTGAACTATTATACTCCATGGGTTTCGAAGTATATTTTCCCGAAAATCATGGCGCTATGTTAGGAGCCTCAAAAATGGCAGATAAATATATTCCAACCGCTGTAGCACATGGTTATTCGCCTGATATCTGCTCATACCTAACTGCCGATATCGGTGCATTTCTTCAGAACGAAACACCTTTACAGAAAAGTGGTTTTAAATCCATTCCCAAACCGGATATTTTAGTTTATAACACTAATCAGTGTCACGAAGTGGGCGACTGGTTTATGTATTATGCAAAACATTTCAATGTGCCTGTTCATGGAATTAATACACCCTTATGGATAAATGAACTAACACCGAGCGTAATTCATGGGGTGGCACGCCAGTTTAAAGAACTGGTTCCAGAGCTTGAAAAAGTTGCAACACAAAAATTTGATCTGGAAAAATTCCGTGAAACAGTTCGCTTATCTCACGAAGGTTGTGTATTGTGGCGCAAAGTATTAGAAACTGCCATGCACAAACCTTCACCCATTAACTTTTTTGATTCTGCAATTCATATGGGACCTATCGTAGTTATGCGCGGAACTCAATATGCCGTTGATTACTATAAAATTCTATTAGCAGAACTGGAAGAAAGAGTAAAAAATAAAGTTGGTTCCATTCCCAACGAAAAATACAGACTTTATTGGGATGGTATGCCTTTATGGTATAAACTTAGTACGATGTCAAAACTATTTGCTCAGCACGACGTTTGTGTTGTTGCTTCAACCTATTGTAACAGCTGGGTTTTTGACGATCTCGATCCACAAGACCCTTTTGAATCCTCAGCACTGGCCTATTGTAAATTATTTATTGTTCGTTCAGATGACGCCAAACAAAGGGTACTGGAAAAACTGATGGTTAATTTCTCTATTGATGGAATTATTTATCATGACTCAAAAACCTGTGCACGTAACTCAAATAATCGTTTCGGACTTCAGAACCGGTTGAATGATAAAAACGGCATTCCTTTCCTCGAAATTAATGGCGATCTTTGTGATTCACGTTGTTACAGCGAAGAACAAAGTATTATTGCTATTGAAACATTCATAAAACAACTCTCTTCCAGAAAATAAGTTAAGATGGATTTTTCAACACAGAGACACGGAGGCACGGAGATCACAGAGAATTACTACAATAATCTCAGTTATAAAATAATTGAGTGTTGTATCGAAGTTCATAAAGAGCTTGGTCCCGGATTAATGGAATCAGTATATGAAATCTGTGTTGAAAAAGAACTTATAAAAGCCGGAATTAATGTTCAGCGACAAATAGTCCTGCCTGTTATTTATAAAGAAGAGATTTTAAATAAAGATTACATAATTGATATGCTGATTGACGATTTAATTGTTGTTGAATTTAAGTCAGTTGAAACAATACTTCCTGTTCACGAAGCTCAATTGGTAACATATTTAAAGTTGTCAGGTAAAAAATTAGGTTTATTAATTAATTTTAATGTAGCGCTATTGAAAGATGGCATAAGAAGAAGAATTAACGGAAATCTGAACTCCGAATAGCTCTGTGTCTTTGTGCCTCTGTGACCTTCGTGTTAAAAGAAAAAAATGTATAGAATAGGAATCGATCTGGGATCTTCGTACACCAAAGGTGTTCTTGTTGATGAAAGCAACAGGATTGTTGATTATTATCTGACAAAGACCGGGTTTGATTTTAATAAAGCTGCCCAAAAGATAATTTCTAAATTCTCTTCTGAATATAAATTTCACGACACTGTTTATACCTGCGGGTACGGACGCGAAGAATTAAAAATTCCTTTTGTTTCCAATTCTGAAATTATTGCTCTGTCAAGAGCTGTATTTGAGCTTTATAAGAAAAAATGTTCTATCATCGACATTGGCGGCCAGGACACAAAATATATAATGATCAATGATTTGGGACAGGTCGATAAATTTAAAATGAACCGTAAATGTGCCGCCGGTACAGGTTCGTTTATCGAAGAAATTGCCTTCAGGCTTGATGTTTCTGCCAGCGAGTTTTCATCTTTAGCAGAAGAAGCAACCGAAGAAACTAAAATAAACAGTTATTGTACTGTTTTCGCTATTTCTGAAATTGTGGGTATGATTAAAAAAGGTTCCACCATGCCTAACATCGTGCTGGGGATTTATAATTCCGTTATCGAACGGAGTGTTGAATTATCACCGGTAGAGAACTTTCTCGTTGTTACAGGAGGAATTCCAGATAATCACCCTATGATGATCAAACTTTTTAAAAAGAAATTTAAAAACTGCGAAAGTCCTGAAAAATCACAATTTCTGGCAGCCTGGGGATGCGTACTTTTAAATAACGAAAATAAATAATTATAGACAAAATAACAAATCAAAAAAACAATCATAAAGGAGGCAAAAAAATGAAAGTAGTAGAATCAATGTTTCCCAATGCAAGAATTCCTTACGGAACATGGGGAAGTAGTTATTTTCCGGCATGGCAGGCATCGGCGCTGGCTGAGGTGAATATTGCCCAGTTTGCCGGAGAAGCTATGGCAAACATCTTGGGAAAAAGAAAAGTTTCCCGCAAAGAACTGGATTATCTTGTAGTGGGATCGACCGTGCCATGGCACTGGAAATTCTGGAACGGACCCGTTGTTGCCAGTTGTATGGGACAAAGAATTCCCGGTTTCCAGATGGAACAGGCATGTGCAACCGGCTTAAGTGCTGTAGTTGTTGCAGGATCTGAAGTAAATTCAAAATCGTATGATGTTGCCGGTGTTTTAACATTTGACAGAACAAGTGATTCTCCTGTTGGAGTTTTTCCGGAACGTCGTGCATACAGAAGAACTGAAGTGATTTCTGATGTGTGGGATAATTTTGGTTTTGATCCTTCCACCGGCAAAGCAATGCTTCAAACTGCAGGATTAACTGCCCGCAAATATAAAATAGACCGGGCTGAAGTTGATGAACTTACTGCTTTGAGATACAAACAGTATTTCGATGCAAAAAAAGCAGGTTTTCAGAATAAATATCTTTTCTCTTTCGATTTATTAAATGCACAGGGAAGACTCTTGGGTAAAATTACTGAAGATGTGGGTGTTCGTGAAATTTCATTGAAAGCACTGAAAGAACAACGTGAACTGGATAGTTGTATAACATCTGGCACACAAACTCATGCTGCCGATGGAATGGCTACCTTGCTTGTAGCTTCCCCACAGAAAGCAAAAGAACTAAGTTTAAAACCGGAAATCAGCATTGAATTTATTGCAAAAGTTGATATCCGCACCGGACCTGGCCTTATGCCCGAAGCCCCCGGATTAGCTGTTCAAAAACTTCTTGATCGCACTGGATTGACAATGAATGATATGAAAGTTGTTAAAAACCACAATCCTTTTGCTGTAAACGACGCTATTTTTGCAAAAACCATGAATTACGACTGGGCAAAAATGAACAATACAGGATGCTCACTTGTATATGGACATCCACAGGCTCCAACTCTTACCAGAACAATTATCGAAGCGCTCGAAGAAGCTGTTGATCTGGGCGGTGGTTATGTATTGGTATTTGGCTGTGCTGCCGGTGATGTAGGAACAGCAGGAATTTTTAGAGTTTCTTAATCTAACAAGGAGGAAAAAATTATGATAAATCAAATGAGATCGTCAACACTGGAGACCCTTGGATTAGGCTCTGTTTTTGAAATCTTTCAGAAAGGTAAATTACCAGTAACAGCCGATGAACTGGTTGACCAGATTTTTGGCAAAGCCGGCGACAGGGGTGCGCTTGTTATTACAGGTGCAAACGGTATTGTAGGTGCCGGAAAAACCATGCAATTGGGTTCAAGACTTGAACCTTTTGGCATACCTATTATAGCATTGGATTTCCCGGGCGTACCAGACGGTATTGCAAAACAATATCCCGGTCTTGTAAAAGCATTCGGAAAAGGGAACGCCAATAAAGTAATGGGAAATATTATTAAATATTCTTACGATGGAAAAAATCTTCCTGCAGGATTAGCGGCTCACAAACCAAAATTCTTACTAGAAGCTATTCCTGAAATTTTAGAAATTAAAAAAGAACATTATAAAACGTTCAGAGAAAACTTTCCTGATATTGATATCTGGTCTGTTACTTCAGGTTTTCCTGGTTCACAACTAGGTGTTGGAATTGCACATCCTGCTTTTCCACATGAAGTAAATAAAATCTGGGAAATTGTTGAACCAACACCATCTGCCAGTTCTAAACTGCTTTGGGCATTGGGTCTTATTCCTCTGCAGGTTGGCGACAACTGGGCATTTGTGCTCGATGTTTTCTTCTGCGGACTTACCGGTGCCGGAGCAAGATTCAACGAAGCTACCAATATGCCATTCTGGAAAACAGATAAATATATTCGTAAATTCTATGGCCCGAATCCTTTCAGGGCACATGATGCCATTGGTGCTGCCGGTGCAAATTTCCTTACATGGTCGTGTTTACATCATTTAAGCAAACATTATGGTGATTTGTTTGCACCAAGTGAAAATTTAAATGAAAAGAAAGAAAGCGGTCAGAACTGGTACCCTCTCGATCATTTCAGGCCCATGGTTGACTGGTCGATGAATGAAGAAGAAACAGCTGAATTTGAAGCATGGATACTTGGTCCTCTTTTCCAGATGACCAGTTTAATGGTTCATGAAAATCGTTCGCATCTTTCACAAATGAACTTAATTGGTGAATTGTGTGCACAATTTACAAGAGGAATGCTGGCAGTTGTCCGGAATTTTGGAGCAGATAAAACCCGTAACATTGTTGCAAAATATCATAAGCTTCACCCAGAAGCAGCTAAACAGGCGTGGTACCCTGAAGTATTCGACAGAATTGATTCTCCCGAATGGCAACAACTTTATGTGAATGCAGAACACGATGGTAAAGTTGGTGTAATCTCCATTAACCGCGAAAGCTATAACCATGATGTTAATGCTGAACTGAACAGAGCTATTGACTGGCTGAAATCGAACAAAATTGAGAACGTTGTTATTACTGGCGATTTCCATATTTCAACACAAATGGTGGGCGCCGATACCAACGATTTCTTCCCTGCTATTGAAGATGCTGCCAAAGGAATTGAACTTAGCAAGGCATGGTCAGCAACGGCAAGGCGTTTAAATTCGGACTTTAAAACTTCCGTTGGTTTTATCAACGGTAAACGTTGTCTGGGTGGATTCCTCGAGCTGATGGTACATTGTCATTACCTCGTTGCAGAAGAAAATGCAAATCTTGGTATGCCGGAAGTTACACTTCCTGTAATTCCCGGAATGGAAGGCTGTCACTGGCCATTGAGAAAAATGAAAGCTGAAAATTATAAAGATTTCATGAAATTTATTCTTTCGGGAAAATCGGTAAAAGCAAAAGATTCCGTTGGCTGGCTTGTGGATTACGCCGGCACCATGGAAGAGTCCATTAAAATGGCAATGAAAATAGCTTCAGGTAGTAATCACGGTTTGAAAAAACGGGAGGTAAACGAAAAGAGCATTACTGATATTCCTACAGAAATCAGCGGACTGGAAAATACAGACGACCCAACACTAACTGAATCAAGAAAAGCTATTCTCGCTTGTGTTCTGGGTTCATGTAAAGCTACCTTAGCTGAAGCAATTTCGGTTCAGGCAAAATATTCCGGAGAATTTATGACAACCAAGCTTTGTAAAAAAGGCGTGGTTGGATCTGCTTATACTAAAACATGGCAGGTGTAGCCAAAATAAAAAACATCGTCATCCTGAGGGCTTGTCCTGAGCTTGCCGAAGGGCTCGAAGGATGATGACGTTTTTTTAAATTCTAATAAACAAAATTATAGTCACCCTTCGAGTACCGCAGGGTGACTTTTTGTTTTACCGAACAATCACCACTTTTCCTGTTTCGCTTATACTATTTCCAACCACTTTAAGGAAATATATTCCCTGTTCCAGTTTACTCACATCAATCACAGTATTATAGTTATTGATATTTTCATAAAGAACCTCTTTACCTTTAATATCATAAAGAGAATATGTGTTTATTGAACCAAAAATATCTTTTATTACCAGATTTATTTTATCTGCAGAGGGATTTGGATAAATATTAATTAAGTTAGTTCTTAAAGTTTCTTTATAACCAGTAAGTGTACTTACATAAGTATTTATAACCTCATTGGTAATTACCGGTGGATTATAATCGAAGTATATATATGCTTTGTTTTTCACTTCAGTAAAATCGGCTAAACCTGCTTTTGGTTCAATAGAATATTTTACAAAACCATTACTTCCGGCTTCGTTTACATTACTATCGGGTAAAAGAATATTATTAAAAGTAAAAGTAATTATGCCTGTTCCCTGTATTTCATATGTAACCGGGTGGCTCGAAGCAAGAATATTAAATGTTCCGGTATTCATATCTGTATCGAGTGTGTCTTTCACCATAACCGTAAATGCCGTATCGTTACCGGTATTCTGAAAACGAATTGTATAAGTGAGTTTTTGTCCATGCAAAACATATCCTGCAGTTCCTAAACCCATAGGTGACACTGATTTATCATTCGGATCGTATGAGCCTGTAATAACCTGAACAATAGAATCATAATTATTATTAAGGTTAATGTCTCCGGTAAGCGGTTCTATATGGCAATATGATATAATAGTATCGCCAATTAACTGAACATCTGCCGGAACCTGAAAGTCTGAAATAATCATTCTTTGCTCCTGGCTGGCCAGTGTATCATAAGTAAAATCCAAAACATTTCCCGTTAAACTTTGTTCAGTGGGATGACTAAATAAGTGTGTTAAAATTGGAGCATAATTATGATAAATATCTCCACTCAGAGTTTGCGTTCCCAAATTTTTATAACTAATCCAATATGTTGTGGTAAAACCAGGTCTTACAGGTTCTCCTGTTAAATAAACTCCTACATCCTGAATATTAACATTTGGAAATGCTCCGAAAGTAAGTCCGGTTATTGTATTTGTTCCATTTAAATTTATTGCATAGCTTGTACTGTCAGATGTAATATTCCAATATTGTTGTGGCATGTATGAAATAATATGATTACCTAAATCACCTGCAAAGAAAAAATTGCCATTGTTATTTGTTGAGGTAAAATATGGTCCTGGCTCCATTTTAATAATTTGCCCAGCAATTCCCTGTTCTCCCGGATCTTTTATTCCATTTTGATTATCATCACTAAAAACTAATCCCGAAATATTATTACAGCCAGAACTACATACAAAATCCGACTTATCTATCGAAAAATAAATCATTGAATTATATCCATAAGGATCTACATCTCCTGTTACTGCTAGACCCGGTTCAAAATCCATTTCAAATACAATGTGTAGTTTATTATCCATGGTCTTCGACATTGCCGGATATACACATTCAACAAAGTCAAAATCAGGCCCTGACGTTACTTCAATAAATTCTCCCCAGGAATTCAATGAAGATTTAAATCGTCTGCCCCAAATATGATTGAAGAATTGTCCTCCGACAGACATCTGGTCTTCCACGGGACTAACATACACAACATATATATCATTATTATTATCAATTGATATTTGTGGTTGAGAGCACAAACTACTTGTACCATAATTTCCAAATTCAGTACCTGTCCCCATCCAGCTATCAAAAAGAACACCACTCCCATCATGATCCTGCACCCATGCAATAAGTTTACCTTGAGTAAAAACTGCATCTGGATTTAAATTCATAAATGTAGGATCTCCTTCTTTCCAATATGCCAAACCATCTGTAGCAGGGAAATAATTAGTTACCCCGTCTGTTGTGTCTGCGTTTACAACTCTCATAATTCCAAAAACCACATGGGCTTTCCCTGCAGTATCTAATTGCACCGCTAAATGACCATCACAGACATAGGGAGTATCCACGCTTATTACACCATCACCTATTAAAGTATGTGTTTCGCTAAAATTTGGATAAGGGTGTTGAAAAATAATCGTTTTAGTCCATGTATTGCCGCCATCCAGAGACTTCATAAGGTTCAAATCTGTCCAGTTATTACCAACAACAAAAGCGATAGTATCACCTCGTGGTTCGGACCATGCGTAACAATCGGACCCATATCCGTGAATAAAACCTGATGCTGCATCAAGCCCTGAAAGAATTTGTGCCTGAGTATCCCAGGTTGTACCACCATCCTGCGACCGATAATATAACAATGAATTTACCTGACCCTGATAAACAGGCCCTCCGTTTGAGGTATCCTGATGGGCGGCTAAAACATGAATGGTATTCCCCGAAACGGCAATTCGTGGCCAGTTTGGAGCCGTTCCTGTCGGTGTAGGAATAAGTGACTCCGACCAGGCACCTGTACCCTTAATATTTCTTTTATTCATAACCAACTGGGTTCCGTTATGTGCAATAACAACTTCACCATTCGCTCCAAGATGGCTATAAGATGGCCAGCCTGTGCGCATAGATTCGATTCTGCCAGAGGGCGTCGGATTAAGCCATGCTGTTCCATCAAAATATTGGTACCCCGTACCACGTTCAGGGAAATTTGGCATAGAAGTTCCGAGTGTAAAAGTTGTTCCAATGGTTCCGTCGGGAAACAGATAACAACGGTGATCTACCGAAGCATTTGTTTGAAGATCATAAACCGTCCCACCGATCTCTTCCAGATAAGTAGATTTTGTGTTTGTAACAACGTTGTTATTCCCATTTTGATTTGGCTGGGGCTCAGCCTGAAAATACATGGGTTTCTTCAGGGAAATATTACGAATATTTGCAGGAACGGATATTCTGTTCTGTGCCAACGCTCCGAAGCAAATTGCTGACAATATGCTAAATAATAAAATTTTTTTCATGAGTTTGTATTTAAGTTGTTAGATTTGTTCTAATTTAGAAGACAAGCTTTAATATTAAATGGTTGCCTGTTTTCTGATTTATTTCAACAAAGTAAATAAAATTCTGTTGTAATTTAATATTAGAAGATTAGCATTGGCATCGGCTGTTTCCTAACAAAGCTATTAAATTTTCTAATAATTTTAAAATAACATATCGTTATTTTAAAGATTAATTATCCTGTTCTATGTTTTTCTATCGAATATACATAACATATTTATACCAAAAATATAATGATTTTATTAAAATTCCAACTATTTCGTCAACCATCAATTTCTATGTTTTTTTAAACAATAATAATCTGTTTCCCGGGGCTTTTTTTAACTTTGTTTATCATTAAAAATAATTCTTATGAAAGAATTAGTACGCTGTCGCCCCTGTGGCTTCGTTATTGAATCAGATAAACTGGGCGATGTATGCCCGGCATGCGGTATGCCCCGGAAAGTTTTTGAACCTTACAGGGAGAGGGTTTCGCTGAATCGTCTGATGGTTTTGAATTTCGACCTGCATCCTATAGCTATTCATCTTTCGCAGACATTTGTTATACTTATTCCTGTCCTGCTTTTTTTTACAAAAATCCTCCCGGATTTTCATTATGACATGTGTATAAAAGTTTTGGTTTTTTCAGTTATTGTGTTTCCCTTTACATTAATTATTGCTATTGTTACAGGCATTGTAGACGGTTTAACCCGTTTTAAATCTCTTTCACCACCACTTTTAAGAATAAAAATTATTTTCAGTTCTGTCATTCTTTTACTTGCTTTCAGCATGCTTTTTTTCTATAATTCCGATCATTCCGGAATAATTACCGCTTTTTTAAGCCTGGCCTCTTTAGCTTGTGCAGTAAGATTAGGGTTGTGGGGGAAAAAATTAATACATGTTATTTTACCCGGTACGTATCCCCAGAAAAAAGGCGCCAGAATAAAAGAAAAAGAAGCATCAAAAGTTCAGGATAAAAATTGAATTGCATATAAATTTTCTGCAAAATCTTTTTTCGAATGATGATTTCTTTACCTTTACTTTTCTTAAAAATATACCCCATGAAAAAAATTTCTTTTTTAATCGGCTGTTTTGCATTATTAATGTTTTCCTGTGATAATAATTCGACCACTGAAACTACCGGGACCACTGACTCAACCAATAATCCTTTACTGCAAACTTTTAATACTCCGTTTGGAGTTCCTCCTTTCGATAAAATAAAGCCAAGTGATTTTCCTCCTGCATTTGAAGAAGGAATGAAAAGAGAGAACGCAGAAATAGATACCATTGTTAATAATACCGAAGCTCCAACTTTTGTCAATACAATTGAACCTTATATGGCGGGTGGTGAATTATTAAATTATGTGGGAAGTATTTTTAATAATCTGAATTCATGCAACACCAATCCTGAGATTCAGAAAATTGCTGAAGATATAAGTCCCAAAATGGCAGCTCACAAAGACGGAATGGAACTTAATCCGAAGTTGTTCGAAAAAATTAAAAAGGTATATGAACAGAAAGAAAAATGGAACCTGAATGAAGAACAAATGTTTCTGCTCGAAAATACCTATAAAACTTTTGTAAGAAACGGGGCAAACCTTTCTCCCGACAAACAGGAAGAATTGAAAAAGATAAACCAGGAACTTTCTTCACTAACCGTAAAGTTCGACCAGAATTTATTAGCAGAAACAAATGATTTTAAGCTGATTATAGACAAAAAAGAAGACCTTGCAGGACTTCCTGAAGCCGTTATTGCTACCGCATCAGAAACCGCTGAAAAAGACAGTATGCCTGGAAAATGGATTTTCACGACTCAAAAAGCCAGCATGATTCCTTTTTTGCAATATTCCGATAATCGCAGTTTGCGTGAAAAAATATATAAAGCATACACTAACCGTGGTAACAACAATAATAAAAACGACAATAAAGAGGTACTGGCCAGAATTGTTGTTCTTCGTTCGCAAAAAGCCAAATTGTTAGGATATGCTGATTATGCATCCTATAAACTGGAAAGCCGCATGGCAAAAACACCTGACAAAGTATTTGAATTGCTCGACAAATTATGGAAACCTGCCATTAATGTTGCTAAGAATGAAGTAGAAGAATTACAGGCTATCATTGATAAAGAAGGCAAAAAGTTTAAACTCGAAGCCTGGGACTGGATGTATTATGCCGAAAAACTGCACAAACAAAAATACGATCTTGACGAAACAGCTCTGCGTCCTTATTTTAAGCTCGAAAACGTACGCGATGGCGTTTTTATGGTTGCCAATAAAATGTACGGACTTACATTCGAACCCATAAAAGAAATTCCCTTACCTCATCCCGATGCTATGGCCTTTGAAGTAAAAGAAGCTGACGGCTCTCATTTAGGAGTTCTTTATATGGACTTTTTCCCCAGGGATAGCAAAGAAGGCGGTGCGTGGTGCGACGCATACCGTTCTCACAGGTTAAAAGACGGTAAATCCGTTACGCCGGTAGTTACTGTTGTGTGTAACTTTACAAAGCCAACAAATGATTTGCCTTCTTTGTTAAGCATGGATGAAACGGAAACTCTTTTTCATGAATTCGGACATGCTCTTGAAGGATTAATGAGTAAAACATCCTATTTCAACACTTTTGTTGCCCAGGATTTTGTTGAACTTCCCAGTCAGTTAATGGAACACTGGGCATTTAATAAAGACGTGTTGAAACTATATGCGAAACATTATAAAACAGGTGAAATTATTCCCGATAAACTGGTAGCTAAAATCAATAAAGGCAGCTTATTTAACCAGGGCTTTGCTACCACCGAATATCTCGCGGCCTCTTATCTCGATATGGCCTATCATACTCAAAAAGACATAAACACTATTGACATTGCAAAATTCGAAAAAGATTATTTTCAGAAAATCGGGTTGATTCCACAGATAGATTCCCGCTACCGCAGCACTTATTTCGGACATATTACGGGAGGTTACGATGCCGGTTATTATGGATATATCTGGTCGGCCGTTCTCGATAATGATGCCTTTGATGCTTTTAAAGAAAAGGGTATCTTTGATAAAGAAACCGCCGCTTCGTTCCGTAAAAATGTACTTGAAAAAGACGGTAGCGAAGACCCAACCAGAATGTATGTAAACTTCCGTGGCCGTGAAGCAAAAATTGAACCTCTTCTGAAAAGCCGGGGGTTATTGTAATTGTTTTTATTTTCTATCCTTCTGCATTTACGGAAGAAATTTTCCCGTGAAGCAATATTCTTTTCGTAATTTTTTAACATGCCTGCTTCTTTAAAAAATTATTATTTTTAACAGAACCAAAACCATGCGTTTATGATTACGGTATTTGTACTTTACCTGGTTTTATTATTGGGAATAACATTTTACACTGCCCGCATGCCAAAAAGTTCATCCGATTTTATTGCCGGAGGGAAAAAAATTGGCGGCATTTCCCTGGCGCTATCGGAACGTGCCACAGGAGAATCGGCCTGGCTGATTTTAGGCTTAACCGGTGAGGCTTATCTTATTGGCATACAGGCAATATGGTTTGCGCTTGGCTGCGTAGCCGGTATCTTTTTTATATGGTTTATTATGGGAAACCGCCTGAGGAAAGAAGCCGATAAAACAGGTGCACTTACCCTTACAGGTCTTATTTCAAAAAAGTTTCCGGGTGCCGAAAAATCAATCGGAATGATTTCTTCTCTGATCATTATATTCTTTTTACTATTTTATATTGAAGCCCAGTTCTATGGTGGCGGCAAGGTCTTATTCGATACTTTTGGAATTCCTCCCGCCTGGGGAATGATCATCGGATCGCTTATTGTCATTTTTTATTGTATGATTGGCGGCTTTATTACAGTTGTTGCTACAGATGTATTTCAGGCTATTTTAATGATCGTTTCATTAGTTGTTATGCCCGTAATCCTGTTGTTCATTATTGCATCGCATAACATTGATTTTGCCACAAGTCTGCAAAAAGCGGGCGACTCTTATGTCTCGCTTACCGGGGGAAAAGAAGGTCTCGGTGCCTTTTTACTTATTTTAAGCGGACTTAGTTGGGCATTAGGATATACCGGTCAACCTCAGCTTCTTACAAGAATAATGTTGATTAACAGCCGGAAAGATTACAACAGGGGGAAGTGGGTTGCCGGAATGTGGACTGTTATTGCATATACAGGAGCGCTGCTCATCGGGTTCATAGGAATTGTTTTTGTCAGAGAAGGATTGATTTCATCCGGTTCTGTCGTCAAACTTTCCGATACCGTCAACAAAGGGTATGAACTTATTTTTCCTGTTATGGTTAACGCATTTATGATTCCGGTTGTTGCAGGCATTCTTTTATCAGGCGCCATTTCTGCTATGATGTCAACTGCCTCATCGGAAATAATTCTTTGTTCTTCTGCTATTACCGAAGACATTTACGGTAACTATTCGAAGAAAAAAATGGAAGCTAAAAAAGCTTTATGGTTTAACAGAATTATAACACTGGTTGTTGGACTTGTTGCTTTTGGGTTAGCTATGTTTGCAAAAGATTCTGTATTTGGTCTCGTTTCTTATGCATGGTCGGGCATTGGATCATCATTCGGACCTGCATTATTATTAATACTCTTCTGGAAAAAGTTTTCCCGTGCAGGTGTCGTGGCTTCTCTGCTTTCAGGAGCCACAGGTACTATCATCTGGAAAACTTTATTTGAAGAATCAACCGGAATATCAGAACGTTTAACCAGTTTTCTTTTTTCTTTTATAATGGCCATTTTATTCTCATCTTTATTTCCGGAAAAACAAAGAATACCGAATGCAAAACCAGACTGAATCTTCTTTTAAAAAAAGTTTAAACCTGTTTGATTCCACAGCTATTGTTGTAGGGTCAATGATTGGCTCCGGAATTTTTATTGTAAGTGCAGATATGGCAAAAACGCTTGGTTCGGCGGGCTGGCTTCTGGCTGCATGGGTTATTACCGGGATACTGACCATTTTTGCCGCTGTCAGCTATGGTGAATTAAGTGGTATGTTTCCAAAAGCAGGCGGACAATATGTTTATTTAAAAGAATCATACCATCCGCTGGCAGGGTTTTTATATGGATGGAGTTTCTTTTCAGTAATACAAACGGGTACCATTGCTGCCGTAGCTGTTGGTTTTGCAAAATTTGCCGGTTATTTTTTTCCTGCTTTAGCCTGGGAAGACATAAATACATTCACTGTTTTAGGGTTAAAAATTCATTATGCCCAGTTAGTAGCCATTCTTCTTATCATTTTTTTAACATTCATCAATACAAGAGGAATTAAAACAGGAAAAATCATTCAGACTATTTTTACCTCTACCAAATTACTTTCATTATTCGGATTAATTATAGCCGGGTTCATCGCTTTTAACTGGGACATCTGGAGCGCTAACTGGAAAAATCCGTGGCTTATCCAAAATATAACCAGAAATGCTGATGGTAATATTGTTTATGAACCCCTGTTAAGCCTTGTTGCGTTTGGCGCTATAGCAAGTGCCATGGTTGGAAGTATTTTCAGCAGCGATGCGTGGAATAATGTTACATTTATTGCCGGTGAAATTAAAAATCCAAAGCGCAACATTGGGCTTAGCTTATTCCTGGGAACCATGATAGTTACTATTGTTTATGTGCTGATGAATGTGGTTTATCTGGCCACCGTACCAATGAATGAATTAGCCTTTGCAAAAGACAACAGGGTTGCATTGAGCGCTTCGGAAGCAATTTTTGGCAGCAGCGGGACTGTTATTATTGCCATAATGATTATGATTTCCACGTTTGGCTGTAACAACGGACTGATATTGGCCGGTGCAAGAGTATATTATACTATGGCAAAAGATAAATTATTTTTTAAACAGGCAGGCAAACTCAATAATAACTTTGTTCCGGCATGGGCGTTGTGGATTCAATGTATAATGGCTTCTGCTCTTTGTTTGAGCGGAAAATATGGTGATTTGCTGGACATGGTTTCGTTTGTGGTTGTAATTTTTTATGTGTTAACCATTGCCGGTATCTTTATACTCAGAAAAAAACAACCGGATGCTGAAAGGCCTTACAAAACATTTGGTTATCCGGTATTACCTATTATATATATTGTTTTGGGGATTAGTTTTTGTTCGCTATTGATTATTTACAAACCTCAGTTTACATGGCCGGGATTAATCATCGTTCTGATTGGAATTCCCGTTTATTTTATATGGAAAGGCATATCCAAAAAGCAATAATTGTAATCGAATCAATACCTTATCCTATTTTAACAGATCTCATGGACAAAGAACCCATAGTACATTTTTCGTTATAAAATGTTACAGGTTCTGTTTTTTCAGAAGCTCCCAATACATACAACAAAGGATAAAAATGATCGGTAGAGGGAACCGAAAGTTTGGCAATGGTTCCCATTTTATCATATTCAATAATTTCTATGTCAGAGCGTAAGACTATTTTTTCTTTTATCTTCTGATCAAATTCAATAGCCCAGTCGTGCGCTTCGTCCTTCCATGCAATTTTTCCAAGATTGTGTACAATATTGCCGCTTCCGATAATCAGAACACCCTGTTTTCTTAGTTGGGTAAGCTCTCTTCCCAGCTGATAATGAAACCGGGCTGGCTTTTCAATATCAATGCTTAACTGAAAAACCGGAATATCGGCATCGGGATACATTCTTGTCAGCACCGACCATGTTCCGTGATCGAGACCCCAGGCCATGTCGCTCTGAACAATAGTTGAATAAACCAGATCCTGAGTAGCTTTTGCCAGTTCCGGTGAACCCGGAGCTTTATATTGAAGTTCAAATAGTTTTTCGGGAAAACCAACAAAATCATGTATCGTTTCGGGATTGTTCATGGCCGTAACCCATGTCCCGCGTGTGAGCCAGTGTGCCGATATGCAAAGGATGGCTTTGGGCCTTGGAAGTTCTTCGCCCAGTTTTATCCATACTCGTGAAAATTCATTATCCTCTATGGCATTCATCGGGTTTCCGTGACCCACAAACAAAACCGGCATGGTTTCCATCGCAAAGTTATTGTGTCAGTTGAGTTTTCCCTTGCAAACGTCTTCTTACAAAAAATTAATTTTTAATAAAAGGGAATACCCTGAATTCTTTTCCTTCCTGGACGCGGATAAAATAAAGCCCGTTTCTAAAATCATTTACCGGCAGTGAAACTTCTTCAGAAGAATCGGTATTAAGTGATCGAAATACTTGTCCTGTTGAATTCATTATAGTAACAGAACAAATTTTATTTCCTTTAATCCTTACAAAATCCGATGCCGGGTTCGGGTAAATTGTTAGTGAATTTATTTTTTCTTCAGCGACAGAAACATCAGAAATATTCTGACTTTTATTAATAAAGATATCATAACTTCCGGCAGAAGTAAGATTATAAACTCCGGATCCCGGATCAAAGTCGCCTGTTCCCTGGAAATACCCGGCTGTAATAACACTTCCATTGATGTCAATGGTTAAGGCATTTCCAAAATCAAAATTAGTTCCACCCATTCTTTTTGCCCAGACAAAATTTCCTGAAACATCAAGTTTACTGATAAAGGCGTCGCTGTTCCCTGAAGGTGTCAGCACATTTATTCCCGCCCCCGGATCGAAATCAGCAGCTCCATAAAAATAACCCGTAGTATAAACATTTCCGGAGGCATCAGCATCTATTGCTCTTCCACAATCTTCGGTTGTTGTACCTATTGATTTTGCCCAGACAAGGTTTCCGGAAGTATTAAATTTGGTAATAAAAATATCGTAATTTCCTGCCGAAGTAAGATTTGTTGTCCCGGCATCCGGATCAAAATCGGCGGTTCCCATAAAATACCCCGTAACATAAACATTTGCCGACGCATCTGTTGTTATTGCAATTCCTTCGTCATCGTTTACATCTCCTATTCTTTTTGCCCAGGCAAATGCGCCTGCAGAAGTCAGTTTGCAAATAAAAATATCTTTCCATCCTAATGAAGTAAGATATGAGGTTGTTGTGCCGGGATCAAAATCCACGGAGCTCCTGAAAGATCCTGTTGTATAAACATTGCCCGACGCATCCACAGAAATTGCATTTCCTACTTCATAATTAGCTCCGCTAAAAGCTTTTGCCCAGACAAAATTTCCGTTTGCGTCAAGCTTACTAACATATGCATCATTAAATCCAACCGGTGAAATAGTAAAAGTTCCGGTGCCAGGATTGAAATCTGTATTGGGACTACTGAAATACCCGGTTGTATATACATTTCCTGATGCATCGAGGGCAATTCCCAGACCCTCTTCCAGGTTAGTATCTCCGATTTTTTTTGCCCAGACAAAGTTACCGGAAGAATTAAGTTTACAAATAAAAGCATCAGAATTGCCACCGGGTGCTGTAAGGCTATATGCAGTAGCTCCGGGATCAAAATCTGCTGTTCCTTCAAAATTTCCGGTTAAATAAACATTTCCACTGGCATCAACGGCAATTGCATTTCCAATATCATTGACTGTTCCACCTAATTGTTTTGCCCAAACATAATTACCCGAAGCATCAAGCTTTAATACAAAAATGTCATAATTACCGTAGGAAGTTAAATTATTAGTTGCTGTTCCGGGATTAAAATCGACAGTTCCCTGGAACCAACCTGTCAGATATACATTCCCGCTGGCATCAGAAGTTACCGCATTGCATCTGTCGTTCTGGGTACCTCCTATTTTTGCAGCCCACAGATTCTGGGCATGAGAATTACCTGAAAAAAACATAACAATAGATATAAAAGTCCAAAATACAATACTGTTTTTTTTCATATTATTTGATTTTGGTTTATGTAGCAGAAATATATTGAATAATATTTTAACAAATATCATAAAATTCCGACAGGACTACCATAAATTGGAACCATTCTTAATTCTCTCTTTTAAACACCACAGCCATACTAACACCGCCTCCACCACAAATGGATGCAACTCCGAAGGTTTTATTCAGGCGCTTTAAAGCATAATATCCTGTAACAAGGATACGTGCACCGCTAATACCTGTAGGGTGTCCTAAGGCAATTGCGCCGCCGTTTACGTTGAGTTTGTTTCTGTCAAATTTTAGGATTTTTTCATTAGAAAGCACCTGGATTGCAAAAGCTTCGTTTATTTCAATTAAGTCCATATCGTTCATCGTCATTCCTGCCTTTTTTAATGCTTCGGGAATGGCAAATGCCGGTCCTTCGCCCATTGTTGAAGGCTCTACAGCAACCTGTGAATACGAAACAATTGAAAAAAGTGGTTTTATTCCCAGTTCTTCCGCTTTTTTGCGATGAGTTACGATAAGAGCTGTTGCCCCATCGCTTAATCCACAAGCATTTCCCGCAGAAACGGTTCCACCCTTACGGAAAGCGGCAGGTATTTTTCCCATTTTCTCAATGTTAATATCGTGACGTATTGTTTCGTCTTTCTCAAAAATAACAGCTGGTGAATTTTTTGTTGCAGGCAATTCAACCGGAACAATTTCTTCATTAAACCAACCATTTTTCTGTGCTGCAGAAGCTTTTAAATGACTTTGTACGGCAAATTCATCTTGTTCTTCCCTGGAAATTTTATATTTATCATATAAGTTTTCGGCTGTTTCGCCCATGCCTTGTCCAATTAAAGGATCAATACTGTCACTCCAGCCGTCTTCAATTACTTTGTTACCCATTTTAAAACCATCCCATCTTGCTCCTTTTAAAAGATAAGGAATAGAACTCATGCTATCGAATCCTCCTACAAGTACCACTTCAGCTTCACCCAGACGGATTGACTGCGAAGCAAAAGCTACAGCCCTCATTCCGGAAGGACAAGCCATGTTAAGCGTAACAACGGGCACCGATGAAGAAATCCCTCCGCGCACTGAAGCAGTTCGGGCAGGATTGGGTCCATTTCCGGCCTGCCGGCAACTTCCAAGAATAACATCATCAATCTGATTTCCATTTAATGAAGCCCGTTTAAGGGCATTTTTAATTACAACAGCTCCTAAATCAAAAGAGGGAATATCTTTTAAAGTCCCGCCAAATTTACCCATTGCAGTTCTGCAGGCAGAAATAACAACAATATCATTCAAATTCATAATTATTTTTGTTTTTAATTAATTTTTCTATTTAACTGAAAATTGTTAACAATAAAAATGTAACCATTAAATATACTGACCGCCATCTACTTTAATTACTTCTCCGGTAATATGTCTGGCAAGTTCTGAGCTTAAAAATGCAACTACATTTGCAACTTCTTCAGGTTGTCCGATTCTGCCTATTATAATATCGGCCATTGCCTGAGTTCTAACGGTTTCATCGGCATTTTTCATCATGTCAGTTTCAATTAATCCGGGAGCAATAGCATTTACATTAACTGAATATTTACCCAGTTCTTTGGCAATTGTTTTTGTTAAACCAATAATACCTGCTTTTGAAGATGCATAATTTGCCTGACCGAATTTTCCCCTCAATCCGTTAATTGATGTAACGTTAATAATTTTTCCGGATTTCTGATCGCGCATAATAGGAGCAACTGCCCTGATATAATTGAAATATCCCTTAAGATTAATATTAATAACCTGATCCCATTGCTCTTCAGTCATTTTCCATATAACACCGTCCCAGTTAATGCCGGCATTATTTACCAGGATATCAATTCCGCCAAATTCCTTTACAACTGTTTCAACCATTTTTCCGGCATCTGCAAAATTTGAAATATCTGCCTGAATTAACAGGGCTTTTCTGCCAAGGTTTTCTATTTGCCTTATAATTCCTTCTGCCTCTTCTTTATGCTTACGGTAATTAATGGCAACATTTGCACCGCATTCGGCCAGTTTAACAGCTATGGCAGCACCAATACCCACGCTTCCACCTGTTACAATTGCAGATTTACCCTCAAGATTCATTGTAATGTTTAGACTATTTTTTGTTTCCATATGATGATTTTAGTTTAAGGACAAAAGTATTATATAATTTTGATTCTTATTAGTTACCGTTTCTTTTTGCTTTTTGTACAGCCTCTAAAACTTTTTGGGGTGTAATAGGAAGTTCAAAAACTCTTACTCCAATTGCGTCTGCAATTGCATTTGCCAGTGCACCAAGAATCGGAAGCGTTGCTCCTTCGCCAACCTCTTTTGCACCGTAGGGACCATGAGGTTCGTAACTATCCACAACCCGTGTATCAATAGCTGGCATGTCGGCAGATGTCGCAATCAGGTAGTTGTGCAAGTCGGCATTTACCATTTTACCGTTTTTATCGAATACTTCGTTTTCGAATAAAACTTCGCTCATTCCCATAACCACAGCACCTTCGGCCTGACCTTCAACAGAAAGAGGATTTACAGCAGTTCCGCAATCGTGGGCATCCCAGAAGTTCAGAACTTTTACTTTACCTGTTTCCATATCCACATCTACTTCGCAAACGGTAGCAGAGAACGAATATGCCGGAGATGTTCCAACCGCTGCGCCTTTATAGTTTCCGCCCAATCCTTCGGGTGGTGAATAGTGACCACGACCGGTTAACGGGCCCCGTTTGGAGAAAAAATTGAAAGCGGCATCTTTCCAGGGAATAAAATTCGATGGATTGGCAATTTCAAATACCTTGTTGTCTTTTGCATCAAGTTTTTCTTCGCCGATTTTCATTAATTCCGCAGCTGATGAAAGAATCTGTTTTTTAATGTCTTCACCTGCCATTTTGGAAGCATTCCCACCCATTAAAGTTACACGGCTTGAGTAAGCGCCAAAACCAATCGGAGTTATATCACTGTCAGATGAAACAACAGAAATTTTATCGAGGGTAATTCCCATTCCTTCGCAGGCTGTCATTGCTAAAGCTGTATCAGAACCCTGACCAATATCGGCATCACCAATAAACAAAACAGCTTTGGAACCATCTTCCTCTACTTTTATAATGGCATTGGAGTGAGGAAATTTGGAACGATAAATCGGATATCCCGCCCCGGAAACAAATCCTCCACAACCAATTCCAATTCCACGGCCACGGGGAAGTTTTCCTTTTTTCTGATCCCAACCCGATTTCTTACGAACATCTTCGAGGCAAGCGGTAAACTCACACGAGTGAATATCCAGATCGTTGCATGTGTGATATTCGGGAGTCATTGCATTTTTCAATCGGATATCCACTTCGTCCATTCCAATATCATTGGCAATCATAGATAAAAGTGATTCAAAAGCAAACCGTGGATGAGGACAACCATGTCCGCGAAAAGCGCCACATGGAGGTAAATTGGTGTTTACCCGGAAACCATCGTATTTATAATTCGGGAATTTATACAAGGTTGCAAGCATAGAACCAGCATAATAGGTAGAAACTATTCCAAAACTGGAATAAGCACCCCCTTCCAAAACAGCTTTTTGTTTTACTGCGGTAATGGTTCCATCTTTCTTTACACCAATCTTTAGATCAATATATTGCTTGTGACGACCACGACCATAGAGATACATTTCTTCACGGGTAAACCTCATCTTTACAGCCTGTCCGGTTTTCCGTGCCAGGAAAATGGACATGATTTCGATGGTTGTTGTTGCAGCTTTTGCACCAAATCCGCCACCGCAGTTGGTCATAATAACACGTATGTTTCCCAGAGGCAAATCGAGTATTCTTGAAAGCTGATTATGAACATAATGTACGACCTGAGTGGACGTGTATAAAGTTACTCTTCCATGACGATCCCACTCAGCAATGGAGCAGTGTGGTTCCATCGGACTCTGATACGTTCTGTTACCTACAAAACGTTCTTCACGAATATGATCCGCTTCGGCAAAACCTTTTTCAATATCACCAAAATGATGGTCGACATGAGTATTAATATTGTTCGGATATTTGTCTTCGAAAAGTCTGGGAGCCCCGTCCTTCATGGCTTCCATGGGATCGAAAACGGCAGGCAATTCTTCGTAATCAACTTTAATAAGTTTCAACGCTTTGTAACAAGTTTCTTCATCGATGGCGGCTACCGCTGCAACTACATCACCCACAAAACGAACCTTACCTTTTGCGAGGACATATTCGTCGTAACGGGCAGGTGAAGTTCCCCATGTAACATCAGGAACATCTGCCCCTGTCATGATAGCTTTAACTCCAGGCAACTTAAGTGCCTCGGTGGTATCAATGGAACGAATCTTAGCATGAGGAACATGGCTAAGTAATAATTTACCATACAACATGTTGGGAAGAGAAATGTCGTCAGTAAACTGAGCGCGTCCGGTAGATTTATCGAGTGCATCGAGTTTTGCCAGACGTTTCCCAACAACAGACAAATTCATGGCAGATTTCTGTGGCTGAAACTCTAATTCCTTAGGTTTTCTGCCTGCCATATACTCTTTTGCTGTATCAACGGCTTCAATAATTTTAGTATAACCTGTACAACGGCAAAGATTTCCGCTTAATGCATTTTTAATTTCTTCTTCTGTAGGGTTGGGGTTTTCATCAAGAAAAGCTTTGGTCCGCATTATCATTCCCGGTGTACAATAACCGCACTGAATGGCGCCTTTTTCAACGAATGCCTGTTGTAAAGGGTGAAGTTTTTCGCCATCAGCAAGGCCTTCGATAGTGAGCACCTTTTTTCCGTTCGCTTCCAGAGCAAGCACAATGCAGGAATTTACAGCTTTTCCATCAAGGATAACAGTACATGCTCCGCAGTCGCCCATATCGCAACCACGTTTGGTTCCGGTAAGTTTTAATTCTTCGCGTAAAAGATCGAGTAAAGTAGTTCCGGGTTTTATCGCAACCTCGTAATCGGAATTATTTACATTTATTTTAATAATCTGCTTCATCTTTCTCTTAAATTATTTTACGTTTTTAATTGCATATATAACGGCTCTCTGTGTAAGAGTTTTAAGAACATCGCGCCGGTATTGTGCGCCACCCCTGATATCATCAATGGGAATGGAATCATCGGAAGCTGCCTGACCTATTTTTTCGAGCATTTCGGAACCTTCGGTTAAATACGAAAGATTTGAACCTGTCAATAAACTTATTGCATTCTGGCTGATCCTGGGTGTCGGAGCCACTGCTCCAATTACCACACAGCTATCTGTAACCATCTTATGATCAACCCTTACGCTAATAGCAACGGAGACTACTGATATTGACATGGCTTCGCGCAGTCCGAATTTTTCGTAGTGAACTCCCGTTCCCTGTGCGGGTTTCGGAATAATTATTCTGGTCACCACTTCTCCTTTTTGCAAAATTGTTTTCTTATTGAAAATGAAAAAATCCTTCATGGGAATTACTTTTGCTCCGCCCCTCCCAACAATCTCCATATTAGCATGATAGGCCATCAACACAGGAGCAGTATCACAACAGGATGCTGCGGTGCAAATATTTCCTCCCACGGTTGCCATATTTCTTACCTGTTCGGAACCTACTTTGGCAGATGTCTGTGCAAGCGCCGGAAGCAACTTTTTAATCAACTCTGATTTAATTATTTCGTTGTGTGTTGTGGCAGCTCCGATTATCACATTTTCCTTATCCTCTTTTATAAATTTCAATTCATTAACGTCGGAAAGTGAAATCAGATCCGAATGCTGGCGGATTCCTTTTTTTATTTCCACCAGAAGATCGGTTCCCCCGGCTAAAATCGCCGCATTGCTGTTGGCATTGAGAATATCAATGGTTTCGGCAACGGTTTTAGGACGATGATAATTACAATCTGAAATGTACATTTGAAAAAAAGTTTATGGTTTTATGTTTATAGTCCGTTGTTTACTGTTTTATGTTCAATGTCAATAGTCAGACAATGGAAAAACAGTTGTCATTCATTGTAAGGCTGGTTTATTGTTTTTTACACTAATTAATTTTGCTACAATGCTAATAGCAATTTCATCGGCAGACATGGCTGAAATATCCATTCCCATGGGCATATCAACTTTATCGAGTTCTTCGTTGGTAGCTTTTCCTTCTTCGATGAACATTTTGCGGGTAAGAGCTACTTTGTTTTTGCTGGCAATCATGCCTATGTAAGCAAAAGGCTTTTTTATACTATGAGCAAGTATTTCGCGGTCAGTGGCGTGTTCGAAAGTAGTTATTACAATATAGGAATCTTCGTCGAAATTCAGTTTAGTTAAGGCTTCGGTAAAAGGTCCGGTAACTTTATTAAAACCGCTGAAGGTATATTCATTAAATATTTCGGTACGGCTATCGATAACCGTAATGTCAAAATCAAGATCGAGGGAATGTTTCGCAACCGCTTTACCCACATGCCCTGCGCCGAAAATAAAGAGTTTCTTTTTTTGTCCAATGGGTTCAATAAAGATTTCGACATTTCCGCCACAGCTCATACCATAATCGGTTGCCAGATTTCTTCGGAGCAATTCTGCTTTTTTAGATTTCAGAATTTCAAGAGCTTCGTCAATCGTTGCTTTTTCAAGTTTTCCACCACCAATGGAACCGTAAATTTTACCGTCTTCAAAGACAATCATTTTAGCTCCGATCTTCAAAGGCGTTGAACCTTTGGTAGATACTATGGTACAAAGAGCGGCTGTTTTCCCCGACTTAAGAATCTCTGATATTTTATCGTAGATAAAGTCCATAAAAAATCAAAAATCAAAGATAAAAATTTGTTGAAGAAAAACTATGATGTTAAACACGAAATACTGTGGGATGGTACAGAATAAAGGAAATGAGGATACGAGTTAAGGATTATAAGGTACCTGCCTGCCGGTAGGCGGGTAGTGGAAAAAATGTAAAGGGCTTATGGATTACATTTAGCTACAGTCCAGATTCTTCGGAAGTATCTGGAAAACATCTATAACAATTGGCTAAAATTAACCATGTATAATTGATTTGAGCATTAATCACTATTTTAATAATTCTTTAATTAATTCTTCATTTTTATTCTCTATTGATGCAAATAGCTCTCGTTCAAATTCCTTAAAACTGCTTTTATCTTTACTGTACTTTATTTCTCCCTTTTCCAGGTAATGAATATAATCACATAAATTTGTCAATGTCTCAATAATATGGGATGTGATAATAATGGTTTTATTTTGTTCTTTTAGTTTTAATAAAATCTGACGAATTATTCTGCAGGTTTCAATATCCAGACCATTAAAAGGTTCATCTAAAATCATGATCGGCTTATCCTGTTTCAATATTCCCATTATAGCCAATTTCTTTTTCATTCCTGTTGAATATTCATCAATAATGATGTCAAGGGGTAGAAAAAATAATTTATTCCAGCTGTCAACCTCGTAATGTTGGTTTTTAAACAAGCCCAGATATTCCCTGCCGGTTATGTTTGAATAAAAAAAGGTTTCTGTTTCAAGAAATGACATTTCTTTTTTTGTGATTTTTTTTTCATGACACTTTATACTACCCGAATCAATGCTTTTTAACCCATACATGGCATTCAGCAAAGTTGTTTTCCCTGCACCATTTAACCCGACAATACCATTTATGGTATTGTGTTCGAGAATAAGATTTAAAGAATTAATTATATTCTTTCCTTTTTCGTATGAAACTATTAAATTCTCAATTGTAATCATTCAGGTAAAAATTTAATTTTTTTCTGGATTTGAAATATAAATAAATTGACAGAAGCCAAATTAACGGAATTAAAAAGAAAAAGAACAGACTCATTCCTCCTATAATAGCATATGCCTGAGATGCACTTGATTTTTGATTCGGTCTGTAGAAAGCATATCTTGCCAGAATGAAATAACTAAGTACAAAGACAAAGACTAAATATTCTATAACCGGAACATACCATAGGTCATAATGAAAAACTAAAAAAGATAAAATTAAAGGGAAAGACATAATTGTAAATAAAAATAATTGGGCTATAATTTTGTGTTTAAGAAATCTGTTTGTTCCCTTTTCAAGTGCAAGAATCATTTGAAGCGGTTCGTCTTTATCATAAAAACTCAATGTAATAATTCCCTGAATAAAAATAATTAAAGGTACGCTTCCAATAAAAAAGGCTGTACTAATTCCTATAATCCATAGTATAATTATAATGAATAATGTTTTTCTTACCCCTCTCTTCCATTCAAAGTAATTTGATGGAATTAATCTTTGAATAGCCGTGTTTAAACTTCTTTGTCTTGGCTTATAGTCTATATTTACGATCAGGAATGTTAGTGAAGTAACTGATATTAAAGATATTATTTGCTTATGGTAAACCAAAAATATCAGTAGCGGTACCAACAACAGCAAATATTCCGTTAAAAGTATCCATTTGAAGTTTGTAAAGTGAATTTTTAAAAATCTTTTATCTTTTCTATTTATTTGGATAACAGAGAGAAAAATCAGATATATTCCTGAAGTATAGTATGAGTTTGGGATTTTTGACGTTTGTATAAATAATAATCCGAAAAATAGAAATCCTATAAAACCAAAGAGAAAGATAAGCCTGACAAACCCTAATCCTTTTGTTGCCCGTAAAAATTGTTTGAGTCGTATTTTAATAAAAGCTTTAATCATCCATTTCTGACTTGAAAATTATCCGATGATTTTAACTTCTGTGCTTTGAAAATCGGGATCCCGATAGCTATCGGGATAACCGCAGAGAGCTTCAAACAGTTTTATTGTTTGCACTTTGTTTTCAATGTTAAATTTCCGGCTTCCATTGTTGAATTATCAGCATTTGTATTTGTCGTTCAGGCCAATACCACTCAATATGTTTTGCCTGCTTTTTTCAATCCGGGTAATTCTTGTTTGTGTGTTTTTTGGCTGAGAAAAATAAATTATATATCCTCTTTGTCGTCCCGGTGTTAATGCATAAAAAGCCTTTTTAAATTCCGGGTCATTACTGAATGTCTCTATAAGCTCGACCGGTATTGGTTCGGGATTTTTCCTGAACTCCACTTTTTGACCAGATATTTCAAGTTCAACAGCTTCTTTAATATATGTTTTTATTATGTCAACCTGTTTAATGATTTGTTCTGTATTTGTGTATTTAATAATTCTGACCGATTGTGAACTCTCACCATGCTTTTGTAAAATTTTCTCTTTGTCTTTCAATAACGATCCTTTAAAAAAGCTAATGCAAGTATATTCTTTGAAAGCGCTGACCATCACAATGTTCTTATTGTCGTACGTATAGCAAGGAAACCCCCATTTTACTTCTTCAGTCAGGCCACATTCCAAAACAATTTGCCTGAGTGTTTCCAGCTCTTCTCTCCAATTATTTACTTTGCAACTGGGGGTACCTCCAAACTTGCAACGCATACAGCCATCTAATAAATATTTATCGACTTTGGGATTCATTCTGCTCATTTCTATTATTTGTTATGTTAATCCTCAATTGCTTCAATGCCTTGTTCTTTTAGTTTTGCTAACACGTCTTTCATCGCTTTTACCTGTTCCTGTAAATGGCCTTGCCAGATGGTAATTTCCCCAACTACCTTAAATGGATCTTTCGAGCGAAACGACATTGTTGGATTCCCCGGGAATTTTTTGTCAGTTACATTGGGGTCGTTTTCAACGGGTCCCGTTGGCTCTACTAAATAAATTCTTTCACGACCCTCACCCAGAGCGAGTTCAGCACCCCAGATAGCAGCATCTAATGTTGCCGTCAGATAAATATATTTAGCATTCTTTCTTTGTCCATAGTTGGAGTTAAGCCCGGCTTCGATAAAGTCTCCTATTTTAAGGTCTGCCTTTGTTCCATGGAAATAAGTCTGAGCAAAAGGACTTTGAATAGTTTTGTTTTGTTCCATTGTCATTTGATTTTGGTGAGGTTTTGTCTATGCATTGACCACTAATGTTGGAATGTTTGTTTTGCTTATACTTTGTATTCATTTTCAAATTGCACGCTCCTGCCAGGTTTATCAAACACAGTGTTATGAACCGGGTGAATGTTACTTAATTTTAAGATTGTGATGATGAAAAAGGCCATATCTTTTTAGTATTTTAATAGAACAAATATGACAACCTGGTCTCTCCTACAAGTTTGCCCTTGCCACTAATCTTAGTTTTTGACAGGAGCAGATCATGTTCATCATATGTATATTTGCATTCGTAATGTAATCTGCTTATATCACTGATACTGTTCTCCGACAGAAGCAAATCCCGTTCCCCGTAGGTATATTTGCTATTGTACAACTGCCTGCCTTTTTTTCCGGTACTTATAACAGATACAAGTAAATCCTTTTCATTGTATGAATACAATCTTTTCAGGGTTACTATATTCTGATTCTTATAATGGACTTCTTCAGACTTTTTGTTTTTAGAATTATATAGATTCTCAACCCTAAATCGTTCCACGCCATGCCTGTAGGAATACCAAACATATGATGAGTTTTCAGGACTTTGAACAGACCTGTAATAAAGCAGGTCTTTATGATCATAATTTCTTGATTCTATTAATTTTTTGTCTTTATTATATACAGAAACACTTTTGTAAGGCTTTCCCCTGTCGTTGAAGTTCCTGGAAGTCACTGTTTTGTTGCCGTCTTTGTCAAATTCGGTATTTTCACAAACAATGGTTGTGTCTTTATGTTTTTTGATAAGTTCGCCCTCTTCTTTACATTCGTAATTCCAGACATATTTTACTTTTCCATTTGTGTATAATGTTGAAGATTTTTTTGAATGGTTCGGATAATATTCATAGACCCATTTATCTTTAGGCTGATCCATTTTTTTCCAATAATATTCGCTTTCCGTAATTCTTGTTGAATCGTATTTGTACAGTACTTTCGAAAACAATTCTCCTTTTTTATATTCTACCTCTTCGATGAGTAAACTGTCGCTGTTATAAGTAAAAACTTTTTTTCTGAGCTCTTTTCCCTTTCCATTCAGCAGCGTATAATCAGGAGTTTGTTTATACAGTGTGTATGTATAAATGTGCTGTCGACGCAACTTTCCGATCGATCCATAACAAATTGTAAACTTTTTTAAGATCCCTGATGAATCAAACTCATATTTTTTCGAGGTCGTCTTTTTATTCCTAGTATTTGTCTCCGTCATTTCCTTTATGCGGTTATCCACAATCTTTTGCTTGTCGTATTGACCCGAATTGTTATATTCAAGATAATTCATTTCGTACTGGTATGCATACTGGGCGCGAAGTCCGGTAGCAACAGTAAGAAGCGTAAGTACCCAGATTAACTTTTTCATGATTTATATATTATTTTGAATTTCATAGATTGTTCAGAAAGGTTTAATACAGATGTTCGTAGGGCGATTGAATCTTCCCGACTTGTCAGAATGAATGATATTTTCAAAGTTTTCATACTTGTCAAAACGCTACCGACGCTCTGTGGTATTTGCATATTGTTAGGCATAGTTGTATTTAGTCAAGTGAATTTATTATTACTATGAAATAACACATAACTTCTAAAAAATAAATATTTAGTTTGTTTTTCCTTTAAATACTTTATTGAAATAATAATTATTATCCTTTTTATAATAAATTATGCATAATCCCTTGTAATTTTCAATATCTGATATTTTTCTGCCTTCAATATCATAGGCTTCTTTAATTTCTATTTCACTGTTCCAAGGAATTTCTTTAACATCAGTCAGTGTAAGTATCCCTAAAATTCCTACAGTTTAAAATTGGACAAAAATGTTTAATTTTAATAAATCTGTAGAAAATGAAAAAGACGAGATTTACCGAGAGCCAGATAACGAATGCTCTTAAAGAGTATGAGGCTGGCAAGAATGTTCTGGAC
>JBBIRU010000039.1:0-52713 GCA_037441645.1 Bacteroidota bacterium
GTCCAGAACATTCTTGCCAGCCTCATACTCTTTAAGAGCATTCGTTATCTGGCTCTCGGTAAATCTCGTCTTTTTCATTTTCTACAGATTTATTAAAATTAAACATTTTTGTCCAATTTTAAACTGTAGGAATTTTAGGGATACTTACAATTCTAATTCCATACTTCAGTTTGGAATATTATGGTATGGTTTCGGATTATTATTTAATAGTATTCTCCTTGCAATTACAGGTAAATTAAAACAGGTATTTTCATTACCCGGAAAAACGTATTTAATTCTTTTTACTTTTTCTGTTGCCGAAGGAATCTCAACTACTGCCTTTTTTACTGCCATTAAATCCATGGAGAATCCGGTGATAGTTTCTTTTCTGGTCAATCTGACACCTATCATGGTTACAGTTTTTGGTATCACTTTCTTAAAAGAACGATTTAATAAGTTTGAACTTATAGGAATTATGATTGCCATAATTGGCGCCTTTATGGTATGTTTTCACTGGGAAATCGGGTTCGGAAATTTATTTGTAAAGGGTAGTCAGTATGTTTTTATAGCTGTTTTACTCCAATCGGCCAATACCATTTTTACCAAGAAGTATGTTGCTACCATCGACCCGGCCTTGTTTTCATTGGCAAGAGTGGTAACCTTGTTCTCATTTACTTTTGTTGCCATGTTTTGTGTTTCCGAACCTTTTAGTTTTTCTGCCAACTCGGTATACTCAGCTATCTATGGAGCCCTTATCGGACCATTGTTAGGAGCCTATGCAATTTATTATTCCCTGAAATTAATCCCTGCATCAAAGTCGGTAATTATTCAATCGTTTAAAAGTTTCCTGATTTTGATTTTTGCCTATTTCATTTTGGGACTATGGCCTTTGTGGATACAGGTTGTGGGTGGCGTGCTTTCGGTTTGCGGAATAATAATTTTAACTGTTTTCAGGAATAAAGGAAATTAAATTATTTACGTACTAAGGTTGTTATATAATATTTTATAAATTTGTTAAAAGTTATATTATGAATCCTGTTTTGAAAATCACTACTGCTTTTTTACTTTTTATTAATTTAAATTGTTCATCACAAAGTGCAGATTCATTGGGCGGCCTCACTAAAAGTATATATACTGACTTTTGGCAACACCCGGCTTTTACCGGAAATGATGGCAGGATTAATTTTTCCACTGGGTTTACTGCGTATTATTTGGGTATAAGGGGGCCAAAACCGTATGAATACTTTTTTACATTTGATGGTGCCTTTGGAAAAAAGAAGAATTTCGCAATGGGTGCATTGTTTTCAAAAGGACACAACTATACATCAAAAATCACATTATCAGATATCTTTTTTTCAGGGAAATTAAAACTCTCGTCAAAAACTTTTTTACGGATGGGAATGGCAGTATCTCCTTTCTATAGAAATGTAACCACAATATCTGAAGGAGAAATTTTACCAGATATGGTACATCCGGTATTTGGCCCAATATATCCCACAACCGAAGTTCTTGTAGGCGACTCTTCAATAATTAAAATAAAAGGTGGTTTAAAATGTGGATTATGGATTCAAAGTTCACATTTCTTCTCAGGATTATCTCTTAAAAACATTAATTTGGTAACAACTGTGATTACTCGTTTCCACGACACTTTACAGACTTTTTCAAATTCTCCCAATCTTTTGTTTTTTAATACATCCGGGTATACATTTGCTTTAAATAAATACTCTATAACACCAGTACTGAATTCTATATATATTAAAAATGCTGGTTTTAGTCTGGGAATTAATGTTACAGGTACATTTAAGAATAAGCATTTTATAACAATTGGTTCTTCAAATAATTTTTCAATGGTGTCTGTCTCATTAGGAAGTCAGGTTGTTAGAAAATTAAGGATTATATTATCTTCTGCGTTTTATACAAATACTTATCTCTATAAAATAACCGGAATGACATTTTTAAATCTGAATTTACAGTTTCATTTATAAAACTTTTAACATGAAAAGCAGAATATTTATTATATTGATTTTAAGTTTAATTATCTTTTCAAATTCATGCAACAGAGAAGATGTGGATAAATATCCCATGGGACCATATTCTCTTTTAATGAATGGAGTCAATATAGATACAACTGTTTTTGGTCCTACCTTATATGTACCGACTGTCTTTACTCCGAATTTTGATGATATAAATGATTTATTTTATCCGGTTGGAAGTGGAATTGATAAAATATCAATAGTAGTATTTGGAGCACTTGAATCAAATAAAAATGGTAAAGAGGTTTATATTTATGGTAAAGATGAAATTTATGGTGCATGGTGGGGAGTCGATTTAAAGGGTAATTTATGTCCTGAAGGCAGCTATCCATACCGGATTAAATATCTTACTATAACCGGCGAAGAACACGTTGTCCGGGGGATAGTTAAACTATATAGAAATTAATAAAAGGTTTAACAGAACGATTTTCTTTTTGCTAAAATAGTTAATATTGCATTGAACTTAATTTATTGAATTATGTATGTATTTCTTGAAATATTTCTCGTCCTGGTAACAGGTGCCATTGTGTTTTTTACAGCTTATTTTCTTTTGAAAATGTTTTTCGAAAACGAATCGGGAAAGCGAATGACCGATTACAGGACACAGAATATGAAACTTATTACTCCTGTCAGGTTGCAGGCATATGAAAGGATTATTCTTTTCCTCGAAAGAATTTCTCCCAATTCATTAATGCATAGGTTACAGGTGCCCGGAATGGAAGCCCGGCAGCTGCAGAAAGAAATGCTTAGCCTGATCAGGGCAGAGTTTGAGCATAATCTTTCGCAACAGATTTACATGTCAGATAAGGCATGGGATATAGCCAGCAGCGCCAAAGAGAATGTTGTTAAATTAATCAACCTTTCATCGCAGAAAGTGGCTCCCGAAGCTCCGGCTATGGAACTAAGCACCCATATTATGGATGTATGGATGAGTATGAATCCCACTCCCACACAAACGGCTATTGCTTATATTAAGAGCGAAATCAATTCTGTATTCTAAAATTCCAAGTCCTAAAATCCAAGAACCAAGCCAATTTGAAACTTGGAACTTTGTTTTTAGCTTATTTTATTAAATCAACGCTCCGGTTAAGAAATCGGTTAAGGGCTTCTCCTTTTAATAAATTATGCGATAACAAAGCAAGGTCGATAAGCTGATTTACTATTTTATTATCCCTGCCAAAGTTTTCGAGTGCTTCTTTTTTAGAATTTTCAATTTCATCTATTTTCTTTGACAATTCTTCCTTTTTTTCTTTTTCAGATGCCAGGATTTCTTCGTCTTTTTTGCCTTTCAGAGATTCATCCAGTTTTAGTTTTTCGGTTTTAACAGGCTGTAGCTGCGAAGAAAATCCTTCGAGATTCTGCTTCAGTTCTTTTACTTTTTGTTTTGAAACTTTATTGATAAGAGAATGGTTTGCATTTAAAACCAGGGAATATGAGTCGGGCAGGTTGCCATACATTCCGGAACCACCGCTCATAGCCGACATGTCTTTCATGCGCCTCATGTATTCGGAGCGGGTAATAAGAACAGGTGAATCTTTTTCCGAAAGGGCTTCAAACGTAATAAAGAAACGGTCTTTTTCGGGCAGAGCGCCAAAGAAAATATGACGAAGTTCCATTTGTTCGTCTTCGGTCAGGTTTATTTTGGCAATTTCTTCCTTTTCAATTAATTTGTCGGTTGTGTCGGCATCAACCCTTTTAAAGTTAACATTTTTCAATTTGCTTTCAAGCTGATTGATGAAATGAGCATCCAGCTGGCCGTCCATCAACAAAACATCATATCCTTTATTTTTAGCAGCTTCAATATATGCATATTGTTCAAGTTTTTCGGTAGCATATAAATAAACCGTATTTTTGTGCTTATCGGTCTGGTTTTCTTTTACCAGGGTCTGGTATTCTTCAAAAGTGAAATATTTACCGTCGATGTTTTTAAACAATGCAAATTTATCAGCCCTTTCGTAGAATTTTTCATCGGAAAGCATTCCATACTGGATAAATATTTTCAGGTCGTCCCATTTGTTTTCAAAGTCAGTTCTCTGGTTTTTGAAAATATCCTGTAAGCGGTCGGCCACTTTTTTCGTAATGTGCGATGAGATTTTTTTGATATTGGGATCGCCCTGCAGGTAACTTCTTGAAACATTCAAAGGAATATCGGGGGAGTCAATAACACCGTGAAGTAAGGTCAGGTACTCGGGTACAATTCCTTCCACCTGGTCGGTTACAAAAACCTGGTTGCAGTATAACTGAATTTTATTCTTCTGAATTTCGAAGTTGTTTTTGATTTTAGGAAAATATAAAATACCCGTAAGATTAAACGGATAGTCAATATTCATGTGAATATTAAACAACGGTTCATCAAACAGGGCCGGGTACAATTCTTTATAAAAAGATTTGTAATCTTCTTCTTTTAAATCGACCGGTTTGCGAACCCATAATGGTTTAGTGTTGTTTATAATGTGGTCTTTGTCGGTATCAATGTATTTTCCGTCTTTCCATTCTTTTTCTTTTCCGAAAGCTATCTCAACAGGAAGGAATTTACAATATTTATTAAGCAGTTCGTTTATTTTTGACTCTTCGAGAAACTCTTTGCTTTCGTCGTCGAGGTGAAGGATTACATCAGTACCTGTTTCAGTCTTTTTTGAATCGGTAAGAGTAAATTCCGGTGAACCGTCACATGTCCATTTTATGGCAGTAGCTCCTTCTTTATATGATAAACTTACTAATTCAACCTTTTTAGCTACCATAAATGAAGAATAGAACCCTAGTCCGAAATGGCCGATGATAGATGCATTATCTTTATATTTTTCTAGGAATTCGCCGGCGCCCGAAAAAGCAATCTGGTTTATGTATTTTTCTACTTCTTCTCCTGTCATTCCAATACCCTGATCGGAAACAGTAAGAGTTTTCTTTTTGGAATCAATTTTTACGGTAATCCGTAAATTTTCTACATCCCCTTTGTATTCGCCATGTGAAGCAAAAGTTTTTAATTTCTGGGTAGCATCGATTGCGTTTGAAATAAGTTCACGTAAAAAAATCTCATGTTCCGAATAGAGAAATTTTTTAATAATCGGAAAAATGTTCTCGGTAGTAACACCTATAGTACCTTTTTGCATAATCAATGAATTTTTAAAGTTTTTCGCTTTAATTCAAAGGATGTGCCATAGGAAAAAAATGACAATACGTCAGTGTTTGTGTGTAGCTAATTGATTATAAATTCAGTAACTACGTAATATATGGCAATTACAAGGACAATGGCGATCAGGGTAAAAAAGGTATGTCTTGTAATCTGGCTTTGGCTTCGGGTAAGCTTCAAACGTTTTTCGCTGATAATAAACTTTACATTGTTTTGTACACGTAAAAATGAGTTTTCATTCTTTTTAATAAATGAAACAGCGCCCATCTTAATAGCCTTAGTGGCAATATCTACATCATCGAGTCCGGAAAGCATAATAACTTCTGTTTCCTTATTTAAATCACGGATGGATTTTAAAATGTCGAGACCATTTTTTGCCTGCGGATTGGAGTTTGATTTTAAAAGGTAATCGAGAATTACAATGTGAATCTGTCTTTTAATGAATTGTGTTTTTCCTAAGTATTCTAAAAATTCTTCGCCGGTTACGAAGGAAATAATTTTATAATCGCCTGTTTGCTCAAACTTTGTTCTTAAGATCTTCGATAATAATTCATCATCATCTACAATGTAAATGTTGATGTCTGATTCTTTTATGTTTACCATTTGCGGGTAGGGACAATTATTATGAGCGAAAAATAGTAATTAATTTGAAGATAAAACATAGTATTAATACTCTAATTCTTGTTTATTTCTTCTTCTTATTTTTTACTTTTGGGTTTGTGACATAAATATCAGGAACATATAGCCATTTTCCTTTCGTAAGCCTGAAACCATCATACGAACCATCGGGTCCGTAGAACTGGTATTGACCGGTTTGCGAAGATTTTTGCGGACTTAAATGATCGAAAACAATGGCATCAACCGATTCGTTGTATTTGCATGACATGGTGGTTTTTATGGCATGTTCAAAAAGTACTCTTTTTTTAAGTTTTTTTTCGGTTTTGAAAACAGATTTGCCAAAAATGGGTTTGCCGTTATTATTGAATGAAAGAATATCAATAATCTTTTTATTTGTATAATAATTGTTACCATCCCATCCGAATAAAATGTAATAATTTTTTCCTTTGTCAGCATATCCGTACATCTGGTAATAAAGAGCCCCGAACCAGTTGTAGTAGCTTAAAACCACATCCTCAGGGGCAGAGATGGAATCTGATTTGTCAGTTAATGGGTAAGTTATTATTTTCTCTTTTTTCAAATTGTTATATTGAACAAAACCATAGTACTTAAAAGAGCCGTCGCTGAATTTTAAATTCCATGTTATAATTCGTACCAGTTTATCTTTTGACTGTAATTTTCCGATATGCTTTAACAAATCAAAGGGATATGAAAAAGAATTATCGAGCTCAAGTGTTTTTTTGAAAATTTTCTGAATGGTATCGTTCAGCCTGATTTTTTCTTCGTCGTTCTTTAAAAAGCGGATACTGTCGCGGGTAAAAAGTGATTCGAAAAGCTCTTTCAAAACCACTTCATCTGAAGCAAATTCAGGGTTAGTTTCCTGCGGATAACTTTCTAAACAGGTAAACAGTGCAAGAATCAGGATAATATGACAATATATCTGTTTCACTAAAACCAGGTCAAATTAAAATTCTTTCAAAAGACGAAAGTACATAATGATAATTTATGGAACGTCAGCATTTGGAATATTATTTTGTAAAAAAGAAAACCGGACTCTACTTTTCAAGCTGGTCAAGAGCTTCAAGAATAATAAGACAACCTGCCCGGATTTGTTCAGTAGAAATGGTGAGGGGAGGCGATATTCTTAATGCAGTGTCACAAAACAAAAACCAATCGGTAATTAACCCTTTTTTCAAACATAAACGGATACAATTTATTACACTTTGTGATGATTTAAGGTGAATAGCCAGCATTAACCCTTTCCCGTTCACTTTAATAATTTCGTGATGTTTTAATAAATCCCGAAAAAGTTTTTCTTTTTCCGGAACCTGTTCCAATAGTTTTTCTTCCCGGATAATCCGGATAGCTGCCAGTGATGCAGCGCAACTTACAGGGTGCCCTCCGAAAGTTGTAATATGGCCTAAAGCAGGATTAAAACTCAGGCAATTCATAATTTCCTTTTTTGCCATAAAAGCACCCAAAGGCATACCGCCACCCAATGCTTTTGCTAATACCAATATGTCGGGAATAACCTGGTATTCCTGGAAAGCAAAGAAATTCCCGGTTCTTCCCATGCCACATTGTACTTCATCAAAAATAAGTAATGTTCCGGTTTCAGTGCACTTTGCTCTGAGTAATTTTAAGAATGCCGCATGTGCAGGAATATACCCGGCCTCACCCTGAACGGTTTCGATAATTACACAGGCCGTATTATTGTTAATAAGGTCGATCTGGCCTGTCTCATTGAAATTGATAAAATCAACTTCTTCGGACAGAGATTGAAACTTAGATGTATATTCCTTGTTGCTGATTAAGCTTAATGCACCGGATGTGCTCCCATGATATGCATTTCTGCATGCGATTATTTTTTTCCGTCCCGTATATCTTCTCGATAGTTTTAAGGAACCTTCAACTGCTTCGCTGCCCGAGTTAACAAAGTAAACCGAATCCAGCAGGTTTTCTGTCAGCTGTGTTAGTTGTTTTGCCAGTTTTACCTGGGGTGATTGTATATATTCACCATAAACCATCAGGTGCAGGTGTTTTCCGGCCTGTTCGTTTATGGCATTTATTATTTTCGGGTGCGAGTGCCCCACACTGCTTACCGAAATGCCTGAGATAAGATCGATATAAGATTTGTTTGCGGAGTCAAATAAATATATTCCTTCGGCCCGTTCTATTTCGAGCAAGAGGGGACTATCCGAAGTTTGTGCAATGTGTTTTAAAAATAAATCTTTTAAGGCAGGCATAAGGAACTATACTCAAAACAGGGTAAATTTATACAATTTGTAAGAATAAAAAACAGGTAAAGGAATAAAAGGTATAAAGTATGAGGAATTTCCACATATTCCTTATTCCCCCCCTTTTTACTGATTTATTTTTTCAGGGTAAAAATAATCTCCCGGCTTATTTTACGATGAGATTTATTTCGCTGAGAAGTTTGTCTTTATACGATTTTCCAACAGGAATTAATTTGGTGCCTTCTTCCATTTTAATAATAATGGAATTATCTTCAATTCCTTTAATCCTGTTAATATTTACAATGAAAGAACGGTGAACCCTCTTGAACTTTTTAACGGGTAATTTGTCTTCAATAGATTTCATTGTAAAATGAATAGTGAACTTTTCATTATAAGTATTTACAATGACATAATTCTCCAGCGCTTCTATATATAAAATGTCGTCGTATTTTAAGCGAACAAGGGTTGAATTTTTTTTAATGAATATTTCATCTGTATCTTCCGATTCCTGGTAAGGGCGCCTGATAGCAAGGATGTCGTCCATCCGTTTGAAAGCTTTTTCAACGGCCTTATAAAACCGGGCATATGCAATAGGTTTTAGTAAGTAGTCGGTTACATCATACTCAAATGCAGTAATGGCATATTTATCTTTAGCAGAAACAATAATAATCTGTGAATTAATTTCTTTAAGAGTATTCAGAAATTCAATACCACTCATGTCCGGCATTTCAACATCAAGAAGTATTAAATGAACTGGTTCAGTGCATTTTTTTAACGAGTTTATTGCTTCAACGGCATTTGTATAGATATTTATCAGGTTCAGTGAATCAGTTCGCTTTACAAATTCTTCAAGAACTTTACGCGACATTTTATCATCATCAACAATAATACAATTCATCTTAAAAAGAATTTATGAATTAATACAAAAGTAAAGTATAAAAATGAATTAGTCAATCTTTGGCAAACATTTGTCATAAAAAACAAATTATTCATGTGCTAAAATTGCATCTTTGCTAAATTAAAACTTTTTATTTTTACGTCTCATTCGTAAATTGGTTATATTTTATTTTTATGATTGCAAAATATTTAATTATTTATATATTAGTACTATTAGCAATAATTGCTAAGGGTCAGGTAGAACAGGAGAAGGCTACTGATCCGACTTATCCGGGACGAATTATCTTAAAAATAAAACCTGTTTATAAATCTCTTTGTCTGGAGAAGGGTTTGCTTATTGCAGGTTATAATGATATAATTCAGGCAAATAATGGAAAAATAAATAAAATATTTCCTTATGCTAAACCTCCTGCTACGGAGAAAAACAGGTATGGAAATAAAATGGTGGATTTAACGACCATTTATGAAATCAATTTTGATACTACAGTTACTCTTCAAAAAATAATTTCAAAGTTTAATAGCTTTCCCGAAACGGAATACTGCCAACCTGTTTATTTGCCTGAATTATTGTATTCTCCTAATGATCCCGGAATTTCAGCACAATATTATTTAAATAATATAAAAGCATACCAGGCCTGGAATCTCTGCAAGGGAGATAGTAATATAGTAATAGGAATTACCGATACCGGGGTTGAAAATGCACATGAAGACCTTATTGATAACATTTATTATAATTATAATGATCCTATTAATTCAATAGACGACGACCACGATGGATTTATTGATAATTTCCGGGGCTGGGACATAGGAAACAATGACAATAGCCCTGAATGGGACAATGGTAGTGGGGGAAGTTCTCATGGGGTTTATGTCTCAGGATTAGCGGCTGCTCGGACAAACAATGCAAAAGGAATAGCTTCCGCCGGTTTTTATACAAAATTTTTACCTGTAAAAATTAACGATTCAACGGGTGTTCTATTAAGAGCATATGAAGGAATTGTTTATGCTGCCGATCATGGATGTTCAGTAATAAATTGTTCATGGGGAGGGCAGACTCCGCATCCCTTTGGCGAAGACATGATTAATTATGCTACATATAACAAAGATGCACTTGTTGTTGCAGCTGCCGGAAATTTTAATAACCAGGCAGTACTGTATCCTGCATCATTCGAAAATGTAATTAGTGTTGCAGGAACAACGATTAATGATGAAAAGTGGACGCCCCAGAATTCCGGAACCACAGGTGGTTCATCGTACGGTATATTTGTTGATGTATGTGCGCCGGGTGCAAATGTTTATACTACTAAAAATAATAGTTATGACTTTGGGTGGGGAACATCTTTTGCATCACCCATCGTTGCATCTTGTGCAGCATTATTAAAAAAGTGGTATGGCGATACGGTAAATGCAATTCAGTTGGGCGAGATATTAAGAATGACCTGCGATAATATCGATACCATTCCCGGGAATATGCCTTATGCCGGTCTGTTGGGAGGAGGCAGGGTTAATTTATATAAAGCTTTGTTGTTTCGCGATCAAACGGACAGTTTACCTCCATCTGTTCGATTTATCGATTATCATTTTATAAGTCAAGGTAGTAATTTCACAAAACCAGGCGATACAATTGTTATAAATGGAAATTATATTAATTATTTGTATCCATCTCATTCTCTTAGTGCTGAGGTCAGTACCGAAAATCAACATGCTCATTTTATTGACTCTGTTAATTATATTGGTCAGATTAATACCTTACAACAGGTAAATAATCTTTCATCCCCATTCAGGTTTTATATTGATGAACAGGCCAACTATGATGAGGAAGTAACTTTTAAAATTCATTTCACAGACTCATTGTACGATTATAACCAATATTTTAAGTCAACATTAAATCCCAGTTATGCTGATATAGATACCAATCATATCCGGCTGACTTTAACTTCGAATGGGAAAATAGGATATAATAATTATTATCCTTTACAAGGGAATGGATTAGAATATAATCATGGCGGATCGTTGTTATATGAGGGCGGTCTGGCAATTGCACAGAGTAGTCAGAAAGTGTCAAGATCTTTTTTGAATCAGAATGATTACAAGATTTTAAAAGGATTACGACCTGTAGTACCTTCTGCGCCTGCCGATGAAAGATGGACTTCGGAATTTTCAGATTCTTTAGCCGGAAGCGCGATGTTAGGATTAAGCGTTAAACTTGATGCTATGGAGTGGACATCGCAAAATAAATCTGATTTTGTAATTCTTAATTATACCTTAATAAATAATAATTCGAATAGTCTTACTGATATTTATTCCGGAATATACCTGGATTGGGATATTGCCAATTCAATAAGAAATAAAACTTTTTTTAATTCTGAATCGAGATTATCTTATTCATGGTATACCGGCCAGACAAATTTATATGCGGGTGTAAAATTACTCACGCCAGTTAATGGTTTTCATTATGCTTTTGATGTGACTGAGACCGGAAACGGAGGAATCAATATTTATGATGGAATTTCAAATGCAGAACTTTTTGAAGCCCTCACCACCAACAGGAATGAGGCAGGTGCATCGGCCAATGGAAACGAAATTGCAACGCTGGTAAGTTATGGCCCCTTACAGATTGCAGCACATGATTCTGTGGTATTGTCCTATGCTTTGCTTGCTTCAAATTCTTTATATAACCTCGATGCCGGTGCAACTGAAGCTCAGGCAATTTACGATTCATTATATATTTCAGCACCTATAAATTATCTTCAATCCAATTCTTTTTTTATATTCCCAAATCCTTCACCGGGTGAATTCAATTTGTATATCAAATCGGAAAAGGCAATGAAATCTGATTTCGAAATTTTTAATATGTTAGGAGAAACTGTTTTGAAAAAATATTTAGAACTTCATCAGGGAAAAAACATTATACCTGTTGTTACTGATTTTGAAAAAGGCATATACCTTATTCACATTAATTCGTCGGAATACGCAAGTTCTATCAGGCTGGTAATTAAATAACTATTCGTTGTTTATTAAGCGCTTAATAATTTTATCAGATGACTGAATGGATTCTTTTAGCCAATCCAGTAAAAGAATTTCCTTTTCCTCAGGTGATAATTGCCATAGAACGAACGATGCTCTTAATCTATCAACTAAATTAGAAAGTATAATAGAAACTGAAACAGAGATATTGAAGCTTTCAGTAAATCCATACATAGGGATTTTTATCTGTTCATCGGAAAACGATAAAGCTTCTTTTGACAGGCCGGTTAATTCTGTTCCGAAAAACAAAGCAATTTTACCTTTTAAAATATCAAAATTGTTTAAATAAGTTGCATTGTTATTTGGTGTAGTGGAAATAATTCTGTACCCCTTCTTTTTTAATTCTTTTATGGTTGCAATTGTGTTGTTTTCGTTCCGATTATTTGAATAAATGGACAGCCATTTTGAGGAACCCATATCCACCTCCGGATTCGGGTTAAATGTGTTTCGATTTTCAATGGTATATATATCCTGTATTCCAAAACATTCACAGGTTCGTAAAACGGCACTGGCATTATGAGTCTGAAAAATATCTTCGAGAACTACCGTGATATATCTTGTTCTATTTTCGAGAACATTCCGGAAAGTTTGCAAACGTTTTTCGGTAACAAACTCAGATAAATGTTCAATGAGTTTTTTTTGTTCCATTTTTTATAAAAAAAAAGGGAGTATAAATACTCCCTCTCATTCACGACCAAAAAATTACTTGATTGTGCCTGTTAATTCGCTACCTGGTTTGAAACGAACAACTTTTTTAGCAGGAATATTAATTTCCTTGCCGGTTTGTGGGTTTCTACCAGTTCTTGCGCTTCTTTTTGAAACGGCAAATGAACCAAATCCTACTAAAGCAACGCGGTCACCTTTTTTGAGGGCTTTTGTTGTTGCTGTAATGAAAGCGTCTAAAGCTTTTTTAGCATCAGCTTTGGTCATTTTTGCATCACCAGAAATTGCATCAATCAATTGTGCTTTGTTCATAATTTTTTGAATTTAAGGGTTAATGAAATTGTTTAATTAACAAATATGTGTACAAATGTAAAGTAGTATGTCTGTTATGCAAATATTTTTATCAAAAAAATGCTGTTTTGTTGATAAATAAAGGAAATTGTTAATAACCACCCTCTGTTTTCGCTTATTTTATGGGCATTTTAGAGTTATTGAAGTAAAAAATATTCATCATTTGTTTTTAAATGGTTTTTTAATGAAAGTATTATCTATGGTAGGAATCCGGCTTTGTAAATGTATTTAAAAAGATTTATAATATTTTCTTTACATATATATATAATATTACAATCATAATATTAATTTTGCATCGGTTTAAAAGTTGGTTTATTTCAACAATAAAACTGGCTTTAGAAAGGAGAGATGGCAGAGTGGTCGTCCCGATGCTTCGGGAGCGGCCGTCAGAGAAGATACCGGAGAGATGGCAGAGTGGTCGAATGCGGCGGTCTTGAAAACCGTTGTCCGGGCGACCGGACCGGGGGTTCGAATCCCTCTCTCTCCGCTGAAGGGGACAGGCACTGTAAAAAAGGGGCTGGTTCCCTTTTTGTTTTGCTAAGTCCAGCCAAAACAGTGACGATTGATGCAAACACTGAATTCACTTTATTTGTTCGAAATACCCTATTTTCTTTATCATATACGATTCCATCAGGAAACACCAATCTTTGAAGTCTTTCTCTTAACCTTATATTGCCGGATGCCCACATTTCATGCAAGTTATTGCAAAGATTAATCGCCTGTGTTATGACATTTTCATTATTCGAAATGGTTTTTTGAGAATAGTTCATTTCTTTTAGAATCTGATCCAGCTCCTCTCTGTACTTTGCGTGGAATTTATCGAAGGTTTCCTTATTCATTTCTCCCATGACATAAAACTTCTCTTCAATGGTATCTATTTTCCTGCTTACTTCAGCAAGATGCATTTTTACGGCTTTTTCTTTCTCCGTTTGGCTTTTTATGAATTCATCGAAGGTTTGCTCCAGTTGAAACCTTATCGCTTCCCTCAAGCCTTCTTTTACCTGAAATTTGCCAAGCATTGAGATAAAAAGCTGGTGCATTTCATTTGCGTTTTTATTGCATTTACATCCTTTTGTTCTACATTTGTAATAATACAATCCTCTTTCTTTCATAATGTATCCCGTAAACGGCTCTCCGCATTCGGAACATTTTACAAATACTTTTAATGGCAAGTTGTTATTTTCGGCTTTATGAGGAACTCCGAAAAGAGGAGATTCTGCAATAATATTATTTATTTTAAGAAAAGTATCACGGCTTATCATAGCTTCATGTTTTCCTTCCACTACCTGTCCGTTTAACATACCGTGTGAAATCATTCCGCAATAGAATGGATTAATAAAAATCTTATGGAGTTTTTGTTTATACATATTCACTCCCATTGCACATAGCTTTTCAACAATCTCATCATTCTTCAGTCCGTTTAATTTCCATTCAAAAGCTTTTTTGATTTTCTTTCCTTCTTCATTCACTACTATTTTCCGGTCTCCGTTTATTTTTATAATGTCATATCCCTGCGGAGGTTTTACAACCCAGATTCCCTGTTTGAATTTTTCTACCATTCCGGCTACCGCTTTTTGTTTTCGTAACTGATTATCATATTCCGAAAAAAGGAACTGAATATTCTGATGAAGAACTCCACTCGGATTTGTTGTATCGGTTGGCTGTGTGACTGCAAAAACCGAAATGCCCTGTTTTTCCCTTAAATCGGTTACCAATTTTATTGCTGCTCCACCTGTACGGCTAAACCTATCTAAAGTATAAACCAGCACCTGACTGATTTTACCATTTGATTTTTTAACGAACTCAAGCATTCGTTTAAATTCTTTTCTTCCATCGGTTTTGGCACTTTCGTAGGTTCCTCCGAAAAAAGAAATAATGCTCAGATTATGCCTTTTTGCATATTCTTCAATTGCCTTTTTTTGAGTTTCAAGGCTGAGGTTTTTATCAGCTTGTTCTTTGCTGGAAACACGAGTATAGACCACCACATTTCCGTTAGTTATCCTTTTTACTAAGGTTGGGCTTGTTTTCCCGAACCTTGTGGCAAAAACTGCATCTGATGTTGTCATGCTGCTGATTTTTGATGATTAGTATTCATTATAATATTTTCACCGGAATTATCCGGTTGGGTTATGAAATCATACACTATTGCACAAAGGTTCTGAATGGAATGAATCATTTCTTCCGCTTCAGAATCTGAAATATCTGCCAAACCCTCAAATGAACGGAGTTCTTCGGCAGTCAACGGTTCTTTGCTTGTATTGCCTGATTTTTCGGCAGTATTGCTATTGAATTCTTCTATTTTTTCTGTTAAAGCCATAAGTCTGTGCTATTATATGGTAAGCAATAACCGATCCTTTAAGATATTCCCTATGTTCGGGAATTTACTTCAAAGTACCTCCTCTTTTTAAGGAAATATTGCCATTCCAATTGTGATTAATAATAAAAGTAGAATTAAACCGTAATAATCCGGACTTTTTCAGAAAGACACCATTGGGGACTATGGATTTTTCCTGAAAATGGGGACTATTTCCTGAATATTCCTATTGTTTACTGCTTATTTTCCATGCAATATTATAAAAACTGAAAACTGCGATTTTCGGTTTAGGTAGGTTTATGTCGTTTTGTGTAGTTTTATACCAAACAATGTAGTTTTAGGTAGTTTTGTGTCGGTTGTTGTCGTGGTAATCATGTGGGGATTATACTGGTGATCATATGGTGGACATATTGGTGACAATGTGGTGATCATATGGTGAAAATGTGGGGATCATATGGGGGGCATGTGGGGATTATTAGGAAATTTCTTTTTCAATCCCATTTTCTACAAAATCTTCAAAGTTTTTGTAAAGAACTTTTTCTACACCAGGTCGTGACAAAATTGGTTTTAAGTTATCTTCAACAAAACTGTGGGTTGGATCTGCAATAATAACTTTTTTTATTCGGTTTCCTTCTTTAAATAGCATTCGATTAAAAGCATCTTCATTCCCTTTCCATCCAATAATAACAAGTGTTTCAATTTGATTAAAGGATTCTCTCATATAATAAAAATGTCCTATTGGCATAGTAAACTCATCTTTATCTCGGTATGGTAAAAGTAAGGCTGGAAAAAAATTATTTAAATCTTCATTTCCGATTAATTGAAGTTTGGATTTATCAATAGTAAATCTACCAATATAGTTTTTACTTATTGCTTGTTCGTAGCCCCACGAGTTCCAATCAATCATATTTTCATGGTTCCCAAGTAATTCAAAATATATTTGAAAGAGGTTTTTATTGTTTTCAAATAACCAATTAGCGGTATTGCCATTAAATTTAGAAGTATCTGGAAACCGCCAACCCCAATTCCATGAGCCATGAGGTTTAAAAAGGTAACATGGGTTTTCATTTACTTTCACATAGTCATTCATGGAATCAAACGGGATTCTGAACTGCTCTGAAATGAATGAATCTAAAATTGAATCTTGATTAAAAGAAACAAATGCAAAGTTTTTTGATGTTTTTCTGCCATACTTAATTTTAACACTTGCAGAATAATTTTTTTGAAGCTTGTTACAAAATTTAGCGTAAAGATTTTTAGCATCATACTCATTAATTATTCTGTTGCTTACATCTTTTAAAAGCTCCTGTAAATAATAAAAAATACTTATATGACGGCTTAAAACAACTTGATTATTTTCTTTATGAATATTTTTCCATTCTTGTTCAAAAAGTTCTTCGATATCAGGATTTTCATCACTTTGCAAAAGAGTTAAAGATTGCCGAACACCCTTATATTTATTGTAATAATTTTTAAAACGTTTCTCAAATAATCCTGGACCTAATGGTGGTCTTAAAGAATCTTTTTCAAATTCGCTTTTGTCACTTCCATAAACACAGTTTGCTGATGCGCCGGCACCAAAAATAAACATTGTTTTATGTTCAATATTTGGCATTAAACCTTGTTGCATTGTTGAATGAACTTGTGGTGGAGTAAATTCATCTTCGTTTAGTGTACCAACAATTAAATCATTCGCTACAACCCATCCATATTCACTTATTTTTTCAAGAGTTTTTTCTTTGGTATTTAATTCTCTATATGCCTGTCGTCTTGTCCCCTGTATGATGATTGTATATTCTGGAAATTTTAATTCATCTACTTTCCATCCAGCATAAACGTCTCCATATTTTGTAAAAAAGTATTGTAAACCGTTCATTTTTCTTCTTTATTATTTTTCAGTAAATTGATTTTAAAATTCTCATAAATTTTCTCATTAGCAGAATATTCATCAAGTTTTTCTTTTATTATTCTTTTTCTATTTTTCTTTATGTTATTTAATATAAATCTTGATTCCATCTTAAAATATTTTAGATATTCTTCTAAGTATTTTTCCTGAATAACATCAATGTAAAATGATTCTGAAAAACTTTCGGTCGGTACAGTTTTAATAAATTTTATGTGAGAAGTTGGTTCAAGTTCTAATTCATCTTCTTTCATTTTAGCAGAATAAATATCTCCTTGAAGTACTAAAAGAAAATAAGTAAAAGAACCAGAAATACGAGGTATTTTGTAAAAATTTCCCAGACGTTCGTTTGAAAATGATTCATAATACGATTTTTCAATTCTTTTTCTTAATGATTGAAAATACTTAATAAAACTTTCAAATGTATTATGTTGTTCATCAGGGTGAAGAGCAATCCAGTTACTATTATTTTGTTTGGGTTTATGAAAACTACAATATTGGGTTGAATATTTTCCATTAAACAAACTTTTTTGATCCTTGTCGTCTGTTTCGCTTAAAAAAATTGCATTAATAAATTTTGGAAAATTTAAAGATTTTATGCCCTGAGTATAATCAATATAATCATAGTCAGATTCGAAAAATATTACCGGTTGATTATTGTTTTCACATTCACAAATAATGTCCATTGAAACATGTTCATTTTCAGAAGGCTTAATAATACTCGACGCTTTTATGTCTATTTCTTTCGTAATATTTGTTTCATGATCAACATATATGGAATTTGCAGAAGTAATGAAATTATTTTTCTTTAAAACATTTTCTACCCTCTGTTCTATTAGATACCCTGATTTTTTTAAAGCAAACAACATTTCTTCTTTAGAAATGATATTAATTTCTTTTGGTGAATGCATTATAATTAATTATGGAGTATAAAAAATGATTAATTTAACAAATGTCATTGATATAAAAGTATTAAAAATTTATTGAAGGTCAAGTATAATTTTTCAACCAATTTTTAATTCACAATTTCACAAAGTTAGATATTTTATTAAAATATAATTGTAAATATATTTGTTTATTTTGCAATCGTGATATATCTTTGTTTTGAAGATTATATATCATGATAAGAGAAGAAAAAATAAATCCACAGATGGTGATTCTTGCAAGGGAATCAAGAGGAATAAGTCAGAGAGAACTTGCTTCAATGATCAATATTTCAGCTGGTAAAGTTTGCCATGTTGAACAGGATGCTCAGACATTCAGCGATGAAACTTTTAGTCTACTTTCCAAAGTTCTTAATTATCCGAAAAGTTTTTTCTTCCAAAAGGGTGATGCCTATCTTCCGACTTTGGTGAACTTCAGAAAAAGATTAACTGTTGCTCAGAAATTTATCATGCCTGTAGATGCTCAAACCCAGATTTACCGTTTAAATGTTGAAATTTTATCCAATGAAAAACATCTTCCTAAATTAGATATTCCGGAGATTAAAGATGAGAATCCAATATTGGTTGCAGGAAAACTGAGAAAGTTGTGGGGTATCCCGGAAGGTCCCATTGAAAATCTTGTTTCGATCATTGAAAGAAAAGGAATTCTTATCGGTTCTTTTGATTTCGGAACTGAACGAGTTGACAGCCGAACGGTTCTTACTTCAGGAAGACATCCGGTTGTGCTATTAAATAAATCGATGCTTGGCGACAAACTTCGTTTTAGTCTTGCTTTTGAACTTGGACATATAATAATGCATCTTTTTTTTCCTATAGCCCCTAATCGTGAAATCGGGCATGAAGCCAATTTGTTTGCTGCTGCTTTCCTGATGCCAGAATCCGATATAAAGAAAGATTTTGATGGAGAAATTAATATTCCCCGGTTGGGTGAATTAAAACTAAAGTGGAAAGTCTCTATGCAGTCTCTTTTATATCGTGCAGATGATATGGGATTTCTTACTTACAATCAGAAACGTTATTTATTGACTTTATTCAACCAGATGAAAATTCGCCGGAGAGAACCAGTTGAATTGGATGTTCCGGTAGAGAAACCCAGCCTTCTTTCAGATTTAATGGTGCAATTGCGAAAAGAAAAAAACTGGTCAGTTCAACAGATGGCGGATAAACTACACCTTATAAAAAAAGATTTTATTGAAAAATATTTTATAATTCCTGAATTATAACAACTAACACTCATTTTATGACTAACGAAACAAGTAACACATTCCAGCTAAAAGCATATTCAATAGGCGAATTGGCAAAAATGTACAATGTAAACTGGCGTACTTTTAAAAAATGGATTGAACCATTTAATACGGAAATCGGGAAAAGAAGAGGAAGATTTTATACAGTTATCCAAGTAAAAATAATTTTTAAAAAACTGGGATTGCCTTCAACTATCAGTGATGTTGAAGAATAAAAATTTTATTACTCAAAATATATTAAAAAACATACTGAAAAATATTTCACTTTTAGAGTATTGATTTTCACCTTATTCGACCATAGAATGAAATAAATTTCAAAAAAAGGTGGTTATCTTTATAAAAAATTTAGTCATATAAATGAAAGCCTCTTATTCTGACGAACAAATAATACAAGGAATCAAAGACAGGGATAATATGATTTTATCTTATTTGTATTCAGAATATCAGGAGGAAATAATTGATTTTATTATGACAAATAAGGGAAGTCGAAAGGAAGCAGAAGGTGTTTTTCAAGATTCATTTGTGAGGTTTTATAAGAAAATTCATGAAAAAGGTTTTGTTTTAAGAAAATCCTTTGACGCTTACTTCAAAAGTATTTGTTTGAATACATGGGGGTCAGAAGTGAAATTGAAGAAAAAACAAAACTCAACGGATATAATACCCGAAGAAATTGACGATATAGAGATGATTCTTTTCTATGAATATAAAAATGAACAACTGCGAAAAATTATAAGAAAGGAATTCTTAAATCTCGGTGAAAACTGTAGGAGAATGTTAAACCTGTATTATTTTCAAAGAAAGCAGATGATTGAAATAGCCTACCTTATGGATTATAAAAACGCCCAGATAGCAATGAATAAAAAATACAAGTGTCTGATATATTTAAAAGAACTGATAGAAAAACATCCCACTTTTAAAAGTCTGATAAATGAATAAAGAAGAAAGAACTATATTAATTGAAAAGTATCTTGACGGTGAATTACAGGGTGAGAATTTGAAGAATTTTGAATCCCAACTTCAAAACGACAAAGAATTTGCACAAGATTTTCACCTTCAAAAAGAGATAAGAAATGCTTTATCAGATTGGGAGATTATTGACTTGCGTGAAAAATTGGATAAAATTCAGAAAGATTTTAAAAAAAATAAACAACGTGCCATAATAAAGAAACCTGTTTTACTTTTTACAGCATGTGCTGTTATTTCCATATTAATTGTTACTTCCATTTTAATATTTGATAAAACATATTCTAATGATGAGTTGTATGAAAAATATTATACACATTATGATGCCGGAATCCAGACAAGAGGCGTTGAAAAAACAAACATTGATAATTATACACAGGCATTAATAGCATACGACAACAAACAATATGTCGAAGCTATTGATTTATTAAATCGAATATCTGATACCTCGCAAACCCATACAATTGCAAAAGAATATTTCACAGGCTTATCGTATATGGAATTGAAAAAATATGATGAAGCAATTAAACATTTCAATACGATTTCAAATGACTATCAAAACGCACTTCATGAAAATGTTACATGGTATTTAGGTTTGTGTTATATAAAAACAAGACATAACAAGTTGGCAGTAAAGCAATTCAGAGAACTAATACGTGACAATTCCTGCTATAAAAAGCAATCCTTAGACATATTATATAAGCTAAAATAACAATATTCTGAATTAACACATAATCAAACAGATAAAAAATAGTTTGATTTTTAGTGGTTAGGTTTTTCATTTTTCGACTCTCATATGTTGGAGTTATATGATACTGAAATTAAAAAACTTGTCAGTGAAAATTTATTTGCAAATAAGAAATAATCAACAGATATTTGTTTGTAAATTTTATTTTTTGCATGAAAACTTAGAAAATAAATAATATTAACCTAAAAATCAAATACACTATGAAACTAACTCTTATTTTATTATTTGCATTAGTTCTGGCGAACCCTTTATTCAGCCAGAAAAAATCTATTGACCTTAGTGTTATCCCATTAACACCTGATTCCACCGTTCTGGGTGATTCAACTAAGTTGATGGTTCAGTTTAAAATCAATTTCCCAGATAGTGTATCGAATATTCAGATGAAAATCGGTACAGTTCAAGATATTGCTGATGTTGCTTTGTTAAATCCAGCTATAATCTTATCTGATACGACTTATTTTACTTTAATGAATGGTGAACAAAATGAAATTAAAGATTATGATGCCAAAGTATTTTATACCATGAGCGAAAATCAAATTAGCTTATATAATTATCTTACCCTTTTGGTAAACTATATCGATGGAACTTCTGATACTTTATACTGGTTGAAACAAGACCAAAACCCATAACTGTATTAATGAATTAGAATTAATTAAAACATTAAAAACTAAGAAAAATGAAAACAATATTTCTCACAATTATAGCCACCTTTATCTTTTTAACTGTAAACGCCGTTACTACATATACTGTTACTAAAAAAACAGATGTTGATCCCTATAAATATCCATACTTTTTTGATGATAATAAATGTGACCCACAAATGTACGGAACACTTCAATGGGCTATCAGGAAATCATTAGAAACTCCGGATGAATGTTTAATTGTTTTTAATATTTCAGGTACAGGTCCTTTTACAATTCAATTAAACTATACACTTCCAACTCTTGAGAAAAAGCCTATTACTATTGATGCTACTACGCAACCCGGTTATTCACAGGGTAATCCTCAAATTATCATTGATGGTAGTTTCAAACAAATAACAGGGCTATATTTTAATAATATTAAAAGTTCAGGAGTAAAAGGAATTTACTTTAAACGTTTTATTTCTCAAGCTTTATTATTTAATTATTCTTCACAGTCATTTGTTAATAGTTGTTTTTTTACAGAAATAGGTTCTCTTGATTCTAGAATTATTCAATCTGCAATCAGATTTACTAATACAAGTAATTGTGAAATTAAAGGTAATCGAATTGGAATTTCGCCAAATGGAAACGAGTTAGGTAATTTAGGTTGTGGAGTTCTATTAACTGACGGAAGTAGTAACAATTTTATTGGTGGTATTTTACAAGATGATGGTAATTATATTGTAAAAAATCAGAGAATAGGTATTTGGGTATCTACAAAGAGCTTTTATAATAAAATAAGCGGAAATATAATTTACAATTCCGAAAGAGCAATACTTTTAGAACCAGACGGTAATCAGCAAAAACCAGCTCCTGAGATTAATTCATTTAATGGTATTGAAGTAACTGGTACTTCTCATTCTGATGATGTTATTGAGATTTTTGGCAGTAATGGAAATCAAAGTGCAAATGAATATCTCGGAACAACAGTTACAAACGCTAATGGTGAATGGATCATAAATAATATTCAAACAAATTATGAATATCTTATCGCAACAGCAACTGATATTAATAATAACACTTCTGTTCTTTCAGCTTCGTATCTAATACCAGATCCTTGTATTTTAAATCCGTTAACTGTGGAAGCAGGTTTTGATACAACAATACAAGTCGGAGAAAGTTTGCAAATAGGAGATAATCCTATTACAGGTGTTTCTTATAGTTGGACTCCTGTAAATGGATTAAATAATTTAGATGTGTCGAATCCCATTGCAAGTCCAAATGTAACTACAATATATTATGTGCACGCAAAGAATATATATGGATGTGTTTCTATTGACTCAATAAAAGTTGCTATTTCTGATGAAGTTGAATTAGATTCTGTTGAAAATCCTGAATTAAGATATATATACGAATTCGAAATAACTAAAGACCCAGCACTTGGTTATCCACCTACTGAAAGAATGTCTTTTGTTAGAAGTATTATTGATCAAAGTCTTCAGAATCGGGCAGCAATTCAAGATATGACTTGGAATGAACGAGGGCCATCAAATGTTGGCGGAAGAACTCGTGCAATAATGTTTGATCCTAATGACGTTTCTCATAAAAAAGTATGGGCAGGAGGTGTTAATGGTGGAATTTGGTGGACGGATGACATAACTGCAATAAGTCCCGTTTGGAACCATGTAAATGATTTTTGGGATAACCTTACAATAAGCTGTATTGCTTTCGATCCCCAAAATTCTCAAAATTTTTATATTGGAACTGGTGAGGGTTGGTATAATATAGACTTTGTTAGAGGGGCTGGAATTTGGAAGTCAAGCGATGGCGGAAATACGTGGGCACAACTTCCAAGTACTAATAATTCAGATTTCTTTTTTGTTCAAAAGATAGTAGTAAATAGTAATGGAATTATTTATGCTGCTACAAGAAATAATGGAGTTTGTCGTTCTTCAGATGGTGGAACAAGTTGGGTAAAGGTTCTTGGAAATATTACTGGAGGAGGCTCAACAGATCGTTCATCAGATATAGAAATTGGTGCTGACGGAACTATTTATGCATCATTAGGAATAATGTCTACTGATGGAATATATAGTTCAACAAATGGTACTGTTTGGACAAAATTAAATATTGGAACTAATGGTTTCCCAACTACAGGATTTCAAAGAATTGAAATTGCAACATCTCCTTCTAATGCAAACATATTATATGCAATGGTACAGAATACAAATGGTAGTTTGCTTAATATTTATTCTTCTATAAATAAAGGTGCGACATGGACAACATGTACTCTTCCATCTTGGTATGATCAAAATTGCACTTCCCCTTCAAATGATATGACTCGTGGTCAAGCTTGGTATGATTTAATTATGTCAGTAGATCCAAATAATTCTAATACGATTTTTACTGGTGGTATTGATATTATGAAAAGTACAGATGCTGGAATTTCATGGAGTCAAATTTCAAGTTGGAATCCCCCAAATGGATTGTGTGGAAGACCGTACGTTCATGCTGATCAACATGGAATAGTTTTTCAACAAGGTTCCTCAAATAATATTCTTTTTAGTAATGATGGAGGACTATATTTTACAAATAATGGTACAAATGCTTCACCAACTATTACGAATAAGAATACAGGATATAATGTAACTCAATTTTATAGTTGTGCAATGAATCCTACTACAGCTAGTAATAATTTTTTGGCTGGAGCTCAGGATAATGGAACTCAACGATTTACTACTTCAGGTATAAATGTTACAAATGATGTAACAGGTGGAGATGGGATGTTTTGTTTTATAGATAATGAAACTCCTAATCTTCAAATAGGAAGCTATGTTTGGGATAATTTTCGTCGATCGACTAATGGAGGCGTTAGCTTTTTAGGTATAATGGGTGGGTTTCATATATATATGGGATGTCTCGCATCAACTTTTTTTGTTAACCCAGTGGATTATGATTCGCGTGAAAATACACTTTATTTTGCATCATATTCCCCAGATTTTTATTGTGGCTATCCTGGTTTAGCAAAAATTATTAATGTGGATGGAACTCCATCAAACAGAATTCAAATGACAATAAATAATTTTAATAATCCACCAACTTTATTTGCAGGTGATGTAAGTTTTGTTAAAGTTTCACCATATGCACCTGTTGGTACATCTACTTTGTTTATTGGAACTAATTATGGACATATTTTTAGAATTCCAAATGCGGAAGGAGCAAATCCTACGGCTACTGATATTTCTATTCCTGTAATGCTACCAAATTATGCAAGAATTTCTTGTATAGAAATTGGTGAAAACGAAAATGATTTACTAGTTACTTTTTCAAATTACGGTGTAACATCTGTATGGAAAACTTCTGATGGTGGCGTAACATGGGTAAATAAAGAGGGTAACTTACCAGATATGCCAGTCAGATGGGCATTATATGATCCAAATGATAGGAGGAATGTTTTATTGGCAACTGAAGCTGGAGTATGGTCTACAGATGATATTAATGCAAATACTGTGGTCTGGGGTTTTGATATAAATTCTGGTTTTCCTCGAGTAAGAGTTGATATGCTTAAAACAAGAGCATCTGATAATCAAGTAATAGCAGCCACACATGGAAGGGGCTTATTTTCATCTTGTGTGTTTAATCATCCTATAGCAAATTTTAATGTAGATCCATGCTTAAATGCAACTTTTACTGATCTTAGTACAAATAATCCAACTTCTTGGTTATGGGATTTTGGAGATGGTGCAACTTCTACTCAACAGAATCCTTTGCATTCATATTCATCACCCGGAAATTATCAAGTTACACTTGAAGCATCTAATTCATGTGGCCCATCAAGAAATATTGTAAAAAACATCTTTATATATCCTGATTGTTGTGGCTCACCATCAAATATAGCTTACGATGACAATAACTCTTTATTAAATTCACCAATAACAACGTCTGTTATTTGGAATAATAGTTACAATAATTTTAAAATCAATAAAACTATTGTCGTTCGAGCCCCTGCTATATTAACAATACAATCTGGTGTTACGATTGAATTTGGACCATTAGGTAAAATAATTATAGAAAATGGAACGTCATCAGTTGCTGGTGCACAACTAATAATGCAAACAAACTCAAAATTTACTTCTATTACTAATTCGAACTCTTCTTGCCATGTTATGTGGCAAGGTGTCGAAATCTGGGGCATATACGACAATAGCAGTTCAAACTCATTAGGGCAAGGAAAAATAACTATGTCACAAGGTGCAACTATAGAAAATGCTCATATAGGTGTTCTCCTTGGTAAGACAAATATTTGTTATCCACCGCCACCGCCATGTCCTAATCCTCCATGTATTGAACCTTTGCCATGCTCACCTTGGGATCTTTCGCATGGTGGAAGAAGCGGAGGAATTATTATTGCAAATGGAGCTATATTTAATAATAATGCAGTAAGTATAAGATTTCTACCTTATATCAAAAATAATACAAGTAGAATACAATCATGTACCTTCACTGCTGCAACACTTCTTGATCTTGGTTATAAAACAGGAAATTCATACACTTATCCTAATAATTATAATCGATATTATGCTCCAAATAATACTGGAGGAATGGGGGCTTGGCATACTCATCTTTGGAAAGTAAATAATGTAAAATTCTATGATAATACTTTTAATACTGTATGGGCTGAGGCAATTCTTGCTTTTGATTCACGGTTATCTGTAAATAAATTAACGTCTACATACGGAAACGTTTTTAATAATTCTAATTATCCATACTCTCCTTATTACCCATACTCAAATTATCCAGTTGGTGTGCATATTGTTAATACTACTCCATCTCCTTCTTATTTTCATGAAATAAGAAGTAATTACTTTGGAAATTCAACAAGTATCCCTCATAATTGTATACAAATTGAAGGAAATCAAGGTTCAGACTTAATCGTAGGTAATAAATTCAACTATTTCACATCATACCCAGCACCTTATACACATGCTGGTGGAGTTTATTTAACTAATTCTTCTGGATTTAGTGTATATGACAACTATTTTAATATGCTTGATGTTGGTTTAACAGTAACTAATTCAGGAATAGGTGGAGGTAATATTGGATTCCCCGGTGGAAATACTTTTACTAAATGTAGGCATAGTGTATACACTATGGGGTCATATCTGGGACCCAATTCTGGGAACCCAAATTTGCAAATACAATGTAATAATTTTGATAACCCATACTCTCTATATTATACTACTAATACTAGTTATAATATTCAAAGTAATGATAACATATCAGATCAAGGAGCATATCCTGCTAATTATACTGAGGACAAAAAACCAGCAGGTAATGAATTTTTGCAAGTACAAGGTTCTTTACCTAATACAAGTTACAGAAATGATATTATTTCTCTTGATGATTCATATACTTATTATCGTCATCATAGAGATATTAATGGCGGTTGGAGAATATTGCCCAACCCAGTAGGTTCGGGTTCTACAGTAATAGGTGTTGTTGAAAATTCTCTTGTCAATAAGACTGTTACTTCTTGTTACAATGATCCTTGTTTACCACCATGCTCTATTACACTATTAAATACACAGTTTGCACAATTACAAAATTTGAAACAAGAATTTAATAATGTATCTGCTAATCTTGATAAAGGACAAACATTACAACTTATTACAGAAATAAATAATAACACTTCTTCGGGGCAATTAAAGAATATGCTTATAAATAATTCGCCTCTAAGCGATGACGTTTTATTAGCATTCATCAACAGGCAAATATCAACACCTCCAGGTATTTTTAAGGAAGCAATAACACCTAATATGCCTGCATCAGATGTAGTTAATAACGCATTGCTTTTAAAACTAAATACTGTTCCATTAGGAATCGCTAATCAAATAAAAAATCTTCAAGGATATAATCCTGATTATAGAACATTAACCTCAATACTTCGTGAAATAAATACAATAGAAAATCAAAGAGCGCAAACTCTTAGTCAGACCATTAGCTATTACGCACAAAATGATTCACTTAGCAGTTTGGCGAGTTTATTAGAAAATGAACATACTGATTATGCAAACCAGTTACTTGCTGGACTTTATATTGCGGATAACAATTTATCTTTAGCTTCATCAAAACTTAATTCTCTTCCAAATTCTACACTTGCTGAACAAGCATTTATTAATATAAATAATATGTTAATTAATCTTGCTTTAGAGGAAAAATCTGTTTTTGAGATGGACAATTTGCAAGAGCAGTTAGTACGACAAATAGCAACAATGAATTCATCATGTCTTGCACGTTCTAATGCAAGAGCAATTTTATTGCTTGTTTATAATGAACGATATGATGAAGAAATTCCACAAATGAATAGTGCTAGAATAGCAAGTAATAATGAAAACAATATTGATCTAATAAATTCAGAAACAGGTTTTAGTATTTATCCTAATCCTGCTAGCGAAAACATTGAATTGAATTATTCTTTATCTGATAAAGAGAATGGTATTTTGGAGATATTTTCTATAATTGGTAATAAAATTATCTCTTATGTTTTACCTTCTGATAAGGCACAAGTTAATATCTCTGTTAAAACCCTTGACAATGGCATTTATATGTATCGTTTTATAGTAGATGGAGAATCGATAGAAGAAGGGAAATTAATTATTATTGATAAATAAGTTGTAATGAGAAAAATTCTTTTTACTTTATTTTTTTCGATTTTTACATATTTTCTTTTTGCCCAAGTATGGAATAAAGTTGGTACTGGTGTTAATGGAGTAGCATCTGCCTTGGGAATATTTCAGGATGAACTTTATTTTGGGGGAAGTTATTCAACTTCCCCATTTATTTCAATTGCAAAATGGGATGGAAGTTTATGGACACCAGTTGACAGTGCTAGCGGTTTTCCTTATTGTTTTTTAGAGTACAATAACGAACTTTATGTTGGTGGTAATTTTTCTTCTATTCAGGGTGCTGGTTCATATGGCATTGCAAAATGGAACGGAACACAATGGATGGCTTTAAGTAGTGGAATAAATATTGGTGCTACTTATATCAAAGATATAGCTGCTTTTAATGGAGAAATATATGTATCTGGAAGATTCTGGAACATTGGTGGTGTTAGTACCCGAGGTATCGCCAAATGGAATGGGACAAACTGGTTGCCTGTTGGTGGTGGCTTACAGGGTTGTGGCAATTATCCAAGAGCTCAAGCATTGGCAAATTTTAAGAATGATTTATTTGTAGGAGGTGAAGTATGTATAGCCGGAACTTTACCTGTTAATTGCATCGCAAAATGGAACAATATAACTTGGGATTCATTGGGTAGCGGGGTTAATTCAGATGTAAACGCTATGGTAGTTGATACAATAAATAATTTTTTATTTTTAAGTGGGCTATTTATCGAGACGGGTGGTAAAGAAGCATTGTCTGTTGCCAAATGGAATGGTTTTGAAATGGATAGTGTAGGGAAACCCTTTGGACACGGAAAAACTTGTATGGAGATGTATCATGGGCAATTGTACGTGGGGGGATATGATGGCACTGGTGGATTAACCGATACTATTCTTATTCGTTGGGATGGAAAGCAATGGTATAATGTAATAGGACCATTGGGTGGTATAGAAACTCTTCAGACTTATAAAGATAAACTGTATGTTGGAGGTGGATATTTTAAGGTTGGAATTGATTCAGTAATTGGAATTGCAGCATATTCAGCACCTTGGGATACCAATTGCAAGTTTCTTCAACCTATAATTGTATCTATGAATTCGCTTGTTGCTCCAAATGGTGTAGCTAACACATTTTATTATACTGATTCAGTAAAAGTACAATTCTATAACAACATTCAAAGTGCGAGTTCATGGCAATGGAATTTTGGAGATGGAGAAACTGGGACAGATCAAACGCCAATCCATTATTATAATTCCAATGGCACATATAATGTTTCAGTAGTTGTTTCTTATCCTTGGGGACCTAATGGAAATTGCATTGATACTGCACAAAAAACAATAACAGTTACGCATGTGACAGATATAGAAAAACTTACAAACGAAAAACAAAATTTTAAACTTTATCCTAATCCGACTGATGGTAGTTTTACAATAGAATTATTGGGTAAAATTTCTGAAAACACAGAAATAAAAGTATATAAACTTATAGAAGGAATTGAAGTAGCTCACTTTTTTATAAAAAATGAAAAACAAATTCTTTTTAGTACTGAAGGTTGGAGCTCGGGAATTTATTTTGTTGAATTGTATTCTGGAAATAAACTACTTAACACCGATAAATTGGTAATAAAATAGACCCTAATTTAACTTCCAATGAAAAATCTTGTATTTTTTCTTTTTCTTATAATTACACTTTCTATTCAAGCACAAACTTCAATTTACCATCCTTTCCCAGATACAAATGCTATTTGGAATGAGCAATATAATATGGGATTATCTTGTACATATTCTGAAAATTATTCTTATATTATTGGCAGAGATACAATAATAGGAACTAATAATTATCATCAACTTATAATTCCCTATGTATTACGATCTGGGGATACTACTTGTACAATAGTCCATTATGATGGTTATGTTGGTTGTTATAGGCATAATGTAGTAAGTAAAAAAGTTTTTTATGTTTCCAAAAATGACACTATTGAACATTTACTTTATGATTTTAGTCTTCAAGTTGGTGGAATAACCCCCGGTTTTTCGATGTGGGGATGTACTGTTTCACCTGATTATATTACTGCAATAGATTCAATTTTTATTGGTACTGATTATCGTAAAATGTGGATTGTTGGTACTCCTCCATATAATAATTCTATTATAGAAGGAATTGGATATAGTACAGGCTTATTATATGGATGTATAGGTTATTTAGATAGTCCTTTTTCTCAACTTACATGTTTTCAACAAAACAACTTGACTCTTTACCCTGATTCAAATAGTAATTGCGGAATTATTAATCTTATTGAAAGTAATTCTCGAAAAGAAACCCCAATAGAAATTTATCCTAATCCTTTTTGTTCGGAAGCTATTTTTAAAATATTAGATATTAATTTTTTAGATTCTAAATTGAAAATCTTCGACCAAAATGGAAAATTAATTAAACAACTAATTATTACATCTCAATCAACGGCAATTATTTTAGATAATATTCCTAAAGGTCTATACTTTTATCAATTAAATAATAAAAAAAATCAAATAATGTCTGGTAAATTTGTTATTAAATAACGACTTAACACTTTATAAATGAGTGTAAAATTATTATAACAAGTATTACTCAATAAAATCTTCCTCGATAGAAAATAGTTCAGGGAATGTGTATGATGTGATTGCTTTTACCAATGAAACATGTTTACCGATACTTGTTTCTTTTTTGATTGGAATTGTACGTAAAAGATTCCTGAATAATCTTGGATGTAATTGTTTTATATGATTAAATAGCAAAGTATCTTCTAATCCCATAAGAACCGGTTTTTCATCATCCTTCGATACATATTCTATTCTATTCCCAAACATTGATCTTGCAGCATTAGGATAATTCATGATAATTCTTGTTCTGATTTTCAAGAATTCACTGTCATATTTTTCTTTTATAAAGTAATGTGACCTTAATATTGCGGTATCTGTAACTCCCATTGCTTTTTTAAGAGAGTCTATAATTCTAAATGGAAGATATTTTGAGGAACTATTTATTCGACCATATAATTCAGTCAAATCAAACAAAGGAGGTAAAACGAGTATTGTATCATTGATCTTGTGATGAGTTATAGGATCAGAAAATAATTTAACATTTGCACCGTCTGCCTGATAATAAGGGTTAATCACCATAGAATCATCAGCAAATTGTTTTGGATTGTATAGAGACGAATCCACAAATAAGTTTCTAACTGCAAAAATAAAACCAGTAAAACTATATGCAAATGATGAATCACATACTACAGTATTGCTCATTTCATTGGAAGTAAATATCGCTCCCTTAAATGTAGTGGTATTCAATACTGTATTAGATAAATCAGAAGAACTCAAGTCTGCTCCATCAAAGTTTGATTCGTTTATCGTGTCATTATTTATAATACTGCTTTTTAAACAAGTTCCTATGAATTCGCAGGATTCAATCTTGCAATTTCTGATCTCTGCTCCATCCATATTTGCCCCTATAAAATGTATGGCAAATAGTTTCGAATTCAATATTTTAACTCGTGATAATTCTGCATGGGTAAAGCGTGAGTTATTCAAATCTGCAGTATCAAAAATTGCCCCTCCCAAAAAGGCTCGTATAAAGTCACATTGAAGTTTTGTATTAGAAAAATTAGATACAGATAAATCAGCATCTATAAAATCACCTTCTCCAGTTGAACCTGAAAAATCGGAAAAACATAAGCTTGCAAAATTAAAATTCGTATTACTAAGACGAGATCCTGTTAGTACAATGTTATCTAATTTTGCGTAATCGAAATTCGAATTTTCCAGTTTTGCATTTATCATAATGCAATTCGAAAGATTACAATACATCAGGTTTCTGTCAGTTAAATCAATTCCTGCCACCGATGTGTATTTTGATAATTTTTCTTCTTTTGAAAGAGTCAGCCAATCTGTTTGAAGTATTTTTTTTTGTTCGGGGTACTTCACTAAAACTTCATTCTCAATGGAAATTTTAGGAAATGTATATTCTAACAATGACCAAAACCCTGAAAGTTTACCAAAACATCCTGTTATTGTTAAGACAAACCAGATATAGTAAATAGTTCCTGAGAATATTATTAGGTTTTCAAATTGATACTTTATCCCATTTTTATAATAAGCATAGATTCTTGTCCCAAATTTCTTTTTACGAGAAAGCTTATTCAATAACCTTAATTTCCATAATAAAAATTTGTAGCTAAAATCTGCCTTTTTAGCCAAAGGAATATCTTTTAAAGTAAACACTTTCATTATACTGGATGTCTGTGAGTAGATCAAATACAAATCAAGTAAGATACAAATCAGATGCATTGAACTAATTAGGTATGACTGGTAATCTGCAAACCGGAATAGGATATAAAAAAGGATCAATAGTGGAAGGTAAAAAGCAGAAATCCGAATTACAAACTTTAATATTTTTCGTCTTGTTCCTGGCTTTATAGCGATTAAATAATTGATTATGAAAGGATGGAGCGTTATTGCATCTTCATCTTCAGTTTCTTTTGACAATTGCAGTAATTTGATGCAGTGAAATTCCAGATTTACCAAGAGGTAATAATGAAATATAAGGATTAAAAATGGTGCAACTATATAAAAACCTTTTAAAGGCAGGTTTATTCCAATAATTGGCAATTCTAGGAAAGAATCTGGCATGAATAACATTAAGTCCGTTGTTGATGCTATACTTATTGCTATATAAAATAGAAATGCAACAAAGAATAGACTGAGGTTCCTGTTTGTCCCAGATGAATTTTCAACAGATTGTGCAGAATTCAGCATATTGTTATGTTGATTTATTTTGAGTTGTAAAGATACTATTTTTCAATTAGTGACACATTTTATAGGTATAAGTAAAAAGATTATTTTCAATTTAAGGTGAAAATTGTTGATCAAAATTTATTTTCCAATATTCATAACAATGTGATAAACATTACAAAGTTGGTTATTATACAGATGTTCAGTCCTTGCCAATTTAATATTCCCTTTATTTTCCCTACAAAGTTCTAATGATATATCCTCGGAAATATAAACTTCCTTGAATGGTAAGTTTGGGAACGTGTAACGTAAAACATTGTTTTTATAATTTTCCCAATACTCATACGAATTATCATCCTCATAATATGTCAGAATAATATAAAATCCTATTCCTATTTTATCATAATTATTAAATCTATTCAAATGATCATATAAATCATTATATGATCTTAATGCCTCAATAATCGTAACTTCAGTTCCGTCATGTTCAATCACGATGTCACGCTCTCCGGGATTTCTGTTTGCAATGCCCCCAGGATCTTGAGCCCTAACAATAAACCCAAACGATGATAAATATTCTTCTAAAAGCATTATTATTATTTGTGAATATTTATTTTCATCTTTCAATTCTCTAAAAACAAGAAATTGCTTTAAAATTTTCTCAAGTATTCTAATGAGTGTTTTTAAAATCAAATAATCAATATCAACGTTTCGGTGTGTAATTATCTTAGCTATTTCATCTACACCTCTTTCTTTAATTGTTGATAAAGCTTCTGAAAGTTGTTCTATTGAAATTTCTTTATAAACATTTAATTTATTTGGTTGAATTTCTAAAGAAATACTTTTTACTGCTTTTTCTTTTAATTCTTTCACAAAAGTAGGCGTTTCCCCATCTCCTTTATGAAAGGCTTCTACTTCAAATAAATATTCTTCTAATTTATCCGTGTCATTTGTTGCGATATACTGATTGACCCTTAATTCAATATACGATTCTTCAAACCTTACTATTTCGTCAAGACTCGCCCATAATGCCTCAAATTCAATATTTTTTTTAAGCTGCTGGTAAATTAATAATTTGTTTAGATCAGAATTCTTTTTAATATAAGCGAGTTGTTCTGGTTCTAATTGTCTTTCATATTGCTCCCATTCTTCTAAACTTTCCGTCAAAAGTTTCTGGAAAACGTTTTTATCTTTTTCACTTATTGCCCATTTAATTTTTGCCGCAAACCTATTTAGTGCTGAGGTAATAACAGTATTGTCTCCTTTTTCTATAATCTGGTTATATAGGTGGTAACTTTCTTTCGGGTTTTTATTAAATAAGCAAAGAGCTTTATAAAATTTATATGTCTGCTCATAGTCTCTTTGACCATATAGATCATGTTTAGACACATATTCTTCATATTCTTTATATTTTTCATCTAAAAGCTGTTCGTTTTCCTTTTGGGCACATATTAAAAGCCAATATGGGTATGTGTATTTCTTCCAACTTTTTAAATAACCAGTATTAACTACTTTGTCACCATAGTTAATTATTTGTATCATATAATCAACAAGGTCTTTTTCTTCATGCATTTCAGCTAACAACAATTCCAATTCACTTGCAGTCACTATGTGTGTCAAAAACTCTGAAAATCCACTTTCACTTAACTGTTCAAAAAATAACCTCTTATCTGATATTGATAAAATTCTTGGTATGAGGCGGGAGATAAATCCTAAATCTTTATTCTTATTAATAATTACAGGTATAAACTTTTTATTTGATGTAAAATTGACAAAATTCCCAATAGCTTCAGCCAAATTATAAACAGCATCCTTTAAAATGCTTACTTCATAATGATTATCAAATACATTGATATGATTATTCGTAAAATCATCATAACAATACCATGAAATTAATTCTGATAGCGTATTTTCAATCTTGGATAATATTCCCTTATGACTTTTTTTATTTGGATGCAGTTCTTTTTGTATCTGAAGAAGAATATTGAGGTGTAACCTTATTTTTTGAGCAATTGTTCTTGTTTTATTGTCATACCATGAATAATTTCTACTTCCATCTTCAAATGTTTCTTTAATTTCAACTTCTATTTTTGAAAAATAACTTAGAAAATCCTTTTGTTCTCTGTCCTCCATTGAAATAAAGAATTCAGACCATGAAAAAGAATTAACACCTTCCTGATCCCAAAACCATTCTACAAATCCTGATTCTTCACCTTTTTTGTATTTTTCACGGAAAATCTCAGCTTTGTATATTTGAAAAATTGCATTGGCACTCTTTTTCTTTAAAAATTCATTCGCTGAACTAGAAAATTTATTATTTAATGTTAATTTTAATATCCAAAATAATATTCGAAGTTCTGACAATGGTAATCTACCGTTTTTTTCTTCCTTATAACTTTGGGTCTTTTCTATAAGAACAGATATTAATTCTTCAGCAGTTTCTTCAATTAAAGATGTATGAAATTTTTCTTTTAAACTAAGTTTTGAAAACATATACTCCAACCGTACAAGAGTTTCTTGTTTACGCAATTGAGTATATGTATTTTCACTAAATAACTTAAAATAATAATCTTTAGTTAAATCAAGTAATATTTCAGAAACGATCCCAGCCTTTTTGGCAAAAGAATTTATTTTTAAAACTTCAATGGCGATATCTATACAATCTTTATAAATTTCTGTTTCTTTTTTTACATTATCTTCTTTATCTTTTATGAGTTCCTGCGATAAATTAATTCCTTTTATAAGTACTAATCCAAGAGACAAAGTATTTTCTTTTGTAATCAGCCAAGAAACCAGTTCCGGAGAATTATGTTTTATGCTGAAGCACAATTCATACAGTAAAAATGGACGTTGTTCTGAGAGTTCAATAAGTTTTGAAATACGATGATAATTTCCAGACCTTTGTTTATCATGTTTAATTACTGTAGATATTAAAAAGCGAATATTCTCTCTGGTGTCTAATACAGAATATTTTGCAAAGGTTTCATCAAATCTAAATAACAAAAGGTATTTATCTTTTAATGAACTGTCTTTTTCTGGAATTGAAAATATAATTTCGATATCACTTTCTAAGTTTTTTACATGTCTACTTTCCCATCTAAGCCTTTGTTTTTCAACATTCCAATCAATAATATCATCCTCCTTTTCAATTAATGTTAATGCTACGTCAAGAAATCTATCTAAAGCAATATGTGTCATGTAATCAGGAGCTCCCCAATATTCATCAAAAACTTTTACTTTTGTCCACCAATCAGTAAAACGATCAAGGTCATTCTTATAGGCAGTATTATTAATAATGTTGTTCCACAAAAAGCCACTAGCCTGATTTAATAGTGGTTTAAATTTTAAATTTCTTTTTAAAAAGTAATGATTTTCCTTAAGCTCAAAGGAGTCGTTAATAAAGTTGTCTGGAGAAAAATTATTGTTAACTGATTTACTATGAATATTTATGATTCCTTCTAATTTATTTTTATCTATTGTAATTGCATTTACTTTTTCGTCATCTTTACCATATTTAACATTATACAAATAAGATAGAAAAGCGAGTTCTTTATTCTCTTTTAACTTATCTTCTCTCTCTATTCTATAAATCAGTGATACAATAGCCTGTGGTATTACGGCTTCATTTAAACAATATCTTATCCAATGATTTTCATAAATCTTATTTAAGTCAGCTATTTTCCCATTTTTTGTTATGAATTTATTGTACAACTCCTCAACTCTTTCCTTTGTTAAGAAAGGAATACTAATGTCTGAGGAGTCAATAATCTCACAAAATAACCTTGAAAGGTTAAAAGCCTTTTCTGCATCTATAACCTCATTGTCAATATACTGTTCTCTCTTTTCTTTAAAATATTCAATTTTTTTTGAAAGAGTACTTATTTTATCATTCATATATTTTATCATACTTTTCTGTTAACAAACCCCTTATTATATCTGAATTTCATTATTATAATATTGCTTTATTTTCTAAAGACTTGTTCATATTATCTACTTTAACAAAGGACATTATTTAATTGAAAACCAAAGATAATGAAAAAAAATAGCTAAAAAAAAGAAATCCTTTTTAATTGTAATATATCTAATATTCTTTGTGTTATAAACAGAAACCTACACAAAACGACATAAAACTACCTGATCATACATCTTCCTACATAAGCCTCCATTTTGCTCCCTGAACCTACATGAAAATACAAGTCCCTACATAAACCGTCCCATTGCTACCTAATTTGGTATTGTTTGGTAAAATGAGACATCTAACTACCTAAACCGAAAAGTGCCATTTTTCCTTGCCGGAACTTTGTCCTGTTAGAATAAAAAAATCATGAACAGGACAAAACAACAACAAGGAAAAGTCATCATTCACCCGGCAACGATCCGTTTACTGACTGATGCAACGTGGGAATACGCCCACAGGATGTTATGGAATAACCAACCATTTAATAAAGCGGAGATAGAAGAAGCTAAAAACTGTATCCGTGAATTTTATTCTTCCATTCCCACCGGAAGAATCTCCGCAGGATTGCATAATTATTTCTCCGGCTATTGCATAAGAATACAAATGGCAAGAGACTATGTTTTACGCAGACCGAAACGTTACATCCCCCATCCCTGCATCTGGCTGAACAAACGCAATCCAAAAGGATTTGCAGGAACAAAATCATGGTATGATTCGATGATGCAACAGCAGTATTATCTCAACCATAGATTCCGTCCGCAACAATACACCAAAACAGCATAGGAGGAATTATCATGGGAAATATAATACCATTAAGTCCGGGACAGATTATGCTTAAACCATATACGATGCGTGATCTCGCTAACCTTTACGGAGTGGACAGGAGAACCCTGAAAATATGGATGGAACCTTACAAAGAAGAGATAGGGCAGAAAAGAGGCTGGTACTACACAATCCCTCAGGTACGTATCATTTTCGACAAACTGGGATTACCCAGAATAACCCAAGCAGCCTGATAAAAAAATGACAAGAAGTGACAAAATGCGACATTGTTTGGTAAAACCCGTCATTGTTTGGTAAAACGCAGCATATAACTACCCAAACCGAAAACTGAGTCAAAGACTTGCCAGACCTTTGTTTCGATAATCAATCAGAAAAAATTAAAAACATGGATGCAAAAATGTTTAATTATGGCGGAGATCCCATCTCCAACTTGTTCCTTCCAAGTGCCATTTTACTGGCAAATATTGACTTTTCGGGTCTGGCAGATTATGCTCTGAAAGCTGTTGCCGGAGGATTGATATGGTTCGCTTTCAAACTCGCTTCGGATTATATCGATAACAAAAGAAAAAAGTAAACAGATAAAAGTTGAAAGTTCAAAGTGAAAAGTTGAAAGAAAAAACAAAGAGTAAAACAATGGCAAATCTCAAGAAAATATTAATCGGAGTGGGTCTCGGAGGAGGACTGATTGCAGGGATTAGTTACTTTTTACGATTACGCAAAACGGGTGCTGAACTTGAAAGCGAGACAACCGTTAAGATTCATAAACTCGATCTTTCCGGTTTAACCCTCCGTGTCGATGCCCTTTTGAAAAATCCTACAAAAACTGGATTGAAGATAAAATTCCCTTTTGTTAAGTTGTTATACAAAGACGCTACCCTTGCCAGTTCACAGGTAGTGAATAAAGATATTGAAGTTCCGGCTTTTGGAGAAGCACGTATCGAACAAATCATGATTAAGATTCCGGTACTGGGACTTTTCTCTTTGGGCGGAGATATGTTTAAATCATTGCAGTCTGGTGAGCCGGTTAAAATTCAGGCAAGAACCATAACAACGATCAATCTCGGATGGAAGCAACTTCCCTACGAAAAAAAGGACGAGGTTACTTTAAAAGCATAAGCAATGGAATCCAAAAAACAACGACATATTTTATCCGGTACCAATTACGAGGCTTTGTTTCCAACAGCCATGCTGAAAGACGAAACAGTAAAGCGTGGAGCTACTGTCAATGATACAGTAAAACTCATTCCGAAAATCGTACATGATACCCTGAATCACACTCGAAGACTTGTTTTGTTATTGGAAGCTGATAATCTCTATTCTACCTGTCGTAACATCTGGAACTTTGTTTACAACCATATCCGGTATAACAAAGATGAAGAAGGAAGAGAACAGGTAAGAAGTCCAGCAAGAGCATGGCATGACCGTTTTCGTGGAGTGGACTGCGATTGCTATACCGTTTTTATTAGTTCCGTGCTGACTAATCTTAAAATCCCTCACAAGTTGAGGATAACAAAGTACGGAGGGAAAAACTTCCAGCATATCTACCCGGTAGTTCCATACGGAAACGGTCAGATAACAATAGACTGCGTGGTAGAACAATTCAATTACGAAGAACCTTACACAGAAAAACAAGATACAACAATGGAACTACAGTATTTAAACGGATTTGAAAATACGGACTACAACGATCTCACCAACGGTGATGATTTCGGTAGTCTTTTCAAACGCAAAAAAAAGACCGATGACGGTGGAAAGAAAAAAGGAGGCAAACTGAAAGAACTCCTTCACAAAGGGCTAAACATCGTCAATAAAGCGAACCCTGCTACCGCCTTGTTACGAAACGGAGTATTGGCAGCCATGAAACTCAATATGTTTAAAATCGGGCAACGTCTCAAATGGGCTTACCTGAGTGAAGCTGATGCCAAGAGCAAAGGAGTTGATCTCGATAAATGGAAAAGACTTGTGAAAGTTCGTGAAAAAATGGAAAAGATTTTCTTCGATGCAGGTGGTAAAGCTGAAAACCTTAAAAAAGCCATTTTAAAGGGCAAAGGAAACAAAAACAATGAAGTGTCCGGCTTGTTAGGTTACGCTCCAACAGAAGCCGATTTTTACCTCACCACAGACACTCCGTTACGCAAGGTGCTGGGTGAAGAAATCTGGCAGGACGAAAATGTAAACGGATTAGAAGGACTCGAAGGTATCGCAGGAATTGGTGCTTTAGGCGAAGTGGCTACCGGAGCAGCAATAGCATCAGCAACAACTGTACTTGCAGCCATCGGCGGTTTATTGAAAAGTATCGGTAATATTTTCCCGAAGAAACAAAAAGGAACTGAAGACTTCGAAAATACAGAAACCGAAGATAATGCAGCCATACAACAAGCAGCAGCAAATAGCAGTTCATCTCCATTGCCAGCCAGCGACACTAAAACCAATCTTCCTGCCACAACCAGTGAGAATACAGAAGCAGTTGTTGCTGACGAAAAAAGTACAACAACAGACACAAACACTGGTAGCGGTGACGATAAACCCGCAGGGTTCTGGGATAAAAACAAGAAATGGTTAAAACCTACTCTTTTTGGTGTTGGCGGGCTCGGATTGCTTTATCTCGGTTACCGAATGTTGGGTGGAAAAAAGAAAACAGCTGCCAGGAATACAGCCGCTCCAAAACAAGAAAAGGAACTTTCAGGATTGGATGGTAACAAGGCTCACGCAAAAAAGAAAGTAAATCTGGTTTCACGCAAAAACAACAAAAGTAAAACAACTCATAAACCAGAAAACGACAAGAAGAAACCAGTTGCATTACTTTAAAATTCATAAATAACAAATCACTTAACAATAATTAAAATGGCAAAGAGAAAAAACACTTATGTGAAGAATGCCCGAAAGAAATCGGCTCTTGCAGGGATTACCCAAACCCTCGAGACGAAGGGCGATCTTAAAAATACAGCCATCGAAACAGCCAAAGACCTTGTAGTCGGAGTCATCGGTGGCGGTATTGTCGGGGCAGCACTCGGCAGGGCTTCATTGCTTGTTGGCACAGCAATTAATGGTATCGGTCATTATACCAAGAGTCGTCTAGCTTCAGTATTCGGAATCGGCATGATGGCTTCTAATGGATTCCAGAAACCAGCTGATCAGGTTACCGGAACAGAAAAACAGGGAGTACTCGAAGGAGTAAAAGAAAGACTGACGGCTTACAAAGAAAGCTTCCTTACAAAACTGTATGTGGACAAAATCATGAAAAAGAAACAGCAGTCATCCGGTGATGGTACTTCAGGAGTCGGAGAAGTGAAATACTTCGTGTATCCCGGTAACAAAAACAAAGAAACCGATATGAGTGAACTCGAACGTATCGAAAATCAGGTGGCTGAAAGTGCAAAACAGTTTACCGAAAGTCAGCAGACAAACGGACTAAATGGAAACGAAGAGATCATTGATCCGGGAGAAAAGAACTACTAACCACAAACAAATAACAACGAACAGTAAACAAAGAAACAAAAACAATTTTCAATCAATTATTAATCTTTAAAAACAAACAAAATGTTAGGACAAATTTTAGGAATGGAAGCCCTCGATGAATATAACAATGCAGGAGCATTATTGGGCTTGGATAACGACAACGATGAATTAGTCGGCGAAATCATGGGAGCACTTCGCAAAATGAATCCCATACAACGAATGAAAACAGTCAATAAAATGACTGCTCCTCCGGTACAAAGCAAAGGAAGCCGTGCCGAAATGGAGAAACACTTTAATGAACTTCCTGAACACATTAAGGAAGGTTTGAAAAAAGGAGAATTACGTCTGGCTGACACCGTGATTTATTCTGTAAAACCTGTCAACTCAAAAACCATAAAGATTTTTGAAACACAGGATGACAAAGAGATCGGCTTACGCAATGTCTCCAATGCAAAACTCCCAAAAAATCAATGTTTATTGGTTAGCGGTATTATTCTTTTGGCTGGTGTATCGGCAGATGCAACCAAAGACAAAATCATGGCTACAAAATTCGATTTAATCGAAGAAATCCCTGCCCTCATGAATGGTGAGTTCTCTTTAAAGAGCAACAAAAAACAAATTATTCCCGACACTGGAAACAGGGTATTCAGCACAAAGAATTTCACCCTTGTACAGGCAGGTTATTACAAACTCGCAAATCCACGACTCATTCAGGATGATGTGTTAATAGAACTGACCCTTGAACTCGGAACAATGGAAGGCATCGCTAACAACACCCAGATATGGGCTGGATTACACGGAACCATCACTACTCCTTAACACCACAATTGGAAAGCGGCTCGTCCGCTTTCCTTTTCAATTGATTATTGAAGAATAACTATTAACCAATAACAATCTACTTAAAATGATAAAGCCTGTAAAAAAACGCTTCGACCTTAATGTTACTGCGTCAGGACAAAATGTAACACAAACCTTTGAACTCGATAAAAACATTGTTGCAGTAAGAGGCTTGTTATTGACTGCTGACATGGATGATCTACTTTATTACAGAGGTAGCCAGCGTATCGAAATAAACAAGGATGAAATATTCCCTGAAAGCTACGAAAGCAAACTGCTTATGTCAGGAATCAATGTTGCTCCCGGAAGTCGTTATTATGATCTCGGCAGCATTAATCCCGGCAATGGTCAGGTAAAGATGGAATACAAGGATACGGATAATCCTGTAGCTGCATTCCGTGCTTACCGTGTTTCCCTGTATCTCATTTGTGAAATGGATGACGAAAAATGAAAGAGCGAGCCATCATAACAACGTTGACGTTAACAAAGCCTTTTGAATACCGACACTTTCAGGTGAGGATTCCAAGAGATGCCGTACACATATGCGGAGTGGAAGCCACCGGGCGGTTCATTGGAAAAGCAGGCTCTGTCGGTAAAGAATCGAACGATTTTCTTTATCGCAGGAACTATCTCTTCGGAGATCTTTGGTTACAAAGCTGTGAAGAAGCTAACCGTTTCTATACCGGAGAAATTCGTGCAAATGATATTAATACCGTAATGTCCGATTTCAGCATACCTCCCACATGGAAAGCAAAAGAATGGACAAACGGTGGAAAACAGGAAGCAGAAACAGTGATAGTGGATGGTGACACGACCGTTGTTAATGGACTTTACAGGGATAAAACCGGAAAGGAAATCACTGCTATTTTAGGTTATGAAATTAAGGTTGTTATCTGGTACAAAACAAATGAATAATTATGACTGTTAATCTTGCATTGGAATACATCCCTCGAAGAATGGGAGAACTCGGATTCGGCAACAATTATGTGCTGCGATTCCGTCATCTGGTACTTCAGGCTAACGAAACATTATCTCTTGATGCACAAAACCAGTTTTTCATACTGGTAGAAGAAGCGGATGGAATCAGCGTGGAATCTCCCGGAGGAATGTTCGATTTGAGTTCAACCGTAACAAATGAAATGCAATACGAGCATCAGGGAAAGATAACAGTTCGTAACCAGACTGTCCGCATCATCCATGCACGCTTTATACAGGTAATTCCCAAACATGATAAATCCAATTGAAATGTCTGAAATTATAGAAAAATACGATCCTGAAAAAATCGACCTTATCCGCATGAAGCTGGAGCAGTCGTTCAAATCCGGCACCCCCGAATATTATGAAATTCTTGTGGATGAAATGCCCATTGTAAAACGCACCAACGATCTCTCCATGTTTGATACTATTCGTGCATATATGGCAAAGGGATTTAATAAAATATCCTTTCGTTTGTATGGTACTTCTCCCAAAAGCTGGAGGCATATTCACCGTAGTTTTATTGTAAACAACGAACAAAACAATGGGAATAATAACAACAATTTATCAGGAGTTGATATTGATGCACGGATAAATGAAAAACTCAAGCAGGAACGTGAACGTTGGGAAACTGAATTATTGAAAAAAGAGTTAGCAGAGACAAAAGGACAACTGGAAGATGCTGAAAAGTATATCGAACAACTGGAAGACAGCATCGAGGTAATCAGAAAAGAAAAAAGCACATTGGGAAATCAATGGGGTGGTGTAGCTTCTGTAGCCATAGAAGAAGTATTGAAAAAGAATGCACAGAAATTATCCGATGTCCCTTTACTGGGCGGTATAGCACATGCACTTGCTTCAGGTGACAACAATACAAGCATCGAAAATAACAACGAGCCGGATACCGAAGTAACCTTTAAAAAGAAAGGTTCAGGAGAAAATGAAAACGCACTCTCTGAACAAGACAAACACTATCTTCTAATCCTTCATAACATGGAAGAGCAGTTGGACAACGAACAACTCACAAAGGTGATGCTCATCTTCGAAAAGATGGTCAATGAACCTGAAAACATCACTCCGGTTGCTGAACTCCTAAATGTAAAACCATAAAATCAATTTGAAATGCAAAAGTATAGTTATGAAATCGTGGTTGAAGCACCTACAGAAAAGGATGCTGATACCAAAATGAAAGCACTAACCGTGCTTGCCTCAAAGCTCACTGCCAAAGAACTGGAAAAACTGGCTCACATTGTGAAAAACGATCCGGTAAAAACAGCAATGGCGAAGAAAGCTCTCGGAGTATAAAGATGAAAGTCCAAAGTGAAAAGTTGAAAGCAATGTCAGAAGCATCAAAAGATAAAAAGAAAGAAGGTCTCACCCTGAAGGAGAAAATCCTTTATGGTGCAGGCGGACTTGTTGTATTCGGGGGTGGCTTCCTTTTGATCCGTAAGGTTATTCTGAAAGCTATTGCTAACCGTGAAGAGAAAAAATCTTTTGATGAAGGTTCACCAGCCACTTTTGCCAAACAGATAAAAATGGCATTCGATAATGATGGGTGGCCGGGAACAGATACTCCGACACTCAGGAATACTCTCCGGCAGATACCAGACAAAGCTACTTTTAACAAAGTGGTTAAATCCTATCGCAGCCTTTATAACACAAATCTACTTTATGACCTGAGTGACGAACTTCAGAGTACCGAATACAACGAAATGCTACAGATCATTGAAGCAAAACCACAGAAACAGGGACAGGCTGTTAATCCAGAACTTAGTTACTCCGCATGGGCAAAACGGTTACAGGCAGCTTTCGACAAAACCTACGGACCCTTTCCCGGAACGGATGAAAAAGCCATAGTTGCTGTTTTTAATGAAATGCCCACACAGAATGCTTTTGTAAAAACCGGAGTGGAATACATGAAGCTGTATGGAAAAAATCTTATCAGCGAACTGAAAAGTGAATTTGAGAGTGGAGAATACGAAGCATACATGACCATCATTCTCAAAAAACCAAAATCGTAATATGGCAACAAAGAACAATAAAAAGAAGATTATCCTGATCGGATTGGGAACGGCTGCTGCCGGAGTACTTACCTTTTTCGGATGGCAGTATTTCTCCAAACGAAATAACAACGTGACGGAAGACAACCTGACTCTGCCTTCACCCGAAGAAAAGGATTTTACTTCTCACACCAGCTTACCTGTCCGTAATGATGATTTTCCTTTGAAAAGAGGCAGTCGTGGACAAAGAGTAAAAGCAATGCAGGAAGCCCTCATAACAAAATACGGTAAAAACATCCTACCCAAATTCGGTTCCGATGGGGACTTCGGAAGCGAGATGGTGGCAGCATTAAAAAAAGCAGGGTTGCCGGAGACTATTGATGAAAGTGCCTACAATGCCATAACCAAGTCAACCAAAAGCAACAGTACTGTTGTCGATCCTTCCTTGATTGCAAAGGTGCTTTATAAGGCAGCGACTGAAAAAAATCTTTCACAAGTATTGTCTGCACTAAAACTAATCAGAAACCGTGAGAACTATTCGGCAGTCAGTAAAGAGTTTCAGCAATACAGGATGGACGGAGTCAGAAAAACTCTTGTAAACGGTATGCTTGACAGCTTTTCAAACGAGGGGCAAAAACAACAGATACGTTTGGAATTTTCTAAAATGGGATTGAAATACGATGGTGAAACATGGTCGCTGTCAGGGATCGGTGGAATGACTTTAATAACAAGAAAAAATGCTGCGGTTTGGAGAACTCCTTATGAGAAAGCAGAAGTTCCTGCCAAAACTATTCTGGGGACTGAAATTGGTGAATTAAACGGCTTCACAGCCTTTGAAAACAATGGAGAAAGATTTTTAGTTAACACACAAAACATTGAAACTTTATGAGAATTATTCGTTACATCGTGGTGCATTGCACCGCCTCCACACCGGATGCTACAGCGGAGGATATTAAACACTACTGGAAAGAACAACTCGGTTGGAAGAACCCGGGTTATCATTACCTGATCCTGCGTGATGGAGAGATTGTCCAGTTACAGGATGAAGCCAAGATTGCCAATGGTGCTTCCGGTTACAATCAGATCAGCATTCACATTTCCTACATCGGTGGTATTGATAAATCCGGCAAACCTTTCGACAACCGCACAACTTTGCAAAAACATGCTATGTTTGATAAACTGATAGAACTTACGGAACGTTATCCCGGCTCTAAGATATTAGGGCATCGTGATCTTCCGGGAGTAAAAAAAGCCTGTCCGTCTTTTGACGTAGCTGCATGGTTACGTGGTTATGAACCCGACATTCCAATGGCTGCCTGATGCTTTCCCGTATCAAATCCATATTACATTCAAGGGGCTATGTGTTATACACCCGACCTTACGAGTTAAATATCGTAGGTCTGCGTTCAGCTTCCACACAGGCAAATCGTTTCGATGATCAAATCCATGTGTTTTACAAAACGAACGGAAGCTTGTGGAACTATCATGTGTATAGTGCAACTACCGATCCGGGTACGTTCTGGCTGAAAAATCCTATGCAACCGCAGGGGACGGCGATACTTGCACAGGGACAGTATGTGGATGCATACCAGATCGGACTTCATAAAGGAAAATACAAAGCCCTTGTACAGAGTAAACCTGTAACCATTATCCGTGACTACGACAGGGATGCTGTCTTGGATATGATGAACGGTGTTAAGATTACAGGATACTTCGGCATAGATATTCACAGAGCAAGTTTGACAGGCATTACAAAAACCGTTGACAAATATTCTGCCGGATGTCAGGTCTTTGCCGATATCGGAAACTTTTATGAATTTATGGATTTGTGCGAAAAGCACAGGCAGCTTTATGGAAACCATTTTACCTATACGCTCATCGACTTCAGATCCATCCGCAGGGAAACAACCAAACGACTCCTGCTTGCAGGAACAGCAGCCATTGCTCTCGGACTGGGTTTATGGACGTATTATTCGGAATAGAAATAATTAACAAATTAAAAAACATGAAAGGAAAAACGTTCTTTGAACAACTGTTGAAAGACAAAGACGGCAGTTATAATCTCCGTGAACTGGTTACGCTGGTCTTTGTACTGATTACCATTATCAGCTGGATAGCCGAGCAATTTTTTGGCATCCCCATTCCCGAATATATGTTTTATTCATTCGTGAGCCTTGTGGGTGCAGGATGTTTTGGATACTCCATCGAACGTGGGAGTCAATTTTTTATTAATCGTGAAAATCAAAAACAACAATGAAAAGAAATTTATTTATCCTGCTGCTTTGTGCAGCCTTTATTGCCCTCTACAATTATTATACCACAGAGGATCATCCCAAGCGAATCGTCAAACAGGAACAAAGTCCTCCTTTGGTGAATACACAAAAACTGGTTGATTCCATAGACGGATATTATTATTCTGAACTTTCAAGACTCGAAACAGAAAACAACGGTTTGAGAACAATGATAAGTAATGATAATTATTCTTTGAAAGAATCAAAACAGAAAGTATCCTTCTTACAACAAAAGGTACAACTTTTATCACAGCAGTATGAACTGGCTTTGGATACTTCGGAAAAGATACGCTTTTGCGATTCATTAAAGGAAAAAGTAACTGTACTCATTTCTGAATCTACAGTTCGTGACAGCCTTTGTGATAAAACAGTAAGCAATCTGAATCTCTTAACGGAAAAGCAGGATTCCTCACTTGCAGTTTGTAAAAACAGTTATGTGCTTATTAAGCAAAATCTGGATGTTTCGCTATTACAACAGGAGCAGTTAATTGGGAAATTGAACTTTGCTGAACAGAAACTAAAACACAAAACTGTTTTGAACCGTTGGCTTGCAGGGGGGCTTGCCATTGCTACAGGAATATTAACCACTAAAATCTTGCTGAATTGATTCTATGAAAGAAAAAACCATCGTATCCATGTTTACACTGATTGTTTCTTTAGTCTGTTATTTCTATGTCAAAGTCACCGGAAAGGATGCCGTTCCTTATGTCATGGCAGGGGGCTTTATCGGGGCATTAATCGGAGAAGCAATTGCAAATTTATTTTCAAAAAATGACAATAACAACGGTACAAGTTCAACCATTTAAAACAAATTTTTATGAATATTGAAATTTATAATGAAGGCAACAGCCTTAAAATCGTTATTGACGGAGCAGTAAGTTATATCTCCAAACAACGGATCTTGGAATTGTCGGTTATCGACAACGATATTGTCAAATTCGATACTGGCGAAGGTCCGTTAAACAATGTCTTTCTCAGCTATGGTAATGTAACCGTACCTGCCACAGCATCGGCAGATGAACTCCGAGATGCCCTGAATGATATGTTGCAGACCGGAGGTATGCAGGGATTTGCTACCGAATTAAATCAGAAATCGGAATTGGAACACCTTGCAAACATGCAAAAGGTAATCGAAGAATTAAAAGCAAAGGTGGAAGGCATCAATGACAAAACCATGTATCTGCCAGTGAAAGAAGACAACACCACAGCCAATACCATTTACAAAGGCTTTGCTGTTCCGGGAGCAAAGGATACTGATCCAGTTTGGGCGGTATTGAGAGTAACCAACAACAAAGGCATTGTTTCATATCAATGGGCTGATGGAAACATGAGCTTCGATAATATCTGGAATGAAAGAACCAAGTTAAATTACATTTAAAAAGTCAGCAGGGCTTGTCCCTGCTTTCTTTATTTCTTTTAAGCAATGAAAAATATAACAACATACATCAATTCGGCAGTTTGCGGAGACGTTATGGAAATCATGAGAAGCTTTCCTGATGCCAGCATTGATTGTGTTATTACTTCTCCTCCCTATTGGCAGCTTCGTGATTACGGATGGAAAGGACAATGGGGATTGGAACCTACGTTTCAGGAATATCTCACACACCTCTGGACTTTCATGGATGAAGTATTCCGTATTCTCAAACCACAGGGAACGGTATGGGTTAATCTCGGAGATACTTATTTCGGCAGTGGAAACGATAGCGGAAAAGATAAAAACAAACCTTCGCAGAGTATCCGGGCAGTAAAAGCAGGCAGGATTGCCCCATCGCATGCCAATAACAATAAGTCTAACGGTTTAAAAAAGAAATGTCAGGTATTGATACCACATCGTTTTGCAATTGGCTGTATCGACAGAGGCTGGATTGTACGAAATGATATCATCTGGGCAAAACCCAACGGAGTACCCGAAAGTGTAACTGATCGTTTTTCAAAAAAGCATGAGTATATCTTCCTGCTGACAAAACAAGCCGATTATTTTTTTGATTTGGATGCTGTCCGGGAGAAACATAAAGAAGCATCTGTTGACAGAATTAAATACCGGATGACAGCTTTCGGTGGTGATCCGAAAAACAAAAAAGGATCATTGGGTAAGGGTGAGAAAAACGGAGGTACGCTTACAAAAATATCTCTTAATCCTTTGGGTAAAAATCCGGGTGACGTTTCCGATTTCTGGGATATTTCAACCAAGCATGGTTCGGGTAAGCACTATGCCACATTCAATACGGAATTAATCTCAAAACCTATTCTGGCAGGTTGTCCTGCCGGAGGTATTATTCTCGATCCTTTCTGTGGAAGTGGAACTACCGGAGTGCGTGCCATAGAACTGGGAAGAAAGTTTATCGGCATTGATGGCAAAGCGGAATATTGCCGGATTGCCAATAAAAACCTTTCAGATGTACAAAAAGGAAAAAGCACGGATGTATCCTCTCTGGTTAAACAATTAAAAAAACTTGATTTTAAAAAAGCTGCATAACATATTACATTAAATGAAAACACCCATCACATATTACGGAGGTAAGCAGCAGTTGGTAAAGCACCTCTTGGCTATTATTCCTGCTCATCGTTTGTACTGCGAGCCTTTCTTCGGTGGCGGTGCGTTATTCTTTGCCAAACCCAAATCGGAAGTAGAAGTCATCAATGATCTGAATGGCGAAGTGATTAATTTCTACAAGGTGTTAAAAACAGATTTTAAAGCATTAGAAAAGGAAGTTAAAGCAACCCTGCATAGCCGTGAACTATTCAACAAAGCCCGTGAGATATATAAAAATCCAAAGAAGTATAATGAGTTAAAGCGGGCATGGGCATTTTGGACGTTAACGAATCAGGGTTTTGCTGGGATGGTTACCTCGTGGGGTTTCGGAAATACTCCCTCCAAAGAAAAGTCTCTGGCAAACAAAAGAGATGATTTTACGAGTGCTTATGCCGACAGACTTAGAACCGTACAGGTTGAGAACAATGATGCCCTTAAAGTAATGGATCGTTGTGATGGAAAAGACACGTTCTTCTATCTCGATCCTCCGTATTTTAATTCTGATATGGGACATTATAAGGGTTATACCGAAGCCGATTATACAAAGCTATTGGAAAAGACTGCCGGACTCAAAGGAAAATTTCTTTTAAGCAGTTATCCTTCTCCTGTATTGAATCGGTTCATTAAAAAGCACAAATGGCATGTGCAAAAGGTAACCAAATCAGTAGCGGTTACTAAATACACGGATAAAACAAAAACTGAAATGATGGTCTTTAATTATGACCCAAAACTGGCAGGGCATTTTGCTTCTGAAGGAGTAGACATAAAGAAACTGACAGGAAATCTAAAACGATTAAAATTCGCAGCATAATGATAAATCGCAACAATTATATATCTCACATCGAAAGGCTGGGTTTTGAGAACCTGCCGGAAGAACTGAAACAGGCTCATCTTGTGATTATGGTCAAAACGGATAATGGGCGAAACTGGAAAGCCTGTGATAAGGAACAAGAGTTAAAAGAACTCGTCAATCTTACTTTTCAGAAACTGGAGGAGTTTATTACTTCCAAAGGAAAAGAAGAACTCAATGGATTTATTACTCCAAGAGAGGCTGCCATTCGATTTGTTAAGCCTTACATTGACAAGGGCGATACCATGTCCTTACATCCTAACCTAAAGTTAAGGATTGATACGGAAGATTACTCCGCACACATTGCCGGAGAAAAAGTAGTTGTCACTTCGATTTACGGTGAATCTATCCATGAGGTATTTACCTTAAAAGAGCTTATGGATGAAATCGTGATGGGGACAGCTTCTCATAAAATCAAACCTAAAAAAGAAAAGAAAGAGAAAAAGCCGGACTGTATTGAAGTGAAATTTATAAAACTGATGTTATACTGGAATAATAAGACTGTTACAAAATCCATGTTAGCAAAGCAGATTGAAGATTTGCAATCGAATATTCTGAATAAACGCATCCGTAAAACTTCACCTTTTGCTGAAGAGATTTTATACTTGCAGGAAAGTCTTGTGAATATTCATAACACCATGCCAATTCATTACCTGAAATTCAAGCTCAAAGATGAAACCGTTTTTAAACTGAAACAGGCTATTAAAAAGGCTGCACAGCTGGATTACTCAAACTCAGATGATGAACCGAAAAATAATGTTGAACTATCCGGAACAGAATCCATAGAACAGGAAGATATTGTTGAAGAACCGCAACCAGAGGATGTCATTCTGGAGAATGAAAATAACAAATCTGATTTACCAGGTCATGTGATGAACAGCGTGGATTTTTCTAAGCTGGAATTCAACTCCATCGGCTTAAAAGATAAATGGCTTAAACTTATCGGCGATCCGGCACCCGGATTTTCTGCAATGGTATTTGGTAAACCAAAAATGGGAAAATCATATCTCTGTGTTGATTTTGCAGGATATCTTGCCCGGAATCATGGACCCGTGTTATATGTAGCCCGTGAAGAGAAATTAGATGCTACCTTGCAAAAGAAACTTAAAGATAAAGAAGTTGCCCATCCCGACTTGTTTGTAAGCGACTTTTTGCCGAAGGATTTATCGCCATATCAGTTCATTTTTATTGATTCCGTCAATAAATTAGGTCTGACACCTCAAGATATTGAGAGAATGAGGGTTGACAATCCGGGAAAATCATTCATATTTGTCTTCCAGGCCACTAAAGAAGGAAATTTCCGTGGCACGAACCAGTTTCAGCACGATGTGGATGTGGTAATCGAAGTGCCGGAGAAAGGAAAAGCCGTGCAGTTCGGAAGATTCAATCAGGGTGGTGAAATGGATATTTTTGAAAACGATGATTTATCAGGTATAAAAAACAACAATATGAAAAACAAAACAGATTATCCTGCATGGACAACCCCGAAGCATTTATCTGACAAAGACCACAACGATCTGAAACAGGTATTTGATTTATATCAAAAGGGAGATTTAAACAAAGCTTATTCTTTTGCTGCCGGACTCGATACAATTGTGAGGGAAGAAATTCCGGTAGATATTTGGAAAAATATCGGTGGCAAGCTAACTCCTAAAGGAAAAGAGAAATTAGTTAAAGTTAAAACAGTAAAGAGTGCTGCGGATTTAAAAAAATATTCCGACAGACCGGATGACTTAAATCCACAATTTTTATTCAGCATGATTTCAACACAGTGTAAGTATCCCTAAAATTCCTACAGTTTAAAATTGGACAAAAATGTTTAATTTTAATAAATCTGTAGAAAATGAAAAAGACGAGATTTACCGAGAGCCAGATAACGAATGCTCTTAAAGAGTATGAGGCTGGCAAGAATGTTCTGGAC
>JBBIRU010000040.1:0-50965 GCA_037441645.1 Bacteroidota bacterium
ACCAGGTAGTTGTAACTGTAAATGCATTACCAATAGTAAATGCAGGTGTTGACCAAACAGTTTGCGAAGGAACATCTGTTACTTTATCAGGTAGTGGTGCAACTTCGTATACCTGGGATAATGGCGTTACAGATGGAATCTCATTTACTCCTGCTGCAGGTACATTAACCTATACCGTAACCGGAACCACAGGTTCATGTTCAAATACCGACCAGATAGTTATAACCGTGAATGCTTTACCTGTAGTAAGTGCCGGAGCTGATCAATCAGTATGTGAAGGAACTTCCGTTATTTTATCAGGTAGCGGTGCAACATCGTACACATGGGACAATGGCATTACAGATGGAGTATCATTTATTCCTGCAATTGGTACAATTACTTATACAGTTACAGGCACTACAGGTTTATGTTCAAATACCGACCAGGTAGTTGTAACTGTAAATGCATTACCAATAGTAAATGCAGGTGTTGACCAAACAGTTTGCGAAGGAACATCTGTTACTTTATCAGGTAGTGGTGCAACTTCGTATACCTGGGATAATGGTGTTACAGACGGAGTATCATTTACTCCTGCTGCAGGTACATTAACCTATACCGTAACCGGAACCACAGGTTCATGTTCAAATACCGACCAGGTAATTGTAACCGTGAATGCCGTACCTGTTGCATCTGCAAGCAGTGTTAATGCTACTTGTGGATTATCTGACGGATCAGCTACTGCAAGTGTTACAGGTGGAACAGGAATTTATACCTATCAATGGGATGCTGCTGCGGCTAATCAAACAACAGCTACTGCAATTAACCTGGGATTAGGTTCTTATATTGTAACGGTTTCTGATGGAAATTGTTCTTCTACTGCAATTGCTACGGTAAGTGAGAACGGCGCCCCTACAGTCACAGTTTCTGCATCAAGCAATGTGGTTTGTGAGGGTCAGACTACCCAACTCACAGCTACAGGTGCAGATACTTATACCTGGACTCCTGCTACCTATTTAAGCGCAACAACAGGAAGCGTTGTAGATGCAACACCTGTTTCTGATATTACTTATACTGTTCAGGGAACAACCGGTGGATGCAGTGCTGTTCAAACCATCAGTATAACAGTGAATCCTTTACCCGTTGCAGGGTTTAGTACAGTTGATAATGGATCAGGAAATATTTCATTTACTGATTTATCACAAAATGGAACTTCCTGGACATGGAATTTTGGAGATGGTGGAACAGATAATGTTCAAAATCCGAATTATACATATTTAGCTGATGGAACTTATATTGTTACACAAGTTGTTCAGAATTTATGCGGCAGTGATACTTCAACACAAACCATTATTATATTAAATGTTCCGAACACAATACTGAATACTTCTCAACTTGAGATTTATCCTAACCCAAGTAATGGACATTTCAATTTGAAATACACATCCGTAAATTCAAATGATTTTGTTGTGAAAGTCTTTTCAGTACATGGTGAAGTTGTATTTACAAAAGAATACACTAAGAATTCACCTTCTGTAACAATTCCGGTTGATTTTGCGAAATTTGCTAAAGGTGTTTACCAGATAAAGGTAATAAGCGGAAGCGAAGAAATGGATACAAGAATGGTTATAGACCGTTATTAGAACAATAAATTGAATCAAAAAACCCCGACCTGAATAAGATCGGGGTTCTTTGTTAAAAGTAGTTGGGGATTTTCAGGAGTAAGCAATAAAAATTATTTTTGGGTAAAATCGTCTCTTTAGATTTTACCCTTTTTCTTGCGTTCTTTGTTCATAACCTCATTTCCACTGTTAATTTCACAGAAAAACGGATAAAACGAGCATACTTCTCCTATAAAATAAAGTATTTTTAATGTTTCTGCGATTTGAACAATAAATTTGCTTCGGGGAGTTCGCACCTTTAAATATTTACACATTACAACTTATTCCTATTTTTCCTTTAGCGTTTTAATTCTTTTTGTCGAGTGTTTCGTAAACCGAATTGGAACTGATAAATTCAGGAACAATTTCCTTCATCTTGGCTACAATCTTATAATTGTCATACTCTTTTACGATAGAAAGAAGCGAATCAATCTTATCATTTATTTCTTTATAATCATAGATTCTTACTTTGGCAATCATAATCTGAGGATGATAGGTGGGAACCGTATTTTCCTTATCGTTTAGTAATTCTTCGTATATTTTTTCGCCGGGGCGAAGGCCGGTAAAAATAATTTTAATGTCTTTGCCTTCTGTTAATCCCGAAAGTTTTATCATTTTTTTTGCCAGGTCAATTATTTTAACAGATTGGCCCATGTCAAAAATAAAAATCTCGTTGCTTTTACCCATCGAACCTGCCTCTAATACCAACTGACAGGCTTCGGGAATAGTCATGAAAAAACGGGTTATCTCGGGGTGAGTTACCGTTACAGGTCCCCCGTTCTGGATCTGGTATCTGAAACGTGGAATAACCGAACCATTTGATCCTAATACGTTTCCGAAACGGGTGGTAATGAAACAGGTTTCGGAAATAGTTCCTAATGACTGTGTGAATATTTCTGCAATCCGTTTCGATGCGCCCATTACATTTGTCGGATTTACTGCTTTATCTGTCGAAACCATGACAAAACGTTCAACTTTATTAAGATGCGCAAGTGTTGCGAGAGTCTTTGTTCCAAGAACATTGGTAAGTACAGCCTCAGCCGGATTTATTTCCATCATGGGAACATGCTTGTAGGCGGCTGCATGATAAATAACCGAAGGCTTATACCTTTCAATAATATATTTCAGCCGTTCATTATTTATCAGGTCGCCAATAATCAGTTTAAAATTCTTAAAACCATACATTTCTTCCAGGTCAAGAGCAAGGTCGTTAAGAGGAGTTTCTGCCTGATCAAACAATATAATGTTTTTAGGTTTAAAGCGGGTTAGCTGAAAAACAATTTCCCGCCCGATGGACCCGGCTGCACCGGTAACCATAACATTTCTATCTAAAATCTGTGATTCTATTTTTTGAATATCCAGTTTGATGGGTTCACGTTCGAGCAGGTCTTCAATTCTTATCTCTTTCAGCTGGTTGGCGCTCAGTTCTCCGTTAATCCAACGGGAAGCTGCGGGTACGGTCAATACCTTTACTCCTTTTCCAAGACAAATATCGGTAACGTTGTTAGTAAGAGTGGAAGAAGACTGCTGGTGAGCAAAAACCACAGAAGTGATTTTATTTTTATCTATTAAATAGGTGAGTTTATTTATGTGGAAAATATCAATCCCGTCAAGTTTATTTCTGATATTGGTATCGGAAGGATCAATAAAAGCGGTTACCCTGTATTTCATGGCAACATCATTATCAAAAGTACGTTTTACCGTAAGAGCAAGTTCTTCAATTCCGATGATAATTATATTTTCCCGTTCACTCCTGGGATTGGCATATTCGAAATAAAGGGTTTTAACCAGTAATCTTGAAAATGTCATGGTAAAAACGGTAACCAGGAAATCCAGGATAATAATGGAAATGGGAATAATAAATATCTTATTTAAATAATAATAAGTAAACACATCAACCAAGACAAATACCAAGCTGCCCGAAAGTATTACAAGAAAAATCCGCTCGGCATCTTTAGCGCTTGTATACCTTACAATTCCTGCATAAATACGGCTGATAAAAAAACTCAGTGCCCTGGTAGCAAGAATTATCGGGAAAACAAAATTAATTAACGGGAGATATTCATGTTCCGGGATGGAAAAGTTAAACCGTAACAAATAAGCAAGAAAAACAGAGAAAATACTGATTGAAATATCAATCAGGAAAATTACCCATCTTGGTGTTTTACTTCTTAGAATCTCCATCAATAAAAAATTCAATTGCATGCAAATGTACAAATGCGCTTTTAAAACAACTAATTTTATTGAAATTCAGTTAAGGTAAATGAATTAATATCATGTCATTCAGTGAAATATCATTGTGAAAAATTGCTTATAACTTGCTCTGTAAAAATTTCTTTACGGGAAGGGAAAAAATACTATCTTTGCGACTTAGAATAAAAAATAATTGATAAATGTCTCAGAAAATAGGTGAAATTGTACAGGTTATTGGACCGGTTGTCGATGTTAATTTTGAAAAAACCGGCGGTGAACTTCCGAATATTCTTGAAGCTCTCGAGATTAAAAGAGATAATGGTCAGTCGTTAATCGTGGAATGTCAGCAGCACATTGGCGAAAATTCTATTCGCGCTATTGCAATGGACTCAACCGACGGTCTTCGTCGTGGAATGAAGGTATATTCAACAGGTGATAACATCAAGATGCCTACCGGGAAACAAATCAAAGGCAGATTATTAAATGTTATAGGTAACCAGATCGACGGACTTGGTGAACTCAATAAAGAAGGCGGTTATCCGATTCACTCACATCCTCCTTTATATGAAAAACTCTCAACCGATACAGAAATTCTGTTTACCGGGATTAAAGTTATTGACTTGCTCGAGCCTTATGTAAAAGGAGGTAAAATCGGGTTATTTGGTGGTGCCGGGGTAGGAAAAACCGTTATCATCATGGAGCTTATCAATAATATAGCCAAGGGATATAGCGGCACATCCGTATTTGCCGGTGTGGGTGAAAGAACCAGGGAAGGAAACGACCTTTTGCGTGAAATGATTGAGTCTGGTGTTGTGAAATATGGCGAAGAGTTTAAGAAGGATATGGAGAAAGGCGGATGGGACCTTACAAAAGTAGATCAGAACGAACTGGTAAAATCCCAGGCTACCATGGTGTTCGGGCAAATGAACGAGCCTCCCGGAGCACGCGCCACAGTTGCTCTTTCAGGACTTACTGTGGCAGAATATTATCGCGATGGCGATAAAGCCGATGGAGGTAAGGGAAGTGATATTCTTTTCTTTGTTGACAATATCTTCCGTTTTACACAGGCCGGTTCAGAAGTATCAGCTCTTTTAGGACGTATGCCTTCGGCAGTAGGTTATCAGCCTACCCTGGCTACAGAAATGGGTGTAATGCAGGAACGTATCACTTCAACAAAACACGGTTCAATTACATCCGTTCAGGCAGTTTATGTTCCTGCAGATGACCTGACCGATCCTGCACCAGCTACCACATTCTCTCACCTTGATGCTACCACGGTATTAAGCCGTAAAATCTCGGAGTTGGGAATTTATCCGGCTGTAGATCCGCTGGACTCAACATCACGTATTTTAACCCCTGATATTATTGGCCACGATCATTATAACTGTGCCCAGAGAGTCAAAGAAATTTTACAACGATATAAAGAACTGCAGGATATCATTGCGATTCTTGGTATTGATGAACTTTCAGAAGAAGATAAACTGGTTGTTCACCGCGCTCGCCGTGTTCAGCGTTTCCTTTCACAACCTTTCCATGTTGCTGAACAGTTTACAGGCCGCCAAGGAGTTATGGTTTCCATCGAAGATACGATCCGTGGTTTTAATATGATTATTGATGGTGAAGTAGATAAGTATCCCGAGGCAGCTTTTAACCTCTGCGGTACAATTGAAGATGCCATTGCAAATGGCGAAAGAATGTTGGCTGAAGCTAAAGCATAATTTTGTGGTATGAAAGTTGAAATAATCACACCCGAAAAAAGCCTTTTTGCAGGAGAAGCAAAATTAGTTCAATTACCCGGAATAGATGGTTCTTTTGAAATAATGAACAATCATGCACCTTTGATATCAACACTTACGGTTGGTAAAATTAAAGTGATAGAGACTAACGGGAATAAATTATTTTTCGATATTGCAGGAGGAATGATTGAGGCATCAGAAAATAAAGTTTCTATATTAGCTGAATAGTATTTTGAAAAAAATATTTGTTATAGGTTTTTTACTCTTTGGAATGAACGTCCTTCATGCCCAGGAGTTAGTTACTTTTCAGGCATCGGATGGGCTAACTGTTACAGCCAGCCTGTATGAAGTCGATGAATCATATCCTTATATTTTACTTTTTCATCAGGCGGGATATAGTAAAGGAGAGTATAAAAATACGGCTATCAAAATGCTGAAACTGGGCTACAATTGCATGGCCGTCGATTTACGGTCGGGCGGTGATGTGAACTTTGTTCAGAACGAAACAGCTAAACTGGCTAAAGAAAAAGGTCTTTCAACAACTTATCTGGATGCTGAAAAAGATATTTATGCAGCTATTGATTATGCCTGGAGTAAAAGTAAAAAACCGATGGTTCTTTTTGGAAGCTCATATTCTGCTTCTTTAGCCTTGAAAATTGCCAAAGGGAATTCAAAAGTTCTGGCAGTTGTTGCCTTCAGTCCGGGCGAGTACTTTCAACCTGATATGGTGATGAAAGACCAGCTGAACGGATTCGATAAAAATGTTTTTGTTGCCTGTTCACAACGTGAGTTTACATATATGAACGAACTTCTTGCAAATATCCCGGATAACCTGAAAACTGTTTTTAAGCCCCAGGAAGGCGCCGGTGAACACGGTTCAAAAAGCCTCTGGCAAAGTTGTCCTACCAGCAAAGAATATTGGTTAGCGCTTCTTCTGTATTTCAAAAAACTGGAAAATCTTCCCAAATAAAAATTTGGAGCGATTATAATTCTGATTGCCTGTAATTTAAAATTAAATTCCAGGTCTTAAATCCCAAATTCCAAGTTCCGGGGAAACAAATGTCGAACAACGAACATAAATTTTTTACCATATGTATTCAGTTGATGATTTACCATTGTTCAACTATTGTTTTATCAACTGTTCTTTGTTAACCCTATCCAAAGAAATTTCCTGTAAATATTTTTTATCGAAAGAAGTTTCATTACTGTAAATGCAAGAGCAACCCTGATAATAAAAATCCACCAGAAGTTAGCCCCTAAAACAACGAACACAAGAGTGTCTTCAAAAATGGCATGAGCCAATACCATGAATACTGTTACAAGAGATGCATCTTTTGGGGTAAGCGATTTTTTTTCAGCAAATTGAAAAAGTATTCCCGCGCCATAAACGATTCCCAGAAAAAAACCGGCCAGCCAGGGAACCAGGGCTCCGGGCGTTAAACCCATAAACGAAGAAATATGTTCGAGTTTACCTTTTATTTTTTTACTGAAATTCCATTGCTTTAAAACTTCAAAAATAAAGTTGAGGGAAAAAATGATGACAGTTACCTGTAGGCTTGTAACAAGCATTCCTTTAATGGAATTAATCCAGCTGAAAGTTTCCGGATTCATGTAAGGGTTAAGGAGAACTCCATTCATGTTTTCAGGTAAAATAAGGTTAGCCAGCATCCCGGCAATAAGCCCGAACGCAACTCTGAATAAAGCAAACCTTGTACGCGCAAATTTAAGTTTTAATAAAATGGCCGTTTCAACAAAAAGGTTGTGGCAAAACCCTATGATGATGCCAAGTATGGTGATTTGTCTGAAAGTAAGATCGAGCGCGGGTATGGTAGCAACACCGGCATATACATTTCCTAAAAAACCTGCCACTAAAGAAACAGATGCTTCGCCCGGAAGTCCGAGTAATTTCATAAAAGGACTCAAGAGCGGACTTAACCATTCAAAAAAGCCTAAAAATTTCAGAAAAGTAGTAAGCAGCGAAAGAGGAATATATACCTTTACCAGCATCCATGAAATTTTCAGCGATACTTTGCCGGTGGATATAAAAAGTTCTTTCATAAAAAATGATCGCGAAAGTAGTAAACATAATAGTGTCTTTATATAAAAAATGGGATTTATTACGATTTAGGAATTTAACCGTTAAATATGAAAGGAGGATGAAATACTGAAAGCAAAATCAACGGACATAAATTTTCTTAAATCTTTCAAACGCAATTTAACCCGAACAAATTCGTTGTAAAATATTCATTAAAAAGCATTACCTTCGCAAAATGTTTCCAAAAATTCTAAATATAGTTCTAATTATTTCATTGTCAGTAATGTTTGCTTCATGTAGCAAATACCAGAAACTGTTAAAAAGTTCTGATTACGCGTTGAAATACGAAAACGGAGTAAAATATTACGAGAAAAAAGACTATTTCCGGGCTGTTGGTTTGTTCGAGGAACTGGAAAATATTTACAAAGGCTCTGATAAAGCAGAGAAAATTCAATATTATATGGGTTACTGCTATTATAATCAGGGTGATCAGATTCTTGCTTCCTACTATTTTAAGAATTTTGCCAGCCGGTATCCTTTCAGCGAACATCGCGAAGAGTGCGATTATATGGCTGCCTATTGCAGTTATCTGAATTCCCCCGATCCTAGTCTCGATCAGACCTATACCTACAAAGCCCTCGAAGATATGCAGTTGTTTATCAATAAATATCCTTCCAGTACCCGTGTTGCAGAATCCAATAAAATAATTGATAAACTTAGAAACAGGCTTGAAACTAAGTCTTTTAATGCTGCAAAATTATACTTTAACATAGGTGATTATAAGGCAGCCATCATTGCATTTAAAGACGGCTTAAATGATTTTCCCGATACCCAATTCAGGGAAGATATTCTGTTCTTTACATTAAAATCATCTTATTTGCTGGCAGAAAACAGCATCCAGTCAAAAAAACCGGAACGCTATCAAAGTACGGTAGATGAATATTATGCTCTTATAGCAGAATTTCCCGAAACAAAGTACCTGAAGGAAGCTCAAAAAATATTTGAGAATTCAACCGAAAATTTGAAAAACTAAAATCAGAATATATGGACTTCAAAAAAATTAATGCATCTGTTACAACAATCACCAGAGATCTCGACAAATTTGAAATGGAAACCGGCAATGTATACCAGGCAGTGATGGTTGTTGCTAAAAGATCAAATCAGATTGCACTCGAAATTAAAGAAGAATTAAACAGGAAACTGGAAGAATTTGCATCTTATACAGATAATCTCGAAGAAATATTTGAAAACCGTGAACAGATTGAAATATCCCGGTTTTATGAAAAACTTCCCAAACCGTCTTCATTGGCAATACAGGAATATATTGAAGGTAAGCTATACTTCAGAGTACCTGAACAGGGCGAAAAAACAGCCGAAGCTTAATATATGCTTCTCCGGGGAAAACATATTATTCTAGGTGTTACTGGGAGTATTGCTGCATATAAATCGGCACAGTTAATCCGGCTGCTTGTAAAAGAAGGAGCCGAAGTAAAAGTGGTAATGACCCCGCTTGCCAAAGAATTTATTACCCCGGTAACATTAGCTACCTTATCTAAAAATCCCGTTTTGTGTGATTTTTTTCACCGGCCTGATGGCCAATGGAACAGTCATGTTGATATGGGTTTATGGGCCGATCTTATGCTGATTGCCCCGGCTACTGCAAACACTATGGGTAAAATGGCCAATGGTATTTGTGATAATCTTTTACTTACAACATATCTGTCGGTTCGTTGTCCTGTGATAATAGCTCCGGCCATGGATTCCGATATGTTTGCCCATCCCGCTACAAAAAGAAATATCCGGACACTGGATTCTTTTGGCCATCTTATACTTGAACCCGCTACCGGTGAGCTGGCTAGCGGGCTTTCGGGAAAAGGACGGATGGAAGAACCCGAAAAAATTCTGAACGAAGTAATAAAATTCTTCGATTCAAAAAAAAAACTAAAAAATAAAAGGATTGTTGTTACAGCCGGCCCCACTGTTGAGGCTATAGATCCCGTCCGGTTTATCAGCAATCATTCTTCCGGTAAAATGGGTTATGCCATTGCCGATTCCCTTGCCTGTGAAGGAGCTGAAGTAATCCTGATTTCGGGCCCGGTTTCAAAACAAAGCATAAATAATTCTGTTAAAATTATCCCCGTGGTTTCTGCTTCAGAGATGTACGAGGCATCCGTAGAATGGTTCAAAGAAGCAGACGTGGCAATACTTTCGGCTGCCGTTGCAGATTATACACCGGTAAACGTTTCCGGTAAAAAAATCAAGCATGGTTCTGAACTTATATCGATTGACCTGCAACCAACGAACGACATTGCTTCCCACCTGGGAAAAATGAAAAAAAACAATCAGAAACTGATCGGCTTTGCACTCGAAACAGACAATGAAGTTGAACATGCAAAACAAAAATTAAAGAAAAAAAATCTTGATTTAATAATATTAAATTCTCTGAATGATAAAGATGCAGGTTTCGGAAAAGATACCAATAAAGTTACTTTCATTGATAAAAACAATAATATTCGTAAATTTGAGTTAAAACATAAATCTGAAGTAGCAAATGATATTGTAAATGAGTTAATTAAACTTTTGTCTTAAAATGCATAAGTATTTATTAATAGCCCTGTTCTTTGTTCCGGATATTATTTTCGCACAGGAACTGAATTGCAGAATACAGGTTGTTTCTCAGCAAATTCAGACATCGAATAAACATATCTTCGAATCCATGCAAAAGGATCTTTACGAGTTTGTAAATAACCGGAAATGGACCGATAATGTTTTTTCAAACGATGAAAGAATCGAGTGCACCATAATGATTAATCTGACCGAACAGATTTCTACCGACGAATATAAAGGAACTATGCAGGTGCAGGCTAACAGGCCGGTATTTAATTCAAATTACAATTCGGTATTATTTAATTATAAAGATAATGATATCCAGTTCAGGTATGTCGAATTTCAACCGATGGAATTCAGCGAAAATTCCTTTGTATCAAATCTTACCTCATTACTTTCTTATTATTCTTACCTGATTATTGGTCTCGATTACGATTCGTTTTCTCCCGAAGGCGGTACTCCTTATTTTCAGAAAGCAGAAAAAATAGTTACCAACGCCCAGAATGCCCAGGAAAAGGGATGGAAATCGTTTGAAGGACAAAAAAACCGTTACTGGCTGATAGAAAATATTCTTAATTCCAAATACGGACCCGTACGCGATTTCTATTACCGTTATCATCGGCTGGGAATGGATGTGATGGCTGAAAAAGCAGCTGATGGAAGAACGGAAATCGCTGAAGATCTCAAACTGTTACAGAAGGTATATCGCGAAAAACCCAGCCAGTTTATGAATTACCTGCAAGTGGTTTTTGATGCAAAAGCCGATGAGTTTGTAAATGTTTTTTCCGAATCGTTTCCCGATGAAAAAACAAGGGTCTCTAATATTTTAAAAGAGATAGACCCGGCAAACTCAACAAAGTACCAGAGAATAATGTCTGCCGATGGTAAGCAATAATTGTGCTTTATAAACTTTCCATACAGAATTACGCATTAATCGAAAACCTGGAGATCGGTTTCAATCCGGGTTTTTCCACTATTACAGGCGAAACAGGTGCGGGAAAATCAATCCTGATGGGCGCTTTATCTTTACTGATGGGGCAACGTGCCGATTTTTCCCTCCTTAAAAACAAAGAGAAGAAATGCGTGGTTGAGGCTGTTTTTAAAATTAAAAATTATGGCCTCAACGACTTTTTTAAAGTAAATGACCTTGATTTTCAGGATGAACTGATTGTTCGCAGGGAAATATCGCCCAACGGTAATTCACGTTCTTTTGTTAACGATACCCCTGTTACATTAAATCTTTTAAAAGAGCTTGGTTTGCAGCTGGTTGATATTCATAGCCAGCACGAAAATCTTTTGCTTGCCGACGGACAATTTCAGTTGTCGGTACTGGATGGCCTTTCAAATAATAACAAGCTGCTTAATAATTACGGAAATCATTTCTCGGAATATGGATTGTTGCAAAAAAAATTATCCCGGTTAAAGTCTGATGCTGAAAAAAACAAAGCCGATTCTGATTATTTCCATTTCCAGTTAAGCCAGCTCGACGAAGCAGGGTTGCAGGAAAACGAACAGGAAGAACTGGAAGAAGAGAAAGAAATGCTGGCCCATGCCGGGGAAATTCTGGAAGGACTCGGCAGGGCTGTTCAGATTCTTTCGGATGAGGAAAATTCGGTAGTGGATAAAATGAAAGAACTGAAACATGCGCTGGAGAGCGTCTCAAGGAAATACGCAACTGCCAACAACTGGAAAGAAAGAATCGAAAACTCATGGATAGAGATAAAAGATGTTGCTTCCGACATTTCATCCTCATTAACTAAAATTGAGGCAAACCCCGATCGCCTTAATGCTATTTACGAAAGGCTCGATCTGATATATTCCCTGCAGCAGAAACATAAGGTAAATACGGTGGCGGAACTGGTAAAGATCCGCGAGGATTACAGAAACAAGCTCTCTTTTGCTGAAAAACTTGACGAAGAAATATTGTCGTTAAATAAAGAAATATCAGGAAAGGAAAGTATCTTGCAACAGCTTTCTGCAAAGCTTTCCGAAAACCGCAAAAAATCTGCAAAACAACTTGAAAAAAATATTGTTCCCCAGCTAAGGGAACTGGGAATTTTAAATGCCGGCTTTAAAGTAATCTTTGTTGAACTGCCTGAATTTACTTTAAATGGAAAAGATACCGTTAAATTCCTGTTTTCAGCCAATAAAAAAGTGGAACCCCTGGATATCTCAAAAGTGGCCTCCGGCGGCGAACTTTCACGGTTAATGCTTTCTATAAAATCATTTGTTACGGAAACAAATAATGTGCGTACAATTATTTTTGATGAAATTGATGCCGGTGTCAGCGGCGAAATTGCACATAAAATGAGTGAGATTATGCAGCATATGTCGTCGAATTTACAGGTGATCTCCATAACCCATTTACCCCAGATAGCTTCCCGTGGAACGCATCATTACCTGGTGTTTAAAGATAATTCAGGCGAAACCAGTACAACACATATAAGGCTGCTGAACGCAAAAGAAAGAATAACCGAGATTGCAAAAATGCTGAGCGGAAAAGAGGTTTCTGAAGCTGCTTTAGAGAATGCCAGGAATTTACTTAAGAATTGATTAACTTAGCAGAATATTAGCTCGTTGTTGAGATAGAATGAATGTTATAAGATATCAGAAAATAAAATAATGTACACAATATTATAAAATTACCGGTGAAAAGAAAAATTTATAAAATATTAATTGCTATACTGGTTATTTTGCCGGGTTCATATCTGTATTCTCAGAATTTCGGATTAGGATTAGAAGCCATATATAATTTTCAGACCAATAGCTTTGGACCCGGTATCAGAGGCGAGTTTGTTAAAAACCAAATCAGTATTGTTCCGCAGATAGCATATTATCCGTCATTTAATAAGGTTACTGAATTTTATGCCGGGGCAAGCCTGCATCTTAATATTATGAGTTATAGCAAATATACACTTTACGCAATACTGCATGGTTCGTATAACGGCTGGATAAGTTATGCGAATTCACCTATGGAAAAAGCAAAGTTTTCTAACTGGTGTGCCGAGGGTGGATTGGGTCTGAAAACCAACAAATGTTTACGTCCTTTTATGGAATTCAGGTATAATATCAAGTGGAAAGAAGCTAATCTCAGGTTAGGATTAATGTATTTCTTTAATTGTAAAGATAAAGGAGGCAAGTCAAGAAAAAAGAAAGCCGTATCTTGTCCGGCATATAAATAAAACCTTAAATATAACAAATATGAAAACCTCAGGCACAATTATCAGTTTATTTGTTTTGACAGTAATTTCCGGCGCATTGCTATTTGTTAGTTGTTCAAAGGAACGTACCGAATCTAAAGAAGAACAGCTTAATGAATACCAGTCGATGAATAATTACTATGATTCAAAGAAGCAGGACGAACAGGAATTTGTCATTGACACATCCGGAAGCGGTCCGATTATAGGAAACCAGGGAACAAAACTCTGGGGTTCCAAAGAGATATTGATGTACCCAAACGGCGACAGCGTTCAATGGCCATATACCGTAAAATTAATCGAGCTTTATACTCCCAAAGACATGCTGTATTACCAGATGCCTAACGTTTCCGGCGGGGGATTACTGACAACAGGCGGTGAAGTCAGGGTGAGGGCTTTTAAAGACGGCCAGGAACTGGTTCTGCGCCCCGGTTATACCTGGATGGTTGAAATGCCAAATGCGAATCCGGTGACCAATATGAAAATATATTACGGTGTCGATAACACTTCATATGTCGACTGGACAGATAGTCCTGCCGGAAATTTTACAACTACTTCATATGGCTATACGGGTAACATAGCAAAACTCGGATGGGTTACCTGCGGAAAACCTGCAGCCGTATCTTCTGCCACAACAAATTATACATTTACCTCGACAACTGACAATTTGCAAAATGTAAGTAAGTTCATTTATTTCCCGGATGCCAGAAGCCTGATGCAGGTTTATAACCAGACTTCAGGAGCTTTACCTGTAGGAGAGAATATAAAAGTAATCCTGATCGGAATCGACGGTAACAACCAGTTGTTTTATTATTACAACGAAACACAGGTAAGTACTTCGTCAAACCAGGTGAGTGTAACGTTGAGTTCCATTTCAGATGCAAGCCTTACGGCTATCCTGGATAGTTTATAAAATAAATTTCAATAAATGAATCCCATCAACGTTTTAATTACCGGCGCGGCGGGTAACTTAGGCGGATTGCTTGCATTACATATGCAGAAAAACCCCCTTGTGAAATTACATTTGATGATTCACCGGAAAGATGTAGTGCCTGCACTCGGCAGGGATGAAAATGTGAAAGTGATACGGGCCGATTTATCGAAAAAGGAAACCCTGGGAACAGCCCTGGAAAATATTGATGTATTGGTTCACTTTGCAGGAATATTGTTTAAACCCAATCCCGAAAAATTTCTTCCCGTAACAAATACGGAATATTATAAAAACCTGGTTGATGTTGCTTTGGAAAAAAAAGTAAAACGTATTATTTTGTGCAGTTTTCCGCATGTCGAAGGAGAATCTTTTCCCGGTAAGCCTGCCACAGGAAAACTTGACGGAGCGCCGGGTTCTGCTCATGCACGGACAAGGCTCGAAGAAGAAAAATATATGTATGCCAAAGCCGCAGAAATTCCTTTTGAAGCCGTTTCCTTACGTTTAGGAATGGTTTACGGAAGAGGAATCTTAATGATGGATGTGGCCCGCTGGCTGGCTAAATACCGGATACTCGGAATATGGAAAAAACCAACCTGGGTTCATTTTATTTCTAAAGACGATTATTTAAGCGTATTTGAAAATGCTGTTGTTAAACCGGGTATAAATGGCATTTACCATATTGGCGACGAGGGAAAGCAAACCCTGCAGGATTTTTTCGAAACAGCCTGCCCGTACTGGAAACATAAAAAACCCTGGAAAATGCCCGTCGGACTGATTATGTTATTTGCAAAATGTTGCGAAATCTATTCTTCCGTTTTCGGAACAAGGTCATTGCTTACACGCGACTTTGTCAGGATCGGTATGGCTTCGTATTACGGGGATACCCGAAGAATGCGCGAAGAACTTTTGCCTGAATTAAAATTCAGGACCTTTAAAGACGGCCTCTCACAATTTGATAAGTAATGGATATGAAAATCCTGGGAATAATACCTGCACGATACGATTCAACCCGCTTTCCCGGCAAACCGTTAGTGGATATCGGGGGAAAGTCGATGATTATGCGCGTATACGAACAATCGGCAAACGCTTTTGAAACGGTATATGCAGCTACTGACGATGAACGTATTTTTAATCATGTGAAATTTTTTGGTGGTAACGTTGTTATGACTTCCCGCGAACACAAAAGCGGAACCGACCGTTGCGCCGAGGCTGTTCACCTGATTGAAAAAGAAAAAAATACAGGCTTTGATATTGTTGTGAACATCCAGGGCGACGAACCTTTTATTCAGCCTTCCCAGCTGCACCTGCTGGTATCCTGTTTCGGCGATGAAAATGTTCAGATAGCCACCCTTGTAAAACAAATTGCAAATAGCGAAGATATTTTTGACCCCAATAAACCAAAAGTAATACTTGATTCAAAAAGCAGGGCTGTTTATTTCAGCCGTTCGCCTATTCCTTACCTTAGACATGTTCCGCAAAGTGAATGGATAAACAAAGGTGTTTTTTACAAGCATATAGGGCTTTATGCGTACAGGTATAAGACTTTACAGGCCATTACACGGATCCCGGTATCTGCCCTTGAAACAGCCGAATCGCTCGAACAACTCCGCTGGATTGAACATGGTTATAACATCGGTGTTAAAATTACGGAGCACGAAACCGTTTCTGTTGATACACCGGAAGATTTAAAGAAACTGGACATAAATAACTAACCTGGTAGTCACCCTGAACTGTCTGTCCTGACTTTGACGAAGCGAAGTCGGTTATGTCATACTGAGCGCCTGCCTGCCGGACAGGCTGGGAGTCGAAGGGTAACTTTTTTCTTTGTCTCTGACTTAGCTTATGCTGGCATTAATACTTTGTTATATAATTAAACTCTCACTATTTTGTTTTTAAACTGTTATTATTTATATTTGGGAGTAATTATTTATATACATTAATAAGTATTTTAAGCGGTTGTAAATAATTAAAGTTACGCATAGCGACATGTTAGCTTTAAGCCGTAAAAAAAGACAGAGATTCGGAATATTTGCAGCAAAATGATAAGAATTATGGTAATCCCCGACACACAAAAGCAAGAGTGTTTGCTGCCCGTCCCTGCATGCATCCCTGCGCAGCCACACACATGCTTTTCACTTGTCCCTTCTGTATAATGTTATTTGAATCATCTGAATTTATAAATGGTCTCTTTTTTTTGGTTATTCAGATAAAAAGTAAATACATTTAATTATGAAAACTCAGTTACAGATTCTTACTGAAGACATTAATAGACTTTTAAAAAGAACTCGGAAAACCATTCTGAGATTTAAAATAATGAATAATATTCGGAACAACGATGAATTCGATTATAAGAATCAAATTTATTTAAACATTCTTGAAAAACTCAAAATTATTCTTGAGAATATTAAAAAAGACAAAACAAATCTATTGCTAATTGTTTCTTCAGTAAGATTTATTTTTGAAACGCTGATACATACTGAACTTATAAAAAAAGAACCAGAACATGTCTATCGTTTAATTTATTCAATATATAAGCATCAAACCGCCAAGATTGATTTAGTGAAACAAAGTTTAAATTCTGATTTAATTACTTTAAAGAAATTAATTAAAATTGAAACCGAATTTGAAAAATATTTAACAAGTAATCATTCCAAAAAAGAAATAAACGACTTTAAAAAACAATCTACTAAGGAATTTTGGGATATCTTATTAAGTAAGACACACCCATTTTTAGCACACGTTAACGAATATGATTTAAAAGAAATTCGAAAAACTTTAACAAAAGTGTTTGTTCCAAAATATGATCAGTTGATTATAGACATTGAAAAAGAAAAGAAAGTTTATGCAAAAAAAATATTATCCAAAAAGTTCATTACTGATTTATTTGATTTTAGAAATCAAACCTCTAAAGTATTTACAGTTTTTGATGATTCAAGAACTTGGGAAACAAAAGCTAAAATAGTTGGATTAGGCGATGACTATCATTTTATTTACAGCTATACAAGCTTAATCATACATTCAACATCTTACAGTTTAATAACAACTCCTAATATTGATAACGAAGAAATAAGTTATAATCTTATTTTTATTCGACAACATTTATTTAAGATTCTGAATAATATTGATGAATATTTATTAGCCTATAATTCAAGATATACAATAATTACATCTCCACAGTTTAGACGAAAACTTAATCAAATATGAGACAATTGGATATTATTGCTGGAAAAAGATGTTGAACTGATTGTTACGTTTAAATAAAATTAATTAGAACAAATTCTGTAATAAATATAGTAGAGTGTTATAAGCCGTTTAACTTTTAAAAATCTATTAATTCTTTCATTGACACATTTAGAGCAGAAGCAACTTCATATAAATAATAAGCCGAAGGATTAATTTTACCGTTTTCTAACCTTTCAATGGACTGTCTATCTTTAAAACAATTCCTTGCTAATTCAGCTTGAGACCAACCTTTTTGTTCTCGAAGTGTAATTATTCGTTGTCCTAATTTCTGTATGAAATCTTTCTTTTCCATATCAAGAACAAGTTTGAATAATTAAGTAGAAAAAGTGTCAACGTATTCGTTGACGTATTGTTTTTTTATTTACATTTGCTCAATTAACCAATTAAAAACAAGTATTATGAAAAGAATTATTTTCTACTTCACTATTTTGGCAACAGTATTTATGTTCTCTTGTACTAAAGAAGGAAAAGTTGGTCCTCAAGGTCCAGCTGGTATAAATGGTACTAATGGAACTGATGGTAATGCTAACGTTCATAGTTATACTTATAATGGAGCATCAGCTAATTGGGCGTTATCAGCACCAAATTATTATTGTGACCTAACAGTTCCCGAAATTACTCAATCAATTATTGACAATGGTGCAGTTTTGGTTTATCTGTCTAATGGTTCAGGTGGTTGGCTTGCGTTACCTTTTGTTCAGTGGTATAATGGTTATGGTCACCAATATAATGCTGTAATTTCAGTTGGTGCAATTAGAATTTGGGTTAGTGATTCTGATCTAACTCAGGCAAGTAATCCTGGAACAGTTTCATTTAAAGTTGTTGTTATGGATGGAGTAACACTTCCTAAAAATGTTGATCCTAAAAATTATTATGAAGTTTCTAATTATTTAAACATTAAATAAACACATAATTTAAACAAGTGGGCTTTTAGAAAATTGAAACTAACAGACCTAGTAAAAGCCTACTTGTTTAATGTTTTCAAGGAATAAGAAAATTAACAAATCATCGTTCCCTTCCCTACGCTGTCAAGCACATTGGCAAAACGCACAAAGCAAACACTTAAACCAAAATTTGCCAAAGAGCTTTCCAGCCCGTCTCGCTCTGACGCACGGACTAAATAACATTGCTGCAAATTTGGCACTTCAGAACATTAAACAACAAAATAACGGCCTAAAAGCTAACACACGGTTAAAATTAAGCAAGCTGTTATGGGCAACTTGACACAAATAACAATGTTCATATATTTTAGCGGTTTGGACAATCACTGCAAGTAAAAGCCTGCCAAATTCAACCGCAAACCGTTATGGACACGAATGAAATTCAACGACTTTTATAATTGAGAATAAATTCGTATATTTGACTTATGAATAAGAAAAAAGACATAATATTCAAAATCAAGCAAATAATTTATCATTCGGCTCCTGACGCTGAAATCATTTTATATGGTTCAAGAGCAAGAGGCAATGCGAAAAAGTTATCTGACTGGGATTTATTAGTCCTTTTAAATTCTCCAAATTTATCTTTTGCCCTCGAAACAAAGCTAATGGACGACTTATATGAATTAGAAATTGATTCAGGCGAAGTTATATCTCCATTATTTTACACTAAGAATGATTGGACTGAAAATCATTTAATTACTCCTTTGTATGAAAATATTCAAAAAGAAGGTATCCGCTTATGAAAGGGACTAAAAATGATTTGATTAATTATAGAATTGAAAGAGCCAAAGACACTTTAGACGATGCTATGATTTTAGCTGAGAAAGGAAAATGGAATTCTACAATTAATAGACTTTATTATGCGTCATACTATGCTGTTATGGCACTTTTGTTAAATTCAGATATAAAACCAACGACTCATAATGGAGCTAAATCTAACTTTACGCAACATTTTATTAAGACTTCTATAATTTCTAAAGATTTTGGTAAGCTTTACTCTCAGTTATTTACTTGGAGACAAAAAGGTGATTACGATGACTTATTTGACTTTGACAAAGAAAAAGTTGAACCATATTTTGAACCAGTAAAGCAACTAATTGCTTCGATTGAAAAATTACTGTAAGACAATTCATAAGATCGCCAGGTGCTAACACCACCTAAACCCAAGCAGGCAGTAGTAACAATATGACAATGACTGCAAGTAAAAGCCTGCCAAATTCAACCGCAAACCGTTAGCTGCTATGGGTAAAAAGACTGAATAACAATAATTTTGAATAAATTTAGTTTATACTTTTTTAAATATTATCTATATACTTATGAAAAAAATAATTTATTTTATCTTATGTTATTTCTTGACAATTTTGTGCTTTGCTCAAGGAACAAATAATTATATTGATTTAAGAAATATTCAATCTTGGCATCTTTCTTCCATACCGTTGAAACAACTAGTTTTATTTCCCGAAAGTTCCCTACAAAATAATAAAACAATTGGTTTTAATAGAGCAAAAACATGTTGGAATACCATTGATCTTCTATTTTATCGGAATTCTTCACAAATTCCACCAAATATTAACCCTTTAGAATTAAGTAATCATTTAATAAGAGAGGTTTATAAAATAGAAGTTTATCCTAATTATCAAGAACAAGTTGGAATTCCGTCCTATCAGACAATAATGAATCTTGTGTATTATCCAAAAGAAAAAGGAGCATATAATTTTGAAGTTAATTCAACAAGTTTTTCCTCTGGTATTGATCCATCAGGAGTTTTGAAATCTCCCGAAACAAGATGGGGTGGAATTATGAGAAGTATAAATAATAATATTTTTACAACTAATGACTTGAATTATTTAGGGTTTTGGCTCATGGATCCATTTGTCTATGACACAAGTAGTGCCGGTGGTAATTTATACATCAATATTGGAAATGTTTCGGAAGATTTTTTAAAAGATGGAAGAAAAAGTTATGAAAATGGATTGCCTTCAACTTCAATTGTAGCAAATGTTGACACTACCATTTGGGGAAGAGTATCCAATTTAAATATTACATCAAACGAATTCGTAAATGAAAATTATCAAGATATTGGACTTGATGGATTAAACAATAATGATGAACGTACCTTTTTTCAAAATTATCTCGATACATTTGCATTAATATTTCCTGGCTCAATAGCTTATCAAAATGCCTTAAATGATCCATCAAGCGATGATTATCATTATTACAGAGGAAGTGATTATGATAATCAGAGTTTAGACATTTTAGGGCGGTATAAGAATTATAATGGTCTAGATAGAAATTCGGTGTCTGACAGTTTATCACTAGAATTTTATCCAACAGCAGCAACTGTCATTCCCGACAATGAGGATATAAACCATAACAACGTGCTTGATACGACAGAAAGCTATTTTCAATATAAAGTAAAATTACAACGAGAGAGTTTAGTTGTTGGACAAAATTATATTACCGACAAAATTACCGTAAATCCTGCTAACGGAGACGGAACGCCAGTAACTTGGTATAAATTTTTAATACCTTTAAATTCCAGTCAAAGAGAAATTATTGGAAATATTAATAGTCTCGATTCTGCAAGTTTTGTAAGACTATTTCTAAAAGATTTCTCTGATCGATTAATATTGCGCTTTTTTGAATTAGCTTTTGTTACAAGTGACTTGTCAATTAATATAAATGAAATTCAAAGTGATATTTCTGCAATTTCAATCTATCCAAATCCGAATAAAGGTGTACTTTTCATTGACAATAAAAATGAAAGTATTAATTGTTTGAAAATTTATGACTTAATGGGTCAAGAAGTATATTCAAAGCAATTGTTAAACATAAATAATCCTATCGTTGACATTTCATTCCTAAATAATGGTATGTATGTTTTAATCATAGAAAGCAATAATAAATCGCACATTGAAAAGCTTGTTATAGAAAAATGATAATAATAACAATATACACAGTAACTAATACACAGTTAAATCCGATAGCTATCGGATTTAGCAAGCTGTTATGGACAGCTTGACACAAATAACAATATTCAAACATTTTAGCGGTTTGACAATCACTGCAAGTAATAGCCTGCCAAATTCAACCGCCAATCGTTACCAACTATAAGTGAAGACTGTTATCAACAGATTTTTTGTATCAAAAACTAAATTTCGACTTGACCTTTTAGACTATTTAATTAATATTAAGGATAATATGAAATTTTAATGACTAAATTTTCAATTAAAACAATTTTTTAGTAAATTTGTTCAAAATAGTGATATGCAAAAGATTATTGAAGATAATTTAGATAAAATCAAGACATTATGCCAAATGTATAATGTAAGATCCTTATTTGCCTTTGGTTCAGTATGTACTAATAAATTCAATGATCAAAGTGATATTGACTTATTAATTACTTTTAATTCCATGGACTTTGGTGACTATGCTGATACTTACTTTAAACTTGCCGACAAATTCGAAGAACTTTTCAATCGTCCAGTTGACTTAATAACTGATAAATCGTTATCGAATCCATATTTTATTGACTCATTAAATCAGACAAAAACTTTGATTTATGAATAACGAGCATAAAAAATTTCTTTTTGATATTCAGGTTTCAATTGAATCAATTGAGAATTTCCTAGGAGAAACTAGGGATTTTAATAATTACAAGTCTAATAAAATGCTAAGAAGGGCAGTTGAAAGAGAATTTGAAATTATTGGTGAAGCATTAAATTCATTAGATAAATTAGACCCAGACATCGAGATTACTAGTAAAAGGCAAATAATTGGTATGCGAAACAGAGTTATTCACGGTTATGACAAAATTGATGATGAAATAATTTGGGGAACAATTGTGAGACACATACCAGTTCTTAAATCTGAAATAGCAAATTTACTCAAATAAGTTTCCGGTTTTCATTGTCACTTAAAATGAAATCATTTCTCGTTGACAAATTTTTAATTGATGATAACAATACTTACAGTTGGTAACACTACCTTGTCATAACTGGGCGGGCGGTGGTTCCTTGACAGAAATAACAAAATACAAACATCCCAGCGGCTTGACATCCACTAGGGCTAATCGCCCAGCTATGTCAAGCTCCATCCGATAGCAACAACTATTAAAAAAAGACATATGAATAAAGTAGATTTTTCCGATATAAATAAATTTTTTACCTCTCTTGGCTTGATCCTTATTGGACTTGCATTATTACTTCCATGGTATATAAGTAAAAATATTAATATTCTGTTAATTGATAAGGAAAATATAGAAAACAAAACTTGTATTGGTAAAAGTGTTTTAAATAGTCAGCAAGAATATTTATATAAATTTAATAATTGGCTACCAATTATTATGGCTATTCTTATAGTTGGAGGAATTGTATTGTTAATAATTGGATTAATAAAATGGAAAAAACGGCAAAAAGTCATTTACGGAATACAGGACGAAGAATGGAGATTAAAAAAAATGGAAGGAATTAGTATAGAAGAAAAAACAGAAAATATTGGAAATGAAATTAAAGACTTTTCTGGTACAGATAAACAGACTAACATACAGCAGTATATTCAGGTAGAGAATAGCATTTATTTGAAACTTACGAGAAAATATTCACTTAATTATATCGTTGAACAGAATCTTAAAATTGATAGATATAATTTTGACATTATATTGAAAAGTAAATACTTTAATAAACGGACTGATCTCATATTAGAGATAAAATATTTTAAAAGATCACCTTCATCTGTAGAAATTTTTGCCATTACCAGACTATTTCTTCTATCAATTGCACATTACGAACAAACATTACAAAGGCCAAAGGTGATTCCTATACTTATTTTTGTACTTGACTCGAAAGAAATCTTAGATAAATCAAAAGAGTCGAAGCAAAAAATGAAAGACTTAGCTAACGACCATGGCATTGATAATTTACGAATCATTTATTTATTAAAAGATAAAATCGAATCATCAACACCAGAAAATTTTATTGTTGAATAAATAGCTGTTGCTAACACACGTTTGGCAAAAAAAGGGCGGGTGGTGCATCCCGATAGCTATCGGGAGCACGGTGTTGGGTAGCTCCGAACGATAGCGGAAATTAATAAAATAAGAGCCATTAATTAACAAAGCCATTTAAACTACTATATTTCCATGACTGTTATTTGCAACAATATGCTATAAATTGTAAAATCATAATCAACCATAACAAATAAAAACAACAGCAGGCAATATATTGTTTATTCAAAACGATGTTTGGCGGGTTAGGAAAGTTTATTACTATTTATTAACTTTGTTTCGGCAGGAAATGAAATGCGTTTCATTTTCGCACTGAAATAATTAACCAGACGTTAAGTTAAATAAATGACTTATGAAAAGAAAAGATCTCCTGTTCGTTGCTGTGAATGTCTGAAATAATGAAAAGCATGTGAAATCAAAATTTTAATTACAATGAAAACAATTTTCTTATTAGCCATTATTTTTTTCCTGTCAGACAGTACTTACAGCCAGGATTATTCCCTTAAAATATACAACTCCATAACAAATAAAAAGACTTATTACAGGAATACAGGAGATAAGGTTAAAATATGGACTACCAATATAAACGGAAAAGAGAGGCTGGCGAAATCGCGGATTTCCTGGATAAGCAAGGATAGTATTGATTTTAGTCCGAGAAGTGATAGATATAGAAAGGTAGTAACACACATCAGGAATCTCGATTATATTGAAATAAGGACTCCCGGCATGATTATTACAAGTTATTCATTGGCTATATTTGGTATTTTAACTTCAGCTATAACAAGGCACCCTCCTTCTTTCTGGACAGCATACAGAAGGATTAATTTTAATGATGGGAAATGGGCAAAAGAGATTATTCAGAAAGAACCTGGGAAATAATACCACCTATGCGAAAAACAGACACGCTGAAACAGTCTTTACAAAACTTAATACAAAAATTTATCATAGGGATAATGTGTTATATGAATCTCTTTAATTTTATCATATAACATCTGCCGGAAGTTATCTAAATTATCTTTTTGTGTGGCAGAAATAAAAATACAGGGACCTGCGTTCTTGGCAAACCAGCTGTTCTGCAGTTCTTCCATGTTTTTATAACCTGTAACGGTTAAGTCGTCGGCATCGGGCGGGCGGTAATTGTCAATCTTGTTAAAAACAAGAATGGCGGGTTTTTCCGAGGCTTTAATTTCGTGCAGGGTCTGGGTGACCACGTTTATCTGGTCTTCGAAATTGGGATGGCTTATATCCACCACATGAAGTAGGAGGTCGGCTTCGCGTATTTCGTCCAGAGTCGATTTAAAAGCCTCTATAAGGCTGTGGGGAAGTTTACGGATAAAGCCCACGGTATCGGAAAACAAAAAGGGCAGGTTGCCGATAACAACCTTCCTTACGGTAGTGTCGAGGGTGGCAAAAAGTTTATTTTCGGCAAACACATTCGATTTGCTCATCAGGTTCATAATGGTCGATTTGCCCACGTTGGTATAACCCACCAAAGCCACCCGTATCATTTTATGGCGGTTTTGGCGTTGGGTAGCCATTTGTATATCAATCTTCTCAAGATGTTCTTTCAACTTCGAGATTTTTGCTTTAATCACCCTCCGGTCGGTTTCAAGTTCGGTTTCACCGGGTCCGCGAAGCCCGATTCCCCCTTTTTGCCTTTCGAGGTGGGTCCACATTTTGGTAAGGCGGGGCAGGAGGTATTGGTACTGGGCCAGTTCTACCTGCACTTTGGCATAGGCAGTCTGGGCGCGGGCGGCAAAAATATCGAGAATGAGGTTGGTGCGGTCGAGCACTTTGCATTTCAGCACTTTTTCTATGTTACGAAGCTGCGAACCGCTCAGTTCATCATCGAAAACCGCCAGGGTTATTTCATGTTCTTCAATAAAAAGTGCAATCTGGTCGAGCTTGCCTTTGCCAATGTAAGTTCGCGGTTCGGGTTCGGTAATGCGTTGAACAAACCTGCGGATGGTTATTGCCCCTGCGGTAAGAGCAAGGAACTCCAGTTCGTCTAAATATTCTTTTACCTGGTTTTCTTCCTGTTTATTCTGTATTGCACCAATCAACACAGCCTGTTCCATTTTAACAGAAACAGGTTTATTCTCATTCCCCATTATTTAATAATGTACTTATTGTCTTTTAAAATATCTATCATAACCTGTTTAAAAATACCCGTGGCTCCCATCACCATTTGGATGTTATCGGGAAAAGGCAAAGGAGGTTTGCCTACCAGCTTTGCCGTTTCCGCATCAAGGGCACGCAGATCGCCATTGGCAACCACCACCCTGTTTTCGAAGAAATAATCCGAAGCCAGGTTTTTAGATGTTATGAAAGCCTGGTTACCGTTTTCGTAATATTCAATGGCTCCATCGAGATGTGCTGCCTTTTGTTGTAATGTTTCAAGCACCTTGCACGAAATGGTAACCATTCTTGGTATTTTAACAGGATTTCCCAGTGAATCTTTGATGGTGTTGTTATTTGCATCGAGTTTAATATCCCACCCGTCCTGTATGGTTTTCGTCTGGACGCTTTCTTTCTCTTTCAGTTTTTCGGGCGAGATATCAATTATTTTCAGGTTAATCTTAACAACGTTGCTGAAATTATTCCCGTTATTATAATTTGAATATCGTACCCATTCACTGTTTAATTCGGAAGTATTAAAATCGAGGAGCGAAACACCGAATTCGGGTGGCAGTTTAATAATGGTATTGTTGTCGAACTGTAACAGAACATTCGACATTCCAGCCTGCCGCGCCTGTTCCATATATTTGTCAACATCCTGGTAATTCTGGTAATATTCCTTTACTTTTTTGAATTCAAAATAAGCGTCACGGGCCTGGAACCTGTTGTTAGCCGACAATAATTTTTGGGCATGAACATAAAAATATTCTGCTGCATTTTTTTTTGCTTCCACTATCTCACGATCATAATCTATTTTTGGAAAATCAATAATCCTGTTGCCGTCTTTCAGGGGCAGAACGCTTCGAACAAGGTCCTGCCTGTCTTTTAATTGCGAGTAATGCAAAAATACTTCATTCCACATGTCCGGTTTTCCTTCGGTTCTCAGAAATTTGATCCTGCTGTTGTCTTCATCATTGGCAGTGGTATAAGATTTTTCAAGGATAAGGACAGATTTTGTATGATCTGGCTTTCCTCTCAGTTTTTTAACGGTTTTCCGGATGGCCATATCGTAATGTCCACGCTGGTATAGCTTTCTGGAAGAAACACAACCAGACATCAGTAAAACTGAAAGTATAAAAATAATGTACCTCATTATAAATTATATTTTCCTAAAATTAAATATAAAATTGTTTTTGTCCAAGTTACACAAAAACTGTTATTAAATAGGTTTAATCAAAAACTTAGAAACTGTTTTTAAATTTTACCGGTTAATGATTTTCAACCTGCCTGAATGGATAAGCAGGCATTTACTGCAAGTATCATTAAGTATAAATAATACCTTAAAAAATTATTGCTTTTAGTGCATCATCTACGATGATGTTTTAGATTATTACAATTATTGAACCTCTGCGAGGTTATCTGAAAACAACTAACCTGGTTCCATTTAAATGTTAACAATGCCTGGAAAATCCGGGTTATGTTAGTTTATGAAGATCGGAGACTTGTGCTGAACATGGTCGAAGTATTTTTCATATTTGTAATTAAATACTATCAAGGCTTTTAACAAAGTTGGAGACCTTGCACTTTTTTAAAATATTATTGGCAAAGTAAAATTCAAAACAGTTTCTAAACCTGTTTTGAATTTTGTGGTTCGACATGAATAGTAAGCGAAAAGTGTGGAATTAAATCATGCAGTTCTTTTTCTACATCATCACAAATTGCATGTACTTCTTCCAGGGTTTTATCGCCGGGTAATGTCAAATGAAGTTCTGCAAATTTGTATTTACCTGAAGTTCTTGTCTTTAGTTGATGAAAACATAAATTTCTGTTTGCGAAAGATTGTTTAATAGTTTGAATATCTGATTCGCTGATGGAAATATCGAGCAAAGGAGTAAATGCTTTTTTTAGAAGCTGGAAAGATTCATATAAAATAAAGATAGCAACCAGGATGGCAACAATAGGGTCGAGTAAATGATAGCCTGTTATCCAGATAAGAAGAAGTCCAACAGCAACACCCAGTGATGTGTAAACATCTGCTTTCAGATGCAGAGCATCGGCTTCGAGGGCAATGGAACTGGTTTTTTTGGCTACTTTGTAGAGTTTCCGGGAAACAATTATATTGACAACGGCTGAAACTAACATTACAAGCGACCCCAGTCCAATGGACTCAATTTCACCCTTGTTTTGTATTTTTATAACAGCTTCATAAATAATCCATATGGAGGCTGCAAAAATTAAGAGAGCTTCAATTACACCCGATACGTTTTCGTATTTTCCATGCCCGTAGGGATGGGTTTTATCCGGGGGCAGGTCGGAAACTTTTACAGAAAAAAATGCTATAATGGCGGCAGCCAGGTCCATGGTGGAGTGAATAGCTTCCGATACGATACTTACGGAACCGGTTAATATACCTACTACCAGCTTTATAACAATTAAAAAAGAATTAGAAATAACCGAAAGACTGGCTACCTTTATTTTTTCTTGCATGTTTTTTGTTTCAAAATTAAAAACCGTTTTTTACATTAAAAATGATTAATGAAGAAAGTTTTTACCTAATTATTACCATTTATATTAAATATTATCAATTAATTAACAGTATATCAATGAAGCTTTTCATGTTTTTCTTAACAATATCTGGACTATGTTTATTTATTTCCGGTTGCCATGAAATAGTTACCGGGCAAATACATCCACAGGATAAATTATGGTATAAACAGGTTCATAAGATTCCTGTTCCTGAAGGTTACCAGAGGATAAAAACAGATACGGCAGTTTTTGGCAATTATTTGCAGAATTTACCATTAAAAACATCGGATAACTACGTGTATTTATACGATGGAACAAAAAAGTATAACCAGGAGGCTCAGTTTGCCGTCATTAAAATGGATGTTGGCACACAGGATTTGCAACAATGTGCCGATGCAGTTATGCGGTTAAGGGGTGAGTACCTGTATTCGAAAAAGAAATATAACGAAATTCATTTTTGTTTTCTGAGTGATGGCAAATCCCGCTATTACAGGGATTATTGTAAAGGTGATTACAGCTATATTAAATTCAGAAAATACATGAATTATATTTTTTCATATGCAAATACAGGTTCGCTGATAAAAGAACTGAATAAAGTCAACAATGCGTCAGGTATTTGTGTGGGAGATGTGTTTATTCAGAAAAAGAATCCATACGGACATGCTGTAATTGTTGTTGATGTTGCACAGGATAAAAATGGAAATAAAATTTTTATGTTAGCCCAGAGTTATATGCCTGCCCAGGAAATTCATATTTTAAAAAACCCGGAGGATAAAAGTATCAGCCCCTGGTACAGGGTTGATTTTGATGAAAACCTTATAACACCCGAGTGGACATTTACAAAGGATGATTTGTACAGATTTCGGGAATCTAATCAGTAACTTGAAGTGTGTAAAGGATGGCTTCCATCTGACGGATATACTCTAATTTATCAGATTTTGGAGCGTACACATAACCTTCAACGGTGATTACTTTATTTCTTTTTTTATCAACCGTAGTCAGGCTGATAAAAGGGCCGTTCATAAAATCGTTCTGAACTTTCCAGAGTCCCCTGATCTCATAAACACCCCGGTTATTTAAATTCAATTTATTTGTAACAATTGAAAAATTATGTTCTGTGGTCATCCAGCTTCCGGGAACTGTCCCAGGGATATGTGATCTTAAAAAGGAATCGCGTTTAGCAAGCAGGTGCTCATTGGTAAATACATTTGTATCGGAATAATTGTATTCGTAAATTAAGAAACTTTGATTAATAGCCGGGGTTTCGGAAGATATCCGGACAAAATCCGTGGAATCAGCTTCGAGCTGATATCCTTTGGGAATGACCAGGCTGATATGGTGCGACGAAAGCTTTTGAATAATTTCTTTTTCCCGGAATGTTTTATAGGTATCCTGGAGTCTTTTTCGTTCTGTAACAATAAAAAAATCCAATATTTTGTTCTTATTGTTGTGAATTATTCTGACAAGTTGTTGAATGTCCGGGGAAGTTATTTCAACATAGGACTGAGGTTTTGCCCAAACATCGTTTTTATACTGAACAGATGCCGAATCGGTAGATTCGCATGGTTTAACATAAATGATGTTGCGGTTCGATCTGAAGAAATCCCCGAAAGACGAGGGAGAGATATTGAACAGCTTAAACATGGGTTCTTCCTGTTGAAGCGCAGGCTGAAAGGAAGTGAGCGACTGGCGGAGTTCTTCTCCGGGTTCCCGGTTCCAGATGTTTTCCTCAATTATAACCAGTATCTCCCCGGGTTTTCCGGTAACATTTACCGGGAATTCACGGTTCGTATTGTCACAGGAAAAAACTACGGTTAACGCAAGAAACAGAAATATGGTAATATACTTCATTTGCTTTTTAAAAAACGGAACTAAAATTATGCCACTAATAAGTCAATATATTTATCTTTAACTGGGTTCCGGGAGTTAATGAATAACCCTGCAACAGATTGTTCTCCTGAATAATCTGGGCAACTGAGGTTCCGGTAAATTTCTGTGAAATGCTGTAGAGTGTGTCTCCCTTCTGAACGGTATAAACAACTGTCTTTTTGGTAAATGAATCCTGTGGTTTCTGGTCTTTTTCAGCCAGGTCTGCCATGTTTGCGGCAACATGGTCGGGAATCCATAATTTAAGCAGCAGGCCTGAAGTCAGGTCGAAACTTTTAAGATTGTTCCATTCCATTATTTCATTTACAGAACAACGGTATTTAAGTGCCAGTTTATTCAGGTAATCTCCTTTCTCTACCAGGTGGGTGATTAAAATTCTGGATTCATCAGTCGGTACAGATTTTACTTTTGTGATACTGTCGGAAGGAAAGGAATAGCTGAAAATGCTTTTTTGATTTTCGATAAAAACGGATATTTTATTGGCAGGTAAAACCAGCGGAGTGGGCTCACTGCTTTTGGGAATATAGTTCGATTTGTAAGACGGGTTTAAGAAACGTACCGTTTCAAGGGGTATTTTTAATGTATTGGCAACTGAGACAAAATATAATGGTTGGTTTATCATTACCGTATCAACCTGGTAATAGAAAAGTTTAGGAACATCCGGACGGATGTTGTGTTCCTGTGAATAATTCATAATATATGTGAGTGCGATATAGGCCGGAACATACCCCTGCGTTTCGGCGGGAAGGTAGGGGCGAAGTTCCCAGAAATCGGTTTTTCCTCCCGAACGGATGATGGCATTCCTTACCATTCCGGGCCCGCCATTATAGGCAGCCAGTGCGAGTTGCCAGTTATTAAAAGTATTATATAAATATTCGAGGTAACGGCAGGCTGCCTCGGTCGATTTAACCGGATCCTGCCGCTCGTCGATAAAAGAAGTGATTTTTAAATCGAGCATTTGTGCCGTAGGAAGTAAAAACTGCCATAAACCCACGGCGCCGGATTTACTCCGGGCTGTTGGATTTAATGCCGATTCTACTATGGCAAGGTATTTTAACTCCAGGGGGAGTTGATAGCGATCGAGGGTGGATTCGAAAAGGGGAAAGTAATATTTACTCATACCCAGCATTTTCGAGACCAGTCCACGTTTCTTTAAAGTGTAAAAATCGATATATTTTTTTACGATGGGATTATAATCAAGAGCAATGGGTGTGCTAAGACTCAGTTCGGCAATACGACTTTCGTACACCAGGTCGGAAAATACCGGAACGGAATCAACAGGTAATGTGAATTCGAAAGATTTTTCTTTTTTTAATGTGGGAGCCATCTGAATAATACCTGCATCAATGCTTGTAGAAGCAGTGGTTGTTGTGGCAGAAATATTTGAAAGTTGTCCCTGGGATGTTAATATCGGGAAAAATAAAATAATACTTACAAATAAATGCTTTACCCGGTATTCCTTATAATTTGGATACATCTATATGTTTCAAATAAATGTCGAATTTCGGTAAAAAAACTGAAAGCGGAAAGCTATTCGCGATTCTTTATCAATAATCGGATGTTGATATTTTTCAGGGATCAGGTGATTTGATTTTTAAACGTTTTCAGATGAAGAAAGTCCTGTATGATTTTTTTATGATCAAATGCCAATGCCGGAAGATTTCCAATGGAGAACCACTTTGCTTTTGCAGCATCATCGCCTGCTTTTGCATCAATCTCGTTTTCTGATAAGGTATAATAAACAATGGAAACCGTTCTTTCGCGGGGATCGCGACCCGGATCGCCGTATGATGCAAATTGTTTGAGGGAGGTGAGTTTTATTCCTGTTTCTTCATACAGTTCGCGCAAAGCAGATTGTTCGAGGGTTTCGTGCATCTCAATAAAACCGCCCGGCAAGGCCCACATATTTTTAAACGGAGGGTGTTTGCGTTCAATAAGTAATATTTTATTTCCGGCCTGATTTTTACAAATAACTATGATATCTACACAAACAGCAGGATGAGGATATTGATAAGTAAAAGACATTTAGGATTTGAGATTTAGGAATTAGGATTTTCAGATTAGACAGAGGGGGCATTTTATCTTACTGGTTCTTGATTAATTTTTTACCAATGACTATTGACATTTAAATTACAACTGAACGATAATAGCAACGAGCCAATAACTGTCAGTCAATGACCATTTTTTTACACTTGCCCGGACTCAAACATATACCGAACATGAAACAATAAACAAATAATATAACTGTTTATTTTTTCAACTGTCCTTCGAGCGCTTTTTCAAGGGCTTCTCCGCGAAGATTGGAGCCTATGATAATTCCATCACCATCAATGAGCCAGTTGGTAGGTATGCCCTGTACGCCATATGTTCTGGCAGCTTCAGAATTCCAATATAATAAATCGCTCACATGGGTTGTCCATATCAGACCATCCTGTTCTATGGCTTTTTTCCAGCTATCGAGACTTTTATCCAATGAAACACTATACACGGTAAACCCTTTTCCATTGATAAATTTACTGTCTTTGTATTTGTTATATGCAGCAACCACATTGGGATTTTCGCGTCGGCAGGGACCACACCAGGAAGCCCAGAAATCGATCAATACCATTTTTCCTTTTAATGAGCTTAGGGCTATCTCTTTATTATTGGGGTCTTTGTATTTAAGTTCAGGTGCTTTGTTACCAACATTTAATCCAACAGCCGGCTTGTCTTTCAGAACAGAGTTTTTTTGTGGATTGGGGTTTTGATTCATGAAACCATAAACAATTATGCCTAATAAAGCAATCAGTGTAGTTATTTTTACTGTTCTCATTTGTTTCTGTGTTTAATTTATTTTTAATTCAGACGTTTTATATTAGCTCCGATGTTATTCAGACGAGTATCGATATTTTGGTATCCGCGATCTATTTGTTCGATGTTATGGATTATGCTTTTCCCCTTGGCCGACATGGCGGCAATAAGCAAAGCAACTCCTGCACGTATATCGGGTGTTGACATGGTAGTACCGTGAAGAGGAAACCGTTTATCGAGACCTATAACAGTTGCACGGTGCGGGTCGCAGAGGATAATCTGGGCGCCCATTTCTATCAGCTTATCGACAAAGAACAGGCGGCTTTCAAACATTTTCTGATGGATCAGCACACTTCCTTTCGCCTGTGTGGCAACAACCAGGAATACCGAAAGAAGGTCGGGTGTTAATCCGGGCCATATGGCATCTGCTATTGTCATGATAGAACCATCAATAAAGGTGTCAATCTCGTAATGTTTTTGTGCCGGAATATAAATATCGTCGCCTCGTCTTTCAAGTTTTATGCCAAGCCTTTTAAATGAATCGGGAATAATTCCCAGGTATTCGTAACCGACATTCTTTATGGTAAGTTCGCTTTGGGTCATAGCAGCCATACCAATAAAACTGCCGATCTCGATCATGTCTGGAAGTACCTTGTGTTTGGCGCTGTGAAGTTTATTTACTCCTTCGATAAAAAGCATATTTGAACCGACACCGGAAATCTTTGCTCCCATTTTGTTCAGTAAATTGCAAAGTTGCTGAACATAAGGTTCGCAGGCTGCATTAAAAAGGGTTGTTTTTCCTTTGGCAAGAACGGCAGCCATAATGATATTGGCCGTTCCGGTAACCGAAGCTTCCTCAAGAAGCATATAGCTGCCTTTCAACGATTTTCCTTCAACTGTAAAAAAATTGGTAGCAACATTAAAATCGAATTTTGCACCTAGTTTTTCGAATCCGATAAAGTGAGTATCCAATCTTCTGCGACCGATTTTATCGCCTCCGGGTTTGGGAATAAATCCTTTTCCGAAACGACCGAGCAACGGGCCGACGATCATGATGGAACCCCGGAGAGTAGTTGCCTGCTGTGCATATTTGTCAGTTTTAAGGTAATCGATATTAACACTCCGGGCACAGAATGAATATTTACCTGCTTTAATTTTTTTTACTTCAACTCCAAGGTCCGACAGGAGTTCAATAAGCTTGGTAACATCTCTTATCTCAGGAATATTATCGATAATTACTTCTTCTGAGGTCAGTAATACGGCACAGATTACCTGCAGGGCCTCGTTTTTAGCTCCCTGTGGAGTTATTTCCCCGTTTAAATGCGTTCCGCCGGTTACTTCAAATGTTGCCATAGAATAAAGTTATCGTTGTTTCCGATTATTTTTCTTGAAGGGCTTCTGAAGTTTAGGTTTTTGGTTTCTGTACAGGATATCACGTGTTTCGTTGAGTCTTATGGTTGTATCAATAAGGGGAACATTTCCGGCCATTTCGTTTATGTCGGTAAAAATCTGTTCATCGCTGACAGCTTCTTTATTCCATACCAGGTATAATTTCTTCATATGATTAGCCAGCATCTCCAGCAATACGGTTTTTGATTCGGAGTCGGGCATTTCGCTGAATTTTCTGATACAGGCCTTGGCAATTCCTCCGTAATGTTTTTGCTTGATACTGTTGGTAGGATATGGCAATTTGTTAGGAGGCTTCAGAAAATCTTCTTTTTTAGTGATCTGGCAAGGATATTCTAAATCCAGTTCAAAGTTTCCCATTTGGGCAAGGTGATTCCAGAGTTTGTTCCGAAATTCGGGAGTTTCACGCATTCCGGGTGTGAGGTTAGCCATAATATTAATTAAAGCTTTGGCCATTCTGTTCCGGTCTTCGCTTGATGTGACAGTTTTCAGATAATCGACCATTTCGTGAATGTGTCGTCCGTACTCGGGTAAAACCAGTTGTTTACGTTGTGAATTGTAGTATTCGGTTGAATTCATGAATACAAGATTAATCAGTTAGGATGTAATATTTTTAATTTGGCAAATTTTAAAAGCAATTGTTTTTCACCGCTTACTTCAAATTGTATGAGCGCTTTGGTATTGGGATTATGGCCTTCAATTTTAACAACAACACCTTTACCGAAACGGTCATGAACAACCTGCATTCCTTCTTCGACCTGGTACGAGTCCATTTGAATGTCGGAAGGCTTCGCTTTTTTTTCTGCAACGTCCAAATGTACTAATTTTTTTTCTTTTACCAATAATGAAATGGCAGGTTTAAGCATTTCGCTCTGTAAGTTGGATGTTTTCTTTAAGCCTTTTGCATGGTAGTTCGTGGGTTCCATAAGCTTAGAGGCATCAATAGGGAGATCAAGATATTGTTTGTCGATTTCGTCGATAAAACGACTGGGCTGGCAGGATATTAATTGTCCCCATTTATATCTATGTTCTGCAAAAGAAATATTGGCAATTTTTTTAGCCCTGGTTAAAGCTACATAAAATAATCGGCGTTCCTCTTCAATGTTTTCGGGAGAAATCCCATTGAAATGAAGAGGGAAAAGTTCCTGTTCGGCGCCGACAATAAAAACACAATTGAATTCGAGACCTTTTGCCGAGTGAACAGTCATTAATGACACATGATCCTTGCTTTCATTGTTTTCTTCGCTCTCAGTCTGCAACGAGACGGTTTCGAGAAATCCATCCAGGAAAACAGTTTCTTCGGGATTTTCGGCTAAGGATGTTACACAAAAATCTTTTACAGCATTCAGTAATTCTTCTACATTTTGTTTCCGGGTCATTCCTTCCTGCGATTTTTCCGATTCAAGTTCGCGAAGAATTCCGGTATGGCTTACAATATAGCTTGCCAGTTCAAAAGCATCGGTTTGATACAACCGTTCCGTAAAATGGATAATCATGCTTTTAAAATTCATCACTTTTGCAAGAGTGCCCTGGGTAAGATTCTGTGAAAGCAGTTTTGTGTCAGAGATAACCGACCAGATACTAATTTCATTTGATAAAGCTAAAAGTTCTATTTTTTCGAGGGTTGTTTTTCCTATACCACGGGCAGGAAAGTTTATAATCCGCTTAAATGCTTCGTCGTCGTTGTGATTGATAATGATCCGGAAATAAGCGATAACATCCTTGATTTCTTTTCGCTGATAGAATGACATGCCACCATAAACCCGGTAGGGAATTCCTCTTCTGCGGAACGCTTCTTCGAAAGTTCGTGACTGGGCATTTATTCTGTAAAGAACGGCAAAATCGCTATACGAAAAATGGTGTGTTTCCTGGTAATCTTTCAGGATATTGCTGATTACATAACCTTCTTCGGCATCGGTCAATGCTTTCTGAACCTTTATTTTTTCGCCGTTTTCGTTATCGCTCCAGATAGTTTTCGGAATTCTGCCGTGGTTATTATTTATCAGGGAATTGGCAGCGTTTACCACGGTCTTTGTGGACCTGTAATTTTGTTCGAGTTTGTAGAGTTTATTTTCCGGGTAGTCCTTTTTAAAATTCAGAATATTTTCAATTTTTGCTCCCCTGAAAGCATAAATACTTTGTGAGTCGTCACCAACTACACATATATTGTTATGTTTTGCAGCCAGTCGTTTTATAATGAGGTACTGGGCATAATTGGTGTCCTGGTATTCGTCGACCAGTAAATAATGAAACTGGTTCTGGTATTTTTCGATGGTTTCGGGATGGTCTCTTAATAAAATATTGGTAAAAACCAGGAGATCATCGAAATCCATAGCGTCAGAAGCTTTAAGGCGACTCATGTACAGGGAATAGATTTTGCCAATTTCTGGTTTGCGGCTGGCTTTATCCTGTTCCTGTATAACCGGGCTGTTAAGGTAGGTAGATGCAGTTATAAGGTTGTTTTTGGCCATGCTTATTCTTCCATGAATTTCCGAAACTTTATATAATTTATCATCCAGTTGCAGATCTTTGATGATTGATTTTAATAGGCTTCTGCTATCATCGGTATCGTAAATGGTAAATTTTGAAGTAAAATCGAGTTTGTCGCATTCAGTTCTTAGTATTCTGGCAAAAAGACTATGAAAAGTGCCCATCCATAAATACCTGGCGGAAGAATATCCAACCAGGGAAATTATTCGTTCTTTCATCTCTTTGGCAGCCTTATTGGTAAACGTAAGCGCCATAATGTTACCGGCAAAAATTCCCTGCTGAAGAAGATAGGCTATGCGATAGGTCAGTACCCGGGTTTTTCCGGATCCCGCACCCGCAATTATAAGGTTGGGCCCTTTGAAATTTACAACGGCCTCACGTTGGGGTTTATTAAGATCTTTTAAAAAATCAGTCACAATGTATTATTTCTTTCCTGAAACAAAGATAACTATCTATTGAGTAACAAATGAATGAAATTATTCACACCTGTTGGTTAATAAAACTTTTTGATGTAATCAAAAGCTAAATCAACCTGCTGGGAGAAGACGAGCGCAAAGGTAAATAACGTAATGATATTTCAAAACCACCGCGCCCTGAACTTACTTTTGTAAGAGATGAAATGTTTATATCATAACTTATTCCGAACGCAATTTGTCCCATTTCGCACTGAGCTGCAATAACAACGGCATCTCTGCTTCGTAAAAAACCTCCCAGACTCACGGTCCTGGAAAGAACATAATCGGTATATTTTGAGGATTCCTGGAGTTTATATTTAATAAAAGTTCCGGCGTAAATCATTTGTGCAGGTCCCTGTCTTTCGTAAATAAACATAGGAGAAAGCTGCATATTGGTATTTTTTATACCATAGGAGCCGGTAAAATGAAACAAGTAACGCACCGATCGCTTGTCGGTTACGGAATAGAATCCTGTTCTTGGGCTATTTACATGGAATGCTGCAAGGCCTGCCTGTGCGCCAAACATATCATTCGATGAAAGAGTCCGGGAGCCTTTTCCGTAACTCCATTGTATACCTGCACCAAAATCGCCGTTGAGAAAGCTTTCAGAAGAGAAATCCTCGTTTGACGGGAGGCTTGAATCATACACTAATCCGTTGTACTGATTCCCCCAGGTTAAGTTACCTGCAGCAATGTGTCTCTGAACCAGCCCACCGTAAATCCCGGTTGACAATGTTTGATTTTTTGCCAGTGTTACTTTACCGGATAGTGATAAATTAACCTGGTTGGTAACAAGTTTTCCTTCCCCAGCCATGTCGTTATAAAAACTTAAACCGGCGCCAAAAGACGATCCGTTTTTACCTTGCGCGAGAACTTTTCCATCTACGCTTGCTGCAATGGTTTTAAAGGGGGATGTTATACTGTTCCATTGCTGACGGTAATTGGCAACAGCCCGCAGGTCGTATTGCGAACCTGTATTTGCCGGGTTTAATAAAACGGGCGCTTCGTTAGGCTGGGAAAATAAAATATCCTGTCCGAAATTTAAAAAAGGGAGCAAACAAAGGATGATGGTAATTATTATAAAGTGTCTCATTTTTCTTTCCTCCTGATTAATGCATTAATGTAATATTTCCTTTGGTATCTACTTTTGTTCCTATGTAATACTCAGCTTTGAGATAATACACAAAAACATCAGTATCTGCATCTTTCCCACGATACGATCCGTCCCAGCCGATGTCGGGATCGGTACTTTCAAATACTTTTTCTCCCCATCGGTTAAAAATTCTGAATTCCATTGATTTTATACATTTTCCATATACATATAAAACATCGTTTTTCCCGTCCCCGTTAGGGCTGAAAGCTGAAGGAACAAAGACTTCACCGCATTCTGCATCAATGGTTACATTTACACATGCGGTATCGAGACATCCGTAAGTATTTGTGCCTAATACACAATATTCAATGGTTGAATAGGGTTTCGCTACGGGGTTGGAACAATTAACACAGGATAAATCATCAATAGGACTCCAGTCATACGTATCTGCGCCGGTAACATTCAGAGGGACTGACATTCCGATAATTAAAGTTGTGTCATGTGTGACTGAGATTACAGGTTTTGGGTCAACTGTTACAGTAACAGATGTTGTGTCGTAACAAATAGTTGAATTAGCGATCATCTGATAGGAAGAAGTAGTGAGAGGTGTAACTGTGATTGTGTTTGAAGTTGAATTAACAGGTGTCCATAAAAAGCTTGTTCCGCCACTGGCACTAAGTGTAGTGGATTCTCCATAGCAGATTCTGTTAATTCCTGTTATTGTGGCTATTGGCAATGAATCTACATTTACCGTTAATGGCATGGAATAATGACAGGCATTTGAATCCAGACTTGTAACAAGGTATGTGGTTGTGTCCTGCGGTGAAACGGTAACAGAGATTCCGGATAAATTACCAGGAGTCCAGCTATAAGTAGCAGCGCTGTTAAATGTATTAAAAACTCCTACTGTTACGCTGTTTCCAAAACAAATAGTGGTGTCGCGTACGCTGAATGTGGGCAATGGATAAACAATTACAGTAATGGTGTCGGTTGCAATGCAGTTTTCTAAAGAGGTCACAAGAACGGAATAAGTACTGGTACTGATAGGCATAATGTTTATACTGCTATTTGTTGAATCAGAAATTGAAGGTGACCACAGGTATGTATTTATGTTATTTCCAACGGCTGTTAATATTATATTATCACGGTAACAAATAGCTGTATCCTGATCGGATGAGGTAATACTGACATTAATAGCAGGGTGAATAATGGCAAAGGTAGATGCCGTATCTTTACAGTTATAAACACTGGTTCCTATTACAGAAAACTGGTAAAGGGTATCTGATTGCGGAGGGTAAAAGACAACAGAGGAGTCTGATCCTAAATTGGGAGTCCAGTTATAGGAATAGAGATAAATTGAATCTGTGTTTTGAACAGTAAATGTAATGCTGTCATAAGAACAAATAGCATGGTTTGATGGGTTACTTGTAATAAAAATTTCGGGTTTACCATGAACATAAACACTGGTGGTATCGTAATTTTTGCAGCCATTTACTGTGTCGGTAGCTATTAATGAATAAGTAAAGGTCTGGTATGCTACATCCGGATGAACAGAATAAGTACTTTGAGTAGAATCGGTTCCGTTGCCGGGAGACCAGTGATAAAACGAAGGAAGGTCGCTTAATATCTGGAGGGTAATAGTATCGCCATTACAGATAGAATCGGGAGGAGTGATAATAAGTTGCGGTAATGGATTAACAAATACAGAGGTAAAAGCCATGCTGATACAGCCGTTAACGGTATCGGTAACAACCACAGAATAAGCCGTTGCAGCGTTAATGGAACCCGGACTAACGGTAAACAGTGAGTCGGTTCCGATTCCCGGAGACCATGTGTAATAGGAAGGAAGGTCGCTATGAACTTCAAGTGTGATGGAGTCTTTAAAACAAATCGAATCGGGTTGTGAAATGGTAAGTTGCGGGAGGGCATTAACAAAAACACTGGTTGTTGCAGAACTTTTACATCCGTTCAATGTATCAGTAACAAGTACATTATAAGTAAATGTCTGATGAACAGTATCGGGACTTACTGTCAGGCTGGAATCGGTGCCCGGAAACGGCGTCCATAAATAATATGCAGGTAAGTCGCTGTGAACAGTTAAAGTGATTGAATCGCCAAAACAGATGGAATCGGGATTGGTAATGGTAAGTTGAGGTAAAGCATTTACATAAATGCTGGTAGAGATCGAACTTCTGCAACCATTTACTGTGTCTGTTACAAGGACATTATAGGTAAAAGTCTGATGAACTGTATCGGGACTGACTATCAATGTTGAATCGGTTCCGTTCACAGGTGTCCATAAATAGTAGGAAGGAAGATTGCTGTGAACGGTTAAAGGAATAGAATCTCCAAAACAAATGGAGTCCGGTTGAGTAACGGTTAACTGGGGAAGAGAGTTTGTATAAACGGATGTAAATGTTGCATTTTTACAACCGTTTACAGTATCAGTAACCAAAACGAAATAATTAAAAGTATGATTTACTGTATCAGGTGTTACTGTCAAGGTGGAGTCGGTGGCAGGGGGTAATACCGACCATAAATAATACGAGGGTAAATCGCTGGTAATGTGTAAGGTGATGGAATCTCCAAAGCAAACAGAGTCGGGCTGTGTAATAATTAACTGGGGTAATGGATTAACTGTTATGGATATATTTGCTGAGTTAGAACAAGACATATCATCGGTTCCGATAACAGTATATGTTGAATCGACTGCCGGGGAAACCAACAAAGAATCATTATTTACAATGGGCATTTGCCATTGATAGCTCAGGGCTCCGTTTGCAACCAAAGTAGTAGTGTCGAGAAGGCAGATAACTGTACTGGAAGGGGTAATGGTAACATTAGGTTTAATACATACATCGAATTTCAGGATAAAGGCATCGTTACCTCCACCACCAAAAACAGGCTGGTAGTAAGCTCCATTTCCAGCATCTAATGTTAAAAAGTTGTTGGAGCTGGTGTAACCTGTTGCCCATAAGTTGGTATTATCGGAAAACATACTTAATGATTCTTCATTGCCTGCTCCACCGTAGAAAGTAGACCATTGTCTTATGCCATTCTGTTTAAATTTTGCAAAAAAAGCATCGTAGCCGCTTCCTTTAGTTCCCTGGAAAAATGTTCCCATTCCTGGATCGAGTGTCGGAAAATTAGCAGAGAAAGTTCTTCCGGATATCCATAAGCTGTAATTATCTGCGTGAATATCACTAATATAATCAGAAGAGTTTCCTCCGTAATATGTTCCCCATATAAGCTCGTTATTGGTATTGAAAGAAACCAGAATTCCATCATTTCCTCCTCCTGTAGAGCCTTGATAATAACTCCCGTTACCGGGGTTAACTGTGGGAGCATTCGAAGAACTGGTAAAGCCTCCGAGCCATATTTTATTATTGTTTGTCGCAAAGGATCTTACTGATTCATCAACAGTTCCGCCAAGATATGTAGACCATGTAAGATTCCCATTTGAAGTAAACCTTGAAATTACAATATCGGAACTACCTGATAAATTTCCCTGATAAAAGGCTGTTCCTCCGGGGTTCATAACCGGAAAATCAGGGGAAGATGTTCCACCGGCCAGGTAAATATCTCCATTAAATTCGAAAAAGACCTCAAATACACCCTCATTGTTTGTTCCACCGAAATATGTTCCCCAGACAGGAATACCTGTAACAGACATCTTTAGTAAATAATAATCAGTATTACCTGTATATGTATTAATATAAGCTCCGCCACCGGGATTATATATAGGCATATCTGATGAACTGGATACAAAACTAAAATACAAGTAACTATCAGTAGTGAAAACGGAATATCCTGCATCCCAGAAATTACCCCCAAAATAAGTACTCCAATCCCTGATACCGTTTTTATCAAATCTTAATATAAAAGCATCACTAACAAGATTGTTTGCATTGGTTGCCTGGTAGTACGCACCTGAACCCAGATCGAATGTAGGAAAATCATTAGACAAAGTCTGCCCGGTTATAAATACATTATTTGTGTTAACTGAAAGAGATCTGGGAATGTCATCATTTGCGCCCCCGTAATATGTTGCCCATTGTCTTACTCCATTGGTATCAAATTTCAGAATGAAGGCATCGCCCGAACCACCGCCTGCAAAAGTGCCCTGAAAATATGCTCCGGTTCCAGGGTCTAAAGTCGGAAAATTTACTGAAGCAGTAAGTCCAGTAACAAAAACAGAAGTTCCGTCACTTTTAATACAGTACCCGGGATCATTTGCACTTCCACCGCAATAAGTTGCCCATAACAGAATAGGATCGATTATTAGATCCTTGTTTTTGTCATAATTGTCAGTTATAATTTCGAGTGTGCTATCCTGCTGGATATGCCAGGAAGAAGAAATAACTATTTTGTCCTGAAAAACCAGTGTCTTTCCTTCAATAATATTACCCAAAGGGCCATTGATGGAAATGCTTCCGTCTGAGTTGAGTTCTGGTTTATCTGCCCATTTATACTGAATTTTTATATCGGCAGGATTACCTTTGGGATGGACAATAAAATCGTATTTCAATTGATCCTTTTCATTAAAAGAAATAACCCAGTCAATATGCGGGTATATGTTTTTCAGAATAACTTTTTTATAGCCGTAAACATTAGTGATTCCGGAAGGACATTGAGAAAGATAATAGTTTTCATAATAATCACTTTGGCCTTCTTTTATAATCTCTGCATTTTTATTTGACCCGATCAGCACCATATCAATTCGTTCCCATTCGCCCTTAAACGAATTGTTTAAAGTAGGATAAGGATCATCCGGTTTTATTTCAGGCACTTCAATTTTTTTTAAAACGTATGATATTCCTGTAGTTTTAATATAAATATCGGAAGAATTGCCATTGGTATGAAACAAAACCGAAGGAACAGGAGTCCTGTTTTCCATACTAACAATTTGTCCCTTATTTTCTATAAAATAACTACTTCCAGAAAATATTTCTGAGAATAATTTTGAATCGGATGATGCATTTTGGGCATCTAATCGAAAAACAACAACAAGTGCAACTGATAAAATTAATAGTTTTAAGTTAATTTTCATGATGCTATTAATTTAAATGTATTTAAATGTGTTCATTTTACTTAATCCATTTAACAGGACTTAATTTTATATATAAAGGTTGTTGAATTCCATAATTTAAATACTGAAATTTTAAAGTTTGCTTAATAAAAACCTTACAATGTTCATATACTTAAATGTTTATAGATTATAGCATATACCTCCGAGCGAGGTTTATATATAAGGGCGTCATTATTCCACTTATAGATAGTCAGGCCGGGATACATGTCAACAATTCCACTTATCTGATATTGATTTTTATGGAGATATGGTTTAATCCATTTTGAAATATAATAAATTGAATCAGGAAAATAAATTATAAACTTGGGATGAGCATTTTCAATTTCACTAATCATTTCCTTTTGCATTTTATACTTATTTTTCTGGTTTTCATTTAAGCTAAAGGTAAAAATATATCCGGTTGCTGAATGTCTGTCTGAATAAAAAAAGATTTGAGGTTCGGAACCTATAATGGCTACCTTATCACTTTTTTCTGAACTTTGTTTAATATAATCGGCAATTCTAATAGATTCGATAAAAACGTTGGCAAACCCATATGTTTTTCTACATATATATTTTGGATCTTGAATAAATAAATAATCCTTTTGTAAGACTAATCCAAGTAAAACGGGAAAGATCAATATTAAAAAACTTAAATATTTAAGTTTTTTAATATTCCAGTGGAGATTTATAATAAAATCAAAGAGAATGCTATACAGAATAGCAATAGCTGGTAATAAAACAATAAAATAATGTGGCCTGAAGTATAATCCCGGACAAACTGATAAAAATGAAAATATTGTAAATAACAAAATAAACAAAATTGATGGAGTTTTTTTTAGTTTGGGATGAATAAATAAAGCAGTAATACCTAATGCTGCAAAAATCCAAATCAAATAATAGTCTGTTGTAACAATTAAGAACATTCTTTTAAAAAGTGGAAAAGCATCAGAGAGATTTACCTGTTGTTCATATTCCATGGCGTATTGAAATGTCCAGAACCAAAATTTATCAAAAACACCGCATAGTTTAAGGATAATGAGCATTAAACCAAAAGGAATAAGACCACCAAAAATAAATAGTATAAATCTTAAAGAGAAGGCTTTAACATTTTTTCTTTTATAAAGAAAAAATGAAAGTAATAAAAAGGAAGCTCCAAAAACACAAAAGAAAATCCCTTGTTGTTTCATTAATGGAACAATGCCTAGTAAGATTCCTGATAAAAAGTACAAAATCTTCTTATCATTATTAATTGTTTTATATAATACAAATGTCCCTGCAATTGCTGGAAAAATTAAAAAGTGGGTTGCATGTGCAGCAAACCCTAAAACTGAATTACTTAGCGATAAAATAGCATAAATTGCGGCTGCTATTAATGCTCCATTATTACCAATAATCTTTTTTACAAATAAGTAAATAAATAAAATGGAACAAAGATTTATTATTAAAAGTCCAAGATGAATGCCAATTGTTGTTTGCCCAAAGATTGACATAAATATAGCATACATTAGATGAGTGCCGGGAAACTTCATGTTATATGCCATTTCAAAAGGAGGAATTCCCTGCAACATTAACTGCCCCATATAGGCGTATTCAGCTTCATCTCTTTCCAAAGGAATATTAAGTAAACGAATTCTAACAAAGAGGACTATTAAAATTATTAAACCGAAAAGCATTAATATAACATTTTTACTATTAATGTATTTTAAATTATTGTTCGGGTTCATTTTAAATAAATTTATAGCCCTTAATATAGAAATAGAGTATTAATTTAAAATTTCTTTTGGTTCATTGCAAACTTAATATAATTAAGATTAAATTTAAAGTTAATGCTAAAGATTTCAATTATCGAAGATAATAAATATAGGTATTAGTATTAATATGTGTCATAATGACTTAATTTATAGAATTTATTAAAAAACTGTTTTAAAATTTTACCATTCATTAATCCAGGATGTTAATCCCCTGACGGGGGAATACCCGATGTTTTTTAATTTTTTATTGGTATTTCTCTCCTGACGGAGAAAATAAATATGCCGTAGGCATTCCATATCAATAAAAAATTAAACTAATGATAGTTTGTCCGTAGGACATTAACCAGGTCAAAACAAGAAATCAAAACAGTTTCTAAAGAAAATTAACTTCCGGTTCCAGTTTAATCTCAAATTTCGAGAAGACTGATCTTTGAATTTTATTGCACAAGTAAATTATTTCTGTACCGTTAGCTTTTCCCAGGTTTACTATAACCAGAGCTTGTTTATCATGAACCCCTGCATTACCCATTTTTTTCCCTTTCCATCCGCATTTTTCAATCAGCCATCCGGCTGCCAGTTTGGTTTCTTTTTCAGAAACAGGATATGTTGGTGCATCCGGATATCGCTTTTTGATTTCTTCAGCTGTTGATGAATCAACAATGGGATTTTTAAAAAAACTGCCGGCATTTCCGATTTGTTTTGGGTCGGGTAGTTTGCTGGTACGGATATTAATTACGCTTTGCCGGATGGTCTTAAGATTAATTTCGGAGAATTTGTTCAGTTCCTGGTGAATATTGCCATAATGAATATTATATACATGATTTTTACGGGTCAGCATGTAAGTGGTCGAAACAATTAACCAGGAATGTTTTAGTTTGTTTTTAAAGATACTTGACCGGTAACCAAATTCGCAGTCCTGGTTTTTCAGAAGTAATGTTTCGCCTGTTTCGAAGTTGAAAACTTCAACCTCAACTATCGTATCTTTTACTTCAACGCCATATGCTCCGATGTTTTGGGCAGGTGCAGTTCCGCATTGCCCGGGGATGAGTGACAGATTTTCAATCCCTCCATAATTATTTGAAACACAATATTCCACAAAATCATCCCAAATCTCTCCTGCATTTACTTTAACCCATACGTGCAGATCTGTTTCTTTAATTTTTTCAATTCCTTTAAAAACAGGATGAATTAATGTTCCTGCAAAATTCCGGGTAAATAAAATATTGGAACCACCTCCAATTATATAATAATCTTCTTTAAGCGAAACGGAATTTATTAATTCATACAATTCTTTTTTTTCTTCAATTTCGATCATTTCTTTTGCAGAAACATCTATTCCAAAAGTATTGAAAGGAAGTAATGATATGTTATGAAGAACTTTCATTCTATTTTTTTTCAAAGATAATTTATATATTCTTTTCTGCGTTGATAGTCTGCTCCAAATGAGGATTATTTCTATTTTTACAGAAAAAATACGTGAGAAAGATTATTGTATCAGTAACTAATGACCTTGTAACCGATTCCCGGGTTCATAAAATTTGTACAAGCCTTTCTGTTTCAGGTTATGAAATTCTTCTTGTTGGAAGAAAGCTATCCCACTCACAACCAGTTTCAAGAGATTATAAAACGTATCGTTTTCAACTGATTTTCAAAAAAGGATTTTTGTTTTATGCCGAGTATAATTTTCGTTTATTTCTTCTGTTGCTTTTCCGAAAAGCAGATATTTTTCTGGCTAATGATCTTGATACTTTACCAGCTAATTACTTTGTTTCCAGAATAAAAGACAAGATACTGGTTTATGATAGTCACGAATATTTTACCGAAGTTCCCGAACTGATAGGCAGAAAAAGAGTAAGAGATACCTGGCTCTGGATTGAAAAACATACGGTTCCTAAACTTAAAAATACCTATACTGTTTGCGATTCCCTGGCCCGGGAGTATTTAAAGAAATACAATTCCGATTTTAAGGTTATAAGAAATGTTCCTTCAAAGAAAGGCGCTGTAAATACAGGTAATAAAATGGAACTGCCGGAAAATAAAAAAGTCATTATTTACCAGGGTGCATTGAATGTTGGTCGTGGTATAGAAACCGTTATCTCATCCATGAAATATTTGCATGATGTGATTTTTTTAATTGCAGGACAGGGCGATATAACTGAAGATCTTAAACTTCATACTAAAAATGAAGGGGTAGAAAACAAGGTGATTTTTACAGGAAGAGTTCCCTTTGAACAATTAGCTTCATTAACAAAGCAGGCTGATTTAGGTATTTCTCTTGAAGAAGATCTTGGACTTAATTATTATTACTCGCTCCCTAATAAAATTTTTGACTATATATATGAGCATGTACCTGTGCTGGCATCAGATTTTCCTGAACAGAAGAAAATAGTTGAAGGGTATAAAGTTGGAATTTGTACTCTTGAGAGAGACCCTGAGAAACTTTCGGAAATTATCAGGCAAATGCTTTATGATGAGGTGAAAAGGAAAGAATGGAAACAAAATTGTGTGATAGCTTCAGAAGAATTGTGCTGGGAAAAAGAAGAAGAGATACTGCAAAAGGTGTTTGAAAACTTGAAATAATTAACAGTTACATTCACTGCATATTCCGTAAATATAGAGGGAATGAAAAGAAGGCTCAAATTTCTGATTAATTGTTATTGATTTCTGGATATCCAGAATCCGGGGGTCGCAAAATTCACTCACTTTTCCGCATTTTACACAAATCAGGTGATCGTGTTGCCGGCATGCATAGGCTTTCTCAAACTGGGCAATGTTTTTTCCAAACTGGTGCTTTACTACGAGATTCGAATCAAGTAAAAGTTCAATGGTATTATATAAAGTTGCCCTGCTTACACGATAATTTTTATTTTTCATGTAAATATATAAGGTCTCGATATCGAAATGGCCTGTTTGAGAATATATCTCTTCCAGAATGGCATAGCGTTCCGGAGTTTTGCGATGCCCTTTTTTTTCCAGATAATTTGTAAAAATCTGTACAACTGTTTCTTTTAAGCTTTTGGTGGCCATGTGATCAACATTATCTAATTATTCTGCTAAGTTAATAGCATTTTTTTATTTATACAAATTCTAAATATAAATAAATGAAAATGAGAGAAAAAGTGTTCTAACATGATTTTAATTAAGGGAGTATCTCTATTCCGGCCAAATAAAAAACCGTTCATTACTTTTGAAAACTTCATTTTTGACATTAAGTTAAAATGTGTAGGTTTGACCCCTGTTTAACTTTATAAAATATGTCGGACAACCTTAAAATCGGTGTCATTGGGGAGGGGAGTTGGGCAACCGCAATAATTAAACTTCTTCAGTATAATATCAGTAATATTGTCTGGGCTGTTCGCGATCCCGATATGCTTCAACAGATGAAAGAAAATCATCATAATCCTTTGTATCTGAGTGATGTTGAAATAGAGACTGAAAAAATAACCTTTGAGACTTCAGTAAAAGAAACGATCCGCAAATCAGATATTCTTCTCATTGTTCTACCGGCTGCTTTTATTGAGTCAAGTCTCGAAGGTATTACGGAAACCGATTTTCATGGGAAATTTGTTTTTTCGGCTACCAAAGGATTAATTCCTACTCAACATAAAACAGTTTGCACCTATTTACATGACTTTTTTAATATTCCCTTTAGTCACCTGGGATTTATTTCGGGCCCTTCACATGCCGAAGAAATTGCTTTGGAGCGGTTAACTTTTTTAACGGTTCTGTCGGAAAACTCTGAAATTGCCAATATAGTTGCCAATGCACTTCATTGCAGGTTTCTTAAAATTATTACCTCCAGCGATGTGTTAGGTGCCGAATATTCATCGGCCCTGAAAAATGTTATGGCAATAGCCACCGGTGTCTGCCATGGCCTGGGATATGGTGATAATTCAATTTCTGTACTTGTTTCGAGCGCCATCAGGGAAATTCAGACTTTCTTAAACCATATGGCTCCGGCAGAACGGAACTTATTAAACTATGTTTACCTGGGCGATTTAATGGTAACCTGTTATTCGCAATTCAGCCGAAACCGGACTTTTGGAGCTATGATTGGCAAAGGATATACGGTAAAGTCGGCGCAGCTTGAAATGAATATGGTTGCCGAAGGATATTATTCAGTCAAAAGCTTTATTGAAATATGCCGCGAAAGAGAAATGGAGATGCCCATTGTTCAGGCGGTATACCATATACTTTATGAACGATATTCTCCTTCTGTTGAAATGAAATTATTAACCGATAAACTAAAATAACACTATGGAACCTATAATGCTCAGTATTGATCAGGTTTTTAACTTTATTCCTGAAAATGAAATATTGGGTTGTGAAGAGGATGTTACAAATCATATTCATTCCCTGATAAACAAAACCGGGAAAGGAAACGACTTTCTGGGGTGGGTTGACCTTCCGGTACGTACCTCGGAAGCCCAGATAAAAGAAATCCAGGATGCCGCCCATCATCTTCGCGAAAAAATTGATGTTCTTGTGGTCGTTGGAATCGGTGGTTCGTATCTTGGCGCCAAGGCAGTTATTGATATCCTTTCTCACAACTTTAATCATCTTAATCCCGAGCGCAAAAATCCTATAGTTTTATATGCAGGGCAGAATATAGGCGAAGATTATCTTTACGAACTTCTCGAAACATTGAATAATTACGATTACGGAATAGCCGTTATTTCAAAATCGGGAACTACCACAGAACCGGCCATTGCTTTCCGGCTTTTGAAACACCACATGGAGTCAAAATACGGAAAAGAAGAATCCCGTCAGCGAATTGTTGCCATTACCGATGAACGAAGGGGAGCCTTGCTCGATCTGGCCGTAAAAGAAGGGTATAAGAGATTTGTTATTCCCGATGATGTGGGTGGTCGTTACTCGGTGTTAACACCCGTAGGTCTGTTTCCGATAGCTGTTGCCGGTTTCGATATTCATGCCCTGGTAAAAGGTGCCAGGCATATGATGGAAATAACAGGCCCGAAAACTCCTTTCCAGGAAAACCCTGCCGCATTATATGCTGCTGCCCGGAACGGTTTATATAAAAATGGAAAACTGGTTGAGATTCTGGTGAATTATACACCCCGGATGCGATTTTTCTCCGAATGGTGGAAACAACTTTATGGCGAAAGCGAAGGAAAACAGGGCAAAGGAATTTTTCCGGCCAGTGTTGATTTTACAACCGATCTTCATTCGATGGGGCAATATATTCAGGATGGACAGAGAATTTTGTTCGAAACGGTACTCTCTGTTACCGAACCCAGGAATAAACTGGCTGTTCCCCACGAGAATGACGATTCCGACGGTCTTAATTTTATCAGTTATAAGCCCCTGAGCTATGTTAATAAAATGGCCCAGCTGGGAACTATTATGGCTCACCTTGAAGGTGGCGTTCCCAATATATTGATCGAAATCCCAAAACTTACCGAATCTTATATCGGTCAGTTGATTTATTTATTCGAAATGGCATGCGGAATCAGTGGATATATGTTAGGTGTTAATCCATTCGATCAGCCCGGTGTGGAAGCCTATAAGAAAAATATGTTCGCTCTTTTGGGAAAACCCGGATACGAAGAAGCATCTGAAATAATCAGGGCGAATGTAGATAAAATGTTTTGATTCTGACCCTTGTTATGATTAAAAACCCTCAGACCAAGGGTTATTTGTTAGCATTACTGGCTGCTTTTACTGCTACAAATACTTATTTTACAAGTAAACATATTCTTGATTCTGTAAGTACCCCCTTTTTCCTACAGAGCTAAATTAAACATTTTTCATATTTCGTATTCATAAATTCAATAGGACTTTTATTTCCTAAACTATCATGTGGGTGATTATTGTTATAATCATCCATAAAA